>NZ_CP147407.1:3000000-3600000 GCF_037201815.1 Metabacillus sp. FJAT-52054 | reverse complement strand
CAACAGGAATGGCCACGATGGAAGAGATTCATCATGCACTTGCATTCATTTCCTATGGTCTTGCTAAAAAGGCACCTGTTACACTAGACTCCGTAAATAGTTTTTATAAAACGAAAGAAGCAAAAATGCTTTTACAAGAATACGTAACAATTCTCCATTGCACAACTGAATACCCAACCCCTATTAAAGATATTAATTTAGCATCAATTGATTATTTAAGATCTGAAACCGGTCTGCAAGCAGGGCTTTCAGATCATTCAGCAGGCATTATTGTTCCTATTGCAGCAGTGGCGAGAGGAGCTGTTTTAATTGAAAAACACTTCACATTAAACAAACAGTTGTCTGGACCGGACCATAAAGCGTCTTTAGAACCGTGTGAATTAAAAGAGATGATTCAAAGTATTCGTCAAGTTGAAATAGCCATAGGAACTTTGGGGAAAAATCCAAGTCAAATCGAATTGGAAAATAAAAAAGTTGCCAGGAAAAGTTTAGTAGCCTGTAAGCTTATTAATGAAGGAGAGGAATTTACGGCAGACAATATTACCGTAAAAAGGCCGGGAAGTGGTATTTCTCCAACATTGTACTGGGATTATGTCGGGAAAAAGGCGACGAAAGATTACAAAGAGGATGAGTTGATTTAATCTTGCGAGAAAAAAAGCCCATTATTATTATCGGAAATGGTGGCCATTCTAAAGTTCTAACTGAGATATTACAGTTAAACCAATGTGAAATTATTGGATTCACGTCCCCTAAGAATGAAGAAAATGTCTATAACCTCTCGTTTCTCGGCAATGATTCAATTGTATATAATTATTCTCAAGAAAATATTCTGCTTGTTAATGCGATTGGTTCAACTCAATTACCCGTTTTAAGAAAGAAAATCTTTCAAAAATTCTCTAAAGCAGGTTATAAATTTGCACAGGTAGTACATCCAAGTGCAATTGTATCTTCTTATTCGCTTTTAGGGGAAGGAGCTCAAATATTAGCAGGAGTAGTCATTCAACCTTTTGCTGAAGTAGCCGATAATACTATTGTAAACACAGCAGCCAGTATTGATCACGATTGCAGGATCGGTGCTCATTGTCATATAGCACCAGGTGCAGTTCTATCTGGAAATGTACTAATTGGACAGGGGTCTCATATAGGTACAGGATCAATCATTATTCAAGGAATAAAGGTTGGTGAGCAAGTGCTGGTAGGAGCAGGGTCATTAATACTCAAAGACGTGAACGATCAAGCTGTTGTTTACGGTACTCCTGCTAAGGAAGTGAGAAAATGAAAGATTGGAACCACGTTGCAGTCTCTCCATATACAACTATTCTTCAAACTATGGAAGTAATTGATCGCTCGTCCCTTCAATTTTCTGTTGTAACGGATGAAGAGGGTCGTCTGCTTGGTACAGTAACAGACGGTGATATTCGCCGGGGATTGTTGAATGGCTTACCTTTATCCACTACGATCAACTTAGTAATGAATCAGAAGCCAACTTATGCTTATGCCTATGAATATCAAGTGTATAAATGTAAACTGTTGGAGGTTAAAGGAGTTCAACAGCTGCCAATAGTGGATCAAGACAAAAAAATTCAGCATATTTTATTTTCAAAAGAAGAAACCCATATTGAACCGAAAGATAATATGGTCATCCTAATGGCTGGTGGTTTAGGAACAAGATTGAAGCCGTTAACTGATAATCTGCCTAAGCCAATGCTGAGAGTTGGAACAAAACCCATCCTAGAAACAATAATAGAGGGCTTTAAACAACACGGGTTTACTAACTTTGCATTCTCCGTTAATTATAAAAAAGAATTGATTAAAAGTTATTTTCAAAATGGCGAGCATTTGGGTGTATCTATATCTTATATTGATGAACATGAGAGATTAGGTACTGCTGGAGCCCTTTCACTATTACCGACAAGACCGAACAAGCCATTCATTGTAATGAATGGTGATTTGCTGACAAAAATTAATTACAATCAACTGTTAGAATTTCATAATGATACCTGTTCAGATGCCACTATGTGTGTCAGAGAATACGAATATCAAATTCCATACGGGGTAATTCAAACTGAGAATCATAGACTGCAGTCCATTGAAGAAAAGCCAATGCACCGCAGCTTTGTTAATGCAGGAATTTACGTGTTAAATCCGGATGTTCTAAATTATGTCCCGCACAAAACATTTTTTGACATGCCAGAGCTTTTTAAAATTGCAATGGAACAAAACCACAATGTGTCTGCTTTTCCGTTAAGAGAATACTGGATGGATATTGGGCAAGTCCATGACTATGATAAAGCGAATCAAGATTTCCTATCAATTTTTCAAAATTAAGTTTTTAGAGTACTATTGAGGGTGATCATTTGATACAAACTAAAAAGGTACTGGCTATCATTCCAGCGAGGGGTGGCTCCAAAGGAGTACCCAGAAAAAACATTAGACCTTTAGCTGGAAAACCATTAATTGCATGGAGCATTGAAGAAGCAAAAAAATCGAAATATATTGATTTTTTAATGCTCTCATCAGAAGATGACGAAATTATAGAATCAGCAAGACAATATGGCTGCAATGTTCCTTTTAAAAGACCAAAGGAATTAGCTGATGATGAAACACCTGGAATTGATCCTATATTACACGCTATAGAACAACTCCCTGAATATGATTTAGTAGTGGTTTTACAGCCAACAAGCCCTATGAGGAGCGTAAATGATATAGATCAATGCATTGAACAAGTTATTGCAAAATGCGCACCAGCATGTGTTTCTGTAACAGAGCCAGATAAGTCTCCTTATTGGATGTATACAATTAATGATGGGGGATTAATGAAACCGTTAATACCACAAGATTCTCAAACAGTACGCAGGCAAGATCTTCCTAATGTTTATGCTTTAAACGGTGCTGTTTATGTGGCTGAGATAAAGTGGTTAAGACAGTGTAAATCATTCTTAAGTGATAAAACCATCGCTTATAATATGTCGAAGAATCGGTCAGTGGATATAGATACTTTAGAAGACTTTGAGTATTGTCGATATTTATTACAGAAAAGCTAACTTGCCTTATAAAGTTTTTGCAAAGTAAAACCGGCTCTATAATTGAGGCGGTTTTTTCAATGGCAAATTGTTAGTTGGTGAGAAGAGAATATTAGCTATATCGTAACCAATCAGCATCCTTCATTAACCGTGCTGAAATCCCTATAACTAATTTATCTTTAAAGAAATCCGTTCTGATGGCTATGTCGTTCATACTCTGGAGGCAGCCCTCTGGTGTCTGGCAATCCTTCATTATTTGAAGAAGCTATTATTTTAAGGGCAGTCAAACTGGGTGATGATACAGATACTGCGGCCTCTATTACAGACAGGTACAATGGCAGGCATTATATATAAAATTGAGGGACACCTGTCCTAACACATGGATGCCATATCCGCTGAATGGATGGATTCTATTGCAAGAAAAGAGGATATTGACAATCTTTTATCCAGGTTCTTCGATTTTTGTGCAGAGAAGGCGGTTAAAGAGGAGTATGAAGAGTAATTGCCAAAGGAGCAATATAAATGGATAAAACTAAAATTGCTATAGACATTAGAGGTACCGTAATTGATTAATTCTTAACCTAACGATGCTTTTTCTGCACTATGAGGTTATCCATGAGAAATGGTATTAGAGCATTATATAATGATTTAGAATTTGAAGTAATAATACATGATCAAATGAAATTTGAATTATTCACCAAGGATCCTTCGGCAGCGAGTCTAGGATTTGTTATAGATTCTACGGGTCACTATTGCAAAAACGTAAGAAGAGATGATATAACGTCTATTTATCGAGGTAGATACATAGCAATCTATAAAGGTCTGGAATTTCCGATATTTAAAGAAGAAAATAACAAAATACTATTAGGTAGCGGAACAGCTGGACCAAACATTATAGAAAAATATGGATTTATTCAAGTAGAACGGTTTGAATATGAGAACTGGGTTGAAAAAAATGAAATAGAAAAGATCATTGAAATTAAAAAACCTATGTGGGGATTTTCCTCACCTTAAATAAGGGGCTGTACAGAAAGTCAATTTCCACTGATTTTCTGGCGCCCTCATTTTATAGGATATAGTGCCAACTCTCTCATAGACTATAACAAAATCATCGTAGCCATGATAGACAGAAGGAAAAATCTGATCAAGCACGTCAAATATCAAACAATTAGTGGACTTAGCTCAATTAAAAAAAGACTGCACAATACAAACACAGTCTTCCAACTCCTTTAAACAAACGCCACCGCTTCCTTATCCTCTTCATAATAAATCGTCGTCATCTGCCGATTCATGCTGTTGATGAAGCTGCTATATTGGTAGGCCAGAGCGGTCATAGAGGCTTTTTGCTGGGAAATGGCATCCTCTTGCATTTTTTGGTGCTGCTGGATTTTTTCGCTTATTTTATCGACGAGTTCGCCTGATTGGGCATCCATTTCGGTTTGAACGGTTTGGGTGAGTTTTGTCCCGGCTGCGTTTAGTTCATCAAGTAAACTCTGGAAGGTCCCGGCTTTATGGGTAAGATCCTGTTCCGGCACAAGCTGATGCAGGAAAGACAGCTGCGGCATTTTCATCCCTCTTCTCTTAAATTAGCTTAAACATTGAGGCTACTTTTTGATCTTCTTGAAAGAATTTTTCAACAGAATTTTTAATTTGATTGATTTGTTTGACTCCTGCTTCCTGTTCGGTTTCATGGTAGTGGAATAGCTCTTGGAAGGTTGCAGTGTTGGCGGGAGGAATCGGGTAAATGGTTTCCTGGACATCAATTTTTGTTACTTTGTAAACCGTAGTGCTGTATCCAAGCCTGCTTTGGGCCCAGGCCGTATCAGACTCTGTTGAGGCAATCGCCTTCATCAGCGTACCTTTTCTTTGTGCATAATCATCTGTATACTCTCGATGGTACGCTTCTTTTACCTGCTTAAGAAGGTTATTCTTTTCCTCATAAATGTTTAGGCCTTCCTTATAAAGGCGGAGGGCAGAGGAAAGGTTAATCATAATTGGTTTGCCGCCGACCATTTTCACTTTGAACATATCATCGCCTTCATATGAGAATCCTTCTATAGAAAGTGCACTGATTACGGCATCCATAAGGTGAGCTTCCGTTGCCATTCCGAACTTTTCCATTAGTTCTTCAAGAATCGTCTTAATGGAACCAAACCCGGCCTTAAATTCATTGAACTCGGTTTTAATGATGTCCGATGTGTTCATTAATACCTCGATCTGCTTTAAAAATCCTTTAAGGTCTCCATTTCGAAGCTTCTCTAAAGTGGCCACATCCCCAATGTTTTCGATCGCAGCCTGCATCGTCTCCAGGTTGTCGACCATCCCGTCTATGACCGATTCAATTTTTTCTCTTTCTTCAGCAGAAACGGTTCCGACAATTGATAATAAGGCAGGCAATTCATCCTTCAGACTTGTCACCTTATCAATCATCAGCCCGACATGATCCTTCATTGCAACAAGCGTTTTCGCAACGGTTATCGCATTCTCTGCACGTTCGACAGGGTTTAGAGTAGTAAGGTCAAGATCTTTAAGCGTTTCAATAGATTGGTCCCAAAACTTCTTATCGAAGCCAGTCACCCCGAAAACAATGCCGTCAATTCCATCCTTTTGGTAATATGGCGCGATCTCTGCCAGCTTCTTTTGAATGACTGCGAGGTCCTCATCGGATACGTTATCAAGCACATCTTTAAGTCCATCAAAATCCGGATTTGTCTCAATTATTTTACGATCTCCGAAAAATAAGAAGCCTCTAAAACCAGATATGGCAAAGAGAATCTCATCTGCAGATGTTGTGTGGTGGATGTTTTTACCACGTTCTTTGTAGTAGTCGGTGGCGAATTTTTCGAGATCGGCGCTTGGGATTGAGTAGATTTCGTCAAATTCGAAAGCTGAAATTCCGAAATGCTGTGCTATATGACGTCTAAATCTTGTATCTATATATGCTAGCTGATAAGCACTGGGAGGAGCATCATTAAATGTATAAACTTCTTTAAAGGAACCTGAATTGAGCTGGAGCATCTGAATTAAATTCCCGCCTAAAGAATGACCGATTCCGTAATTATCCAGTTTTGTTAATCCTTCTTTTGAAGTTTTTGCTGTTATTTCACTATTCACTTCTTTTGCAAATTTCTTTGCATCGTCAAATTGTGTCTTGTTTTTGCCAGTATAAATGCCAAAGACATTATATAGCCAATCCAGAGGTTTTCCTTCACCATTATCTTCCCCCATTTCACTTCCTCTGGTAAGGGTATAGGATTGATTGATTCCTTTTTCCGGATCATAAAAGTGGATGACTGTCCCATCAAAACCTGAATCAGTGATAGACTGATATCTTTTTGTTCCGGAATGATAGATATCAATATTTGCCGGAGGAGGATTTCCGGTTTCTTCAATATAAATTTGCCTGATTTTTTCTTGGAAGTTAGCTATATCCTCATCAGTCGGGTTTTTAGGTATACTATATTCCATTTTGGCAATTCTCGCCCGCAGCATTTCGGTAGATAATATCTCTGAATTCGTACTCTTTTTGTCTGTCATACTTTCACTCCTGTTTAAAGGAAACAGATTTCATAACTTTAGTTGCTTCTTTTTCAAAGATATTTTCTTTTGACATACAGCTTTTATCCTCTTTTTGACACGTTACCGTATATACAATCCGCACAGCTTGATCACTTTTGTCGGCTTTAATAAAGCTTAAGTAAGTGTAGGTTGTAGCTTTTTCAATATCCATGGTGTCTTTCGCAAAATAGTTTGTTTTCCCATTTTCTTTTGACTCATTATATGTTCCTTTATAATCAATAGATGAGGATAACAGACTTAAATTGGGTTCAACTTTTTGAGTGTTTGATTTGTTTTCATACGTAATTTGAGTGTCAATAACAGCTCCATCTATTTCCGAACCATATAAAATGGACTCATACTCGTTACCGTGCTTTTCATTGCCGAAGTTATCTGAAATGACAGCATCTTTTGGAAATAGCATGGTATATCCATTCGTCTTGGACTTAAATTCAAAATAACCTTTTTCCACTTCTTTTGGGGATGTCAGATAGCCTTTAGTGAAGTCGTCCTTCAATGCGGCTGGCTGAGGTGTATTCGTTTCTCCTTGAACCTGTTTATCATTTTGATTTCCTTCCATTCCGCAGCCTCCAATAACTAATAAACTTATAAGTACAAAAATACCGCAATAAAATTTCAATAATAAGCCCCCTCAAATGTCACAAATCTCTACATCTAATTACTACCACATATTCCCACTGTGCAACAATCTAAAACAGGAAATTGGGTATTTTTGAATCGGTTGTCACAGGTGTTTAGACTTATTTGTTTCGAGGTTTAATAAAGGAAGTAGGTTTATAGTCTTGAGGAGGTGAGGATCTGGGAGCGATGAAAAATAAAAAATTTGTATAAAATGGTAAAGGTACTCGAACTTTTCAGATGAACTTTTCTCTAATTCTATCCTTATTACTACTGTTCAAAGTGGACGGACGTCATAACTTTAATGCAGCATTCTCTAAATCTTCCACATTTGATTGACAGCTTTGGTCGTTTTTCTTGCATCTTGTGTTAAAAATGAACTCAACAGCTTGATTGCTGTTTCCAGCTTTGATAAAGCTGAGATAGACGTAAGCATTCGAATTTTTTAATTCTGATGTCTTTTTGGCAAAATAGATGGTTTTTCCTTTTGCAGGAATCTTTTTGTAGGTTCCATCATAGCCTGCCGACACAGACAGTAATCGCTGCTTTTCTTCAATGTCTCTGGTGCTTGGTTTATTTTCGTATGTAATGCGGGTGCTTATTGACGCCCCTTTTAGATTATAGCCATACACAATCGACTCAAATTTATTCTCTCGCTTTTCGTTGCCGAAATCCTCAGAGATTATTGCATCACTTGGAAATAGCATGGTATATCCATCCGTCTGGGACTTAAATTCAAAATAACCTTTTTCCACTTCTTTTGGGGATGTCAGATAGCCTTTAGTGAAGTCGTCCTTCAATGCAGATGGTTGGGGCGTATTCGTTTCTCCTTGAACCTGTTTCTCGTTTTGATTTGCCATTCCGCAGCCTCCCATAATGGAAAAGGCAAACAATACCCCTACTAAAACAGGAATGCTTTTTTTTAACTTCACCTTGAACACCCTCTCAATGTAAACCCGTCTTATTTAAATGTTACAGATTTCATGATTTTCAGAGCGGTTTTTTCTTGAATTGATTCCTCTGATGGGCAGGCTTTATCTGACTTTTCGCAGGCTGCATTGTAAATGAATTCCACAGCCTGATGATCTCCTTCAGATTTAATAAAGCTGAAGAAGGTATAGCTGATTGCTCCATCTATTTCAGATCGTTCTTTGGCATAATAAATCCGTTTGTCTTTTTCTTTAAATTCTTTATATTCGCCTGTGTATCCAACTGCTGTAGAGAGCAAATCCAGATTGGATTCAATGTCCTGTGTTTGCGGTTTGTTTTCAAACGTTGCGTCTGCCATGATGTCAGCATCTTTTCGTTCTGCTCCATAAACAATGGTCTCATAAAAGGTTTCTCTTGTTTCATTAAATTCCTTGGAGATGACTGCATCCGCAGGGAAAAGCATCGTATACGCGCCTGTTTTTGACTCAAAGAGATAAAAGTCCTTTTCAACTTCTTTTGAAGTAGTTAAGTAATCTTTTGTAAATTCATCGTTTAATGCAGCTGTGTTGGCTTCAGGGACAGCTGCTGGCTGATTGCTTATTTCGCAGCCGCCTAGAGTAAGAAGTAAGGCGGCTGCAGAATATCGGAGTGTATTTCTCACATTTCAGCCTCCTTATTCGCTAAAAGTGAAGGAATTCATTATTTTCATTGCTGAATCCTTATGATTTTCTTCCTTGTTTTGGCAGGCGGTTTCTTCTTTTTTGCATGTTGCTCCATAAATGAAATGAACTGCCTGATTTGTTTTTTTCGCTTTGATATATCCAACGTATATGTAGGTTAGATAATCGTCGGTTTTATCGGTTTCTTCACCTTTATAGAGGATGATTTCTTTGCTCTCTGATTCTGAATAGGGTCCATCATAGCCTGAAGAAGAAGATAACAAGTCGAGGTTTTCTTCTATATGTGCTGTAAGCGGTTTGTTTTCATAAATAATTTGAGTATCCACATCTGCCTGATCGATTTCTGCTCCATAAATGATGGCTTCATAAAAATCCTCGTCCCTTTCATTTCCGAAGTCTTTCGATATAACAGCCTGCACGGGAAGGAGCATGGTGTACCCGCCCGTCTTAGATTTAAACCGATAGTACCCTTTCTCCACTTCTTTAGAAGAAGTTAAATAGCTTTTTGTAAAATCATCCTTTAATGCTGCTGTACTGGGTTCTGCAGGCTTCTTTTCGTTTTGGCATCCGCCAATTACTAAGAAACCGAGGGTGATGTATATTAACAACAGTCTCAAGTGAACGGCCTCCTGTTCAATGGAATTTTACGGAACGGATCAATTTGAGTTGGAGGATTCGTTCAAACGGCAGCCTGCTATTACAGATTAAGTTAGTAGGATTAACAAAGTTTTATGTAGTTTCATAAATTCCTCCAAGACAGGTTCATACATTTATAGTAAAGGTAAAATTTACCTCAAGCAAATTCTAGGCTAGAATTTTAGTGGTAGATTTGCGCAGAGCGATATAAGAGTATTGGATAGACAAATCCGTCCAGCCGCTATTCAGACATCATTCCATAATCCCTTCATAAACTATCCTGAGGTGAAAAAAATGCCCAGAGTGAAATACACAGATGCCGATGTTGCCTTGATGGCAAGGATGATGAGAGCGGAGGCGGAAGGGGAAGGCCAGCAGGGGATGCTGTATGTGGGGAATGTCATTGTAAACCGCGCAAAAGCCAGCTGCTCGGATTTTAAAAATGTCCGAACGATCCGGCAGGTCATTTTCCAGGTGCAAGGCGGGAACTATTCTTTTGAGGCTGTTCAAAAAGGAAATGTTTTTTATAACAGGGCGAGGTCAGTGGAAAAAAGACTGGCAAAAAAGAATTTGGATTATTGGCGGGATCATCCGGCCAAGTATGCCCTATGGTATTTTAACCCCTACGCACCATGCCCCCCAACCTGGTACAGCCAGCCGAAATCCGGTCAATTCAAAAAACACTGTTATTACGAACCCAAACCCGGAACCTGTGCCAGTGTGTATAACGGATAATGGCGGTGGGCAGTCGGGCAAAGCTGGCACCTCCAGCCTGATTCACACTTTCTTAAGATGCTGCAAAAAGCCAGCTCCCTTAAAAAAGGCAGCTGGCTTTTCTTTTGCATTTACATTTAGGCCTTCTCAAAATTCAGGTCCCATGTCACACCAAACGGATCCTCAACCTTCGCATATCTTGCTCCCCAGAACGTGTCCTGCAGCTCCATATGTACGGTTCCTTTTTCCGTTAGTTTTGAGTAAATGGCTTGGATTTCTTCTTCGCTTTCCATTTCCAAAACGTGGGTGATATTGGATCCCATTGTGACTGAGCGGTCAGAGGTGGCATCAGATACCATGAAAAATAGCGGTCCTTTTCTAAAGCGCGAATGAAGAATCAGTTCATCGGCTTCTGCTGGAGTAGGGAAGTTTGCCTGGCCGTACGTTTGGACGTCTGAAACTTCTCCTCCGAAAAGTTCCTTGTAATACTCTAGGGCTTCTTTTGCGTTTCCATTGAATGTCAGGTAAGGCGTCGCTTGATGCTTCATTTTAAACACTCCTTTTTATGGTATTCACTCTTTTATTCGTGCTTCTCCTGCTCTTTTCCTTCTTATGGATAAGAACTTTTGTTCGGTTTTCTTTCGACAAAATCACCCTCACCCTTGACTGGAAAAAGAATTACAACTACTATTATTTGTAAGCGATTACATATCATATAGTTATACAGCAGTCTATTACTATATGAGGAGGCCGCCGCTATGGCCGATTTGGTTAGGATTCTTTCACCGTGCGGGATGCTGGGGTACGGATTTCCTGCTTCTTCTTTTCTGAAGGGGCTAGAATATGATTTGCACGGCATCGTTGTTGATGCCGGGTCAACTGATGCCGGGCCGCATAAGCTTGGCGCTGGTGTATCAATTGTCAGCCGAAGGGCAGCGAAAAAGGATCTTGAGCTGCTAATTATTCACGGTCTCCCAAGAAAAATTCCGATTATTATCGGATCTGCAGGCGGAGCGGGAGCGAAGCCGCATCTTGATTGGACGCTTGACATCATTTATGAAATTTTATCCGAACAAAAGCTATCAGCGAAACTCGCCATAATTCCGGCGGACATTCCTCAAAAAACCGTTTTGAATGCAAATAAGCATCATCAAATTCAGCCACTCTCACCAAACATTCCTGCCTTAAACGCAGAAACGATCCTTCAAACCCATTCCATCGTTGCCCAAATGGGGCATGAACCAATTTTAAGTGCATTAGAGAATCGCAGTGACATCATTGTATGCGGACGGGCCTATGATCCGTCACCCTTTGCAGCCATTGGTCTTTTTCATGGAAAAGATCCAGGGCTCAGCTATCACCTTGGAAAAATATTAGAATGCGGGGCTCTTTGTGCCGAGCCTGGGACAACAAAGGATTGTATTCTGGGGACGATTACCGGGGATTCCTTTACTGTCCAATCCCTTAATGCAAAGAGAAAATGCAGTCCCGTCAGTGTTGCCGCCCATACGTTTTACGAAAAAGAGCACCCATATATCCTTCACGGTCCTGGCTTTACTCTCGATTTAGAGCAGTGTTCCTTTATAGAAAAAGAGCCTGGGGTTGTGGAGGTGAAAAACAGCCGGTATCTCCGTTCGGATGAGTATTGGATCAAGCTTGAAGGAGCAAGGAGGGCAGCCTATCGCACCTTCGTCCTTGCGGGGATCCGCGATCCCCTCCTGTTAGGGCAGCTTGAAAGTGTCGAGGAACTTGTGGTCCGGCAGACTGCGGAATATTACTCGGAAATTGATGCGGAAGAATATGAAATCCGGTTTTATCATTACGGAAAAAATGCGGTGCTTGGGCCTCGGGAGCCTGTTCCTTTTTCCGGCCACGAGGTAGGCGTGATGTTTGAGGTGCTGGCGCAAACCCAGGAGCTTGCGAGCAGTATTTGTGCAACGGTCCGGTCTACCTTTTTGCATTACGGCTATGAAAACCGGAAATCTACGGCTGGCAACCTGGCATTCCCGTTTGCGCCGAGTGACATTGAATTCGGGCCGGTTTATGAGTTTTCTATTTATCATTTAATGAAGGCTTCGGGGGATTTCTTTACCGTGCAATATGAGGAGGTCACAGATGGCTGCTCTTTATGAACTGGCAAAAGTGATCCGCAGCAAAAATTCCGGTCCGTTTGAACTGACGCTTGATATTCTGTTCGATTCTGCCAGCACGTACGAAAGAGTAAAGAAATCAGGGAAAGTTACACCTGCTGCCATTTCGAAGCTATACGGTACGGACGAGTCGCAAATCCATCATTTTGTATTTTTTGATCAGGCACTCGGCATTAAAATCACGATGGCGAGGACCGTTTCCTCAGGTACAATCGGCGACAGGGATGTGTACGGAGCCCAGCAGCATGCTCCGCTTTTCTCCATTGAAATCGATTGACCCTTTACAGGTTTACGATCTTAAACGATTCAGATTTTCTACCGTGCACGTACTCTCTGCCTGAAAAGGAGCTGGATTTGGATGTTGCAAGCAACAAATTGTACCCTAATACTTTATTTGAGGCTTAACGCAGCATTTCATGAACGACCAATGGCGCAGTCTACAATGAGGCGTTTGTGCGATGTCCGTTGCTCAAAACCTTCCAAGTGCTGTTAATGACATCGTTCAATAATGCAAATTCCACCGGCATCAAAGAGTAATTTCATTCAGACCAGCTTAAAATCACATCTGAAATGTTTTGTAGATGAGTTGAGCGAGTAAACCACTGATGGCATTTTTAACTGTAAATCAACTTTTTGAATCCAACAGCCTCAAGTTATTTCGAGAGGTATTTAGGCTAGTAATAAGGTACATCTAACAATAAAATGGTTAATTTTGGAATTTGAGATACAAACAATTCATTAGGAAATTGGCTCAATTTAAAGTTAGTAAAATTCCAATAGAAAAGTAAATAAAGGTTGGGAATTTATGTAACTTTTACTAGGGTGTTACGTCAATACTTATAAGATAATATGATCATTCCCGAAAGAAGATTTGGATGGGAATCACAATCAAACAGTTCTCTTGGGGTAAAATGGGTTGTAAGCTTGATGAAATGTTTTGCAGCATTCCCCAAAAACACCAACAAATCAATATACTGGGAGGGTTTTGATTGAAAAAAATTGGAATTATGTCTTTGGTTTGTTTTATTATTTTACTGGCAGGTTGTGATAGCAGTTCCTATGGAAAGAACAATAGTGAGATGCAATTCCTTAATGCTAGTGAAATAAATATAATTTCAACTGAAAATGGCGACTCCTACCTAATCAAAAATAATATTGACAAACAAAATTTTATTAAAATGATAAGTAATTCTGAATACCAAAAGGAAAAACTTGATATTAGAGATCCTGATTATTACATTGAAGTGAATTATAAGGGAAGCATAAAAAAATTAACATTTTGGGCAAGTAAAAAGCCTATTTTTAAAAGTGCAGAAGAAAAAAATGGATATTATTCAATTAATAATCAGGATTATATTAAAGTTTCACATTTATTTAAAGCAAGAAAGTGAGCCTTGAACAAAACTAACCAGAAAGACTGGAATTGGGTTTCGATCAGAGATTTTTACTGATAGGAATTATGTGATGAAGTATATATTTATGGACTTTTATGTGTTCATGGCGGTGTGCTTTTTCAAATCCGCAGCCATGAAGGCAAATCTTAATTCGTTTCCAACCTTATCTTTGCCCCTATCGAACATGGGTTAAAACGCAAATGAGTCTTCATATATACAAACTGGTTTCGCGTCTCATTGAGCGTAAATGGAGCCTGTCTTTTTCCCTTTGAAAGATGCTGTTTGATCTGATTCTTTTGTTATTCTTATTTGCCGTTTTCATATTTAAGTTTGCGTGTCAAAAAATCGGCAAGTCAGTTTCTCAACTTTCCCTTTCAGTTTTTTCTCAATTAAGGAGAGCTCTTCCTTCTAGAGTTCTTAATAATTGTCCTGTTCATTGTCGGAAAAATATCTTTTTCTAACAGTTCATCAAAGAGTTTGATGGACTTCTCCACCAAACGTAAACTTATTGGCGCTGGCTTCGATTTTGATTCCATCATAAAAATCGCTTCGGCATCAATCAGCTTTTTTTGAACCAGTTAACAAACGAAATTAACTTGATCCATGTTATGCTATTTAAACATAAGGGCACCTCTGATGAGGTAACTTTAATTTTATCCGAAGGTGTACTTATTTCCTTTTCAAAATTTATCGAACGTAAAAAATAGAAAGAGAGGCGGCCGCAAACTTATTTGCGGCCGCCTCTCTTATTTACCGGGTTTTGTACAAGCCTTTATCCTGGAATTTTACATTTAATGTATGATATGGACAATAGTGTTTATCTTCATAAATTAATTAGCATGGTGGTCTCTTTTCTTAATGATTAGCCACTTTAGCTCCTGAGATGTCAGAAGCAACCGGATAAGTTACTGTTCTACTAGAGTATCCATACATAAGTTTGCCAGTGTTTGCAAAAGAATAAAGATCATTTAGACCGGTTGCATGTCCCAGTTCGTGTGCTACGGTAGTAGCGTTTGCTGTAGATCCTCTGCCATCCATATGATGTGTATTTAGTTTTATTTTCCAATGGTATAAATGATAATTAGAAGATTGATAATCGTAGAATGCTGCAACTGTATCACTACTACTATCTGTATACCTTAGGAAACTCCCAGTCCTGAAGCTAGTTGCATAATTAAACGTTATTACCCCTGTGTTTTTCCATTTTTGTGCACCATCTAAAATGAAATTTTTGTAACTAGTTGTGATATTTGAATCAAGGCCATAATTTACAACAGATGTACCTGCATGATTCCAAATGTCTACTATATATCCTTCGGTCTCTGAACCAGGGTTAGAAGGATAATGTGCGTATACTGGGTTTATTCCCAAAAATAAGACCGACAAGAATACTGCAAAGCTTATAATTATAGTTTTTGTTTTTTTATGCATTGATTATCACCTCTTTAAACTCTTTTTTTAATTTTCTTTATTTTTTCTTTAAATAGCCTTTTATCTATAAGTTTATATTGTTTATCATCCTTTCCTTTCATTAAGCTTTTCTTAATAATTTGTTCTTTTTCAATATCTTTTAATTCATCTTCATAGGGAGTTGCCCATCTTAATAAATCGCTATCCCCTTGAACTTCGTAAATTTGTGTTTCTTCTCCTCTTATCCAATAAACTGTTTCACCCAAATCAGGCGCTTTTTTCAAAACTAATATATATTTTTCTCCGGGTTTAAACATTCTATTTCCATTAAACTCGTACCTACTATTCCCTTGTTGAAGCACATTAATATCTTTAATGTTTTCATCCCCTTTTAGGACATCCAGTACATTTGCGGAAAATACGGTTTTAGGACCTGGCTCATCCATTTCACTAACCACACTTCTAATTTCTACTTCAGCAACTATGTCAGCTAATTTATTTATTGTATTTTCTAAGGATTCTACTTGAAGTTCAGCATTAATTTTTATCTTTTTCACTGGTTTAGCTGTGGGAATGCTAGAACTATTGAGCATCTTTTTTTCTGCCCCTAATACCAAAATAGTTGTTAAAGACATACATGTAATTAACAGCCCGCATAGAGCTACTATAGCTATTACTTTTTTTCTATTCTTCATTATTTCTATCCTCCAAATTCAATATAGAATTTAATCATAAATGTATTATACCTAAATATGAAATTTTTGTAAATAATTACAATATATTAACATTTAGTAGATATAATAATATTCATTGAGGAATTTTTATAACCCAACTGAGAAGAAAGATATAATCATTAATCATAGTTTATTAAACTCTAGTGTTATAACCATAACTTATAGTTATGGGCCATTCACTTGTCTTTAGTGGTTGTGAATTATTCGTAAATATGTCCTGTTCAAGTTGTGAATTGAATCAGAATAAAACGTTGTATAATAAGGATTATTTATCAAAATAATAGTACGATTAAGATGTTTGGACACAATTACTAAATTGTTGAGCAGCTCCCCTGCTTTTGTTTAACTTTTAAAAAACGGTAATGATTATTAAAAAATCAAAAAACCTATTATCCATCATGGAGCCATACAATGAAAAGAGGATGAAAAATTATCCTTATCTGCTGTGGATCAAGCCGCTTGATTTAAAAACGCCGGTCATCCGCAGCGACTGGTTCAATCAGCTGTCTTCTTCAAAGGCGCTCATGGCAGATCCTACACCGGAAAATTACAAAGCCTTTTTCAAGGAGCTTGTTGAAAAGGCACCTGGCGGAGGCAAGCCGAAAAATGCGATCACGGCAGCCGGGGATATTGCGGAACTGGATTATATCTTCAACATGGCATTCGGGCTGAACCAAACATGGCTGAAAAAGAGTGATGGAACATTTGAGTATGCAAAGGTCTCCGAGAAGGAAAAGGCGAAGCTTGAATTTTACAGTGAGCTTTATAAGGAAGGCCTTCTCGATCAGCAGTTTGCAACAAAGCAGTGGGATACAAAGGAAAAAGCCTTTTACGATGGAGATTCCGGGGTAATTGTCGGAACGAACGGGAAGGTAATTGACATTTATAACGGGAAAATGACGCAGGTGAATGGCAAAGAGGCAGAGCTCACCGTGCTTCCTCCGGCAAAGGGAGAGTTCCAGGGATACGGTGCCACGGATATTTCAAAGGAGTCCCGCGGGATCGCGATTTCCTCCCAATCTAAAAATAAAGAGCTGGCCTTTAAGGTTCTCGATTACCTTGCCAGTCCTAAAGGACAAATGCTGGATCGCATTGGATTTGAAAATGAGCATTATAAAATTACAGATAACCAAATTGAACTGACGGAGAAATATTACAGCGAATGGTATGCCCGATTCTGGGAGCCTGCAGATTTTAAACCCGAAAAAACGCTGAAAACGCCGCTTCTTTCCAAGCCCGCTGAGGAATCGGCAAAGCTGGTGCAGCAATATTACAGCGAGGATAACAAAGTGATTCTGGATGAAGCGTCTTCGGCAAAATGGGATGCAGCGGAAAACCTGTATAAGGAATTTTCAGCCGATATCATCACAGGAAAACGCCCAATCAGCGATTTTGACAAGTTTGCGGAAGAGTGGAAAAAGGCAGGCGGAGATGAGATCACGAAGTTCGTGAACGGAAAACTGAAGTAAGGAGCCAACATCATGATTCCATTTCAGGCACGCGTGAAAGGCGTTATTTATGCAGCGGCACTTGGGGATGCCCTCGGTGCCGCTGTTGAAAAATTGTCCTATGAGGAAATTAAGGCCGCTTACGGACGGGTGGAGTCCCTCAATATTCCCTGGTACAAGGCCAATGCGGATGCAGCAGTGACACTGGGGAAGAAAAGGGGATTCAGCATTGTCACGGATGATACATTGATGATGGGTGCCTTGATGCGCGTTTATATGAAAGAGGAGAGACATTTGGATGCGTACGATCTCGCGAATGAATTTGTAAAAGAGATCGCCTACCGCAGAACGTATATTCCTGAATTTGGACGAGAGGCACTCATGATTGAGCGCCTCTTTTATCCGGAAAAATACATTTTCACTCGCCATGCGCTGGCCAACTGCGAGCCGAGAGAAGGCGGCATCGGCAATATGGTCAATTGTGGGGCGGCTATGTATATCGCACCGGTCGGGATCGTTAATGCCGGGAATCCTAAAGGTGCCTACGACGAAGCGATTCTTTTTGCAATGGGCCATCAGAACAGCTATGGACTGGAAGCGGCAGGGGTAATGGCGGCCTGTGTGGCGAAGGCATTCGAAGATGGTGCATCGGTTGAAGGGATTGTGGATACAGCGGTTCGTCTCGCTAAGGATGGCACGAAGCAGGCGATAATAGCTGTTACCCAGGAGGCAAGGCGCTTGCGGGATAAAAAGGCCGAGATGGATGAAGTGGTCGACTTGCTGCAGGATGTGATGAAAGATTATTCTCCTATGGGAGATGACGTTCACCGAAGTGAAGGGAAAGCGGGTCTGCCATCCAATCACTATACACCGAGCCGTCTTTTTTCCATTGAAGAGCTTCCGATGGCCCTGGCCTTTATCGTTCTGAATGACGGAGCTTTTTATCCTTCGATGTATGACGGCATCAACTCAGGCCGGGATACGGATTCCATCGGTGTCATGATCGGCGCTATACTTGGAGCTCTGTATGGGGATGAAGTGATCAAAGAGGAGGATCAAGTCCTGCTGGAGAAAGCGAATCGAATGGATTTTGCCGGCCTTTCCAGCCGGTTTGCCGAAACAGCAAAAAAAATAATAGCCAAAGATCTTCAGCTGCATACCTATAGAAAGAAGTACCTGACCTAGTAAAAGGGAGGGGTCTGATTGCAGACAGAACAATACCTCGAAAAAGTGTATGCAGGATTTCTTGGAATGAACATCGGGATTCGCCTCGGCGCTCCAGTTGAACCCCGGGAATGGACGTATGAGAAAATACGGGACGTTTACGGTGAAATTAAGGGATATATAAAGGACTACCAGATGTTTTCAGCGGATGACGATGCCAATGGACCGGTGTTTTTTATAAGAGCATTACTGGATGATGCCGTCGATCGGGAGCTTGAGCCGCAGGATGTGGGAAGAGCGTGGCTTAATTACTGCCGGGAAGGCATCGGTATGCTTTGGTGGGGCGGAGAGCAGGTCAGTACCGAGCATCGTGCCTACTCGAATTTGAAAAAAGGAATTCCTGCTCCCCAATCCGGTTCGGCTGAAATCAATGGGCTGGTCCTTGCCGAACAGATTGGCGGGCAGATATTTATCGATACATGGGGTCTAATTTTTCCAGGCAATCCGGAAAAGGCCGCAGAGTACGCCGAGAAAGCGGCGAGCGTCTCGCATGACGGCAACGGATTGTACGGCGCCAGGTTTATTGCAGCGTGCATCGCGCGTGCTTTTACAGCTGACTCTATGGAAGAAATTATTGAGAGCGGCCTGGCTCAGATTCCGGAAGAATGCGAATATGCAAGGCTTGCAAAAGCGGTTATTTCCTTTTACAAAAGAAACCCGGAGGACTTCCGCCTTTGTTATCACTATGTGGAGGAGGAGTGGGGCTATCATAAATACCCCGGTGAATGCCATATCATCCCGAACGCGGGCGTATGCATTCTCTCCCTTCTATACGGAAACGGCAATCTCGCCAGGACGGTTGAAATCGCCACAATGTGCGGCTGGGATACGGATTGCAACGCCGGGAACGTGGGAACCATCTGCGGAGTATTTAGCGGTTTACAGGAAATTCCTCCCCATTACAGAAAACCGATCAACGACACGATCGTCACCTCCAGCGTTTCAGGCTACTTGAATATTTTAGACATTCCCACTTTTGTAAAAGAGCTTGCCATGCTTAAATATCAGGTGGACCGCGAAGAACCGCCTCGTCATTTGAAAGAAGCCGTAAAGCACGGAGAAGTTTACTTTGATTTTCTTCTCCCAGGTTCTACTCATGGGTTTCGAACAAACAATCCGTTCAAAGCCATCCTAAGGCACTCACGAGAGAGAGGGTTCCAGAACAAAGGAAGTCTGGAAATACTTTTCGATCGTATGATCTCGGGCGACAGCAGCCGCATCTTCTGGAAACCATTTTACCGAAGAGAAGAATTTAACGATGAAAAATACAAGCCGGTCTTCTCACCGAAAGCATACAGCGGTCAAACCGTCTCAGCTCAAATCTTCCTCGATCAATGGCGCGGCGAAAAAATCACTCTAACCCCTTACGTACGCGATACCTATACCAAAAATGAACAATACCTGCCTCCAATTCAACTAAAAAACCAATCCTGGCAAGAAGCTGCATTCATCATTCCCGATACTAAAGGCTCCCTCATCGACGAAATCGGCTACAAAATCAGCAGCGACTCCCCCACCTATAACCGGGCCTTCGGCAAGCTGTTTATCGATGAATTCCATATACACGGAGCTGCCGATTACACCATCGATTTCTCCAAGCAGTGCAGGGAATTTGGATCCGTTACCCCGTTTGCTCATCATAGGGGGGAGTGGAGTTTGGAGGGAGATGCACTTATCTGTAAATCTGCGGACAGCTGCTCCTCCTATACCGGGAACTATTATTCTACGGATTACTCTTATTCTGTTGACGTTACCCCTATTGAAGGAACGAGCCATCTGCTCCTCTTCCGCGCTCAGGGCATTATGCGGCATTACCTTGCGGGTTTTGATGGAGAAGGCAGGATTTCATTTATCCGCAATGACTTTGGGTACAAAAAAATGGAAACGGTTTCGTTTGAGTGGGAGCATGGGGTGACGTATACGTTTCGTATTGAATGCAGCGGATCTTCATTTCATTTTTTCATTAATAATCAATCGGTGCTGACAGCGGAGGATGGCCTTTTTACACATGGGATGTATGGCTTTGGCTTCTTAAGCGGCGGGGCTGGTAAATACCAAAATATTATATTTCAAGCACTATAGCTATTGAAAGCATTCGCTAATAAAAAAGCGGGTGCTTTTTAGGTTTCCTGACTAGCAATAAAAGGGAATAGGTCCTATGGATTATTCCTAATGATTTGATTTACTGGTAATTTAATGAAGAATATTTATGGAAAAGTAGGGTGAAAGATGAGGAGAATTTTTGCTTATTTGATCGGAGTATTATTTGCACTTTATATGGGGCTTGCAATCTCGCATAGTGATCTCCCCTTTCCGAGTTCAATGTTTACAATCCTGCTTGTGAGTAATATGCTCGCAGCATTGGCCGCCATCTTCTTGCCTAAGTTAACGCTCTATTTTTACGAGGGAATGGTTTATCACAAAGAAAGGAGTTTTAACCTAAATATAGCGAGAATTGGTGCTCTTATTTTTTTCTCTCTTAATTATTATGTACAAAACATTCTGTATCGTCTTCCATGGTATTTTAGCAGACCGCTAAGTATCCTCTTTTTTTGCTTGTTATTTATTCAGGTTGTCGTAATTGATTTGCTTTTTACATTTTAAGAGGTGAAAAATGATGAAACAGGAAACATATTCGCTGGATGACATACTTATTGTATCGAGAGCATTAGGGCTTAAAGCCATGTATAAAAGCTACGCATTTTTAAGCGTATCCTGGAAGAGGCGGAAGGAAATAAAAAAAGCAGCAAAAACAGCAGATTTGCATGGGAAATACGCTGAACTAAGCCGATATTTAACATCCCTTCAAGCATCGGATTTGTGGATGGAGCTGAACAAACCTGGGGTGGAGGCTACGGTTTCTGATAATCGGATCATGGAAACTCTGATTGAAGATAAAACATATGTATATACGGATCTAGCTGAAAGTGAGACACCTGAATCCATTATTGCCGGATTTTTTGGTTTGGACCAGTATTACCGATCAACTAACTCCTATGAGATCATCCGGATGAGTGATGACTACTACAACTCCCTCCATTATGCAGGGGATGAAGAGTACAAGGAAATCATGGAGGATCCTGAGACGACGCCTGAACTTCGGATATTTCTGAGAGATTTTCAAGCAAACAATAGGGAAATCAATTCAATGACCCTGTACACAGATCAGGATTTTTTCAGCTTTGGAACAGCATTTGTCCCTGCTGAAACTGGAGTTTGGCGCATTGAAATTACGAAAAGCGAACAAATCCGGCTTGTTCATACCTCTGTCCCGGACTATCTATCTTACATAATGAACGCATATATGAATGGACCATTGGAAAATGATATGGAAATAGAAGAGGAAAAAGAAGAGGTAAGAGAGCCAAAATTGGAGATAAAAGCATCCCTTTTTTTCAAAAGAGGCAGTCTCATCCTGCTTTTGGTTATTGGCATCCTTTTCATAAACTCCCAGAGCTGGGTGGAGGAAACCTGGTTTCCCCTTCTTGTGTTTTGGCTCTTTTTCCAGGTGCTAATTGGGATTTTGACTTTGATTGTTTGGAAGTTTCCTAAGGAAAGGCATTAGTGGCCCGGCTTTATTTAAATAGAATGACAGGAGTTATATGATGAGTAACCAAGATGTAATTAAAATTAGGTTCAATAAGACAAGTTTACTATTCGGTCTTATGGCAACAGTCGTTTCATTTGCTGTTTTCTGCAGTATATTTTTGGCTGCAATTAGATTTACCTCTATTTACGATGTCGTAGGAGTATTTGGGGGAGGAATGGGAGCTGTATTTTCACTATATATGTTTATAAATGTTGCACCGGGCCTTTTTAGTAAAGACAGAGTCATCTTTACGATTATTCCCGGACCAGATGGAAGAATTGAATCTATAAAGAAATCAGTGGATATTAAGAACATTAGAGACTATAAAATAGCAAAAAACGGATTTACCCCCCGTGCCATGTTTTTTGAGGATTTAATTATCTATACCCTCGACAATAAAAAGGTGAAAATGCCAACCTATAACCTGTTACACTATCAGGATTTAAACAATGATCTGAAGAAGTATCTTCTTCCATATATAAGTTCGGGTTCGGAAGCACAAGCACAAAAGAATATTAAATGAATGCAGCAAGTTGAAGTGAGATAAGGAGTAAAAAAGACCGTGCAGGAGACGATGGTTAAATTACATTTTCTGAGGAGAGAACCCATTTGCTCAACAATCAAAGCCCAGCAATTATAGAAGTGAAAGCTTTTTCAAGGTTTGTAGTATGGTTCTTCATTTCATCAGCAGGAGTGTTTATATTTTGTTTATGGGTTTTCCTGGATGCTCTTCAGTTTGAATCTAAATATAGTCTATCTGGAATTGTGGGTGGATTTGCTGGAATGATTTGGGGCCTTTATATATTTTTACATAGCTCACCGGGTGTTTTTAAAAATAGAAGGGTCATTTTTGAAATTGTTCCAGGACCAGAGGGAAGAGTTCAATCCAGAAAAAAATCAGTTGCTATAAAAGATATAAGAGATTTAGAGATTAGACGGAGAGGGATTTCTCTGAGATCCATTTTTTATGAGGATCTGGTAATCTATACACACCAGGGTAAGGTTGTTCAAATGAAGACTTATAATTTGGTAAATGATCTTACATTCAATCAGCAGATTCAACAGTACGTACTTCCGTTCATGACACCTGATGCCCAGGAGGCGTATAAGAGAAAATATAAGCAATTTCCAAGTAATACGGGTCATTTAGAAAGGAGATGAATTTGAAGCATGGATCAGCAGGATAAGATCGAAGTGAAGGGAAATCCAAGGTTAATTAGATTTGTGCATGGCTTACAATTGATGCGTTTACATCAGGCTTGAACACCAGCCCTCTGGGAGTTATGGGCGGATTAGCCGGTCTGTTTTTTGGTTTTTATTTTTTTATCCGATCTTCACCAGTGTTTTTTAATAAAAACAAGGTTCGCCTCAAAATTTTTACGGGACCTGAGGGCAGGGTTGAATCTGACAAAAAGTCAATCCCCCTAAAAGAAATTAAGGATGTAAGTATCCAATACAAAGGACTAACTTTAAGATCATGGCTGTATTACGATATTGTCATAACGGATAAGCAAAATAATAAAATTAGAATACCCACATATAACGTGCTGGATGAACAGGAGTTTAAGCCCTACAAGGAATATTATATCCTGCCCTATATACATTCCGCTTCAGCAGTTAATAATGAATCTTAAATGCAAGAGGGAGGATTTGGCTTGGGGAAAAGAGCTGATGAACAAATCATTCCTGTAAAATCTCAATGGAGGCTGATGCTCAGGAAAGCTGCAAATCCAAGTTCAAAAGCTTCTTCCCTGGCAGGCAGAATTTTAATAGGCCCTATATGCAAAACCTCCCGGGCTAATAGGAGGTTTTTTCTATTTCCCCTCAACAACTCCCCAAACTCTCCGATATAACTTTTAGATGATTAAATTGAGGAGTGTCCACTATGGCAGTAAATTCGATTTCAACTCAAGGAATGCCTCGTATGCAAGACACTGAAGCGGTAAGAACGAATCCTGTACAAGATATAGAGTCAGCTTATCAAGTGAAGGAAACTCCCCCTGTTTCGAAAGAAAAGCTTGAGAAAATTGTTGAAAGTTTAAATGAATTTATGGCGCCGGCCAATACTCATACGGAATTTGTGCTTCACGAAAAGCTCAACGAGTATTATGTGACCGTTGTGGATGATGTGACAAGAGAGGTTGTTCGGGAGATCCCCAATAAAAAAGTGCTGGATATGTATGCAGCGATGACAGAATTTGTGGGATTGTTTATAGATGAAAAAAGCTAAACAGGACGGTGAGCAATAGTGGCAATGAGAATCGGCGGATTGGCAAGCGGAATGGATATCGATACGATGGTCAGTGATTTAATGAAAGCAGAACGGATGGGTGTCGATAAGCTAAAGCAAAAGAAAACGACGTTTGAGTGGCAGCGTGACAACTACCGGGACATGAACAAGCTGCTAAAAGAACTGGACGATATGCTGAGTCCGATCAATAAAAATTCACTAACGCTTCAATCCACATTTAATAAGAA
The DNA here is from genome assembly GCF_037201815.1 of Metabacillus sp. FJAT-52054. Taxonomy (NCBI): domain Bacteria; kingdom Bacillati; phylum Bacillota; class Bacilli; order Caryophanales; family Bacillaceae; genus Metabacillus; species Metabacillus sediminis. The sequence continues at coordinate 3,575,393 of NZ_CP147407.1, read as the reverse complement.
AGCAGTCAGCAGTTCAAATGAGGGTGCGGTTAGTGCGAAAGCGATCAGTGCGGGAGCTAATTTTTCTACTTCTATTGAAGTTACCACTCTGGCAACAGCGGCTTCATGGAAGGGAACGAAAGCTCCAGTTGTTGAAGCAGGTGCAAAGGAGCTGCTATTCAAGGTAACCGATCCCGGTTCTTCTACTCCAAGAGATGTAAAAATCTCCATTGCAGAAGGAGATACACTTGATCAAGTACTGAATAAAATCAACTCGTCCTCTCTAGGTGTATCTGCTATAAAGGCTAAAGTGACGGGAGATGCCTTTGAAAGTATCATCATGACAAGCAGCAAAACAGGGGCGAGCGGGGCGATCTCTTCCACAGATGCCAATACACAGTCCTTTATGAACAGCCTTGGATTTTCTTTTTCAGGAAACAACCTTGCGAAGGATCCGACAAAACTGGGAAGCAACGCGACGATCAAATTAAATGGATATGCAATGGATCAAGCCTCAAATACGTTTACAATGAACGGTGTGGAATATAATTTAAATCAAAAGACAACTGAGCCCGTTAATATCTCAAGTACAACAGATGTAGACAGTATTGTTGATTCGGTCGTTAAATTTGTAGATAAATACAACGAAATTATCGGGAAAATCAACGGTGAGATTTCTGAAGACCGCTATCGTTCCTATCAGCCGCTGACGGATACGGAGCGTGAGTCCCTTTCAGATAAGCAGGTTGAGCAGTGGGAAGAAAAGGCTAAGAGCGGCCTTCTGAAAAACGATTCCATTCTTGCATCTGGTTTAAATAAAATGAGAACAGATTTCTATGCACCGGTAAATGGTACAGGAAATGTCAGCGGATATACCCAGCTTTCCGATATCGGCATTAAAACGACGTCCAATTATATGGAAAAAGGAAAGCTCATTATCGATGAAACAAAGCTGCGCGAAAAAATCCAGGCCAATCCGAGTGCGGTATTTGAGCTGTTTAACTCGAAGGGTACAACTCCTGAGACATCTGGTCTCGCCGGGAGATTGCGTGCTACCATAAAAGATACGATCACGAGGGTTGAAGCAAAGGCCGGAAACAGCTTGATGACGACTCAAAAGTTTTCCATCGGAAAAAACCTCGATAGCCTGGATACTCAAATCGACCGGTTTGAAGACCGTTTAGTCCAAATCGAGGATCGTTATTGGCGCCAGTTTTCGGCAATGGAATCAGCCATCCAAAGAGCCAACGCACAATCAGCACAGCTAGCCAACTTCGGCGGCGGAAATTAATGAGGAGTGAAACAACTTGGCAGTAAATAACCCATACCAGGCTTATCAGCAAAATTCTGTGACGACCGCATCCCCTGGCGAATTGACTCTCATGCTGTATAATGGCTGTTTAAAATTTATTAAACAAGCGCGTACGGCTATGGAACAAAAGCAGATCGAAGCAAAAAATACGAGTCTTCTAAAAGCGCAAAAAATCATCCAAGAGCTTATGGTGACATTAAACATGGACCTTGAAGTTTCTAAAAATATGATGTCCCTTTATGAATATATGAACCGCCGTCTTATGGAAGCAAACCTTGGAAATGATACAAGCATTCTGGATGAAGTAGAAGGGTATGTAACCGAATTCCGCGATACATGGAAGCAAGTAATCCAGATGAACCGCCAAGCGCAATTCAAGCAGGGCGGCTCTGTTTAATGAGCTCTGTATTTGAGGTTCACACCCTTACAGCACAGCTCCTGAATTTGCTTGACCAGCCTGCAAAACAGGATGAACGGGAGACCTTGATTGGGCAAATCGACAACAAGCTTAATGAGCGGGAAGCTGCCATGAAGCAAATTGCAGCACCATTTACAGACCGCGAAAAGGAACAGCTTCATGAGATTAATGAGTGGAACAAAGAGATCGTTGAGAAAATGAGCATAGTGAAAACCATCATCCAGGCAGACATGCAGCGCTTGAAAAAAACCAAGGATGGGGCGAACAAATACGTAAATCCCTATCAGTCTGTTCAAGCGGATGGAATGTTTTATGATAAACGGAAATAAGGTGAAACTCTCTTCCCGGTATGGGCAGGGAGTTTTCTTGTTTTCCCAAAAATATAAATTAGTAAAACTGAAGATTTGAGTCTTTCTGGACTGCTAATTTCCTTTATTTTTCCTTATAATGTATTTGGGTTTTTCATTCTATTAAAACGGGTTAACTTGTCGATCCAGATTCACTTTAAAGGAGATCTTATGAACTTTCTAAATCAAAATAAATATAAAAAACCTGTATCGCCCAAGAAAAAAAGGAAAAAAGAATCCAAAGATGGCTGTCTCGATGGCTGTGCAGATGGCTGCTGCAGCTTTGATGGCTGCATGCCGCTTATCATGATTCCTGTGCAAATTGCCTTTTTGGGCCACTGGATCCTAGACAAACTTATTTAAGAATTATTTATTGGTTAAAAATGTTAATTTAATGTGCGCTCTACTATCAACAATCACGCCTAGCGACCGATATAAAATATAGTATAAATGACCTATATATCGAGGGTGGATGACTTGAACGCATATGAGCGCTTTGAATTGTATCATTTCTATTATCACTTGCTGAACACAGTTCAAGAGGGGCTGGATTATGTGCTGGAGAGCTTTCATAAACTTGAATTGACAGAGGCAGAAAAGGTTTTTTCTGATATTATGAGGGCTTTTTATCACATTGACAGTTCAAACGTGCTGATCATGGATTCAGTGGCGGAGGAGGATCCGTTGCTGCTTCATGAAATCAGAAGGTTTGATGAGGTTATTCATGAACTGGATCATTTGGAATTTATGTTTTTTCAGCCGCTGACGTATGAAACGTATTTAAAAGATCGCCTGGCTCCTGTATTTGTATTATGGAAAGATGGGATCCAAAAAAGACTTCAGCCGTATATTTTGCAGTAGCCGCTTGGAATCCAGGCGGTTTTTTTGTTTGATGAGACTTGAAAATTGTCGAAAAGTCGATATATAAAAATAAAAGCCGATATAATTTTAAGATAGCCGATATACTTTTATTTCGGTCGATATATTCTGATAATAGCCGATATATCCAGATAAAAGCCGATATCGACCTGCATTGGAGGCTGATGCGCGCTGCTACACCCTCTCATTCCCTTCAAAAAGGTCAAATTCCCTAACCATTCTGCATGTTTTTACAAATTTCACGATTCCTTCACACTAATTTTACGTTTGAGCAGGAATCCAAGAGGGGAAAGTAGAAATAAGTTTACATATCCTTTACAAAGGAGGAGTTTTTAATGAGATACAGTGTCAGAGGGGAAAATATTGAGGTAACTCCAGCTTTAAGAGATTACGTGGAGAAGAAGATTGGGAAGCTTGAAAGGTACTTTCAGGAGTCCGTGGATGCAGATGTTCACGTGAATCTCAGTTACTACAGTGATATGGAATCCAAGGTAGAGGTTACAATCCCAATGACGAATCTCGTCCTTCGCGGCGAAGAGCATAATGAGGATATGTATGCGGCTATCGATCTTGTGACGAACAAGCTTGAGCGCCAAATTCGAAAACACAAAACAAAGGTTAATCGCAAGTTCCGTGACCAGGATTCAGCTAAACTGATGTTTGCGAATGGAAATCCGGTTGAAACGCCAACTGCCGTTCAGACTCAGGAAGAAGATGAAGACACCATGGAAGTCGTGAGAACGAAGCGTTTCACGTTGAAACCAATGGATAGTGAAGAAGCGATTCTTCAGATGAATATGCTGGGGCATAATTTCTTCGTCTTTACGAATGCAGAATCGAACCGCACAAATGTTGTTTACAAAAGAAAAGATGGAAAATACGGCGTCATTGAGCCGAACGAATAAGCTTTAACTAGAAAGAGGCGCCGACTAGTCTGCGCCTCTTTTTCATGTAGAAAATTGGTTGCTCATACCTTATACTGAAAGTTAGATTGGAAAAATCTTTCCTGTCAAGTTTGTATTCTCGAGCCTGATTTTATGTTAGGTTGAAGAGGATACAAAAAGAGGAGATGAAATCGTTGTATATCGTTCATTCTACATTTAACGTACCTGAGAATAAAGCAGATGAGGTCATTTCCATTTATAAAACAAGATCGAAAATGGTTGATCAGTATGAAGGTTTCCATTCCTTTCAGCTCCTTCAAAATGAAAAGAAAAAGGGAGAGCTTACGGTTCAAATTGAATGGGAAACGAAAGATCATTATATGAAATGGGTCCAAAGCGACGCCTTTAAAAAGGTGCATGAGCATGAGAAAAACTACCCTGATCAAGAGCTTGCAGCCATTGTGCCGACTGTGAAAAAGTATGAGGTGGTTGCGACGTGAATCCGCAAATTAAAGATGAAATTATAGAGCAAGTGGTGGAAGGCATATATGAGCATTACCCTGAGCTACTCGAAAAATATGGAGAGACGGGGAAGCGGAAATGCCGGGAAGATAATGAGCATCATTTAAAGCATTTGGCTACAGCTTATGAAGCGCAGATGCCTAAAATTTTTACGGATTATGCTGTTTGGCTTAACAATGTATTGACCTCAAGAGGAATGAAAAAGGAGCATTTGATGGACAACTTCGAGCGGATTGAAAAAGCGCTAGAAACGGTTGAAGCTCCTGAAAAAAATGATTATGTCCAATATCTTCGCGGTGCAAATCAACTGCTTTCTGAGCGATGAAAGGGTTCTCCCCCTGATTATTTAAGGGGGAGTTTCACCCAAAATAGGCTCCCTTCTCCAAGCGTGCTTTTTACTCCAAGAGATCCTCCCATTTCGTCTGCCAGCTGCTTTGTCAGCGATAACCCCACACCGGACCCTTCCACATCCCAATAATGGCTGTCCGATCTGAAAAATGGATCGAAAATCCGAAGTTCATCTTCCTTTGATATTCCAAATCCGGTATCTTTTATTTGGATGAGAGCGAAGTCTATTTCTTGAGATACGATCACCTCGATACGGCCATGATCGCGATTGTATTTGACGGCATTTGAAAGCAGGTTGAGCATGATTTGCTTTAACCGGACTTTGTTGGCTGTAAGAAATATTTCACCCTGGCCATGAAGGTTTGTTTCAATTGTAATCCCCTTTGTTTCAGCAAAAGGAAGGATCCATTTGATGCTGTCTTTCACAATTTTTTTTACAGGAGTGATTTCATTTTTTATGAATGGCTTTCCTTTTTCCAGCCTGACCAAATCAAGGATATCGTTAATGACGTGGAGCAGATGGTCCGCTGCGTTGGATATTTTACTGATTTTCTCTTTCTGGCGGTTCGTTAATGGTTCGTCCTTTTTATCAAGTAGAATATCGGAGAATCCCATAATTGTATGAAGCGGTGTTCTCAGTTCATGGCTCATCATTGATAGAAAATGAGATTTCGCTTTGCTTGCTTTCTCAGCGGCATCTTTTGCTTGCGTAAGGGCAATATTGTTTTTCTTCAGTTCGGCAATCATGCAAATCCGCTCAAGCAGATTGGATAGCTGGGTACAAGCAGTCTGAATGAGCTCAATTTCCGAAGCTTTGAATTGGGATCGGGTTTTAGAGCCGAATGACAAGGTGCCAAGCAGTTTGCCGTGGGATACGAGCGGATGGGACACATAGGCTTTTATCCCAAGATTTTTAATGATTTTGACTCTGCTTTCCAGCGAATTTTGCACATTTTCAATAATCATTGCATCCTTGCTCTCGGCTACGGCTCCGCATACAGCCTGTCCAAATTCAATTACAGCTATAGCTTTTGCCTCTTTTGCTGTAATTCCTGAATAATTCGCGAGGACCAAACTTCCTGAAGAAGGCTTCGCCATATAGTTAATATAAACATCAAGGTCGAGATAGTCGGATAACTTATTAAATAGGGTGTCAAGGAGCTCAGTTGGTTTCTGGCTCTCAATCATACCGCTCGCTGTCTCGCTTAGCAGTGTTAGTTTTTCATTTTTAGCATGAATGGCCTTCTCAACCTTGTATGCTGCTGTCATGTCTTTGAATACAAGGCTGATTCCGCTTTCTGCAGGATAGACGCAGATTTCGACCCTTTTCAATACACCATCGATTTGATAGGTGAGCTTCAGGCGGCTGCTTTCTTTGTGCTGGATCGCTTCTGTAAAAAGAGCTTTAAACGTCCTGGCATCGTCATGTTTCAAATAATCCATCACGTTTCGGCCGATGCACTTGTTCGGAGTATCTCTAAATAATTTGGCTCCTTGTGCATTGATAAATTGAATACACCATGAACGATCCAGGCTTATGTAAGCATCTTCATTCTCATTTTTTTCAAAGGTTTCAATATGGAAGGACATGTTATTCTCCGTCTGCAGCAGTAAATTTCTCACTAAAATGCCGCTGCCAAAAATCAGGGTTTTCTAAAAGGGAAAGTCTCTGCACAGCCATCTCAGGACTTGATGCAAGGAAGTCGGCTGCTCCCTTTTCAATTGGTTCAGTCGTATAAAATTCCTTGAAAATCATTAGAATTACATTTGGATTGATTGCTTTTAATGCATCAGCAAGTGCAGTGACAGTCGCTAGAGAATACTTATTAGTAACGGTAAAGCAAATATATTTTAGCTTTCTTTTTCCAGCCAGCTCCGCAATCTCCTGCGGTTCAGATCCAAGATGCTTAACCGTCTCCCAGCCATTCGCTGTAAAAAAGTCGTTAAACATCATGCAGGGAAAATGAAAGGTTTCACTCTCGATGAAAACGGTCATCACCTTCAGGCGGTTGGATATCATGCTTGAGTAGCATTCTCTTTTCTTATTCAGAATATGGCAAAGAATATCGTCTGCGATGTGAAGACTTGTTCGGCTGAGAAAACGGTCTTTATAGGACTGGGCGAGTTCCATGGCAGCCTTGCATAAGATAAGTCTGTATATATCCTCTACCCGCATCCCGTCGGCCAGCGCTTCAAAATGTGTGAAAGCCATCTCCTTATTTCCGGATACTAATTCAGAGATAAAATGTTCCCACCGTATTTTTTTGGAAACGCTTTTCTCAGCCCCGCTCCAATCGAGGATATTCTCGACCTTCAGTGAAAAATCAGGAGGAATGTGAAAAAGCTCTCCGCTCTCCAAATTTTCCAGAGATAAAAGAAACGGAAAATTGGGTGTGTGTCCTTTTACCGCACAGGTCCATCCATTTGTTAAGACAACCTCTGTTCCGGCAGGGTAAATATGGAGCAGATGCATAAACTGCTTCAGGACCTCTTGGTCGTAAAGGTGAGCGTCACGGGAAAGAGTAGCTAACGCTTCCTCTGCTGGAAGAGGCGCCCGATACATTCTTTTTAAGGTAAGAGCAGAGTAAACGTCTGCAATCATCAAAATTCTGGAAGCTAAAGAAAGATCTTCAGCAAGCAAACCGTCAGGATATCCGCTTCCATCCATCCTTTCATGATGGACTTTCGCAAGTTCGGCATATCCGGCAGTCTCAGAATGACCTTTTAAATAATCGTACCCCAGCAAAGGGTGAGTCTTTATAATGTCAAATTCCAGTTTAGTCAGTTTGTCTTGTTTTAAAAGGAGCATGCCAGGCAAATCTGCTTTTCCGATATCATGGACCAAGGCAGACTTACTTTGCTGTTCGAGGTCTGGCAGGTTCATTTTTTTAGCCAGCAGGGTAAACAGGATAAATACATCCACTGAATGCAGGAAGGTGTTTATATCATTGTTCTTCAGCTGAAGCATTTTTGAATAGATGGAATCTATTTTCATAATTTCTGTAAAATAGGTTAAAAGAAGATAAATGGATTCATTAAGATTCAGTGAAATTCCATAGCGTTTATCATCTGTTATTTTCAAAAGCGATCCAAAAAATAGATCTTGAATGGTTTGTTCATAATGGGTATTGCCTTCAGAAGGAATGCTCTGAATAAGGGTCATAAGCGCAGGTTTTAATTCACTTGCCGGATGTAATGCCAGAACTTGAGTTACTCCCCATTTTTTCAGCTTTTCAACTAAATAAGAGTCCGTCAAGGTTCCTTTTTTAACAATCAATGTTTGGTCTGCATAAATATCCTCTGCCAATATGATTCCTGGTTGGAGCAGCTCTAATGATGTTTTTCTCATGTTTCATCCCCTTAGTAAAAAATACCCATTCCTCCTTTATAATAGGAGAAGCTGAAAATTCTGTCGATTAGAATGGAGGCATTTTAGGAAGGATATAACGCTTATTGGGATGGATAAACGTCCGTTTGTTCCCGAAAAGAGACATTTTAAGCACAAATAAGAGCACGAAAGTAAAGTCAACTCTCGATGCTCTAAATGTGTTCAGCAATTTCCCTGTATGAAATGATGACAAGAGCTTTGCAGCTTTAAATAAATAAAGATAATTTAGAATGGAATTCATTAATCTTTAATTTAGAAATGTAAGCATGATGTAAGTACCCGCTGAAGAATACCTGGTAGGTTTCATTTCTGGGAGTAATATGAGACACACGGTTTAAATTAATCGCATAAGAGCGGTGGCTGAGGAAAAATGAATGATCCAGGCGCTCATAGAGGGTTTTAATGCCCTCATATGTTTCATAAACCTGGCTGGGCGTATGAACAAAGCATTTCTTCCCGAGCTTTTCTATGAAAATAATATCGTTAAAGGGAATGTAATAAATGGAGCCTGCAGATTTAAGACTCAGCCGTTTATGCGGGGACGGCAGAGAAACAGCATGGCGTTCCAGCAAATTTTTCGCTTTATATAGAGCTGTAAACAGCCTGACCGGTTTAACCGGCTTTACGATATAGTCCACAGCAGATAAGTTAAAAGCTTCAACTGCATAATCATCGTATCCTGTGATGAAGATAAATTTCAAATCAGGATTGATTTGCAGACACTCTTTAATGGCGTCAATTCCATTCTTTTTAGGCATGTTAATATCAGCCAGGATCAGGTCTGGACTTGAATACTGGATTTTTTCAATAAGCTCAAGTCCGTCTCTGCAGATGCCTTCCACTTTAAAATCCTCTGATTGATCAATGTAGTGCTGAATAATTTCCAAAGACTCAAGCTTATCATCTGCAATTACGATCCTTAACGTACGCATGTTCATCCACTCCGTTTAGCTTTCTATGAAAATAGTACACGAATTTAAATAAAATTTAACTAAGAAAAATATGGGTAATTCATCCTCTTTTACTGTAGACTCAGCTTTTTTTTCCATTACAAATGATGGGCAGCTGAATATCATCTCTTTATAAAGGATAACTAGCGTTACTCTCAGGGAGAATCCGGGTACAGATATGAAGGTGAAAAAGGGGGAAGAAACATGATGAGTAAAATGCTGAATGCAGCCGGTACGGATACGCTCAATGTAACTTCAGAGATCGGAACACTAAGAACGGTGATGCTTCACCGGCCCGGAAGAGAAGTGGAGAATTTAACACCGGAGCTCTTACATAAATTGCTGTTTGATGATATTCCTTATTTGCCTGTTATTCAGGAAGAGCATGATATTTTCGCTGAAACCCTTAAAGATCAAGGAGTGGAGGTTCTCTATCTGGAAAAGCTTGCAGAAGAAGCTCTTCATTTTGGAAATGCAAAAGAAGATTTTGTTGATCAGCTATTAAAAGAGAGTAAGTCGAATATTAATGGTGCAAGTGAAAGCTTAAAAGAGTTTCTTCTTGATTTACCTGGCGGGCAGCTAATTTCTAAAATCATGTCAGGAGTTCGGACATCTGAAATTGATCAGGGACGGAAACGCCATTTATATGAATTTATGACGGACCAGTATCCGTTCTACTTGGATCCCATGCCAAATCTGTATTTTACAAGAGACCCGGCAGCAGTCATCGGAAACGGATTGACAATCAATCGTATGCATGAAGGAGCAAGAAGACGGGAGTCCTTGTTTATGGAATATATTATCCGCTATCATCCCCGCTTCGCATCGAAGGAAATTCCGGTATGGCTGAATCGGGACTATGATTTTCCGGTAGAAGGCGGAGATGAGCTGGTATTAAGCAAAGACACGATTGCAATCGGAGTTAGTGCGAGAACATCTGCACGCGGAATTGAACGGTTAGCAGTAAATTTGTTCCAAAAACAGGATCAGGTGAAAAAGGTAGTTGCAATCGAAATTCCAAAATCCCGGGCATTCATGCATCTGGATACGGTCTTTACAATGGTGGATTATGATAAATTTACGATTCATCCTGCGATTCAGGGGCCGGCGGGTGAAATGAACATTTACATTCTGGAAAAGCATGATGAAGATCCGAACAGGGTAGCTATTTCCACCCGGACTAATTTAATTGAAACGTTAAAGGAAGTTCTTCATTTGAACGATGTCACACTCATTCCATGCGGCGGGGGTGACGCAATTGTTGCAGCAAGAGAGCAGTGGAATGATGGGTCAAATACGCTTGCAATCGCTCCCGGTGTTGTGGTGACCTATAACCGGAACTATGTGTCTAACCGGATTATGCGGGAGCATGGAATTGATGTGATCGATATTCCAAGCTCCGAGCTTTCCCGTGGCAGGGGCGGCCCGCGCTGTATGAGCATGCCGATTGTAAGGGATAATTTATAAGAACGACTGCCGGCTTTATGCAGAGCCGGCAGTTTTTTTTTTCCTGCAGAAAAAATGAAGCGTTTTACTCTTCCAATTCTTTACTGATGCCCCCGGATAATGTTGTCCACAGCCTTGAATAGTGTTAGAATTAACGATAGTTCTATGTGTTTTCAAAATTTGTAAAAGAACGGTTAGATATTTAACAGCAGAGGAGCGTTTTTATATGCTTGGAATCTTGAATAAAGTGTTCGATCCAAATAAACGCACAGTGAACCGCTACGAAAAAATAGCGAATGAAATAGATGCGCTGGGTACTCAGATGGAACAGCTCACAGATGAGGCTCTTCAGGCTAAAACAATTGAATTTAAGCAACGTATTGAAAAAGGAGAAAAGCTAGACAGCCTCCTTAATGAAGCATTTGCTGTCGTTCGCGAGGCTTCACGCCGCGTAACTGGCATGTATCCATTTAAAGTTCAGCTCATGGGGGGGATTGCCCTTCATGAAGGAAATATATCTGAAATGAAAACCGGGGAAGGTAAAACACTTACTTCCACCATGCCGGTTTATTTAAACGCGTTATCAGGAGAAGGCGTGCATATCGTGACAGTCAATGAATACCTGGCTAGCCGTGACGCCGTCGAAATGGGAAGAATCTATGAATTTTTAGGTCTGACCGTTGGCTTGAACCTAAATCAGCTTACGAAAGATGAGAAACGTGCAGCATATGCTGCTGATATTACGTACTCAACGAATAATGAGCTTGGTTTTGACTATTTGCGCGACAACATGGTCCTTTATAAAGAAGAGATGGTTCAGCGCCCGCTTAACTATGCCATCATTGATGAGGTCGACTCCATTCTCGTCGATGAAGCGCGTACTCCGTTGATTATCTCAGGACAGGCTGCCAAATCAACAAAGCTTTACATGCAGGCTAATGCATTTGTCCGCATGCTGAAGCTGGAAGATGATTATACGTTTGATATCAAAACGAAGGGTGTACAGCTTACAGAGGATGGGATTACAAAGGCTGAACGTGCGTTTGGCATTGAAAATCTGTTTGATATTTCCCATGTTACGCTGAACCACCATATTAACCAGGCACTGAAAGCCCAGGTTGTTATGCAAAACGATGTTGATTATGTGGTACAGGATGGTGAGGTTGTCATCGTTGACTCCTTTACCGGGCGTTTAATGAAGGGCCGCCGCTACAGCGAGGGCCTTCATCAGGCGATTGAGGCAAAAGAAGGCCTTGATATTCAAAATGAAAGCATGACGCTTGCAACGATTACCTTCCAAAACTATTTCCGTATGTATAAAAAGCTTGCCGGTATGACAGGTACAGCGAAGACGGAGGAAGAAGAGTTCCGCAACATTTACAACATGCACGTTGTCGCGATTCCAACAAACCGCGACATCGTCCGTGATGACCGTGCGGATCTTGTTTACCGCTCCATGCAAGGGAAATTCCTGGCTGTTGTGGAAGAAGTGGCACAGCGCCATGCTGTTGGCCAGCCGGTTCTTGTCGGAACTGTGGCGGTTGAAACGTCAGAGCTTATTTCCCAGCATTTGAAGAAAAAAGGCGTGCCGCACAGTGTCCTGAATGCGAAAAACCATGCCAGCGAAGCGGAAATTATTGAGCTTGCCGGGCAAAAAGGCGCGGTAACCATTGCGACAAATATGGCAGGACGGGGTACCGATATTAAGCTTGGTGAAGGTGTCAGAGAGCTTGGCGGATTAGCCGTAGTCGGCACCGAACGCCATGAATCACGACGGATTGATAACCAGCTCCGCGGACGTTCCGGACGTCAGGGAGATCCTGGTATTACCCAATTCTATCTTTCCATGGAAGATGAACTAATGCGCCGTTTCGGTTCTGAAAATATGATGAACATGATGGACCGTCTTGGAATGGATGATACTCAGCCAATCCAAAGTAAAATGGTTTCACGTGCAGTCGAATCTGCACAAAAACGTGTTGAGGGCAACAACTTCGATGCCCGTAAACAGCTTCTTCAATATGATGACGTTCTGCGCCAGCAGCGTGAAGTCATCTACAAACAGCGTTTTGATGTGCTCGATTCCGAAAATCTTCGCGGCATTGTAGAAGAGATGATCAAATCCACAATCGAGCGTACGGTTGCCCTTTATACTCCGAAAGAGGTAGTGGAGGAAGAGTGGGATTTCGAAGGACTCGTCGAATTCATAAATGCCACTTATTTAGATGAAGGCGCACTCGAACTGAACGAGATCCGCGGCAAGGATACGGAAGAAATTGAAGAAGTCATCCTCGCTAAGATCAAAGCGAAGTACGATATGAAGGAAGAAGCGTTCGGACTTGAGCAAATGCGTGAGTTTGAAAAAGTTATCGTTCTTCGTGCGGTTGATTCCAAATGGATGGATCATATCGATGCAATGGATCACCTGCGTCAGGGAATCCATCTTCGTGCCTACGGTCAAAATGATCCTCTCCGCGAGTATCAAATGGAAGGTTTCGCTATGTTCGAAGCGATGATCGCGTCTATTGAAGAGGACGTCGCTAAATATGTTATGAAAGCAGAAATCCGCAACAACCTTGAACGTGAAGAAGTGGCTAAAGGCCAAACTGCCGTTCATCCTAAAGAAGGCGACGAAGCCCCAAAGAAAAAACCAACCCGCAAAGTCGTTGAAATCGGCCGCAATGAAATGTGTGAATGCGGCAGCGGAAAAAAGTATAAGAATTGCTGCGGGAAATAAATAGTATCAGCCAGGACCTATTCTTCGGAATAGGTCCTGTTTTTTTGTTTGGGCTGCTAAAGTTTTCAGACGAAAGACTGAGATTATGGATTGTGAGAAGTATGGTCGAACTAGGGTTTGTCAGACGAAATTGTCTGAAGAACGGGTGGAACTGTGGTTTGTCAGACAAAATAGTCAGACGAACAGTCGGAACCGGGTTTTGTCAGACAAAATAGTCAGAAGAACGGTCGGAACCAGGGTTTGTCAGACGAAATAGTCAGAAGAACGGGTGGAACTGTGGTTTGTCAGACAAAATAGTCAGACAAACGGTCGAAACAGGGTTTTGTCAGACAAAATAGTCAGACGAACGGCCGGAAACAGGTTTTGTCAGACAAAATAGTCAGACAAACTCACCATCTGTGTCGAAAATTGGCAAAATCCATAATCATGTTGTATACTAATGTTCTTTACGAAAAATTTACAATGACCCTATAAAATTAATAGATTTTGGCGATATAAACGTGTAAACGATAGTAGAAAGGATAATGTGAAAGTGGAACAGCATGCAGTACTCCCGGTGAGACAAAGGCAAAACCGCTGGAGAAAAGCGGCCTTTGTGGGATCGGGTTTAGGAATCGTTGCAGCGAACGCGTTTTATGGATTGAGTTCATATATTATTTGGAGAGCGATGCATCCTCCGAAAATTGCACTGAAAAAGCATCCTGAGAATTACGGAATTCGAACGGAAGAGGTTCAGTTTTCAAGCTCAGATGGGTTATCTTTAAAGGGCTGGTGGATGCCAGCAGGGAATAGCAAAAAGGTCGTGGTGTTTTCGCATGCTTACGGCCTTAACCGTTATAATATGCCATTTCCGATTTTTGATCTCGTAAAAGTATTTCAGTCCCAGGGTTACAACGTATTAATGTATGACTTCAGAAATGCCGGGGAATCTGATGGGAATGAAACGACAATTGCTTTGAAGGAACAGCTTGATTTAAATGGAGCGATTGAATTTGTAAAGGCAGAGAAAAACATGGATCACATCGTCTTAATCGGCTGGTCAATGGGGGCGAGTACCTCCCTTCTTGCAGGCTGTATGAATGAGGATGTGAAAGGGATTATTGCGGACAGTCCATTTGCAAGTCTTGATTCCTATGTTTTGGATTCCTTTCAATATTGGACAAAGCTGCCGCGTTTTATCGGAAGAGTTTCTTCTTATGTAACAAAGCTTAATTTCCTTGGCTTTAAGCCTCATCTTGTTAAACCGATCGAGGTCGTGAGAGAGACGAGGAATAAGAAAATGATGATTATCCACGCGAAAAATGATCCGGCAATCTCTTGTACGGAAAGCGAGAGAATGAAGCTTGCTAATGACGGAATAGATTTGTGGCAGCCGGAAATGGGAGGCCACATCGAAGCATATAGATTAAATAAGCAGGAGTATGAAGAGAGAGTGATTTCTTTTTTAAGGGAATGCTCTTATTAGATACTGTTCCAGATGGCTGTTTTTCAGGCCTTACTGGACTTTTCGACCCCTGTGGTTTATGTTTAACAGTAGCTTAAAAACTTACCGAGGTGACTGAAATGGATTTAGTAGAAATTCGTCAGGAATTAGATAAAACAGCTAAGAGATTAGCGGCTTTTAGGGGGTCTCTTTGACCTCGATTCAAAGGAAGCGCGCATTCAGGAGCTAGATGAGGAAATGGCTCATCCGGCATTCTGGAACGACCAAAATGCCGCACAAGTGGTTATTAATGAAGCGAACGGTTTAAAGGATGTCGTAAATCAGTTTCAGGATATGAGTGAATCATACGAGAACCTGACCATTACGCTTGAGCTTTTAAAAGAGGAACCGGATGATGACCTTCAAAGTGAGCTTGCTTCTGAACTGAAGGAACTCACTGGAAAAATGAATGATTTTGAACTTCAATTGCTGCTTAGCGAGCCATATGATAAGAGCAATGCGATTCTTGAACTTCATCCCGGAGCCGGCGGAACGGAGTCTCAGGACTGGGGCTCTATGCTTCTTCGCATGTATACACGCTGGGCAGAGAAGAGAGGCTTCAAGGTTGAGACGCTTGATTACCTTCCTGGTGATGAAGCCGGAATTAAATCCGTTACTCTCTTAATCAAAGGGCACAACGCTTACGGATACTTAAAAGCCGAAAAAGGGGTTCACCGCCTCGTCCGTATTTCACCATTTGACTCCTCAGGACGCCGTCACACGTCATTTGTGTCCTGTGAAATTATGCCGGAATTCAATGAAGAAATTGAAATTGAAATCCGCACAGAGGACCTAAAGGTAGATACGTACCGCGCGAGTGGAGCCGGTGGACAGCATATCAATACGACAGACTCAGCCGTCCGGATTACCCATCTTCCGACCAACGTCGTTGTATCATGCCAAACCGAGCGTTCCCAAATCAAAAACCGCGAGCATGCAATGAAAATGCTGAAAGCTAAGCTCTATCAAAAGAAAATTGAAGAGCAGGAAGCACAGCTTGCTGAAATTCGCGGAGAGCAAAAAGATATCGGCTGGGGAAGCCAAATCCGTTCCTACGTCTTCCACCCGTATTCCATGGTAAAAGACCACAGAACAAGCACGGAAATTGGCAACGTCCATGCAGTTATGGACGGAGAGCTTGATCCGTTTATTGATTCATATTTGAGATCGAAGCTATAAGCATGTTGGCACCTGGATAATTCCGGGTGCTTTTTTGTTTGGGTAAGTAAAATAAAGGGAATTAAATCGGGGATTTTGTATGGCAGGGGGAAGAAGATGGGCTGTTTAGGATGTTTAGAAAAACCATTGATTGGAATTTTATGCGGAATAATAGGAATAGCCGCGTTTGCTGCCATGTTTCAGGCAGACAGCTGGGAAATGTTTGTGTACTGTATTTCGGTGGTTCTTGGCAGTTTAGGATTTATTCTTATGACATGGAGTGATGGCACAGCAGGGGATTGGGGAGGAGGTTTTTTTACCGCGAGCATTGCCTCAGGAGGGGGACTTGGTTCAATTGAAGCATTCAGGCAGGGTGAATGGGCTCTCGGAGGAATTGTCGGACTCGTCGCAATAGGAGCTGCACTCATTGTGATAGCCCTGCTAAAGGAACGATTCGCTCAGAAACCAGAACGGGATAACCGGATGTAAACAATTTACATGTTTTTTTACGAGTGTACACCGGGTAAAAGAGTAAAAACTGGGCTGTGGGAGGTGAAGCGGATGAAAACTGTAATGAAAGCAATCTTGTCGATTTTGTTGTTTTTTGGTTTTTTATATGGAGCAGGGGGGATATTCCTGGCTGATATCCCTGAGCAGTCATACGATGCTTTAGCCATTGCATTCGGTACAGGCGGAGCCATCTTCATGCTATGGGCTAAAAAAACGATTTATTTATGGGGGCTTGCCTTTATAGCTTTGAGCGGTTCAGTCTTATTCAGTGTGATTGTCTATCGCTGCTTTCGCGATTCAGAATGGGCAATGGGAATTGGATTCCTTTGCGTTGACACGGGAATGCTCATCATGGCAGTTTTCACCCTTCTAGCCTGTTTAAGAGGAAAAGCTCCGAAAAATATATGAAAAAATTATGGACAAGCCGGCTGATGCCGGTTTTTTGTTGTTTACAGAGAGTGGACGGTCATTTTAATCAATTGCAGTGGATAAATGGTTGGTCAATTGATCAATTGCGTGAAAAAAGAATCCCGGTGCATGAGGGGCAGAATCCGCTTAACCGGAACAAATTCCTCATCAGCGGGAATTCCTCTGCCCCCAATTGCCCTTCCAAAACGAGCATAATCACACCGCATCATGGAAAAACTACTCTGGCACTTTACCCCTTTACCACGTTATTTTACCTTCATTTACACCGCCGGATTCCGGTGCTATACTCTTGTCTGGTTAAGTATTCCATTGGAGGGACTATTAAGATGAAACAGCGGAAGCAGTCGTTTACTCAGGAACCAGTCGTTGCAAAAATTCTGGAATATGTCTATATTCTCGCAGGCTCTGCTATTGTGGCGCTTGCTTTTAATCTTTTTCTGCTTCCGAACCGGGTCGCTTCCGGGGGAGTCAGCGGAATCAGCACAATATTGAATGACGCTTTTGGCCTGGAGCCCGCATACGTGCAATGGGCTTTTAATATCCCTTTGTTTGTTGCAGGTGTCATCCTGCTTGGGCGTCAATTTGGTTTTAAAACACTGATTGGGACCTTATTTCTGCCCTTTGTCGTTTTCCTCACAAAGGACGCGGACCCTGTCACAATGGATCCGCTTTTGGGAGCCTTATTTGGCGGAATTGGAGTGGGGCTTGGCCTTGGATTAGTATTTAGGGGGAAGGCATCCACCGGCGGGACGGATCTCGCAGCGCAAATTATTCATAAGTATACCGGCCTCACCTTAGGGACGTGTGTTGCGATGATCGATGGAATGATCGTGCTTGCTGCAACTTTTGCCTTTGATATCGAAGGCGGTCTTTATGCTTTAATTGGTCTGTACGTAACGAGCAAAACGATTGATATCGTTCAAATCGGCTTGGGACGATCCAAGATGGCGATGGTCATTACGAATCATGAAGATGAGGTTAAACAAGCAATTCTGCAGACGATTGACAGGGGTGTAACGAAGGTCTCTGCTTTTGGGGGCTATACAGATATGGAGAAGCCGATCTTAATGTGTGTCGTAGACCAGACCGAATTCACAAAACTGAAACAATTGGTAAGAGGGATTGACCCGTCTGCCTTTGTCGTTGTTATGGATGCTTCGGAGGTTCTTGGCGAGGGTTTCAAGCGGGCCTGACTAGGTTATAATAATTTTATCATTCTATTAGGGAGGCACCTGCCTTGAAAAGAAAAGCATTTGCCCTTATATTCACAGCTTCACTTACATTAACCGCATGCGGCGGCGGAGATTCATCATCTAAACAGGAAGCTTCAGCAATGGATGGAGAACAGCTTTTTAAACAAAACTGTGCCAGCTGCCATGGAGTAGACCTTAAAGGCGGAGCCGGCCCGAACCTGACCCGTGTCGGGGAGGAGCATGATGCGGCAGAAATTGAACAAATCATTAAAAACGGTAAAGGCAGCATGCCCCGGGGGATACTTGAAGGGGAAGATGCTAAGAAAGTAGCAGAATGGCTATCAGAGAAAAAATAAAAGATTCCTTCAGGAGTCTTTTTTTTGTGTGAAAATGTCGAAAAAATGACATAGACATTTTGACAGATAGGCAATTGTATATACCCTAAACCATTGTAAAACATTACTTCTTTTACAGACATGAAATGAAAATGTAATATAAAATGGTCTATTTTTGGCGAATGTTGGTGTTATAATGGACGTTGTGAGAAAAGATTTGGTAATAGGACTATGTTTATACAATCGACAATTACTTACATAAATCGCATTCGCGTTTATGATTCTAAAAAACTAGTTTTGGGTGATTTGCATGATAGAAATGGAAAAGATATATAAAACTTATCCAAATGGTGTAGTCGCCATCAACGGAATTGATGTGAAGATTAACCAGGGTGAGTTCGTTTATGTAGTAGGACCAAGCGGAGCCGGTAAATCGACCTTTATTAAAATGATGTACCGGGAAGAAAAACCGAGCTCAGGGAAAATCGTCATTAACGGCGTCAATCTTGGGAAGCTCAAAGAGAGCAAGGTTCCCTACTTAAGAAGAAGCATCGGTGTTGTCTTTCAGGACTTCAAGCTTCTGCCCCGGCTGACAGTATATGAAAATGTTGCATTCGCAATGGAAGTAATCGGCGAAAGCAATAAAAACATAAAAAAACGTGTAATGGAAGTGCTGGATCTCGTTCAGCTTAAACATAAAGCGAGAAGTTTTCCGGACGAGCTATCAGGAGGAGAGCAGCAGCGGATTTCGCTCGCACGCTCCATTGTCAATAACCCTGGCGTGGTCATTGCAGATGAGCCCACCGGAAACCTTGATCCTGATACGTCCTGGGAAATCATGAATGTGTTCGAAGAGATCAATAACCGCGGTACGACAGTGGTTATGGCAACACACAACAGAGAAATTGTTAACACGATGAAAAAACGGGTCATTGCAGTCGAAGATGGAAAGATTGTTCGTGATGAGGCCAGAGGGGAGTATGGAATCTATGATTAAGACTCTCGGCCGCCACTTCCGCGAAAGCTTAAAATCCCTCGGCAGAAACGCATGGATGTCTTTTGCATCTGTCAGCGCCGTCGCCGTTACCTTGATTCTGGTAGGAACCTTCCTGGTCATTATGATGAACCTCAACCACTTTGCCAATAACATTGAGAATGACGTTGTTATTAAGGTGCTGGTGGATGAGACAGCCTCCAAAGAGGAACAGTCTAAGCTTGAGACCAATATTAAAGGAATATCTGATATAGCAAGCGTCGAGTTTTCTTCCAAAGAAAAAGAGCTTGATAAAATACAGCAGGGCTTTGGTGAACAGGGTGAGGCTCTGGAGCTGAGAGATCAGGACAACCCGCTCCGTGATGTATTCGTTGTAAAAGCAAAAGAACCTCAAGACACGGCTAAAATAGCAAATCAAATTGAAAAATTTGATAGTGCTTATAAAGTGAACTATGGAAAAGAAGAAGTGAAGAAGCTTTTCAAAGGCTTAAATATAGCTAGAAACATAGGAATTGCCCTGATTATCGGACTGATATTCACAGCGATGTTCCTTATTTCAAATACAATTAAGATTACGATTTTTGCACGCCGCCGCGAGATTGAAATTATGAAACTCGTAGGCGCAACCAACTGGTTCATACGCTGGCCATTTTTTATGGAGGGACTCATGCTTGGAACCTTTGGTGCGATTATCCCGATTGTCATTCTGATTTTTGCCTATAACAGCCTGTACACGTGGGCTGCACCTCAAGTTGCTGATTCATTTGCTCAGCTTCTCCCATTCAATCCATTTGTATGGCAGGTATCCTTGATCCTGCTTCTGATTGGAGCCTTGATTGGGGTTTGGGGAAGTTTGATGTCCATTAGAAAATTCTTAAGGGTTTAAGGCGAAAGGGTTTAGACTGGCTGATCCAGCCAGTCTTCCGCAGCCTTACATAGAGATATATTAGGGGAGGAAAAACAGGTGAGAAGAAAGCTTTTAACTTTTGGGGTCGCTGCCATTGTCAGTGTAAACGGCGTTCTGATTCCGCTGAGCAGTAATCAAGTAATGGCAGAAACATTACAAGAAAAACAGAGAAACATTCAAAATGAGCAATCCGGTGTTCAATCCGACCTGTCCAGCAAGCAAAAGCAAATTGCGGAATTAAAGGAAAAAGAAGCCAAGCTGAACGAGGAAATTAAACGTCTGGATACAGAGATTTCTGCAGCCAATGCAAAAATCCGCGAAAAGCAGGCAGATATTGATAACGCAAAAGTAGAAATCGATTCTCTTAAAAAGCAAATTGAAGAAGTGAAGCAAAGAATTAAAGAAAGAAACGATATTGTAAGAGACCGTGCGCGTGCATTACAGGAGAGCGGCGGTATGGGAAGCTATTTAGATGTGCTTCTTGGGGCTCAGGACTTTGGTGACTTTATTTCAAGAATCGGGGCTGTATCTACTATTATTGGAGCAGACAACGATATATTAAAAGCACATGATGACGACAAAAAGCTACTTGAGCAAAAAGAAGCGGAACTAAACAGTACACTTCAAAAGCTAGAAAATGCACTGACAGATCTTGAAGCAATTAAAGAAGATCTTAACAAAAAATCTGCAGAAAAAAATACCGTGATGCAGCAGGTAATGAAAGATAATGAAGAAGCAGAGCATGATATGCATGAACTTGAAGATCAGTCTGCATTCTTAAAAGAACAGGAAGCAGCAGTCCAGCAGGAAATGCAGCGTGCAAAAGCAGCAGAAGAAAAACGCCAGCGTGAAGCGGCAGAAGCGGCAGCAAGAGCAGCTGAGCAAAAAGCAGAGCAGGCTCGTCAAAGCAGTCCATCAGGCAGTTCTTCTGACAGCAGCTCAAATTCTGCACCTTCACCAGCCCCTGCACCGGCACCAAGCGGAAATGCCATTTTCATCTGGCCAGCATCCGGAGCTCATACATCTGAGTTCGGAATGCGTGTTCACCCGATTACTGGACAGAAGAAGCTTCATGGCGGAGTGGATATTGCCAACGGAAATGTTCCTGTACATGCAGCAGCATCCGGTACCGTTATCCGTTCAAGCTATTCAAGCAGCTGGGGAAATGTCGTATTTATTTCTCACGTAATCAATGGTAAGAATTATACGACGATCTATGCTCACCTGGATTCAAGCAGTGTTCACAGCGGACAATCTGTCAGCCAGGGACAGCAAATTGGAATCATGGGTACAACTGGAGGATCTACTGGAACACACCTTCACTTTGAGGTGCATCCGGGTGGATATACCGGTAAAGGCAGTGCAGATAATCCGAGAAAATATCTTCCGTAAAAAGGAAGCTCCCTAAGAACGGCCCAAACGTCTAATGACGCGGGTCGTTCTTTTTAATTTTTTGATTTTTAAACCTGTGGATTTTAGCGGAAAGCGAACGCCTTCTAGCTGCAATCAACAGCAAAGTTTAACAGAGCTTAATTTTAAAAGTGGAAAGCGAGCGCCTGCTCTGGAAGTAACGAGACACTTAGGCGCTGCGGACACGGAACATTATTGTGTTGAATCGAACAACTATGTCATTTCTGTAAATCAGCTCATGATTACTACCTCCCAAAATTTACATGTTTTGTACAAGCCCGGCATATACTAGTAGGAGCCTTATACGAAGCTGTAATCAAACGTTTGTTTAAGGGCAGACAAAAGGAGGAGCTTGATGAATCAGAAGATGACGGCCCTTATGCTTGCAGGTGCCATGATGGTCGGTGCAGGCAGTATGTATACTGGAATTGAACTTATGGAGAAGGAAAAGCAGACCGGGCCTTCAGCCGTTGAACAGGTGGATGCCCTCCCGGCAGCAGCTGTACCAGCTCCAAACGATAGTGCCAGAATCGCTCAAGGGATGGACAAAATCAAGAAAGCTTACGAGCTCATTTCATCTAAGTATGTGGAAAAAATTGATGATGAGGAATTAATGGAGGGCGCCATTCAGGGAATGCTTTCTAAGCTGGAGGATCCTTATTCTGTTTATATGGACCCGGATACAGCGAAACAGTTTTCGGATTCTCTGGATTCTTCTTTTGAAGGGATCGGAGCAGAGGTAGGAAAACGGGATGACCATATCATTATCGTTTCTCCATTTAAAGGATCCCCTGCTGCAAAGGCCGGGCTTCAGCCAAATGATGAAATTCTCCGTATTGACGGAGCTTCCATTAAAAACCTGGACTTAAATGAAACGGTCCTCAAGATCCGCGGTAAAAAAGGGACGAATGTCATTATTGAAGTGAATCGTCCTGGAACTCGCGGTAATCTTACCTTCTCTGTTAAGCGGGATACCATTCCGGTTCAAACCGTATTCAGTGAAGTGAAAACCTATGAAGGCAAAAAAGTTGGCTATATGGAGATCACATCCTTTGCTGAAAAGACTGCAGAGGATTTCACGAAGAATTTAAAAGAGCTTGAAAAACAAAATATAAAAGGTCTGGTCCTGGATGTGCGGGGAAACCCTGGAGGTTATCTTCAAAGTGTGGAAGACATCCTTAAGCAGTTTGTAACAAAGGGGCACCCATATATTCAGATTGCTGAACGGACCGGAGAAAAAACAAAGTATTTTTCTACTCTGAAAGAAGAGAAGGCATATCCTGTCAGCGTCATCATCGATAAAGGCAGCGCTTCCGCCTCGGAAATTCTGGCTGGAGCATTAAAAGAGGCGAGCGGGTATCCGATTGTTGGGGAAACCTCCTTCGGCAAAGGAACCGTTCAGCAGGCTGTACCGATGGGTGATGGAAGCAACATAAAATTAACCCTATACAAATGGCTCACTCCTGATGGAAATTGGATTCATAAAAAAGGAGTAACACCGACGGTTGAGGTGAGACAGCCTGAGTATTACTACGCTGCTCCGATTCAAACGGATAAACCACTCGCTCCCGATACAAACGGGGAGCAGGTAAAAGCAGCTCAAGCGCTGTTGAAAGCACTTGGTTACGATCCCGGACGAACAGATGGATATTACAGCAGTTCGACGAAGGAAGCCGTTAAAGCTTTCCAGCAAAAAAATGGAATGAAGACTTCAGGGATTCTGGATGAAAAAACCTCCTCCAAGATTAATGAAACAGCCGCAGGCAAGCGATTAAATAAAGAGGAAGATCGCCAGCTTCAGGCAGCCATGAAAGTTTTGTTTTAATAGGCAGAAAAAAGAGCAGACCCGCGTCTGTTCTTTTTTTTTTGTTCACGAATAAGAGGGTTATCAGATAGAATGAGTAGGAATAGGTAACCATTAAACAAGACTTACAAAACGATTCTTAAATTGGTTTTACATAGAGCAGGTTCGATTAAAAAAACAGAAGGAAAGATGAGCTTGGCTTCCAAAGACCTGTATTTAAAGTAAAATTCGTAAAAAACGTCATACTTACGAAATAATTTAATCTCAAATATCGTGATAAATCCAATAATTCCTAGTTAGATATGCCTTTTAGCTGGTTTCTTCTGCTATTTCCCATAAAAAATGAATCTTTAGGAAGTTGTTGTTAATCTCTTTTAAATTTACTATGAAAGTAGACACTGTTCTACAACACACTTTATATTGGGGGTTTACAATTGAAAAGGGCTAGTGTGATGAGAGAACAAATATACCGCAAGCTGATGGGAGAGTTAAAGAGCCAGTTACAGCCATCGCTTGTCTCTAATGCGAAAACATCCAAATGGCTTCACTTATTTTGTATGTATCTGGCCAACTATACGGAAGTAAAGGAAAAGAAGGAAATTGATGAAGAGATTATCCAGGAATATTTTTCCTACTTGACATCCAATTATAAAAGGCTGTCTCTGGGTCTCAGTGATATCAAACGGTCTATGCAGCTGCTTGAAGAAACGCTCAATATTAAAATTGATGCACCGCTGCTTGATTTCTCCCTTTCTAATTCTTCCTTATGGGGAAATCTTAAATAATCGTCCTAAAACCGGTTCCGGCCGATATTCAATCCGTGCATCTTTTGATAGAATGGATGATAGATACATCCGTCTAGGATGAATATACGCGTCGAATACTGCTGGAAGCAGGGCTGAACAATCTGTTCAGCCTTTCCGGCCGGGATGGTGAAGGTTTAATGGCTTGGATCATGGAGCTGCTAGAAGGGGCCGTGCATTTTCTGCAGCACCCGCTTACATATTATTTTGTTCTCTATGCCCTGCTGGCAGGGTACTTTCGGATAAAAAAAGAACGAAGCTCCTTTTATACAAAGGTAGAGGTCATTTATGATGACTTAATCTTCACGTATACAAAGGGACTTTTTGCAGGACTGATTGTTTCTGCAGCCGTTATTTTGACGGGGATTTCGCTTCCAATCGGAATGATTGTTCTTATTGGGGCATCCACCGTCGTCTTGAGCTCCTTTTTTAGACTTCAATGGCTTTCTGCAGCCTTCATTATGGGACTTGCATTTGCGGCCTCAGTTCTTCTCATGACTTTTGCAGAGAATAGCCTTCCGCCTTTCCTTAATGAGATCAATCAGCTGAATTCAGCTGTTTTTGCTGTCCTTACAGGAATTCTGCTCATTGCTGAAGGGTGGTTGGTGTACCGCTCAGGCCATCTTCGAACATCTCCATCCATATTGAAAAGCAGCAGAGGGCTGCCAATTGGAAGACATTTGGCGAACCGCCTTTGGATGCTGCCGCTTATCCTATTCGTTCCAGGAGGCACATTAACCTCTGTATTTTCGTGGTGGCCTGTATTCGAAATGAATGGACAAAGCTTTTCACTGTTCATCGTGCCGTTTTTTATTGGATTCCATCAAGAGGTTCGAGGGTCCCTGCCGAAGGAAAGCATCCAGGTGACCGCAAAGCGGATCATATGGCTCGGAGTGATCACCTTACTCATTGCAGGAGCATCCATATGGTGGCTGCCTCTGGCATTTGCCGCTATGATCATCGCCATCGGAGGCCGGATTTTCTTGATCATTCGCCAAAAAATAAACGACCAATCCGCTGCTTTCTTTTTCTCAAAAAAAGACAAAGGCTTAATGATTCTTGGAATCCTGCCTAAATCCCCAGCTGAGAAAATGGGACTGAAAGTAGGCGAAACGATCACAAAAGTGAATGGTGCTTTTGTAAAAACAACAAATGAATTCTATGAAGCTCTTCAAAAAAACAGAGCGCTCTGTAAGCTTGAAATAATTGGATTAAATGGTGAAATCCGCTATGCACAGAGGGCTACGTATGAAGGAGAGCATCATGAACTTGGTTTGCTGTTTGTAGAGCAGCAGAAAAAGAAGGGTAGTCAGGCTGTGTAGTTGTTACCCGCACTCATTCATTTGATCATCTATGGGTTAGAAAAAAACTAAACATCCTGAATGGTAAATAAAACCCGGAAATGCTCTCAGCATTTTCGGGTTTTTTCCTGTATATCCGCCGATGTGAACGGTTTTATTCTTAATACTTTTAGTGAGATGTTTCTATTTTTTTACTAAAATCAAACTTATTTGCTTCATCATAACTGAATGTTGTTCGGTCACGTTTTTTGGCCAATCAATAGGAAATCTGCAGGCGTAATGTTTATTTGTAAATATGAACAGAACATCGGTAAAGCAAATCAATTAATACCGAAATTACCCGGGTGATGCAGATTTAAGGTAACAGAACAAAATAGGATAAAAATGCAGGTTTTTGCTGCAAGGTTTTTACAACTTAGATGGAATCAGGACGCTATATGTAAGCGAACTCCTGATGATTGACCCCAATCAAATTGTTAATAAAGAATATTTTGCAGATCTGGATTTGTTTGAGTTTGTTTTTACAATTGGCGGAGATGCAGAAGAAGATACAGCTGTATTCGTCTGGGGTAAAAACGAAATTGGACAGCTAGTTACAGCACATCGATTAATTTATAGTGAACTAGAAGAAGTAATGGTGGTCCTCTGACCGAGAGGAGCAACAGGAAGTATAGGACCAGCAGGACCACAGGGACCAGCAGGTGAGCCAGGATTGCCAGGAGCACCAGGAGCGACAGGCGCAACAGGAGCAGACGGATTGCCAGGAACGACCGGAGCAACGGGAGCAGACGGATTGCCGGGAGCGACAGGCGCAACGGGAGCAGACGGATTACCGGGAGCACCAGGAGCACCAGGAGCACCAGGAGCAGACGGATTACCGGGAGCGACAGGAGCAACAGGAGCAGACGGAGCACCAGAAGCGACAGGCGCAACAGGAGCAGACGGATTGCCAGGAGCGACAGGAGCAACGGGAGCAAATGTTACTGCTGCTTCTATGTATGCTTCGAATACTTCCGGAAGTGTAATTGCCATTGTGTTGGGTGGAACGAATGTACCGCTTCCGGATAACCAGGATCTAGATGGATTTGCTGCAGATGCTGCCAGCGAAACGTTTACAGTGCCTGAAACGGGACGCTATCGTATAGCTTATCAGGTGAATACAACGGCAGCATTGCTTGCGTCATCTCGACTATTACTGAACGAGACGACTCCAATTCCTGGATCAGTCATTACTCCAACGGCTGCTGTTACAAGCTTAAGCAGTGAAGTTATTGTGCCATTAGCCGCAGGAGATACCATCACTCTTCAACTGTTCGGAGTATTAGCGGCCGCTGTTTTATTGGGCGGGGGAGCGACAGGTGCATTCTTGACGATTAACCGCTTAAGCTAAATATAGAAACGAAATGTGCACCTTCATATTCGAAAACTTGCCTGCTTTTTGGCAAGTTTTTTTATGTAACTTTTTAATTATCCTCACCGGGCTGATAATAAAACGGATCATGTTTATGTTCCTTGGAGCTCTTCGTATCAATATGAAGATTTCCATCGCTTTGATAGGTAGCTAAGAGGACGTTTTCGATAGCGCCTCCTTTGTGGCTTATTTTTTTATCGAGCCACTCCCGGTTATGCTGGAGGTATTTTAAATTATGATCAAGCACTTGCCCGTCCATGATAAGAGGAATCGGGATAAATTCATGACTTACATTTAGTTTTAAATCTTTCGGATTGACGGGACGGTAGTCGGCTTTTGGAATGACACTGATTTCTCCCGAATCCTCCATTAGGGCAATCGCAATGTTTTTCGTTTCGGTAAACCCTTTAATTCGAAGCTGGGCCAGCAGTTCATCAATTGGCATCCGTACCTTTTTCAGTCCTTTTCTGTCAATCTCCCCATTGCGGATCAAAACCGTTGGACTCTCATATAAAATCCACCGCAGCTTGTTATGCAGAGACAGCCTCATGAAGATTTTATAAAAAATGGCTAGAAGGATTGTGTAGAGAACTGCCATCCACACATGGTCTTTTTGTAAAGGCTGGCTAATAATGTTTCCCAAAATGAGAATATAGAGCAAATCAAAGCTGTGCATTTGGGCTACCGCTTTTTTTCCTGTCACTCTTAGTACAAAGTACCCTGCCAGAAATATAATAATGGATCGGTATAATACATCCAATTGTTATTGCCCCAATCTCTTTCGACTTTTAGATAGTATTAGTAATGCTTTCTAATGGAGAATTCATACTTGTTAGCAAAAAAAAGGGAAATATCCGCTAGTTTGAGATTATAAAACAAAAAAACAGGGAAAAGAAGGATTGGAATAATTTTACGAATATGACGATTGGCAGGAGATTTACTTGATGAACAGAGTAGAGATTCATGAAAACAAAACAAAACTTTGGCTGTTATTTATCTTAATGGCAGTGATTGAGGCAGGCTTTTTAATCCCTATTGGTATATATTTCCTGGGTCCGGAAGGCTCAATTGATTTAACGATGCTGCTGCTTTCTGCAGCAGTTGTCTTAATAGTTGGATGGGCAATTAGTAAATGCCTGGCAAGAATCCAAAGCAAGTCTCCTTATTTAATTTTTGAAAGGGAATTTATCACAATATTTCCTTTACCCCAGCAGCCAATGAAGATTTTGATACGGGATATTGATGGTGTTATCCCGTACGTTCTGCAAAACCAGAAGTATATAGGGATTGTGCTTAGAAACGAGGAAGAACGGCTCGAAAATGTTTCGCCTCGTGTGAAGAGGATGGCTCACATCAGTAAAAGTGCCGGTTTTCCTGCTTTTAATATTCACTTAAATTATATTGCCAGGGAGGATCTCCCGACTGTTATGGAACGTTTCGAAGCAATCGGTCTGCCGCTTGGAGTTGAAATGGAAGAAAGAAGATCGCAATAATGAGCGGTCTTTTTTCTTTGTCCTGCTTTAAAGCAGGCAAACTGCTCATTTTTTCTCAATGATTTCGACTATTCATACAATTAAACAAATGCTATAATAAAAACAGAAAGAAACCGCATACATAAATCAGAATTCCTATTAATCAAGAGGATCCTCTGATTTACCTGCATGCAGATTTCTTTTGGAAGGGAATGTTCCAGTTGTTCCATGAAGAGACGGTTTTTATAATAGGAGACGCTCAGGTCTCTCAAAACAATCCTATTTCTAAAGTATTCAGCCAGTTTTTTCTTGGGGTGGTTGTTGATACATCAAATGGCCGAATTGTCGACGCAGAATGCTCGGCAACGATTGATTTGACTGTGAGGTTTGTCCGGTCTATATTTGTTGGCCGGTTAATAGAAGATGAAGAAATCATAACGAGTATCCAAAAAAGATACTTTGGCTCTTCCCAAAAGGCGCTCATCGTCGCTTTTCGGGATGCTCAAAGGAAATATAAACAGCAATTTGCTGCTTTGTCTACCTAATCATAGACAAAATCCAGCCTGATGATCATTCATTGGGCTGGATTTTTTTATTTACTTGCCGCCGCCGTTTTTTAGATTAAAAGACGCCGCTGCACGAATTCAAGGAGGTTCCCAATGATTCAGGATGGATTTATGTATGTCAGTGTGTTAACAGCCTTTGCTGCACTTATGGTTGGATTGGAAAGGAAATTCAAGCACCTTAAGTTTTTTAAGTTCATACCAGGTATTGTTTTAATTTACATTGGTGCCGCATTGATGCAGACATTTGGACTGTTTGCCGCCAACGAATCTACAGGTGCAGCGTATGACAATTTGCGCGGTGCGCTGCTGCCTGCCATGCTTTTTCTCATGCTGTTAAAATGTGATATTCGAAGTGTGATTCAGCTCGGCCCGCGGATGCTGGGTGGATTCTTTGCCGCTGTTATCAGTATTGCTCTAGGCTTTGTGTTTGTTTATTTTCTTTTGCAGTCATTTTATGTGGAGGATACATGGAAGGCCTTTGGAGCTCTGGCTGGAAGCTGGACAGGCGGTTCCGCGAATATGGTTGCTCTTCAAGGGATCTTGGAAGTTCCTGAGAATATTTTTGGCTATGCTTTGATGATGGACACGATTAATTATGCCGTCTGGGTCATGCTTATGTTCTGGCTCGTTCCTTTTGCAGATCGATTCAATAGATGGACGAAAGCAGATACTGGTTTCTTTCAAAGGGGGATGGACGAGTCCGCGGCCGCTTCAGAGGCAGGAGAGCAGTCTATTAAGTTCGAGCATCTGCTTTATCTTTTAGGGATTGGCCTCCTTGTTTCATCCTTATCAACTCTCGCAGGAAACAATCTTCCAGCAGTAGGGGATGTCATTAATGCGACGAGCTGGACCATCATGATTGCTTCAGTGGCAGGCTTGGTATTTGCCCTCACACCTTTGTCAAAGATTCCCGGAGCGCTTGATATATCCAATGTCATGCTGTATATCATTATCGCTATGATTGCTTCTCACTCAGATTTTTCGAATATCGCTCAGGCACCGATCTATCTGCTATCCGGCTTTGCGATTATGGCCATCCACCTGGTTGTCATGATTTTGCTAGGGAAACTATTCCGTTATGACTTGTTCACCCTTGGTGTAGCGAGTCTTGCAAATATAGGGGGAATGGCTTCTGCCCCGATGCTTGCTGCTGCTTACAGCCGTGCGCTGATTCCGGTCGGTGTCATTATGGCGTTGATGGGATCATTTCTAGGAACGTATTTTGGAATGCTCATCGCTAAAATCTTATCGGTTCTATAACGAAGAAAGGAATGTTTCGATGTATGTTCAAAGTATAAAAGCCGTCAAAAGGAAAATACCGCTTCTTGCCCCATTTAAAACCGCGCTGCGTTCGGTTACAGAAATTGAAAGCATCGACGTATCCATTATTTTAGACAACGGGATCATTGGACGAGGATCAGCATCCCCGACAATGGTGATTACAGGAGAATCAGCTGAGAGCATAATGGCAGCGGTATGCGGTCCTATAAAGGATGCATTGACAGGGATAAATATCATGGATTTTCAAGACGCTCTTGGCAGAATACAAGCCGCCTGCATCGGAAATTCCAGTGCAAAAGCAGCAGCTGATATCGCCCTTTTTGATGCCCGCAGCAAGCAATTGAATGTTCCGCTTTGGGGACTGCTCGGCGGAAGAAAATCCATTACTACCTGTATGACCATCAGTGTCGATCATCCTGAGAAAATGGCAGAGGATTCATCTCATGCGGCAGGCAGAGGGTTTAATGTCCTGAAAGTGAAGGTTGGAAGTGATCCGGAGCTGGATTTTGAAAGGATTGAGGCAATTCGATCTGTCATTCCAATAGAAACGCGTCTCCGTTTGGATGCGAATCAAGGATGGAAACCAAAGCAGGCTGTGAGCTTGATCAGGAGAATGGAAACGATGGGGTGGGGAATTGAATTCATTGAGCAGCCGGTTAAAGCAAGTGACTGGGAGGGCCTTAAATATGTGACCGAACGTGTTGAGCTCCCTATTATGGCGGACGAAAGTCTTTTTTCTGCAAGGGATGCGTTAAAACTCACTGCCGGAAAATATGTGGATCTGCTGAATATTAAACTGATGAAATGCGGTGGAATTAATGAAGCATGGAAGATTGCGAGTCTCGCAGAAGTTAATGGTATCCCCTGTATGATTGGAAGCATGATGGAATCCTCGGTATCAGTCAGTGCTGCAGCACATTTTGCTGCTGCTCATCCGAATGTTCATTATTTTGACTTGGATGCCCCGCTCTGGCTAAACGAGCAGCCTGAAGGAATGCAGTATGAAGGAAGCAAAGTGGAGCTGTTTCATTCTCCTGGACTGGGAGTTCATACAGCCTCGCTTTCACAATAAAAAAGGAGTGATGAGAACAATGAAACGTCTCGGGTTGATGATTCTTGGTGTAATCCTTACTATTTGTACCTTACACTTTCCGGCAAATGCTGCAGAGCAGCAAACTGCGTATGTGAATGTATCTGCAGCCACACTTTGGACAGAACCAAATATTTTAAGAGAAATTGATAAGCCTTCTGCTGCTCTTCCAGTTGACTTGTGGAAATGGACCCGCTCCATGACACTTTCGGAAAAGCTTCAGCTATCGGATGACGGGATGCTTGAAACTCAAGCCTTATATGGAAATAAAGTCACGATTTTAGAGAGAAAAGGAGATTGGGTAAAGGTTGCCGTTAAAGGACAGTCCACACCAAGAAACGAACTCGGCTATCCTGGCTGGATGCCGGCTAAACAGCTGGTCTACAGCCGTGCGTTTGCGTTTCATGAGGATAAGCCTTTCGTCCTTGTAACAAAGCCGACTGCTTTTCTGAAAGGAAAACAAAAGCTTGAAATCAGCTATAATACAAGGCTCCCTTTTTTGAAAGAGACAAAGAATGCCTACCGTGTGATGACTCCTGATGGGAAAAAAGCATGGATCAGCAAATTAGATGCAAAGGCTTATTCATCCGAGAAGGCTATTCCTAAGGCAACGGGTACGGACCTTGTTAATACGGGGAAAATGTTTCTGGGACTCCCTTATCTATGGGCTGGTATGAGCGGGTTTGGCTTTGATTGTTCTGGATTTACGTTTACACTGCATCAATCGCATGGAATATCGATTCCCCGTGATTCTTCCGTGCAGGCACGGTCAGGAACCCCGGTGAAAGCAGAGGATTTGCAGCCGGGAGATTTACTGTTTTACGCTTATGATCAAGGAAAAGGCAGGGTGCATCATGTATCTATGTATGCAGGTAACGGGATGATGATTCATTCCCCTAATTCTGAGAGAACGGTAGAAATGATTCCTATAAACACAAAAGGGTATGCAGAGGAATTTGCTGGTGCCCGGAGATATGTAAATTGATCAATTGGGATGCCTTTCCACGGCATCCTTTTTTTATGAATGTCATCTTTCGTTTACATAACTTTAACTTGTCTGTATAGGAACATCCATACTTTTTCCTTACACTATTTTACATAGAACATCAGTAGGTTAATCTAAAGGAGGAATTTTAGTTGAAATTCACGAAACCGTTAGCAGCAGCTGTAATGACTGGGGCATTGCTGATTCCATCCTTTTCTGCAGGGGCAGAAAGTTCGCATAAATTTGAGCAAAAAATCAATCTTTCGAAGATTGCAGGCTACAGCACAGGAGCAACAAGTGAAGAGGGCGGAGTTGCAGAAATCATTAAATATAATCCCGGTAATAAAAAGTTTTACTTAATAAATGGAAAAACGCAAACGATCGACATCGTCAGCCTTAAAGGACTGAAAGCAAATGGGGAGCAGCAGCTTTCTAAAGAAACATCCATTGATGTGGGGAAGGCAGTGAACTCTGAGTCATTTGCATATGGAGATATTACGAGTATTGACGTCAATACAGAGAAAAAAGTCGTTGTGGCGGCTGTTCAGGAAAAGGATTATACCAAAGCGGGCAAAATCGTTGTCATGGATTACAGCGGCAAGATCTTGAAAACCTTTGATGCAGGCGTACAGCCTGACATGGTTAAAATGAGCAAGGACGGCTCATCCATTTTGACTGCGGATGAAGGCGAACCAAGAGCAGGCCTTGAAAAAGGAACCGACCCGGAAGGCTCTGTAACAGTTGTGGATTATAAAACCGGAAAAACGAAGCACATGAAATTCGATAATCAAAAAGTCATTGATAAAGACGTCCACATCCGTAACAAAGAGGGCGGAGCGGCTGCGGATCTGGAGCCTGAATACATGGCCCTTTCCGATGACGGCAGCAAAGCATACGTTACCCTTCAAGAAAACAACGCCATTGCAACGGTTGATGTGAAGAAAGGGAAAATCCTTTCTGTAAAATTCCTTGGGTACAAGGATCATTCCGTAAAAGGCAATGAGCTGGATGCAGCGAAAGACGGTAAAATCAATATGAAAAACCTTCCTGTACTGGGGTCTTATATGCCTGATTCCATTTCCCAGGTGAAGATTGACGGGACAAGCTATTTGATCACTGGAAATGAAGGCGATGCTACAGAATGGGAAGAATTCGAGAATGTGAAAGACTTTAAAGACGTGAAGGATGATATCTCCCTGGACAGCAAGCTGTTTAAGGGTATGTCCAAAAAGGAAGCGAAAGAAAAGCTTGAGGAAATGAAGAAAAATCCGGCTTATGACAAGCTTGAAGTGCTGACAGACAGAGGAAACGATGCGATTTATACATTAGGCGGCCGTTCATTCTCCATCTGGAAAGCTGACACAATGGAGCTTGTGTATGACAGCGGAAGCGATTTTGAGAAAGTTACGGCTGAACGATTCCCTGCCAATTTTAACGGATCTAACGATGATATTGAATTGGACAAGCGCAGCGTCAAGAAAGGTCCTGAGCCGGAGGATGTTAAAATTGGCAAAGCCGACGGCAAGGTTTATGCATTCGTTGGACTTGAGCGAATCGGCGGAATTATGACGTACGATATTTCAAAACCGAAGAAAGCAACGTTTGCGAACTACCTGAACACCCGCAGCTTTGAAGATGATATTGCCGGAGATGTATCACCGGAAGGACTTGATTTCATTCCTGCCGAAACAAGCCCAACGAAGCGCCCGCTTGTTCTTGCAGGCCATGAAGTGAGTGGGACTGTAGCAGTAAACCAGTTGAATGGTGTGAAGGAAAAGCATAAGAAGAACAAGGAAGAAGCAGATACAAAGGAATCCTCTATGTTTGCTGGAATTGAAAAGCTGATGAAGGATGTATTTGCAGGAAAATAAGAAGCTGGAGCGGGATCCATTGCATGCGGATTCCGCTTTTTGTTTGGTGTAAGTCGGTTTATTCGTCGATCGATTAAAAATCGTCGATATATTTTTATTTTCGTCGATATCTTTAAAAAATCGCCTGAGAGATATAATCTAATTTTCGTCGATATCCAGATAAAATCGCCGATATATTCGAATTTTCGTCGATATCTCGATAAAATCGCCGATATATTCTAATCTCGTCGATATCCCGATAATATTGATTGCCGATTTCTGACCCTATGTCCCCAATACCAGACTTAATACAAACGTATTACCGGCTAATTTCCCCGCTGTTTTCCTGCCTGGCAAGAATTTCAATCATAAAATAGCTTTTTGTATTAAAATTGTAAATTCGTAAAAAAGAAGTGCCGGTTAAAGGGGAACTGTGATACGATACTATTTGTTCAAATTTGCCATTGAAAAGAAGGTGCAGCATGGCTCAAACACAACCTGAATTAATGTCCGAAAGGAAGCCGGCAAAAGAGTTAAGTCTATTTCTCCTCACATGGCCGATCTTCCTGGAAGTCTTTTTATTTATGCTAATGGGGATTGCGGATACCTTTATGCTGAGTGCCATTTCAGACGATGCGGTATCAGGGGTCGGAGCAGCCAATCAGTTCCTGCATATTGCCATACTCGTTCTTGAGGTCATCGGTAACGGGGCTTCCATCGTGGTTGCACAATATATCGGATCAAAACGCATGCAGGAGGCAGCTAAAATATCTGCTCTCGCTGTCGTGCTGAACTTGGCCGCTGGTCTTGTTATCAGTGCATGCTTCTTGCTTTTCAGCAGTCAGATGCTGCAATCGCTTAACTTGACAGGCGAAGTTCTAGCCAATGCACAAGGCTATTTGAATATAGTCGGCGGTGCAATTTTTCTTCAAGCCATTATTAATTCACTTGCCGCAATTATCCGTGTTCATGGGTTTACAAAAGAAGCGATGTTTGTTTCGCTCGGCATGAACATCATTCATATTGCAGGTAATTATCTGCTCATTTTCGGTAACTTCGGATTTCCGGAGCTTGGCGTTCAGGGAGCGGCTATTTCCTCCATTATCAGCCGATTTGCTGCGTTAATCGTCTTTTTCTGGCTCCTGTATCGAATTATGGAGGTTCGGATCAAGCTTCAAGATTATTTGAATTTTTCAAAGGAGTATGCCGGAAAAATTTTAAAGATCGGTATTCCATCTGCTTTTGAACAGGTCATGTATCAGGCGTGCCAAATTGTCTTTCTTTTTTACGCTACTTTTCTCGGCTCAGCTTCGCTTGCTGCAAGGCAATACGCTTCCAATCTATCCATGTTCATATTCCTCTTCGCCATTGCCATCGGGATGGGAACTGCGATCATGGTCGGGCGCTATGTAGGCGGCGGCCACAATCAATCAGCCTATGGCCAGGTGTGGAGAAGTGTAAAATGGGCAAGTGCCGTCACTCTTTTTATGGTGGGGGTCATCATTTTGCTCCGTTACCCGCTTATGGAAATGTTTACGGATAACCGTGAAGTCATTGAGCTCGGAGCAAACGTATTGCTGCTAAGCGCTGTGCTTGAGACGGGAAGAACAATGAATATCGTTTTGATTAATTCACTGAGGGCAGCGGGAGATGCTCAATTCCCTGTTTGGATGGGAATGATTTCAATGGTCGGCATGAGTGTCCCGCTTGGCTATCTTTTAGTGTTTCAGCTGGACATGGGGCTTTCGGGAATCTGGCTTGCCATTGCAGCGGATGAATGGACCCGGGCCGTTATTATGTTTTTCCGCTGGCGGAGCCGGAAATGGGAGAAATTCGCGCTCGTTAAGCAGACGGGTGCAGCATGACTGGAAATGAGACTATTCATTAAATCAGTTTTCAAAACAGCCACCTCGATAGTGGATTGTTTTGACTGATTTTCGCTGCAATCCGACAATACGATAATCGTTATTGAACCCCCGGAATGCTTTAATAAAGCGTCCCGGGGGTTCAAGTTTTTTATTGTAAATCCTCATAGACGGGACTGTTTTAGAAAGCCTTTACATATGTGAGATAAATGAAGGAATCGAGCTGAACTGGTTTCTCCTCGAAAGCTGGTTTTTGATTAATTATAATTTTGAAAAAAATCAAAGAAATTACTGTTGTAATTTTTCCCTCTATCATATAAAATCATTTTGAAAACGATTTCAAAAATCGATTTCATAAACAAGGGGGGAATGGATAAGGGGGAAGCTTGCTTGGCGACCATTACAGATGTTGCAAATCTTGCAGGTTTATCACGGTCGACTGTTTCAAGGGTGATGAACAACTATCCTTACGTTTCTGAGGAAAAGAAGAGATTAGTAGAAGAAGCAATGAAAAAGCTCAATTACTATCCAAATTCATCCGCTCAAACGCTGAGAAGCCAGAAAACAGATACCATTGCTGTATTTATTCCAATGCTGACAAACCCGTTCTTTTCATACTTACTTGAGGGAATTGATGCAGTTGCTACTGAGAATGGTTTCAGGCTGCTCGTATGCCAGACCAGATATGACAGAAAAACAGAAAGACAGTTTTTTAATTTAGTAAAGTCTAAGCAAGTAGACGGCATTATTCTTACTTCCATCGAGAACGACTGGAGTACTGTTCGGGATTATATGTCATACGGACCTGTTGTCATGTGCAACGAGTATGATCATGAATCAAACACGCCTAATGTCCGCCTTGATCAGGTGTATGGGGGATACATAGGAACAAGGCACCTGATTGATAAAGGACATAAAAAGATTGCCTTTTGCCAAGGGAGCTTTCGAAGCTTTATCTCAAAAGCGAGAGAGGCAGGCTACAGGCTTGCGATGAAGGAAGCCGGACTTCAGATAAGAGATGAGTATGCCTTTCGCATTGCAGCCGATTATCACGATGGGAAAGAAGTTTTGAAAAAGATTGCAGCTATGGTTGAACGTCCGACCGCTATTTTTACAGGCAGCGATCAGGTTGCAGCGGGGATTGTCTATGAAGCCAGGCATTTGGGCATAAACGTACCGGAAGATTTAGCGGTTATTGGGTTTGATGATCAGCCCATTGCTGAAATGACTCTTCCTCAGCTGACCACCATTCGTCAGCCGGCTCACGAAATTGGCGAACGGGCTATGAAGCTGATGCTTAATCTTGTACTTCCTGAGGAGGATGCCCCCCCTATGCCGGAAGAGCCTTTGAAACTAGAAATAATAGAAAGATCATCTACTTAAATCCTTAATTTTGTAAGGGCTTACAAATATAAAAACAAAGGGGAATTTATAATGAAAATGAAAAAGACGCGTTTTGCAGCTGTCACAGCTCTATCACTTTCTTTAGCACTTGCTGGATGTTCTTCTGATCAGTCATCAAGCACAGATTCTAAAGAAAAAGAAGGAAGCAAGGATGAAAAAGTAACTCTGACTTATGCACGCGGTAAAGACGTAACGAAGGGTACATCTGAAATGGTCAAGGCATTCGAAGAAAAGTACCCGAACATCGATGTCGAGTTCCGAGAAATGCCTGCAGATACAGGCGCTCAGCATGATGCTTATGTAACCGCATTCAATGCGAATTCTACTGAAATTGACGTATTCGATATGGATGTAGTATGGCCGGCTGAATTTGCTCAGGCTGACTACGTACTTCCTCTTGACCGTTACATTCAGCAGGATAAAGTCGATTTGAGCGAGTACAACGAAGGAGCACTTGCAGCTTCCCAATTTAACGGAAAACAATGGGCTCTTCCTAAATTCGTCGATGCGGGTCTGTTATTCTATCGCACCGATTTAGTTAAAGAGGATGAAGTGCCAAAAACATGGGATGACTTAATCAAACAGGCAAATGCGAAAAAAGGACAGGGCGGAACAAAATTCGGATATGTCATGCAGGCGAAGCAATATGAAGGACTTGTTTGTAACGCGATTGAATTCGTAGCAGCTTACGGGGGACAATTCATTAACGAGAAGAATGAAGTTGTCGTAAACAGCCCTGAGACAATCAAAGGTCTTAACAAAATGGTGGAAGTGGCGAAATCAGGCTTTGTCCCTGAGAACGTAACAACATTCACTGAAATTGAATCAGACCAGGCGTTCATTGAAGGTCAAACCGCTTTCCTGCGCAACTGGCCATATGAGTTTGCAAGTGCAAACGATAAAGAAAAATCAAAAGTTGCAGGAAAAGTTGCGATTGCTCCGCTTCCTGCCGGTGATAAAAGTTCTGCGGCTACACTTGGAGGCTGGCAGGCTGGAATCAACAAAAACACTGAGCATCCGAAAGAAGCATGGGAATTCCTTAAGTTTATGGCAGGCGAAGAAGGACAAAAAATTGATGCGATCCACGGAGGCCATGCACCTACTATCAACAAATTATTTGAAGACAAAGAAGTTCTTGAAGCGAATCCAACCTTCGCAGATAAAAACTTCCAGGAAGGTCTAATGGCAGCTGTACCGCGTCCGGTTGCTGCAAACTATCAGGAAATCTCTGAAATCATTCAAATTAACGTTTCCAAAGCAATTTCCGGATCCATGACAGTGGAAGAAGCTGTTCAGGAAATGGAAAAAGAAATGAAAGCTCAAATCAAATAAGTGTATTGCTAGTTTGAGAGCGCACTGGCCCTTTCAAAGGGCCAGTCGCTTTATGTTTTATTGGGAGTATCTTCGTCAAGCTCCATCGCTTTGTTTTGGCTCAGCAGCCGCCTGATTTAAATTAAGGGAGTGAGAAAATGGAAACGAAAACGTCGACTTCTGCCCATGTACCGAAAGATACGAAGCGCAAAAAGAAAAAGAATCCCGAACGGCTCATGGCCTACTCACTAATAGCACCATCTCTGATTCTCATTCTGGCCATTGCTATCTGGCCTGTATTGCAATCATTCTATTTCAGTATGTTTGATCTTAAACTCAGTGATCCCTCTAAATCGGAAACCCATCTAGGCTATGAAATCGATCTCTCCAGATATTTGGACAACTATCCATTCCTCATAAGCGGGATAGATAGCGAAATAAAAGAAAATCCTCAACCAGAGCTAACGGCTATTAAAGAAGATTTGGAGTCTTTGGATAAACAGCTCCAGGATAATCCGAAAGTAAAAGAAAACTATGACCTCGTAAACGACAAACTGCTCAACTTCGAAAAGGTAGATGAAGGAACAGCCGTTGTGGAGATAGATAAAAAACTTGCTCTGGAAATCAGCAGCAAGGCGCAAGAAGCAGAAGCAACACTAAAGGATCTGGAGCTTAAGGATGAAAAGAAAATTACTGGGCTTGCAGACGGACTGAAAGATGTCATACGCCAGCCGAACTTCATTGGATTCAAACATTACTCTGATCAGCTGACTGACGCGAGAATGTGGAAAGCTCTAAGCAATACACTAGTATTCACCGTTTTGTCAGTAGGGTTTGAACTCGTCATTGGACTGGCCATTGCCCTTTTAATCAACAAAGCATTCTTTGGAAGAGGACTCATCCGTGCGACCATCCTTATCCCGTGGGCGATCCCGACCGCAGTATCCGCCCTGATGTGGAAATTCCTTTATGATGGCCAGAATGGAGTCATCGCCAAGATGTTTGAAGAGGTAGGAATCGTTAATAAAATGGCCTACTTGCTAACGACGGATACGGGAGCTATGTTCTCGGTTATCTTTACGGATGTATGGAAAACGACCCCATACATGGCACTGCTATTGCTTGCCGGCCTGCAGACAATCCCGGGATCTTTATATGAAGCAGCATCCATCGACGGTGCGAGCAAATGGAAGCAGTTTACGAGAATCACTCTGCCGCTCCTAAAATCAAGCCTGCTTGTTGCTTTGTTATTTCGAACACTTGATGCTTTCCGTGTGTTCGACTTAATCTTTGTATTAACTGGCGGGGGACCGGCAAACTCAACAGAAACCATTTCCTTGCTGGCGTATAAATACATGTTCAATCAGCAGAACTTTGGAACTGGTTCCGCCCTGTCCGTCATTGTATTTATATGTGTCGCCATCATCTCGATGATTTTCATTCGTTTCCTCGGAAGAGATTTATTAAACGACGGACCAGGAAAGTAGGAGGGAGAAGCAGATGAATAAAAAACCAGGTATCCTATTCTACGTATTTTTAGCAGTCTTTGTTTTTGTCGTCATGTTTCCGTTTTTATGGATCCTGCTTGCATCCATTAAACCGGCGACAGAACTCTTTGGAGAAAAAGCATTTACTCCCTTAACGGACAATCCCACCTTTAAAAACTATATTTCGGTCTTTGTGGATTATCCATTTTTAACATACTTAAAGAACAGTTTTATCGTATCGATCAGCACAACTTTATATACCGTGTTTGTCGCTTCTTTTGCAGCCTATGCGATTGCACGGCTGCAGTTTAAAGGGAAAACCGTCATTCTCGGTTTAGTTTTATCCGTCACAATGTTTCCGCAGATTGCAACGATATCTCCGATCTACATTATTTTGAAAAATCTTGGTTTGACAAACTCCTACCTGGGATTAATCATTCCATATACAACAATCGCACTGCCATTATCGATCTGGCTGCTCGTCACGTTCTTCAGGAAGATTCCATTCGAACTTGAAGAAGCAGCAAGAATGGACGGTGCCACGATTATGCAAACGTTCTGGAGAGTCATCTTCCCGCTTGCAGCACCAGGATTGTTCACAACGGCCATCCTTGTGTTTATCGCTGCATGGAATGAGTTCCTGTTTGCCCTGACGATTAATACAGATGTAGCGTATAAAACGGTTCCAGTAGGTATCGCTTTGTTCCAAGGACAATTCACAATACCCTGGGGAGAGATATCAGCTGCAACCGTTGTAGTAACGGTTCCGCTTGTCATTCTCGTTCTCTTATTCCAGCGCAGAATCGTTTCCGGTTTAACATCCGGCTCTGTAAAAGAATAGAAAAGTATTGAACCCCGCTTCAGGATGGAAGCGGGGTTTTTTCGGAATTTTGTATTCCTGTATGTGAGAAAAAGATTCTAAATAACTGGATAAAAGATAAAATTATAACCAACAAATGTTAAAGTGGTTAGATATTTTATATTACAAGTTTGTAAATGTTGAGGTGCAACTGTTTCGGGTTTCGACAAATTTTTATATAATGCCTAAGGATGCAAAATAAATAGATAAAAAATAATTGGCTCCATGGAGGGATAGAGAAATGGTTTTCTCAAAGAAGAAGGACAAGTTTTCGGATATGCTGATTGAAATTGCGGATAACATAAAAGAGTCATCCGAATATTTCGTCACATATAAAATTTCCAACGCTCATGATTTAAAAAAATTCTTTGAAACGGTAAAAGAGTATGAAAATAAAGGGGATACCCTGGTTCATAACATTATCAAAGAATTAAATCAGGCATTCATTACGCCAATTGAGCGTGAAGACATTCTTCAGCTGGCGATGATTCTCGATGACGTGATTGATGGCTTTGAACAGGCAGCTGCACTGTTTGAGATGTACTCTGTCACTCAGCCTACTGACCATATGAGGAAATTCGTTGTCCAGCTGAATGAAGCGGTCATCGAAATTTCGAATGCAATTGATTTATTATCTGATCGCAAGCTCAATCTTGTCCGCGAACGTGCAATCCGTATTAAAGAAATAGAATCCAATTGTGATAATCTGCTGCGTACATCTGTGAAGAACTTGTTTGCAATGGAAAAAGAAAATCCGATTAAAATCATCCAGCACAAAGAAATCTTTGAAACGCTTGAAGAGATTGCAGACAGCTGTCAGGGCGTTGCAAACACACTTGAAACCATTATCATGAAAAACGCGTAAGGCGGATAACTGATTATGGAAATGACACTCATTATTACCATACTAATTGTCATCTGTGCCCTGGCTTTTGATTTTATTAACGGATTTCATGATACGGCAAACTCTATTGCAACTTCTGTCTCGACTAAAGCATTAAAACCGCGCCATGCCATAATCTTGGCTGCTGTGATGAACTTTGTCGGAGCCTTAACCTTCTCGGGTGTGGCAAAAACCATTACGAAAGATATCGTGGATCCGTTCACCCTGCAGAATGGCTCTGTTGTTATTTTGGCTGCCTTGCTTGCTGCCATTGCATGGAACCTGATTACGTGGTATTACGGAATTCCAAGCAGCTCATCGCATGCCCTGATCGGTTCAATTGCCGGGGCAGTAATCGCAGCTTCTGGTTTTAATGCCTTGAACTGGGCTGGATTTATTAAAATTATTCAGGGACTTATCCTATCTCCAATTCTTGCGTTCGTGATCGGATATATTATATATAGTATTTTTAAAATTATTTTCAGAAAAAATCATCAGCTTTCAAAAACAAACAACCGCTTCCGCAGAATTCAAATTGCAACAGCAGCCCTGCAAGCCTATTCTCATGGAACAAATGACGCCCAAAAAGCGATGGGAATTATCACACTTGCCCTGATTGCTAATGGCTTTCATACAGATCCATCAGAAATTCCATTCTGGGTTCAATTGTCCTGTGCATTAGTAATGGGACTGGGAACATCTGTTGGCGGATGGAAGATTATTAAAACAGTCGGCGGTAAGATTATGAAAATCCGTCCTGTTAATGGAGTAGCAGCTGACGTAACATCTGCAGCGATTATTTTTGGTGCCACATTGATCCATTTGCCGGTAAGTACAACACACGTGATTTCCTCCTCCATTCTAGGAGTTGGATCTTCTCACAGGGTAAAGGGTGTAAAATGGGGGACGGCTAAAACGATGCTCATCACATGGGTAATCACGCTCCCAATTTCAGCCCTGCTCGCTGGAATTATGTACTTGCTCCTGAATTTAATCTTTTAATTGGAAAACCCCCTCTCGCAGGGGGTTTTTTCGTTTGTTTTTATCGTGTTTATAATAGATTTATTTCATCGCCGCATAAATGGAATTTGCAAGCAATCGATAACTGTACTGCGGGTGTGCTTTATTGGTGATGTCGTTTGCAAATAAAGTGATATTTCCTTTCGTGAAGGCAATGGTTTGCCCTTGCAAAGCCTCATGCTTCGGCCACCATCCGCTGATGAAAAAGTCTTTATGATTTGCAACTTTTGCAAGAATTGCGGCATCCTTTGGTACAGCTTTAATGTAGGAGCCTGTGGCAATATATAATTTTTCCTTTTTTGCATATCCGCTTGTCATCATTTGGCCGGCTGAAACATCTGTCCACAAAAGGCCTTCATGGGATGCTCGGGAACCGGTTGTGGTGGAGTAATCAAATCCCGGCAGCAGGTTCTCTTTCTCAGCAAAGTTCAGGGAACTGCTTCCGATACCGATATAGGGCTTGCCCGCCTGGATAAGCGCCTTGGCTGCAAGACCGGAATCATCCACGATAACATCGGCTTCGCTTTCACTTTGGGCAAATTCAAATCC
Source organism: Metabacillus sp. FJAT-52054 (assembly GCF_037201815.1). Lineage (NCBI taxonomy): Bacteria > Bacillati > Bacillota > Bacilli > Caryophanales > Bacillaceae > Metabacillus > Metabacillus sediminis. The sequence continues at coordinate 3,531,823 of NZ_CP147407.1, read as the reverse complement.
CAGTTCCTTTAGTACATATTTCGAAGCGGCCGATCCGCTGCTGAATACTTTAGGCTGCTTGAGAGCTTTCGTTTTTCCTTTTTTATTATAAGGCTTGAGATCCAAATAGTAGCTGTCTTTAACCAATCCCAATTCCTTACGGGATATCACATAATCTCCTGCTGCATAGCCCTTGCCCGCAGCCGTCAGCTGCTGAACGGGTGCCTTCATTCTGAGAAGCTTGTTCACAGCTTTTACGGCTTCATTGCTGGAATTCTTAACGACGTAGCTGTCCGCTTTTTCCTTTATCTCCGTCTTAGGAGCCGTCACTTTTTTCACTGGCTGCAATCCTTTTGCAAAGGCATTTGCAGAGCGGACTTCCATTCGGGTGAACCCGCGGAGGTCATGGAAGCTGTTCACCACTTCCGCGTACATTTCTTCCCAATCGGATAGATCCTCGCCATCGTAAAGAACGGCATTGACGAACCCGCGTTTTGCCTGTTTCATATCAATGACGTAAGATCCTTTTGGATACGTTTGTTTTCCGGCCTTAACTGCCTTGGATGATTGGCTGACTTTGATGCCATTGCGTATCAGATAGTCGGCCATTTTATGTGCTTCCAGGACGTTTTTTTGAAGCTTCTCATCTACAGGAATGACATAGTAATCCGGGAAGAAACTTTTGTTCCCTTTACGGTCGCGTCCGATTTCTTCTCCTTCCGGATTGACGAACCATTTGTCTGTAGCCCGGTCGTCCCTGCCCAAGACGCCGCGCTCGTAAATATCGAGCTGATTCCTAAATAGCTCCTGTTTGTTCTCCGATACATACTTGGCAGCACCTAAACCAGCATTCACAAGAGCTTTGTAGGATTCCGCATTAAGGTCAGGAATCTCAACCGTATGTCCCATTGCTCCATGGAACATGGAGTAGGTGGAGGTGTAAGAAGGGGTGGCATCATCGAATTTGTTCGGCCAATCCTTTAAAGGAATCAAGTAGCTATCATATTTTGTGTTGGCGATTCCCGCCTTTCCCATCTGTTCTGCCTGTTCGACCATTCCGTCCATGAGCAGATCATACTCGTAATTCTGATTATGGGGAGGGGTACATGGTTCGATAACAAACTCATCATAAAATCCATGGAAATCAAGCAAGGATACCGGAAGCCATTTTGAAAGCCCTTTTGCAAGATTTTGAGTTTCGATTTGCGTTTGGTACGTATTGTCACGGTTTAGATCAAATCCGTTCGCATTTTGACGGGTATTGTACACACGTCCATCCGGATTTTGTGTGAAGTTGAAAAGGAAAATAACATTGTCTAAAGCTTTGTCAATATTGATATTCGTTTCCTTTTCACGGCCCTGGTTGTCGGATGTTTTAAAGGATTTGTTCTTTTCTGTGGCAAAAATGCGGTACAGCTCTACAATGGCGTCCACTCCCGGTGACTCGTCTGGATGGATGTTGTTGATCCAGATGGGTACCTTATAATTCTTAAGCTGGCCATTTGCAATTTTTTTCTTCAATTCTGCCGGATTTTCAAGTTTTTGCTGGGCGATTTGATTTAAATATTGATCAACGGAGGCTTTATCTTTTGCCAGCACCATAAAGTGCATCGGTCTTCCTTCAAATGAAGACCCAAGCGTTTGATAAGAAACATAGCGGCCGTTGATGGCTTCCTTGCTGATTTTATCGATGGCAGGCTTGATTTCGTCCCATTTTAAATATTCATCATAGACGTTCAATTTAAGAGGAACCTTTGCAGCTTGACCCTTTACAGGATCTGTTACGGCTAATTCATAGGTTCCGATTAAGGCAGGGTAAAGCGTACGAAGACTTCTTGGGGAGACATCCTCTGTTCCATAGAGGAGGCTGAACTTCAGTTTCGCTTTAATCTTCGTTGTTCCATCTATGTAGGCAGGCGGCTCTGAGAACGTAATGTAAGGTGAACCGGAGTATTTCTTTGCAGCAGGGTCCCATTGCTTCCACTGATCGAGCGGCTTTCCGCCAAAGGTCCATTGGAGCTTACTTAAGTCTGCTGAATAACCCAGATCGGCTGTTACTTCAATCTCTCTTTCCTCCGTCATGGAGATCAGCGACTGGCTTGCTTTCATCGTCACAGCCAATACAGACTCACTTGTTGTTATAGCCTGTACGGGGGCGAAACCGAATGTGAAAAATACCATTATTGCCATTAAAATAGACAAGCTCTTTTTACCCATAGTTCCCCTTCCTTCCTATGTTTCTATCAAAAAATTACAATACAAGAAAAGGTTATCACAGGATAAGCAGGAGAAAAAGAGAAAAATGAATTAATATTAGTTATTTTGCATATATTTATAGATTAAATGTGATTTGTAAAGGTTTTTCTATATAATAATGTATTATTATTCAAAAAACGTGTCGAAAAAGAAGTAAATCGCTCGTTTTTTGTTCCTTTCTGTCTGAAGTATATTGGATGAAAAGTAATCTCCGACCTAACATAACCCCTTACTCCCTCACATACACTTGTACCTAAAAGGGGGAGAACGATGATTGAATTTCTTTTAGCTGCAGCGGGTCTTCTATTTGTTGGACTGACGGCAAGCTTGCTTAAGGATCGGTGGGGAATGGAGTGCCGCGGGAAAAGCTCCTGGGAACTGCTCATTGAGGAGAAGCGCCAAACAGATGAATATAGAGACTAGTCCGGTTTCTTGTTATTTCTCCCAAATCCCTCTACTATTAAACTAAATAATGGGGAGGGAAGCAGATGAAGCTCGATCATATTGTTCATTATGTAAAGCAGTCGCCGGTGCAAGCGGGTGCTGAATTTCAAATGCTCGGTTTTCACACAATTCAGGGAGGAAGCCATGAGAACTGGGGGACAGCAAACAGTTTGAGTTATTTTAATCTCGCATATCTTGAATTTCTCGCAATTGAAAATAAGGACAAGGCTGAAAAGTCGGACAATCCGCTTATTCAAATGTGCAGCCGCCTTGAAAATGAAGGCCTTTGTCAAATGGCGATTCGAACCAGCGAGATGGATGATTTAGCCGAAAAATTAAAGGGTGCAGGGCTTACGGTAACAGGTCCTTTTTCAGGAAGCCGGACTAGGGCTGACGGGACCGAAATCTCTTGGAGGATGCTTTTTGCCGAACACCCGGAATCCGAACTGCCTTTGCCGTTTTTTATTGAATGGAGCGGTTCGGATGAAGAGCGAAAAGAGGATTTGATACGATCCGGGGCAATTGCGCCCCATCCAAATGGAATAAACACGATCCGGGAAGTCATCTATCTTTCCGAAAATCCTGTGAGGCTTGCGAACCAATGGTCTAAATGGCTTCAGCTTGAGAAAACAGAAACGCACGGAGAAGAAGTGAAAATACAGGTAGGAGAAGCAGATGTCAGCTTTAGAAAACTAGAACATCATCAAGAAAAAGGAATCTACGCGGTTTCTTTCTATCAAAAAAATAATAGGGAGCCCCGTGAAAAAACGTGGCATGGCGGAACCTATATCCTGTAAAAACTTTTACAGAAATCGATTCCTTATGTTAACTTTAAATGAATAACAGTTAACAAAGAGGGGGAGAATGATGGAAAAACAAAGGGTAAAACTGCGCATGCTGATTTTATCCGGAATGTTTGCTGCGATTACCGCTGTATTTGCACAAATTGAAATTCCGCTGCCAATCGTTCCGATTAGCGGACAGACATTAGCCGTAGGAATGGCAGCTACTATTCTCGGAAGCCGGTACGGGGCATTGGCTATGAAGGTATATGCCGGTCTTGGAATGATTGGTCTGCCTGTCTTTGCGGAGGCGAAAGGCGGTCTTCACATATTGGCGGGACCAACAGGGGGATACATAATCGGCTTCATTGCGGCGGCGTTTTTAACAGGATATTTCCTTGAAAAAACAAAGTTTACGCTCAAGTTCGCGCTCGCCGCAAACACGATTGGGATGCTGGTTACACTGCTCTTCGGAACGGTGTGGCTAAAAATCGTGCTGGGTTTGCCATGGGACAAGGCACTCGCTGTGGGCGTCTGGCCATTTGTAGCAGTTGGCCTCATAAAAGCGGTCCTGGCGAGCTGGATTGGAATAGCTGTAAGAAGACGGCTTATTCAAGCGAAACTGCTCAATCAAAAGATTCAAGCAGCCTAGTATTCAGGCATTCATGCTCTTCCTATTGGCAGGAAGGGCTGTTTTTTGTATGGAAAAAAATTGATTGGCTTCCCTTACGATCAAATCCTGGTCAAAATCCATGGATGCTACATGATAAGAATTTGGAAGGCTAATCATCTTTTTACGATTGGCGGAAATGGACTCCATGATCCTTTCAGAACAGGCGGCAGGAACAACATGATCCTCCGGAGAACAGAATACAACGACTGGACACGAGACTTCTGCAAGCCTGATTTTTGCTTCATTCATAGCCTTTCTCAGCTCGGAAATGGCTTTAACAGGTATTTTTTCATAAGCAATTTCCTCCACAGACGGATCCTTTATATCTGGCCGTCCCTCCTTGATAAAACCAGTATCTCCGACAATCTTTTCGTAATCTGGAACTTCAAGTGCTGCATTAATAAGACCTATTCCATCGATTTGCGTGAATTGGCTGGCAAGCTTAATCGTCAGACTGCCGCCCATGGATTGTCCAATAACAAATACTTTTCTGAATCGGCTCTTTAATTTTAAGTAAGCAGTTTCCAGGGAGCGGTACCAGTCTTGAACTGAGCATAGCTCCATATCGGACGGACATGTACCGTGTCCGGCAAGTCTTGGAGCATATACAGAATAGCCTAATGAGGCAAATTTCTCTCCCAGTGATTCCATGCTCTGGGGGGTGCCGTTGAAGCCATGGCACAAAAGAATGGCCTGTTCAGAACTTCTATAGATGGAAAAGGACTGAGCGCCGGTAATCACTCTTTTCAGTTCTTTCATAACTGCCTTCCTCCTTTAAACGATTGTTTCACAGCTGAGAGCCAGCCAAATAAAAAAACCTTCTTTGGCATTGGCTGCTAAGAAAGTTTACGGTCAACATTTCTTTATCGGCCAAAGCACTGCGCTTTGCTGGTAGGAGCACCTTTCCAAATGGAGGTTGCTGTGAAGTCATAGAGCCAGTTCTCTCGTTCACTCTTGATAATTTAATTAATCCTATAAAATTACTTGGTTTTATGTATATTATCATGGCCTGTTTAATGTGTCAATGAAGACTTGTCCGTCCGAAAGGGATAAAATAGTCTATAACATGGAAGAAAATCAATGAATGGAGTGAAATGATGACTAAGCTAGGAATTGTCAGACATGGCCTAACAGAATGGAATATGGAAGGAAGAGCGCAGGGCAGCTCCGATATTCCGCTTCATGAACAAGGAATTAAAGAAGCAGAAATGCTGGCAGAACGGCTTAAGGAAGAGGACTGGGATCTCCTTTATTCAAGTCCGCTGCTCCGTGCAAAACAAACGGCGGATTTTATCAGTAAAAAGCTCGGTGGTCTAGAGGTAGTAACAGATGAACGCATCCGGGAAACCGGTGGCGGGGAAATTGAAGGCACAACAGAAGCTGAACGTGTGGAAAAATGGGGAACTGGGTGGAGAGAACTTGACCTGGGCAGAGAGCAGTCGGGCCAGGTAACAAAAAGAGGAGTAGAATTTGTTGAAGAGCTTTTGGAAAAGCATCCCGGCAAGAACATTCTCATGGTGACACATGGTTCATTTATCAGACATCTCCTAAAGGAATTAACGCCGATGAATGAAGAAAGCGAACCGCTAAAAAATACTTCGATCACCCATCTTCTGCTGGATGACTCTAAGTGGTCATGCGGGCTTTATAACTGCACAAAACATCTCGAAATTAACTAGCTTGCCGGCCCATTACTCGAGCTTGAAGAGTAGCGGGCTTTTTTTATCGCTTTTTTTTGTTGTTCATATAAACGCTTCCAGCAACCCCGCTAAACAGCGCTAATCCAATCGCAATCCACATTTCTAATGACATGAAAAGACGCCTCCTTCTTTTTCTTACCTTAAGGATAATCTGATATTGATTAAAAATCATCAATCAAAAGACGGAGTGACTTAAGTCATTTTTTCCAATTGTGGGAAAAATAAGCTCGTCCGGCTATATCATTTTTTTATAGAAAGCCTTGATGGTAAATGGATTACTTAAAGCAAGATTCCTAGCGGTGAAATTCTGCAGCGACTGAGGGAGAATCAATGATCAGAAATACCCCTTCACCATCCATCCGTTCGACAGTGAAATTGGAAAAAATCCTGTTGCTTTAGACAAAGTGAAAAGGATTTTTTATATTATATGGCAGTTCCCCTTTTTTGTAAAATCAGACCCATATCATCATAAAAATAAATAGTTTGTCTCATTTTGACAGGATATTACAAATATTTTTATATATTTGTCATGTACGGAAGTAACGATTGTTTGCATTTGTGAATCAAATGGGCCTTCTATTAAGGAAGATAGTCTTATTTTTCTGTTTTTCAGAAAAAAAAAAGAGTTAGACAGAGAGGATTTATCGATGTTAAAAATAAAGTGTGCTTTTCCTGAAAACGGAAAATCAACATAGCAAAAGAGGAGGTGAATTCGATGAACAAAGCAGCATTTCTTAAAAACCCGGTTTTAAGAATGAAATCATCCCTATCTGTAGAAAATCCTGCTGGAAACGTACTTGAAGAGATTTCTGCTCAGGATATGATGTCTCAAGTTGGGGGAACAATCATTACGATTTCTCTATGTGCAACTGCAAGTAAATACTTAGGCAACAAAGGTTATGTGTGTACAGCTACAAAAGAGTGCCAGAATTCATGCCAATAATTTTTACATTTTCTGCAGATAGTGGTTGGATCCGCCACTATCTCTATCAAGGTTAGGAGCAAATGATGATGAGCGCAAACATGTACAGCGAACAATTTCAGGATACGCTTCAATACTGGATGACTCTTTATCCGGAGATTAAAACTGCAGAGGATTTTGAACAGGTAATCGGTGATGTGGGTATGACAAGCCTGAATGATTTGCATAGCCGACTACATACCCCGCATCCAGCTTCAGAGAATATTCCTCAATTCATGCAAACCTTCCAATCCAATTTAAATCAGGACTGGTTTATTGACGAGAAATTCAGCCATGTCCCTTTCTATTTCTTTTTTAAGCCGGTAGTGAAGCATCACCTTGATTTGTTTGAAGAGAAACTAAAAAACGATCCGAGTATTTCGTCCCTGCAAACCTTTATCATACGGGCTGCATCGGAGCTTTTTAAAACCCTTCATAATCTTGCGATTCGCACCCTGATTTTAGAGGTGAATATTGCCCGTCTTCAAAATAAGCTCGAAGGGGAAACCTCTGAAGCTCGTTTTCTCTACTTTACCGGCACCCTTCTTAAAGAGCCTGAATTTACCGGGTCTTTGTATGAGGAATATACGGTATTGACCCGTATGATGGACTCTGCTTCTGCAAACTACTTGAATTTTGTCCTGGAAATCGCTGCACATACGGAAAAGGATCAGCTTCTGCTGGAGGAAGCATTCGGACTGAAGGATGGAATTGGAAAAATCGATTCAATTGATAACAATTTGGGAGATGACCATAATGGCGGCCAAACGGTTTCCATCGTCCGCTTTACATCAGGATTCAAGGCTGTGTACAAACCACGCTGTGTAAAGATCGAGCTTGCTTATCAGCGTTTTATTGACTGGCTGAACGAACAGAAGGCAGGCAATATGCTCGCTTTGAAAACGGTTCTGATTATGGACCGGGGTGAGTATGGCTGGATGGAATTTGTTCCTTACGAGGAGTGCACGGATACAGAGGGAGCGGAGAGGTTTTATAAACGAATCGGTCATCAGCTTGCCGTTTTTTATATCCTTAATGCCAATGATTTTCACCATGAGAATCTGATTGCCAGCGGCGAGCACCCTGTTCCGATTGATCTTGAATCCCTGTTTCATTCCGTGATTGTCGATTTGCCTTTTGCTTCGACATCAGAGGTCATGGCCCATGAACAGCTTGCGCGGTCTGTGTATTCAGCTGGATTGCTGCCGCAGAAAATTGTGAAAAGAGTGGATGGCAAGGAAATCAGTGTGGACATCAGCGGACTTGGCGGAGAGGATGAACAGGCATCCCCATTTGTTTCATTGACAATCTCCGGTAATTTGACCGATGAGATCAAAATTGAAAAACATGCCGGCACCCTTGATTCGGAACAAAATAATCCGAGCTTAAAGGGAGAGGTTCAGCGCTCCGAACTATTTTCAAAAGAGATCAAAGACGGATTTACAGCCCTTTATGAATGGATTGCGGAGAATAAGGAACTGGTGATCGCCGAGCTTTCAAATCGGTTCGCGGGAAATCAAAGCAGGTACATAGCGAGGCCTACATATGTTTACAGTCAGCTGCTGAGCACGGCTCTGCACCCGGATTTTCTAAGGGATGAATTGAGCAGGGAAATCCTCCTTCACAGAATCGGCATTCATGCGAGCAGATTGAAAAAACCTTTGCTGAAAGCAGAAATAATGGATCTCATGACCGGATCGATTCCGTATTTCACTTCGAGAACGGATATGAATGCAATTGCCTGGAATGGACGTATCCAGATGGATGAGGCGTTTAACCGGACCCCGCTAATGGAAGCAGCCCACAAAATCAGGAGTATGGGAGATCCGGATTTGCAAAGACAGCTGAGTATCATTGACATGTCGTTTAAAGCAAAGACGAGCAGTGCTGAATCTGAAGTAACAGGGATCCAATTTTCTTTTGAACCAGATAAAAAGGAGCCGGAAAAGTGGCTTGAGCTTGCATGCCGGATTGGCGATCACCTGCTTGAAACGAGTGTTGCGGATCAAGAAGAAGGTTTGGACCGGACCTGGATCAGCACGATGCTGGAAGGAAAAGAGGAAGAGACGTGGTCGATTGGTCCTGTCGGAAATGACCTTTATAACGGCAACAGCGGCATCGCTGTCTTTCTTGCCTGTCTAGGTGAGATCACCGGGATGGAAAAATATAAGAAGGCAGCAGCTCAAACGATTTATTCTCCGATTCAGGAAATAAAGAGCCTGGATTTTAAGCATCCATACCTGGTTGGAGCCTATAACGGTTTAAGCGGTTATTTATATGCCATTTATCATACAGGAAAGCTGTTGAAGGACCCGGAAATGAAGGAATTCGCCATTCGTCATATGAATAAGCTGAAATCCCTGGCATCAGGAGACAAGGTTTACGACGTGGTCGGGGGTTCTGCCGGAAGCATAGGGGCTATTCTTTCCTTATACAAAGAGGAGCTGACTCCAGGAGATCGTGAGGTTATCCTTGATTGCGCTCATACCCATTTCCTTCATTTGAGAAAAAACCATCAAATCTTCGGCTCATCCATTGCATGGAAATCAGATGTGACCAATCCCGGATCCGGTTTTTCTCACGGCAATGCAGGGATTGCTGCATATCTAGGAAAACTGTATGAGCTGACAAAGGATGAGGAAGTGCTGAACACCATCCAGCAAGCCTTAGCCTATGAAAGAGAGTTATTTTCAGAGGAGCACGGGAACTGGTACTCAAGTCCGGAAAAAACAAGAATGTCCATTGGCTGGTGTCATGGCGCGCCCGGCATTCTTCTAAGCAGGCTCTTGCTGAAGCGTTCCGGCTACACCGATGACCAGATCGACTCGGAAATTGTCACAGCTCTTTCAACCACTTTGAGCAATGGGTTTGGACATAATCCATCCTATTGCCACGGGGATCTTGGGAATCTCTCAATTGTTCAGCTCGCAGCCGAAACCTTCGGTGATCAGCAGCTGCAAAGCCAGGCGCTGTCGACCTTTCAGCAGATTTTTGATCAGGTCTTATCAAAGCGATGGAAGGAAGGGGTTTTCCGCGGAACCGATTCAATGAGTGTCATGATCGGGTTAACAGGGTTTGGATATTCCCTGCTAAAGCAGTATGCACCGTCTATCGTTCCGGATATTTTATGGTTTGAATAACCATCAGGAGGAGGATCATATGTCCAATATTCTGGTAGTCGATCAGGTGAGCAGAAGCATTAAAAATCAGCTTGTTACAGACAACGTCAGCTTTTCCATCGGTACAGGAGAAATTGTCGGACTGGCTGGTCCCAACGGAGCAGGAAAAACTACATTAATGAGAATGATTACGGGTTTAATTAAAAATTACGAAGGAGAAATCCTTTTAAATAACAGGAGTGTAAAAACGGGTAAAAAGTTTTCCCGCAAGGAAATCGGCTGTGTGATTGAGGCCCCCGGCTACTATCCGAATATGACCGGCTACGAAAATCTTCAATTCTTTGGCGCTTTAACGAAGTCCATTACGAAGGAAGAAATTTTCGAGGCGGCTGAGCTTACGGAAATTAAAGATGCGCTAAACAAAAAGGTGAAGCATTATTCCATGGGAATGAAACAAAGACTTGGAATCGCCCAGGCGCTCATCGGCGATCCGAAGCTTCTCGTTCTGGATGAACCGACAAACGGCCTGGATCCTTCCGGTATGCGGAATCTGAGAAATTATTTAAAGGTCATCGCGGAGACAAAAAAAATCGCCATGCTGATTTCTAGCCACTCACTTGATGAAATCGAAAAAATCTGCGAGCGGGTCATCGTGCTTAATAACGGGAAAGTTGTCAAAACCTTGCACTTAACGGAAACAGAGCAGGATACCGTGTTCTATGTATTTGAGTCCAATGATGAAATGCTGCTGACTGCCTATCTAGAGGAAGAAGGGTACGAGCCTTCTGCCCTGTCACAGAACCGGATCAGAATCCAAATAAAAAAAGAACAGGTCCAAGCTCTGATTTCAAAAATTGCCGAGCGCGGGATTGGTTTTTCGAGTGTGTATGAATGGAAGGAAAGTCTGGAAACGCAATACTTTGAACTGACAGAAAGAAGTGAGAAGAATGGGTAATTTAGCGGTATTAGAAACGAAAAAGCTGATGAGGAAACCAAGTATTTATTTTGGTGTAATCCTGGCCTCGCTTTTCTCATGCGCGATTGCCTATGTAGCATTTCTCAACCCTGAATCGTTTGGAAAACGAAATGTATATGCATTTTTTGCGGATATAGCGCAGTATGTGCTGATCGTTTTTGCAGCAAAATCACTGGGAGATGAATTTCAGTTTAAGACCTCTGCCATTCTTTTTACGAATCGTTATTCAAGGATGGAGATTCTCTTTTCAAAGATTGTGAGTCTTCTTGGCCTTGGATTGCTGATGGGGCTTGTAAGCGGCATGATTGGAGTCATTTTTTTAGGAGTAATGGGAGAGCTGACTGCATTACATGCAGTGCTTGAACTGACAGGAGTGATTGGCAGATACTTGGTTTATACCTTTTGTGTGGGGAGCTTTGTCCTTTTGTGGACAGTCCTGTCTTTTCATACAATCGCATCTTTATTCTCTGCCATCGGATTTTTCTTTCTGCTGCCGGCGGTAATCGGGATGGCCGTCTCAAAATTCTCGGGGCTTGTGAGAGCGGTTGAGTACATACCTTTTTACTCAGCAAGCAATGTCATTCATCAACCTGCATGGAATCAGGCGGAGGTGACCGGTCTTATTCTATCGGGAATGATCTTTGCAGCATTGGCCGTCTATTTCCTGAATCGCAAGGATCTTACCTAACTTGAAGGGAGGTGAAAATAATGAAAAAAGGTCTTGAACTTATCGAAATCTATAAAACTGAAGATCCAGCAGGTTTCATCCCTGAAAGCGAGCTTAAAAAGCTTTCTGCTGAAAACCCTGCCGGAGGTACTGCAACCATTACGACTTCTTCTTGGGCTTGCGGAGCTACAGTAGCACTTTCTATCGCAGTATGTTCTACATTCAAATGTACATCTAAATGCGGTTGATGTAAGGACAGGTTCGGTTCCTTCCGGTTTGCAGGCCAGCGAAGGAACCGTTCACTATGATCATACCCTTGTTTTACGATACATATGCCAATTTTTACGAATCTAATTGTGAGAGGTTACCAGATGCTATGAAAACCATTATAACTCCTGAACAGCGATTTGCGGAGAAAATAATCCATCAAACCTATGAAAACACCCCTTATGCCAATCATTTTAATGAAACGGGTCTATTTGATGATTTTTATACACCCTTCATCCGCTCCTTTGAACAAGACCTATCCGCTTTGCTCCATTCCATTCCTTCCATTGATTTAGCTATTAACTTCGAAAAAATCATGATCCGCTGCCTTATTTCTTTAAAGGAAGAGCTCATCAATCTATCGATAAAAACGCTTATAACGGACCTGTATGAAAAAAAGAAATCGGGACAGATTCAAGGGGAGACAAAGGAAGAGCGCTATCACGATTATCATCGATCTCTTCAGACGAAAGACGTTTTTATTGAACTATTTAATAAATACCCTGTGCTGATCTATTTAATAGAAGGAAAAATGAAAACGAAGCTGCAGCTGATCTCTGACGTGCTGAACCGGCTATTGGCTGACCTCCTTCCTGTCCAATCGATGCTCGGCGTTTCACAGATGCTGCTCGAGGATATTCAATTCAGCATGGGAGACTCCCATAATAACGGACAGACGGTTCTGATCTTAACAATCAGCGGCAGAAAAATTGTGTACAAGCCTCATACTCTTTCACCGGAGAAAAGCTTTTATACTCTCCTTAACTGGGTTCAGTCAAAAGGGGAACTGCGCGTCCCATTAAAAGGAGCGAACATCATCAGCTGCGGAGAATACGGATGGCAGGAGTTTATCCCTTATCAGGAATGCCGGAGCACGGAAGAGGTTACGGATTATTATTACCGAATCGGGGTCTTGCTTGCTCTATTCAAAATTCTTAAATGCAGTGACATTCATTATGAAAACATCATTTCAAACGGAGAGTACCCTGTCGTAATCGATTTGGAAACCCTGCTTACCCATGAACCCCAAGGAGAGAAAAGCGGAGAACTGATGACCGCTTTTTTCGAGGAGCTGGATCGCTCTGTTCTTGGAACGCTTTTGCTCCCTCAAAACCTGGAGCAGTCGCCTATCGATTTTGATGTGAGCGGTTTGCTTGGCCATGGCGGGGAAACGTCAGACCGCGTGATCACCTATCAGCTTATCAATCCAGGTACCGATGAAATACGATTCACTCCGGATTTCTTTGTTTCTGAAAGCAATCAGAATATTACTAGATTAAATGGAGAAACCGTTCGGGCAGCTGATTATTTGAACAGTATGGAACAGGGCTTTACGGATGGATACCAAACAGTCGAAAAGCACAAGGATGAACTCATTAGACGGATTGAGATGTTTAACGGGACATACAGGCAGGTACTGAGAGCGACTCACATATATGGACGCTTTCTGGAGGCAGCCGGACATCCCGGCTATATGCGCAGCATAGAAGATCGAAAGGCTTTATTTTCCTACCTCAGGGAACATGAAACAGAGGAAACGGCGGCAAAAAACCTGGCTGAGATCGAGTCGTTAATGAGAAACGACGTTCCGTATTTTACTGCGGAATTTTCAGGACTGCACCTGCATGCCGGCCGTGAGATCTGTGCAAGGAATTACTATGAATATTCATTGAAAGATTTGCTCGTTAAAAGAATAGCGGAAGTTAGCATGATGGACCGTAAGAAGCAGATTTCCTACATTCGAATGTCCGTTTTATCAAAGCTTGATAAAAATTGGGGCGGCCGTCATCAGGAAAATCAAGCGGAGATGGTGAATGAAGAAAAGCTCCTTCATTTACCGGCAAGTCCGCTCGATGCTGCCATTCAGCTTGGGGATCTTCTTTTGGAACACGCAATCTGGAACAGCAAGCGAACGAGCTGCACATGGCTTTCCCCTAATTTAGGAAGGGAAGACAAGCTCCATCTGGGGCCAATAAATGATTCCTTATATGAAGGCGCCGGGGCCGTTTTATTTCTCGCTGCCTTGTCTGAAGAAACGGGTGACGCAAGATACAGGATTTTAGCAAGGGGAGCGCTCGGGGGACTTGAGGAGCTGTGGCCGTTAAAGGAGGAAGGGCGGACGCACTCTGTATACTCCGGATTGGGTTCATTGCTTTATTTGTCCTACAACCTGTCTGTTTTATGGAATGACCAGAAGCTATATGAACAATACCGGACATATGTGAAAATGCTCTCGGACATAAAACTGAATTCTGAAACAGAGCTCGACTGGATCGGCGGTCTTTCCGGATTAATCGTCTGTCTTTTAAACATGTATGAGCAGGAAAAGGAAGAGGAGCTTCTGGTTCTTGCATGCCGCATGGGAGAACATCTATTTCTTGAAACCAGGAAAAAAACCGACTATCTAACAGGGTTTTCCCACGGATTAGCCGGATATGCTTACGCACTTTCTTTCCTTGGCAAAGCGGCAGGGGAGGAAAAATATTCAGAAGCGGCTAAAGAACTGGTTGCTAAAGAAAATTCGTATTTTCGAGATGAAACAGGAAATTGGAGAGATTTAAGAACACCTGAAGAAGATCAGGATCTCGTTTTCTGGTGCCATGGGGCAGCAGGAATCGGTTTAGCGAGAGCGAAAATGGCGGTTTTAGCAGCCAGGACAGACGAGGAGCTAATACGGGATGCTGAACGCGCGCTCGAAAAAGTAGTGAAGGATGGATTTGAGGAGGATTCCAATCACAGTCTATGTCACGGGATCTTTGGAAATCTGGATATTCTTCTCGAAGCAGCCGGAATCCTCGGAGACCAGGAACTTCTTGAAAGTGCGCGAAGGCTTGGAGACCGTCATCTTTTCACGCTTAGTGAAGAAGGCTTTCGTTATGGATTGAATCCTTCGGGTGGATTGATGGGTTTTATGCTTGGTTTTTCAGGTATCGGATATTCGCTGCTCAGGCTTCAGAATCCAGTCTATCCATCTGTGCTTTCTTTGGATGTTATGCCATACAGAGGGGTGGGAAACGAAATTGGGCATTCATCATAGGAAGAGAAAAATTCCGTATATTCCCCAGATGCAGCAAACGGAATGCGGCTTGTGCTGCGCAGCCATGATCACGAGATACTACAAAAGCCAGAGCTCGCTGAGTGAACTGAGGGACTTTATTGAAGCAGGAAGAGACGGACTGACTCTTTACCAGCTTAATTCCCTGCTTCTTTCCTTAAAATTCGAAACCCATGTGTACAAAACCGAGTTCGAAGGTCTTTGGCAGCTGGAGCTTCCCGCCATATTATATTGGAATGACAATCACTATGTCATTTTAGAAGAAATCGGACCATCAAAGGCGGTGATTGTAGATCCCGCTTTTGGCCGGAAGAAACTGACGAGGGAAGAACTGCAGCAGTCTTTTTCGAACTATGCAGTAACCGTCAAGCCTTCTGATGAGTTCGTTCCAGTAAGGAAAAAAGAAAACATCTGGTACTCCTTTTTCTCTGATGTGTTTCATCATAAGTATCTTTTTTTGAAGATTGTTTTACTCTCCTTCATAACCTACCTGTTTACGCTCTCCATTCCGATAGCGGTGCAATATTTAATTGATGAGGTGGTAATGAAGGGGAAATTCAGCCAGCTGAATTCTTTGATTGGAACGGCAGCGGGACTGATTGCCTTTTTCGGTCTCCTCATTTATATAAGAGGAAAGAATTTAATCAGCTTTCAGATGGTTTTGGAAAAATCGCTGATGGGGAAAACGTTTATGCATCTGCTTCGGGTTCCGTATAAATTTTTTGAGGTCCGTTCATTTGGAGATATTTTGTTCCGGATGAACAGCTTGCACATTATCCGTGATTTACTGTCAGAACAGCTAATCAAAGGCCTTATTGATTTTGGATCCATCTTTTTTATTCTCATGTATATGCTGTACAGCTCACCTGTCCTTGCGGGGGCAGCCCTTATTTTATTTTTTATAAACGGTGCCTTAACCATGTATACAAGACCTCACATTCTGGAGGCAAATCAGCATGAAATTGCCGAAAACAGCAAGCTGCAAACCATTCAGGTCGAAGCTCTTTATTCCATCCTCGGAGTCAAAACGACCGGGCTGGAGGATACCGTTTATAAGAATTGGAACCATCAATTCAACCGGGCACTGCAAAAGTTTAAAAAACGTTCGGAGATTCAAAATTCCTACACCTCTGTGCAAACAACCATTCAAACCCTGTCTCCGCTGCTGATTTTGCTTATAGGAATCTATCTATTTGCTCAGAAAAGCATTTCGCTTGGAGAAATGATCGCTTTTCATACACTGTCGATCACATTCTTTGCCGTTGGTGTATCAATCTTTCAAACGTACAATAATTTTCTGCTCGCCAATGCCTATTTAGAAAGAGTAAGGGATATTACGGATTCAGAAACAGAGGAAAATCCCGAGAAGCCTGCCGGAGCTCAAATTACCGGGGATATTAAACTCTCGGATGTTTCTTTTTCTTACACAAAGCACTCAGAAAAAGTAGTGAAGAAAATCAGCATGCATATTAAACGCGGGGAAAAGGTGGCGATTGTGGGTCCATCCGGCTCCGGAAAAAGCACGCTGAGCAAGATTCTGCTGGGGCTGTATATGCCTACAGAAGGTGAAATTTATTATGATGACATCGAGCTTGGCCGCTATAATAAGCAGGAGCTTCGTCAGCAAATGGGAATCGTTCCGCAGGATATCAATCTTTTTAACAACTCCATTATGGAGAATATCAAAATGAACAAAGAGGACGTCACAATGGAGGATATCCAAAAAGCGGCTTCTGTTGCGCAAATTGCTGAGGAAATTGAAAGCATGCCAATGGGGTACCATACGCTGGTTTCTGAAATGGGAATGAACCTGTCGGGCGGACAAAGACAAAGGATTGCTTTAGCACGGGCTCTGATCAGCCAGCCTAAGGTGATTATTTTAGATGAGGCAACGAGCTCGCTGGATGCAATCAATGAAGCGCTTGTCGGGGATTACCTGAAGGAAATGGGCTGTACAAGAATTGTCATTGCCCACAGGCTCTCAACAATCTATGACTCAGACCGAATTTTTGTAATGGAGAATGGGAGCATTATAGATGAAGGAACCCATGCAGAATTAATCGGGAATAAAGGGTTGTATTTTGAGCTTTATAAAACACAGTTGGATAGTAAAGAGGAGCTAGCCATTTAATGAAATAGCTCTGTTAAACTTGGCTGTTGATTCAGGCGTTCGCTTATCCTTGGGCGGGCTGCTTGAGCCTTCCCGCCGCTTTGCGCCTGCGGGGTCTCACCTGTCACGCTGCTCTAAAGCACAAGTCTCACGCCTTCCACTACAATCATCAGGCGTATTAAACCAATACCATGCTTTAACATAGCCAATGAAATAAGCGATCTGGTGCAGGATCGCTTATTTCAGTTGTTTATACATGACCTGATGAGGTCCGATTCCTTCTATTTCAAAAACTCCTCCAACCGGATGCAATCCCTGCTTTAAGTAATACGCTTCAACACTTGTTCTTGCATTGCACCACCACAAATCTGCTTTTCTTTCCGCGAGCACTTGATCTGCTTTAGTAAGCAAAGAGCTGCCTGCCTTTCGGTTCCGGTATTGCGGGAGGGTAGCCATTCCACGCAAGCGGTATTGATGATCCCCTGGCAGAAGCGGAGTAACTTCTTCAGAAAAGCTCGCGATGCTGATTAAAAGTTCATCTTCATAGCACCCCAGGTGAAAGGAGCTTTCCTTATCATCATTTTCGTAGCGGCAAGCGTCTTTGGGCTGGCCGGGGCGAAGGAGCTTTTGCCTGAGCGGGATCACTTCTTCAGGCTGTATAAAGGCAACAATCATAGTGTCACATCCTTTGAGACAGATAAGATCGATTGAACCAGGCTTTCTACAGACTGGCTGCGGCTCAGCCTCGGGCTTTGTCCGCACCATAATGACATATACTCTGCGTTATTTTGCTCTGCTGCCGCTTTTCGGATTGTCTTTGTTAAATCATTTTGAAGCGGGTAGGGAAGAATTCTTGTTTCGTTTTCCATCTCATATATGAACTGATTTTTAATTCCGCGTGCCTCTTTTCCTGAGAAAGCATCCGTAACGACTACCTGGTCTTCACGTGCATTTAATACGGCTTCTTTGTATGCAGGATGAGCGGCGCTCTCAAATGCCGTTAGAAAAGCCGTTCCCATTTGAACGCCCTGCGCTCCTAAGCAAAGTGCCGCTCTATATCCCCGTGCATCCATAATTCCGCCAGCTGCAATGACAGGTATTTTAACAAAATCGCAAATCTGCGGAATGAGAGACATTAACCCCAGCATATGGTGAGTGGGAGGACCTGAAAAAGTACCGCGGTGTCCGCCCGCTTCACTTCCTTGAGCAACGATGGCATCAACACCTTGTTCTTCAAGAAGAATAGCTTCCATCACGGAAGTAGCCGTGCCAATAACGATGGATCCGTTATTCTTTAACTCCTTGATAATGTGTTTTGCCGGCATGCCAAAGGTAAAGGAGCAAACAGGAACCTTTTCTTTTAAAACCATTTCAATCTGCTCCTCATACTTGCTGGTTCCTTCATTAAATGTTGGGGGATCTTCTTTTATATGCAGTTCATCACGAAAAACACGCAATGCTTCAAACGCATTTTGAATATCACTCTGGGGTGCTTCAGGATGGTCAGGCACAAAAAGGTTGACGGCATAGGGCTGCTGGATGTTTTTTTTGATGTCCCGGATTAATGCTGAAAGGTCTCCGGGTGCCATATAGCCTGCACCGATTGAGCCGAGGCAGCCTGAGCGGGACACAGCACAAACCAGTTCCGGGCCGGTAATGCCTCCTGCCATGGGCGCCTGGATGATGGGATAATTGATGCGAAGCAGTTCTGTTAAGGATGCTGTCACGTTCATTCCTCCATTTCATTATAGAAACTTTGACAAAGCCCGCCGGAAATCCTTCCATTCCATTAAAAATAGAGGCGGTTGCCGGCCGCCCCTATTTTTACATTATCTATTAATCCCTCTCATACCTTGCTCATCGTATCTTTCGCCTGCTGTTCTTCCAGCCAATGTATCGAGCATGTCCATCTCTTCCTGAGTAAGCTCGATTTTGACAGAATCAATGTTTTCTTTAGCATAGGTTCTTCTCTTTGTACCGGGAATCGGAACAATATCCTCTCCCTTATGCAAAAGCCACGCCAGTGCAATTTGAGAGGACCTCGCCTTTTTCTTTTCAGCAAGCTGATGCACTTCCTCTGCTAAATCAAGGTTGCGTTTGAAGTTGTCTCCTTGAAAACGGGGGAGGAAGCGCCTGAAATCATTCTCTGCAAAATCTTCGAACTGCTTGAATTGTCCGGTCAAAAATCCTCTTCCAAGCGGACTGTAAGCTACGATTCCTGTACCGAGCTCACGCGCTGCCGGTATAATCTCTTCTACATCACGGCTCCAGAGAGAATACTCCGTTTGCAGGGCCGAGATAGGGTGAACGGCGGAAGCGCGGCGGAGTGTTTCGGCTGAAACCTCTGATAACCCAAGATGCAGCACTTTCCCTTCTTTCACAAGTTCAGCCATTGCCCCAACTGATTCCTCGATCGGTGTTTCAGGATCGGGACGATGGAGATAATATAAATCAATGTAATCGGTTTGCAGACGCTTCAAGCTCTCTTCTGCAGATTTTTTCACATATTCAGGGCGCCCGTTAACTCCTCCAGGACGGCCGTTTTCGTCCCTGACGATGCCGAATTTGGTAGCCAGCACTGCATTTTTGCGAATGGGCTTAAGTGCTTCGCCAACGAGCTCTTCATTTTTGCCGTTTCCATACACGTTAGCCGTATCAAAGAAGTTCTGTCCGAGTTCAAACGCCAGCTGAATGGTTTCAATTGATTCCTTGCGGTTTGTTTCCCCGTAAAACTCTGACATACCCATACAGCCCAGACCCAGCGCAGAAACCTCTAAAGAACCCAGCTTCCTTTTTTCCATCGTCATCCGCTCCTCTGGTTATAGTATTTTCAGTTGAAGTATAACCCTGTAAGCTCTTAAAATCAAAAAATTGAGACAATTTAGCGGGTGTGGAATATGATAATTGGGCGCCGGACCCGATAGCTTTTTAACCTTCATTTATGGTATATTTTTTGAAGTGCATCTTGATCTTTGAACCCGACTCTTTTTTAAGAGCTGAATAAACTGATATAGAACGAGGTATATACATGAACTTAAAACAGGAAATTAATAAACGCAAAACGTTTGCGATTATTTCCCACCCGGATGCCGGGAAAACAACATTAACAGAAAAACTGCTTCTCTTCGGAAACGTGATCCGCTCGGCGGGTACCGTAAAAGGAAAGAAATCAGGTAAATTCGCAGCTTCCGACTGGATGGAAATTGAGAAAAAGCGTGGAATCTCTGTAACATCAAGTGTAATGAGCTTCCCATATCATGAATTTCACGTAAATATTCTCGACACTCCCGGACATGAAGACTTCAGTGAAGATACGTACCGTACTCTGACGGCTGTAGACAGCGTGGTTATGATTATCGACTCAACAAAAGGGGTAGAGCCTCAAACGATTAAGCTGTTTAAAGTATGCCGGATGCGCGGAATTCCTATTTTCACATTCATGAACAAGCTGGACCGTGAAGGCCGCGACCCGCTTGAACTCCTGGCGGAAATTGAAGAGGTACTCGGCATTGAGTCCTATCCAATGAACTGGCCGGTAGGAATGGGGAAACGCTTCCTCGGTATTTATGACCGCTATTCCGAATCATTTGTCCGTTTCAACGGGAATGAAGAAGAGACCGTTTATAAAGTAAATGAAATGGAAGAAAAAGCAGCGGATATTTATGAAAACCCAACCTATCAGGATACACTGGGAGAGCTTGAACTCCTAAATGAAGCCGGTAACGACTTTGATCCTGAACGAGTGAGAAAAGGCGAATTGACTCCTGTATTTTTCGGAAGCGCCTTGTCCAACTTTGGAGTTCAGACCTTCTTTGATACGTTTCTTCAATTTGCCGCTTCACCTCAGCCGCGCCGTACGAACGAAGGCTTTGTCGAGCCTGAAAAAGAGGATTTCTCCGGATACGTATTTAAAATACAGGCAAACATGAATACAAAGCATAGAGACCGGATCGCTTTCCTGCGTATCTGCTCCGGTACGTTCGAACGCGGAATGAACGTAACATTAAGCAGAACGAATAAAGTCATTAAGCTTGCGCAGTCGCAATCCTTCATGGCAGGAGACCGGGAAACAGTGGACATTGCTTATCCAGGTGATATCATCGGGATCTATGACCCGAATGCCTATCAAATCGGGGATACGCTCGTAGCGGGTAAAGACCGGTTTGAATATGAAGAGCTTCCGCAGTTCCCGCCCGAAATGTTTAAAAAGGTCCGGGCGAAGAATGTTATGAAATCGAAGCAATTCAAAAAAGGAATTGATCAGCTTGTACAGGAAGGCGCTATTCAGCTTTTCCGCCAGGAGCTTACAGATGATATCATTCTTGGCGCTGTCGGCCAGCTGCAATTCGAAGTGTTTGAAGAGCGCATGCGTTCCGAATACACCGTTGAAATTGAATGGACGTCTCTTGGTGACAGGATTGCCCGCTGGATCGAGGATGAAAAAGTGGACCGCAAAAAGTTCGATAACCGCAGCATGCTCGTAAAGGACCGCTACGGCCAGTACGCTGTCCTATTTGAAAATTCCTTTACGTACCGCTATTTCAAAGATAACAATAAAGACATCAAACTGATTGATCTGCTTGAGAGCAATGATTATCAGAGCTATACGGCTCAATAAGATGGAAAGACGCCCGGCGGGATGCCGGGCGTCTTTTTTGGGTGGTGGCTGCACCAGAAGGCCGTGCGCGATCTTTAGAAGTTTGGCGGCTGCCACTCTTTTTGGCGAAAACTGCCGAATGGGCGCTTTCCGACAGTTTCCCGTTGATAATCGACATTTCTGGGTGGCTATTCGACATACTTCCGTTGCTATTCGACAGAATCCCGTTGCTATTCGACATTCCGCGCCGCTGTTCAACAACCAAAGCCATCAAAAAAGCGCCCCCGAAAAGGAGGCGCTCTGAAACCCTAATTCTCCAGTGTTTTTGGAACAGCAGGAAGGTTTTTTTCTTTGTACAGGTGCTTGGCAAGCAGTGTCTGCAGAATGACGAACACTCCTCCAATGGTCCAATACAGAGGAAGGAATGCAGCTGCTCCGAATGACGCAGCCCCCATCATGATTGGCATCACATAGGCGACCATGGCCATTTGCTTTTGCTGTTCCGCCGGCATGTCCATTTGGGAGACTTTTGCCTGCAGGAAATAGACAGCTGCGGCAATAATCGGCATGATGGTGTCCGGGTGCCCCAGGTCAAACCAGAGAAACGAATGTGCAGCGATCTCCGGAGTTCGCTGTATCGCGAAGTAAAATCCGAAAAGAATGGGAGTCTGGATCAGGATCGGCAGACAGCCCATAGCAAGCGGATTGTACCCATGCTTCTGATAAAGCTGAAGGGTTTCCTGCTGCATAAGACGCTGGGACTCCGGATCTTTTTTCTTGTCTTTGTATTTTTCCTGAAGCTTTTTCATTTCGGGCTGCAGAATCGCCATTTTTTTCTTCATCTGCTGCTGATTTTTGTATTGCTTCATCATAAACGGCATAAGGAGCAGACGGACTAAAAATGTCACCAGGATAATCGCTACTCCATAGCTGCCTCCGAATAGAGAAGCTGTATATTTGATCAAGGCAGAAAAAGGGAATACAACAAAATGGTTAAAAAACCCGGTTGTCTCGCTATTGATTGGTGTATGATCTGCCGAGCAGCCGCTTAGCAGGAGTACTGAAAAAATCAGAAGGAATAAACTTGACCGTTTAAGGAACGTGAACTTAGATGATTGGTTTGGCATAAGTGCCCTCCTCGTATTTTTATCGCCTGTGAATCGTACGAGAAGGGGTGGCGGTCACCGTCATCATCCGGAGAAGAAGCCATTTTCATAATCCTGATTATCCAAGTGTGCAGCTGATCCATGCCGCCGATAAAAAAGCGGTGCGGTTCGGTATCAGATAAGGCCGGCAGCCAATTTCTTTTTATCGACATGTCGGTTTTAACGCTTTTCCCCGATACATAGGTTAAAGCGAGGGTCCCGCCAGCCGATACGACAAGGGATATGAGCAGAATCAAATGGCTCATATCATTTAAAAAATCCAAATCCAAGAACACCCAGTTCACCTCCCTTCCTTTGTAATGCTTCTATTATATCATTTTTTAAGCCCAGGCATTCAAAAAACCGCCGGATTGTCCCGGCGGCTGATGATTTACAGCTCTGAATCTTTTATATGTGCTAGCGGCATAAGGATTTCCTCAGGACTGAAGGCTTCAAGATTCTTCCCTTTGCTGATTCTCTTCGGTGCATCGGGATTGGCTAAAGCTCCTGTACCCAGGCTTACAAAATCAGCATCCCCAGAGGAAATTAAAGAAGAAGCCTTTCTTGGATCCTGAAGCTGTCCATTGGCAATAACCGGCAATCCGCTGTACTCTTTTGCAGCGGCTGCAAGTGATTTACTTCCATCACCAAATGACGATGCTGTACCGTTTGCATCCGTTACATGAATATAATCCAGCGGGGTTTTCCCAAGAAGGGAGAAGATCGCTTCTGCATCCTTATCGCCATGAGGCCATTTGTAATTTGGATCCGACACCTTTGCCTGTGAAATTCGGATTCCGATGATCATATCGTTTCCTGCCGCCTGCTGAACGTCATATATGATTTCCATTAACAGCCTCATACGGTTCTGGAGGGACCCTCCATAAGAATCTTCTCGCTCATTTAAGCTCGCTGTCAGGAACTGGTCGAGAAGATATCCGTTTGCCCCGTGAATTTCTACTCCATTGAATCCGGCCTGACGGGCATTCATAGCTGCGGCCGCGAACCCCCTTTTCACATCCGCAATATCCTGTTCACTCATTTCTTTAGGAACGGGATATGGGCCGGAGCCGCCATAAAACTCGAGCTGTTCTCCTTTAGGGGAAATAGCAGAAGGTGCTGCTGTCTGTTTTGAATGAATGTTTCCCTGAGACTGGCCGCCAGCGTGCATAAGCTGGGCGATAATCAGGGCACCGTGGTCCTGAACAGCTTCAGTAATCGGTCTCCAAGAGGCAATATGACCGGCGGATACTAAGCCCGGCTGGTTTAAATAGCCCTGGCTGTAAAGGTTGTCTGTATAAATACCCTCAGAAATAACGGCGGCAAATCCACCCTTTGCGTAACGTTTGTAATAGCGTGCCATTCGGGAATTAGCCATTCCGTCTTCATCTGCACTGATTCGCGTCATCGGCGAGACTAAGAAGCGGTTTTTTAATTTATAGGGTCCTAGTAGTTGTTCATCAAAAAGTTCAGGGTAATTTCCCATGGCTCATTCCTCCAATATGATTGCGTGTAATGAAACCTTACCCGTTTTCACGATGTAAATCACTTATCAGCATCCTGCAGTGTTTTGCAGGGGCTGTTTTTGTGAAATATACATAACAGATACAAAGGAGGCCATCTCATGACCATTAAAGCAATTCTATTTGACGCCTACGGCACTTTGTTTGACGTTTACTCTGTAAAAGAAAGATGCGAGCAGCATTTCCAGGGAAAAGGGGAGGATATCAGCCGGACATGGAGAGAAAAACAGCTGGAATACTGCTTTTTGACACAGATTTTGCAAAAATATGAGCCTTTTGATCAGCTCACTGAAAAAGCGCTGAAAGCTTCTTTGGCGATTCATGGCGCAGAAGGAAGCGAAAAAGAATGTGCAGACTTAATGAAAGAATACGAACAGCTGAGGCCCTTCGAAGAAACAGAAGAAGTATTAAAACAGCTTAAAGGTAAACAAACGTTTATTTATTCTAACGGAACGAGAGGAATGCTCGATCCTCTCATTAAAAATAACGGATTTCAAGATTTAATAGGAGCGTTGAGCGCAGATGAAATCAGGCAGTACAAGCCGTCACCTGCTTCCTATAGTTATGCGATGGAAAAGCTTGGACTCGATAAAGCCGAAATATTATTTGTGTCCTCTAATCAGTGGGATATTGCAGGTGCTTCAAGCTTTGGATTTAGGACTGCCTGGATTAACCGCACAGGGGAGCCTGTATCCGCATTAGGATTCGAACCAGCGTCTATATGTTCTGATTTAAAAGGGCTTCTAGAAGAAAAATACTAACCAAACTGCCAGCTCTTCCATAAGGAGGAGCTTTTTTCCAATAAGTTAACGAAGATGAAATGTAATGTTTACATTGCTAAACATCCGGCAAACAGTACCTTAATAATTATGCAGTATTATAAATGTAGGAAAGACAAGTGAATAGTAAAACGGTTAAATATGAGAAACCATAAAAACAAGGGGATGCTTTAAATAATCCCTGTACGTTTTTATGGATTTTTTTGTTTACGGAGGAAGGAAGGAAGCAGGATGGAGATACAGCGTGAGTTTATTAAACACCTTGAAAACGATCGGCTCATTTCTTCGATAAAAGATCCTAAAAGTCTTGAGCTTTTTCTTGAGTCGGATATTCAATCGGCTTTTCTTTTAACGGGTAATATCAGTGTGATCAAGCGGTATGTCGATCTTCTCAAGCAAAATGGGAGATTCGTTTTCCTGCACTTGGAGAAAATCCCGGGCATTAGTTTTGACAAGGAAGGGCTTAAATTTATAGCCAAATATGTCAAACCTACCGGGATTGTAACGACAAAAAGTTCTCTGATCCAAATTGCGAAAAAAGAGGGGTTATTGACGATTCAGCGTTTGTTTTTAGTGGATACAGATGCACTCAAGCATGGTCTTCAAACCTCCTGCGAAATTAAGCCGGATGCTTTGGAGCTTATGCCGGGTCTTATTCCTGAAATGATAACAAAAGTAAAAGCGAAAACCGATTTGCCGATTATTACAGGCGGATTGATTTCAAATAAAGCACATATTCAAGCTGCACTAGAGAGCGGCGCAATGGCAGTTTCGACTGGGAAGCCATGGCTTTGGAAAAAGCCTGAATTTTAAAGGATAAGGAGAAAGGTGGAATAATGGATGAAAAGTGTGGAGCTTTCCAGCCTCAGCAAATCCTATGACGGCAAAAATATGGTCATTGACTCTATCAATGCATCCATTCAGCCTGGGGAGTTTTTTGTACTGGTTGGTCCTTCAGGATGCGGGAAAAGCACCATTCTTCGTATGATTGCAGGACTTGAGGAAGTAAGCGGAGGAGAACTGCGAATCGGAGATCGTGCAGCAAACAATCTTCATCCGAGCAAGCGGGATCTGTCAATGGTTTTCCAAAACTATGCCCTATATCCTCATTTATCGGTTGCTGAAAACATTATGTTCGGATTATATACGAAAAAGATTTCCAAACAGGAGCAAAAAGAGAGATGTTCGGAGGCATGCGAAATGCTTGGACTCTCCAGTTTGATGGATAGGAAGCCGCGTGAGCTTTCCGGCGGTCAAAGGCAGCGTGTAGCACTGGCTAGAGCCATCGTTACGCATGCCCCCATTTGTCTGATGGACGAGCCGCTGTCTAATCTGGATGCAAAACTGAGAGCAAAAATGCGCTCTGAAATCCGCCAGATTCAGCGGAAGCTTGGCATTACGATGATTTACGTGACGCATGATCAAACGGAGGCTATGACAATGGCAGACCGTATGATGATTTTGAATGGAGGGAAAATTCAGCAGCTGGGGAAGCCGCTTGATATATACAATCAGCCTGCGAATTCTTTCGTCGCTTCATTTATTGGAGCTCCGCCCATGAATCTGGCTGAAGCGAAGGCTGAAGGAAACCTTCTTCACATTGGAGATAAGCATTTATCTGATGTTCCTCAGGAGGTATTGCTGTCTATAGGGGCAGAGTCTGTTGAAGCCGGAATTCGCCCTGAGCATTTAATACAGGCGCCAGCCGGAGAAGGAAAGCTGACGGGATTGGTTGCTAATGCTGAGATACTTGGAACAGAGACGCTGCTGAGCTTTGACATATCTGAAGGGAAGCAATGGATTGCAAGATGGCCTGGACAATGGGATTTGGAACCGGGTGATTCAATCGAATTAACCTTTAATCAAGAGGATTTACTCTTTTTTGATCCTCAAAACGGAACCAGGCTGAGCACGGGCCATAGATCGCCATTTGCTTCTTCAGAGGAGCAGCCGATATGAATGCCCTGGTTAAGAAAAATCAATCAAAGCTGAAGATGAAAACAGGAAATGGACTCTCTGATTTAGGCTCAGGTCTCCTTTATCTTCTTCCATCTCTGCTGCTGTTCGGAGTATTCCTGTTTTATCCGATGATCAGAACGATTTATCTGAGCCTATTTTATACGGATCCTCAAGGGAATCCCATCGCATTTATCGGTCTTGAAAATTTCACGTATCTGCTCCAGTCTGAGGAATTTTTAAATAGTGCAAAGGCAACGGGACTGTTTGTCCTGTATACAGTTCCAGCGGGTATTCTGCTCTCATTATTTCTTGCTTTAATCGCTAATTTGAAGCTTAAGGGCATTGGTATATTCCGGACGCTATTCTCATCAACAATGGGGATGAGTGTTGCAGCATCCTCAATCATATGGATGTTTATGTACAACCCCTCCATTGGAGTGTTTAATAAGCTATTGAATTTGATCGGGTTTGAAGGGCACTCGTGGCTGCTGGATCCAAACACAGCCCTGCTTGCGGTTGCTTTATCAACGATTTGGATGAACACAGGCTTCGCTTTCCTGATTCTGCTTGGAGGCCTGCAGAACATTGATGAACAGCTCTATGAAAGTGCAAAAATTTCAGGGGCGGGATCTTTTTATCAGCTAAGGAGAATTACTCTCCCCATGCTGTCCCCAACGTTATTTTTCATTACTACCGTTTCTCTGATTAATTCCTTTCAGACATTTGGCCAAATCGATATTTTAACCAAAGGCGGTCCGGTACAATCCACCAACGTGATTGTGTACTCGATTTATCAGGATGCCTTTGTTAATTACAATGCCGGCTCGGCCAGTGCGCAGGCAGTCTTGCTGTTCTTTTGCATACTGGCAGTGACGATTCTGCAATTTCGGCTTGGAGAAAAGAAGGTGCATTATCAATGAGCCTTATGAAGAAAAGTTTATTGTACGTGCTGCTCGTTTTATCCGCTCTGTTCATGATGTTTCCGATTGTATATGCAGTCATGATCAGTTTCATGCAAGGAGGAGAAGTCCTTCAAGGGAAGCTGCTGCCCTCATCTTTTTCCTTTGAAAACTATCAGTCGGCCTTTCAGCAAGTACCGCTGCTTCATTTTTTAATGAACAGTCTAATCGTTTCAGTCACTGTCACAGCAGGTCAGCTCATTGTGTCATCACTGGCGGCTTTCGCGTTTGTGTTTATTAAATTCAGAGGAAGAAATACACTCTTCTTTCTGTTTATATCTACCATGATGATTCCTTGGGAAGCGACGATGGTTCCGAATTACTTAATTGTTCAAAAGCTTGGGTGGATTAATCAGTACAGCTCGCTTACCATTCCATTTTTCGCACTAGCCTTTGGAACGTTCTTGCTCAGGCAGCAATTTAAGACGATTCCATATGAGCTTTTTGAAGCATCGCAGGTAGCGGGTATAAGCCGTTTCCGCTTTTTCTGGAAAGTGGTCCTGCCTGTATCCAAGACGAGTATAATAACTCTTGCTATTTACAGCTTCTTAACGACATGGAATATGTATTTATGGCCGCTTCTCGTCACAAACAACGAGAAGGTAAGAACAGTCCAAATCGGTCTGAAGCAAATGCAATCACAAGAGGTTTCTTCCGAATGGGGAATCGTTATGGCGGCTGCTGTCATTGTTGTTTTGCCGACTCTGATCCTGCTTTTCGCAGGACAGAAGCACCTTCAAAAAGGATTGACTCAAGGTGCAATAAAATAACGTTTGTAAAAGCAGCGGGTATTTCTCCCGTCAATTAACTGAATGAGGCATAGATTGGCCAGCTCACCTTTCTGCATATGAAGGGGAATTGCCAGCCGGTCCATGCATAATCAAATAAAAAATCAGGAGTGAAAACAGATGAAAAAGGTATTGATATTGATTACTGGTCTAATGCTGATCGTGCTCTCAGCCTGCGGCGGAACACAGCCGGAAAAAGAAACAGCAAAGCCTGTGAAGAAAAACGCTGAAGGTAAAATTGAAGTAACATTCTGGCATGCAATGGCTGGAGATTTAGAGACTTCTTTAAAAGAGATTGTGGATGAATACAATAAATCTCAAGATAAGATTGAGGTTAAGCCTGTATTCCAGGGAACATACGAAGAAGCACTGACAAAATTCAATACCGTTGCGGGATCTCCTGACGCTCCAACCATTATGCAGACGTTTGAAGTCGGCACAAAGTATATGATCGACAGCAACAAAATCGAGCCTGTCCAAAAGTTTATTGATCAAGATAAATTTGACACATCTCAATGGGAAAAAAATATTTCAAATTACTACACAGTGGATGGCAAGCAGTATTCTATGCCGTTTAACTCCTCAACACCCGTCTTGGTATACAACAAAGATGCATTTAAAAAAGCTGGCCTGGATCCTGAAAAGGCACCTCAAACTTACAGTGAGCTGAAAAGTACAGCACAAGCACTTACGACTGGCAGCCAAAAAGGATTTTCGATCCTGAATTACGGATGGTTCTTTGAAGAAATGGTAGCTGTACAAGGCGGAACCTATGTGGATAATGAAAATGGACGCAAAGGAGACGCGGAAAAAGCGACGTTCAATGGACCGGAAGGAAAACGTGTTTTTGATCTAATCAGCCAGATGCACAAGGATGGTTCTTTCTACAATAGCGGACAGAACTGGGATTCTATGAGAGCGGCATTCCAATCGCAAAAAATTGCTATGTTCCTTGACTCTTCTGCAGGAATTAAAGAATTGATTGATAATGCTCCATTTGATGTTGGGGTTGCTTATCTTCCTGTTCCTGATGGCATCGAAAGGCAAGGGGTTGTAATCGGAGGAGCTTCGCTTTGGATGTCCAAAGGTACGGCTGAAGAAGAACAGCAGGGTGCATGGGATTTCATGAAATATTTATCTACACCTGAAGTGCAGGCTAAATGGCATGTAGACAGCGGGTATTTCTCTATCAATCCAAAAGCATATGAGCAGGATATCGTGAAAAAAGAGTGGGAAAAGTATCCGCAGCTTAAGGTAACGGTGGACCAGCTGAAAAATACAAAGCCTTCTCCGGCTACACAAGGAGCCTTGATTTCCGTTTTCCCTGAATCCAGACAAAAAGTTGTAACTGGAATGGAAAGCTTATATCAAGGGACAGATCCTCAAGAAGCATTGAATCGGGCAGCAAAGGAAACAGAACGATCGCTTGAGATGGCTAATCGCAAGCAGAAGTAAGCTTCAAAGGGCTGGCCAGAAGAATTCTTCATGGCCGGCCCTTTACTTTTTGGTTGATTTTAAAAACCTGTTGATTGGAGTGGAAAGCGAACGCCTGCTACCTGCAATCAACAGCCAAGTTTAACAGAGCTTAGTATTAAGAATGGAGTTGCAAACATGAAGATATTTGCTCACAGAGGATGCAGCGGACAGTATCCGGAAAATACGATGCTTGCTTTTAGAAAGGCGATAGAAGCAGGGGCAAGCGGAATTGAATTGGATGTTCAAATGTCAAAAGACGGTGAACTTGTCGTCATTCATGACGAAAGAATTGACCGAACGACAGATCGAGTGGGATATGTAAAGGACATGACATATAAGGAATTGCGGAATGCAGATGCAGGAAGCTGGTTTCATCCTTCCTTTCATAATGAAAGGATTCCTCATCTGGAGGAAGTTCTGGATTTGCTTTTGGAAGACCAGTCAGGCACGGTCTTAAATATTGAATTAAAAAATGATGTATTTGATTACCCTAATCTGGAGGAGAAAGCAATGCGGATGGCTGAAGAAAAAAATCTGGCCGGCAGAATTGTTTTTTCATCCTTTAACAAAGCAAGCGTGAAAAGAATGAAACAACTAAATAAAGTCTTTGAAATTGCCTGGCTTTTTGAAGGGAATATGCCAGATGCTGCCTTGATTGCTGAACAGCTTGGCTGCAGCAGTATCCACTGTCCTGCCGAATTCAGTCTCTCCGAAGCCGGATTGGAATATATGAATAACGGGGGAACGTTAAGAGTGTATACGATTAATGACCTTGCTTTATATCAAAGTCTTATTCATACAAAAGTGTCGGCAGTGATGACAGACTTTCCGGATTTGCTGTTAAGAACAATTGAAGAATAGGTTCCTCTAAAGCTATTCAGCATTCGCGGAGCATGATAGAATAACGGTAATATCAAGAAGGAAGAGGGCGTTTCACAATGCTGACGAAAGCGATCCTGGCATTGATTTTTCCGTTTGTTCTTGTCGTGCTTTTTACGAGAGTCACGTACAGTTATATAGTTGGGACTGCTTTAACCGCTGCACTCATCATCGCTTCTTATTTTAAAGGATATACAGAGTTCGACTATATTGTGGGGCTTGATGCTGTATCGCTTGTTGCAGGGGCTATGTATGCACGTAAAATGAACCGTAAACCCAACCATTTGAATAAATAGAGAGAAACCGTGCGATGCGCGGTTTTTTCTGTGCATAAAGAGTGCGTTTAAAGAAAAAGGTTGCGAATGTCTAAAAGCGGGAAAACTGATAGACAGCAAGAAAAATACTGCAAACGTCAGTTCGTATCTTTGGAATTTCCCATATAGTGTATGGTAAAATATAAATACGATAATGCGTGAATTGGGGGCCTTTGTGTGGAACATCGGTTTGAGTTAGTCTCGAAATACAAGCCGGAAGGGGATCAGCCTGCGGCAATCAAGAAACTTGTTGAAGGAATTAATGAAGGGAAGAAGCACCAGACGCTTCTTGGGGCAACCGGAACAGGCAAAACATTTACCGTTTCGAATGTCATCAAGGAAGTCAATAAGCCGACCCTCGTGATTGCTCATAATAAAACGCTGGCAGGCCAGCTCTACAGTGAATTTAAGGAGTTCTTTCCGAATAACGCTGTAGAATATTTTGTGAGTTACTATGATTACTATCAGCCTGAAGCCTATGTTCCCCAGACCGATACTTTTATAGAAAAGGACGCAAGCATTAATGATGAAATTGACAAACTGCGCCACTCTGCAACGACCTCATTGTTCGAACGCAGAGATGTCATCATTATTGCCAGTGTTTCCTGTATCTACGGCCTCGGTTCTCCGGAAGAATACAAAGAACTCGTAGTATCTCTTCGGACTGGAATGGAGCTTGAACGGAATCAGCTGTTAAGGCGTCTTGTAGACATCCAATATGAGCGGAATGACATTGACTTTAAGCGCGGAACATTCAGGGTTCGCGGGGATGTCGTGGAAATCTTTCCTGCATCCAGGGATGAACACTGCATGAGAATTGAATTTTTCGGAGACGAAATCGACCGCATTCGCGAAGTGGACGCCTTAACCGGGGAAATACTCGGCGAACGTGAACACGTCGCGATCTTCCCGGCTTCCCACTTCGTAACCCGTGAAGAAAAAATGAGCGTTGCCATAGGAAACATTGAAAAAGAGCTGGAGGAAGAATTAGTCAAGATGAGGGAAGCCGGCAAGCTTCTTGAGGCTCAAAGGCTTGAGCAGAGGACAAGATATGATCTTGAAATGATGAGAGAGATGGGATTCTGTTCGGGAATTGAGAATTATTCCCGCCATCTTACATTAAGACCTCCCGGCTCCACCCCTTACACATTGATTGATTATTTTCCAGACGATTTTATGATTGTTGTCGACGAGTCTCACGTTACCCTTCCGCAGGTACGCGGAATGTTCAACGGGGACCAGGCACGGAAGCAGGTTCTAGTCGATCATGGGTTCCGTCTGCCTTCTGCAAAAGATAACAGACCGCTTCGTTTTGAAGAGTTTGAAAAACATATGACGAACATGGTTTATGTTTCGGCGACACCGGGCCCTTATGAAATAGAGCATACAGACGAAATGGTCGAGCAGATTATACG
This sequence comes from Metabacillus sp. FJAT-52054, assembly GCF_037201815.1. Taxonomy (NCBI): domain Bacteria; kingdom Bacillati; phylum Bacillota; class Bacilli; order Caryophanales; family Bacillaceae; genus Metabacillus; species Metabacillus sediminis. Next base: position 3,499,000 of record NZ_CP147407.1, on the reverse strand, counting down.
TCCGACCGGATTGCTCGATCCTACTATTGAAGTCCGGCCTATTCAGGGACAAATTGATGATTTAATCGGGGAAATCAATGCAAGAGTCGAAAAGAATGAACGGGTTCTCATTACGACCCTGACGAAAAAGATGTCCGAGGATCTGACGAATTACCTTAGGGAAATTGGAATCAAAGTCAATTACCTCCACTCCGAAATAAAAACTCTGGAGCGGATTGAAGTAATACGCGATCTGCGTCTCGGTAAACATGACGTCCTCGTTGGAATTAACCTTCTCCGGGAAGGTCTGGATATACCTGAGGTGTCACTGGTAGCCATTCTGGACGCAGATAAAGAAGGTTTCCTTCGCTCTGAACGTTCTTTGATTCAGATTACCGGACGTGCAGCCAGAAACTCAAATGGCCATGTTATTATGTATGCCGATAAAATCACGAATTCAATGGAAGTTGCGATAAATGAAACGAAGCGCCGCCGTGAAACACAGGAAGAATATAACCGAGTTCACGGAATTGAACCGAAAACGATTCAAAAGGAAATCCGGGATGTAATTCGAGCTACTATGGAAGCGGTGGAGGAAGATACAGACCAAGCAGCACCGGCAATTGCGAAGCTCTCCAAGAAAGAGCGGGAAAAAGTGATTGCTCAGATGGAAAAAGAGATGAAGGATGCTGCCAAGGGACTGGATTTCGAACGGGCCGCAGAGCTTCGTGATTTGCTAATAGAGCTGAAAGCGGAAGGATGACAAAGTATGGCTAGTGAACACATAGTTGTAAAGGGAGCCAGAGCGCATAACCTTAAAAATATAGATGTCACAATTCCTCGGAATCAGCTCGTCGTATTGACGGGCCTTTCAGGATCGGGAAAATCATCGCTTGCATTTGATACGATTTATGCGGAAGGACAGCGCAGGTATGTCGAGTCGCTTTCTGCCTACGCCAGGCAATTTCTCGGTCAAATGGACAAACCAGATGTTGATTCCATCGATGGATTGTCTCCGGCTATATCCATTGACCAGAAAACAACAAGCCGGAATCCAAGATCAACAGTTGGAACGGTCACAGAAATTTATGATTATTTGAGGCTTCTTTATGCACGTGTAGGACGGCCTGTCTGTCCAAATCATGGCATCGAAATCACTTCGCAAACCATCCAGCAGATGGTGGACAGAATTATGGAGTTCCCGGAGCGCACGAAGATGCAGGTTCTTTCTCCAGTCGTATCTGGACGGAAGGGAACTCATGCCAAAACCCTTGAGGACATTAAAAAACAAGGGTATGTAAGGGTTCGGGTAAATGGTGAAATGCAGGAGATTTCTGAAGAAATCATCCTGGAAAAAAACAAAAAGCACTCGATCGAAGTGGTAATTGACCGGATTGTAATCAAAGAGGGAATTGAGGCAAGACTAAGCGACTCTCTTGAAGCAGCGCTTGCCCTGGGTGAAGGAAAGGTCATGATTGATGTCATTGACCAGGAGGAACTTTTGTTCAGCGAGCACCATGCCTGCCCTTACTGCGGATTTTCTATCGGAGAGCTTGAACCGAGAATGTTCTCTTTTAACAGTCCTTTTGGCGCCTGTCCTTCATGTGACGGTCTTGGGTCTAAACTGGAAGTAGACCGTGAACTCGTTATTCCGAATGAGTACCTAACGCTTAAACAGCACGCTATTGCTCCATGGGAGCCTACGAGCTCACAGTATTATCCTCAGCTCCTTGAAGCTGTGTGCAGCCATTATGGAATTGATATGAACGTTCCTGTTAAGGATCTGCCAAACCATCAATTGGATAAAATTTTACTCGGAAGCGGAAAAGATGAGATCTACTTCCGCTATGAAAATGACTTTGGGCAGGTAAGAGAGAGCTATATTAAATTTGAAGGCGTGATGAAAAATATTGAGCGCCGCTACCGTGAAACGAGCTCGGATTACATTCGCGAGCAAATGGAGAAATATATGGCTCAGCAGCCATGTCCTTCGTGCAAAGGATACAGGCTGAAGAAAGAAACACTGGCTGTTAAAATTGACGGCCGCCATGTTGGGGAAACGACCACCCTTTCTGTTCAGGAGGCACACGATTTTTTCGGTAAGCTTGACCTGACTGAAAAGGAAATGAAAATTGCCAAATTGATTTTAAGGGAAATTTGCGAACGCCTTAGCTTTCTTGTTAATGTGGGTCTGGATTACCTGACCTTAAACCGTTCAGCGGGCTCCCTTTCCGGAGGAGAAGCACAAAGGATCAGACTTGCTACTCAGATCGGTTCGAAGCTGACTGGCGTTCTGTATATATTGGATGAACCGTCCATCGGTCTTCATCAGCGTGATAATGACCGCCTTATTGAAACGCTGCAGAATATGCGGGACATTGGGAATACCCTCATTGTCGTAGAGCATGATGAAGATACGATGCTTGCTGCCGATTATCTGATTGATATCGGCCCTGGAGCGGGCGTGCACGGAGGAAACGTCATTTCCGCTGGATCACCTAAGGAAGTTATGAAGGATAAGAATTCTCTGACTGGTATGTATCTGTCCGGCAAAAAATTTATCCCTCTTCCTCAAGAACGGAGAAAACCGGATGGCCGTTACATTCAGGTCAAAGGGGCAAATGAGAATAACCTGAAAAATGTTTCAGTTAAATTTCCATTAGGAACGTTTATTTCCGTTACAGGTGTTTCAGGTTCAGGTAAAAGTACACTCGTAAATGAAATACTGCATAAGGCGCTGGCTCAAAGGCTTCATAAAGCAAAAACAAAACCTGGAGAGCATAAAGAGATTTTAGGTATTGAACATTTAGATAAAGTCATCGACATTGATCAGTCGCCGATCGGAAGAACGCCTCGTTCCAATCCGGCTACTTATACAGGCGTATTTGACGATATCCGCGATGTGTTTGCTTCGACGAATGAGGCCAAGGTCAGGGGATATAAAAAGGGCCGTTTCAGCTTCAATGTAAAAGGAGGCCGTTGCGAGGCCTGCCGCGGTGACGGAATCATCAAAATTGAGATGCATTTTCTTCCGGATGTATATGTTCCGTGCGAAGTATGCCACGGCAAACGGTACAACCGGGAAACACTTGAAGTAAAATACAAAGGCAAAAACATTTCGGACATTCTTGAAATGACCGTTGAAGATGCGCTCGATTTCTTCGAAAACATTCCTAAAATACACCGGAAGCTGCAAACCATTTACGATGTCGGACTAGGATATATCACGCTTGGCCAGCCGGCAACGACTCTGTCAGGGGGAGAAGCGCAGCGGGTGAAGCTTGCTTCAGAACTGCACCGCCGTTCAACTGGGCGCTCACTTTATATTCTCGATGAACCGACAACCGGTCTGCACGTTGATGACATTGCAAGGCTGCTGAAAGTTCTTCAGCGTCTTGTTGAGAATGGAGACACGGTGCTGGTTATTGAGCATAATCTCGATGTTATTAAAGCAGCGGATTATTTAGTCGACCTGGGTCCGGAAGGCGGAAATGGCGGAGGCCAGATCATTGCCTCCGGTACACCTGAACAAGTCATGGAAGAAAAAGCCTCCTATACCGGTCATTATTTAAAACCGATTATTGAAAGGGAACGCGAACGGATGAAAAAACTAGTAAAAGAAAAAGAAGCCGTCGCTAAATAAGTTTGGGCCAGCTCATCTATTGAGCTGGCTATTTTCATATAGTGAAACCAATCACCTATTTGAATCGTAAAAGGATGTAAAGGAGATGGAACTTCATGAAAACCGATAAATTACTTTCTGCACTATGCTATTTCAGTGTGCTTTTTGCACCGTTCTTACTGCCGCTAATCGTTTATTTTGTCACTGATGATGCTGTAACGAAATCACATGCTAAAAAGTCATTTTTGTCTCATGTCATCCCTGCGATCACCATTATTGCTTATATGTTTATCTTTCTGGGTGCAGCCTTTGCCGGACAGAATGAGCTGATAGGTATCGTATTTCTTTCTGGATTTCCTGTCGTGTTACTTGTTAATTTTATTGTTTTCGTCTGGAACATTGTTAAAGGAATTAAGATATTAAAAACAGTTTAAAGGGATTGATTTTCATCTTGCCGAATAGGGTGATACTAGGTTGTATTTTTGAGGAGGAGTTACCGTGCAGGAAGAACGCCGAAGAATATTGAAGCTTGTAGAGGAAGGAAAGCTGAACGTAGAAGAAGCGCTCTCTCTCATAGAAAAGCTTGACCATGAAAAGGAAAGCCATGAGAAAAAGTGGGCATCCTTTACACCCTCAATTTTACTGAAAAAAGACGAAAAAGGCAGTCAGCAAAGCGCTTATCAGGAGAACCCGGAAGGATCGCCTTCAGGAAAAACTGCCTCGAAATTAATGAACTGGATTGATTTCGCCGTGAAGAAGGTAAAAGAACTGGATTTGGATTTAGCCATCGGTTCTTCCTTTGATGTTCAGCATATTTTTCAGTTCAGCGGAAGAGGGTTAATGGAATGGGATGTTCAAATAGTGAATGGGAACGTCACATTTAAACCCTGGCCGGAAGATGAAGTTCGGATAGAATGCGAAACAAAGGTTTATCAGACGGAGGATGCTGCACAGGCAAAAGAGGCTTTTCTTAAAAACTTTTATTGCGAAATGGAAGGCAGCAAGCTAAGAATTCAATGCGAGAAAAAATCTATGAAGGCAAATGTTCTCATTTTCCTGCCGGCAAAGGTTTATGAGTTCGCGAAAGTAAAACTGTTTAGCGGTCCTATTAGAGGGGAACAGCTAACTGTGAAGGATTTTAAAGCAAAAACCGCCAACGGGGTGATTTCACTAACGTCACTCAGTGGTGAAAAAGCAGAGCTTGAAACAGCAAACGGGCAAATTAAATTAGCGCAGCATCAATTTCAAACCGTTGAAGCCGAAACCATTCATGGAATGATTGATGTAAGCGGGGCAGGGAGGAAGCTTGATCTGCAGAGCTTCAACGGGAAAATCCTGCTTCACGTGTCAGATCCGGAATGCAAAACCATCCATTGCAGTGCCGCCACCGGCAGCGTAGAAATTTCGATTCCGCAAACCATTAAAGCGAATGGGGAATTGAAATCAAACCTCGGGTCCCTGCATTGTTACTTGGATGCACTTGAAGTAACAAGTGAAAAACACGAGTCGATCACAAAGGAATTGAAATTCCGATCGAACGAAACCGCTAAAGGTGATTTGTCTGTGTTTGCTGATTCGAAAACAGGCTCAGTTGTTTTAAAGCATATGGAGAGGTGAGAAGAAATGGGAAAACTAACTCGTTCAGTTACGAATAAAAAAGTTGCCGGAGTACTGGGAGGAATTGCTGACAGGTTTGGGATAAATGCGAACCTGCTGCGCGTGATTTATATCATTGCATTGTTTCCGACCGGCGGTGCTCCGTTAATCATTGCTTATTTCGTTTTAGTGCTTTTATTGAAAAAAGAAGGAAATCAAATACATGGTTAGGTGGATCGTCAGCGTTTTAATCAATGCAGTCATTTTAATGGTCTGCGCGCTGATTTTTAAAGACAATTTTCAAATTGCTAGCATCTGGGCTGCCGTATTGGCAAGCCTGGTCCTATCCATAATCAATTTTTTAATAAAACCATTTTTGATTATTTTGACACTGCCCGTTACAGTGTTAACACTTGGTCTGTTCCTCTTTGTCATCAATGCCATTACCCTTATGATTACGCAAGCAATCATGGGCGACGCATTTAACATCGATGGATTTGGAACCGCCATTTTAGCCGCTATCGTCATTTCCCTGCTGCACCTTGTCGTGCAAAAAGGGGTCATTGAGCCAATGCGGGAAAACAAGTAGACCAGCGATATGCCGCTGGTCTATATTTTTTGTTCAGATTGAAGCGCCGCCAGTAAAATCTCATTTGTACTTTCGGGGAAAATGGGAATGATAACGACCAGGTGATGAAATGAAATTTATACGCATACTGCTCATCCTGCTGGTTATCGTTGTTTTAATTGCTCTCCCATATAAAGGCCATGCCGGTGAGGATTTCTCTTTTGTATGGATGTCGGATACTCAATATTACGTTAGAGACCATCCAGAGATACTGACAAATCAAATAAAATGGATTTTAAAAAACAGAACGCCAGAAAGGCTTTCATATTTGATTCATACAGGAGACTTGGTGCATAATTCCAGTCAATACAGCCAATGGGAGAGAAATCATCGGGCTTTTCGCAAGCTTGATGCACAAAGGTTTTCATACGGTGTTCTGCCCGGAAATCATGATTTCACAGGCAATGCGGGCGTTCAGCCTTACCATCGTTTTTTCGGGGAGCATCGTTTTGATTCCAAGCCTTATTATAAGGGCTCCTTTTTAGATAATTGCGGTCACTATGACTTAGCCGGAGGCAAGATTTTTCTTTATATGGGCTGGTGCAAAGCAGGCAAAGGGGAAGTAAAGTGGATGAACCGCGTGCTTAAGCATTACCGGAACAAAGAAGCGGTTCTGGCCTTACATGATTACCTTACGTATCAGGGAACCCGAAGTAAAAATGGAGAAAGAATCTATAGGAATGTAGTCGTTCCAAATAAAAATGTAAAACTGGTCCTGAGCGGCCATTATTATGGAATCGCCAAAAGAGTGGATGTCCCTCAAAAGGGCAGAAAGGTCTATCAGCTCCTTGCCAACTATCAGGGACTTCCTAAAGGCGGAGGGGGATACATGCAAATCTTAACCTGGAAGCAAGACGGGATCCAAGTTAGATCGTACTCTCCATATTTAAATAAGGAATGGGAAAAACCTTATTTTTTGAAAATGAATGGAACCTTCTAAATTTGGGAGGTTCTTTTTATATTCGCTTAACTGTAGTGGAACTATGGATAAACTATAATTGAACCTGCAGGATGTGAAGGAGGCTCACTCCCTGCCTAAGGATAAACGATCACGCGCAGCGGATGGAGTTTAACAGAGCTTATTTTTAAAAAAACTCTACTAAAACTTGCTTCGATTCGAGGACCGTCCTGAAAGACTATATCAGCAGAGATAAAAGTGCTAAAATGGAAGAAGATTTTACATATGGTGTTGGCTAAAGGAGGGCTCATCTATGCCTAAAGTACGTACAAAGGATTTAATGGAAAAATTTAAGATGGAACTGATTAGCGGTGAGGAAGGGATTAACCGTCCGATTATGACAAGTGATTTGTCAAGACCGGGCCTTGAAATTGCAGGTTATTTTGCATACTACCCGAAGGATCGGGTTCAGATTTTAGGCAAAACCGAGCTGTCATTTTTTGAAAAATTATCACGTCATGAAAAAGAAGAGCGGATGACGGCGCTATGCACTCCGATTACTCCGGCAATCATTATTTCTCGTGAACTTGATATTCCTGAAGAACTAAAGGAGGCATCTGAACGAAGCGGTGTACCTGTTCTTCGTTCTTCCATGAAAACTACCCGTCTATCGAGTCATTTAACGAACTTTTTAGAAAGCAAGCTTGCTCCAACTACAGCTGTACACGGGGTGCTTGTTGATATTTATGGTGTAGGCGTGCTGATTATCGGAAAAAGCGGTGTGGGAAAAAGCGAAACCGCACTTGAGCTGGTTAAGCGCGGACATCGTCTTGTAGCCGATGATTGTGTTGAAATCAGGCAGGAGGATCAAAACACACTGATTGGAAATGCTCCTGAACTGATTGAGCATCTTCTGGAAATCCGGGGACTCGGCATTATTGACGTAATGACATTGTTTGGGGCCGGTGCAGTCCGGAGTAATAAACGGATTACGCTTGTGATTGATCTCGAAACATGGGATGCGAAAAAACAATATGACCGTCTCGGCTTAGAAGAAGAGACGATGAAAATTATTGATACGAATATTCAAAAGCTTACGGTACCGGTTCGCCCTGGACGAAATCTGGCGGTTATTATTGAAGTAGCTGCTATGAACTTCCGTCTGAAACGGATGGGACTGAATGCTGCCGAACAATTCACGACAAAGCTTGCTGATGTAATTGAAGAAGGAGAACGCTGATTAACGGTCAGAAGAGGAGCTGAAGGGAATGATAGGAACAATCCAGCCGCTTAATCCAATTGCGGTTGAATTTTTAGGGCTGCAGGTCCACTGGTATGGCATCATAATCGGTCTTGGGGCGCTACTTGGCCTGTGGATTGCTGTAAGGGAAAGTGTAAGGAGAGGTCTTCATAAAGATACATTTGTTGATTTGGTCCTTTTTGCTATTCCAATTGCCATCATCTGCGCAAGGCTTTATTATGTAGCATTTCAGTGGGATTATTATTCGCAGAATCCCGCAATGATTCCTCAAATCTGGCAGGGAGGTCTCGCAATCCATGGAGGTCTGATTGGCGCAGTGGCAACAGGTGTCGTTTTTGCCAGAATCAAAAAGCTCTCATTCTGGAAAATTGCAGATATTGCTGCGCCAAGTATTATATTGGGGCAGGCGATTGGCCGCTGGGGAAATTTTATGAATCAGGAAGCGTTTGGCGGTCCGGTTACGAGGGGATTTTTAGAAAATCTCCATCTTCCGAATTTTATCATTAACCAGATGTACATAGATGGGCAATATTATCACCCTACTTTCTTATACGAATCCCTCTGGAATTTAGCCGGCTTTGCTTTGCTGCTATTCTTGCGAAAAGTGAATCTAAGAAGAGGGGAACTTTTTTTATCCTACGTCATCTGGTATTCAATCGGCCGTTTCTTCATTGAGGGAATGAGAACAGACAGTTTAATGCTGACAGCAGACCTGCGCATTGCTCAGGTCATCTCAATTGTGCTGATCTTAACGGCCGTCGGAATCATCATATACCGTCGCATGAGCGGCCTTTCAAAAAAGAGATATCTGGATTCATAATAAGGAGTGATTCGACTGAAGGCGAGTTTAGCAAATGGCTGGAAGGCGGGGCTTGCTACAACATGGACGCTTGGAAAAGTCATTTTTCCCGTGACGCTTCTCGTAGGGATCCTTCGTCATACACCTGTATTGGATTGGATTATTCAGCTTATAGCACCTCTGATGGGGCTGATTGGATTAAGAGGAGAGGCGGCCATTCCGCTTGTGCTCGGGAATTTTTTAAACCTGTACGCAGGAATTGCAGGCATCCTGACACTCGATTTATCGGTTAAGGAAGTTTTCATACTAGCCGTGATGCTGTCATTCTCTCATAATCTGATTATCGAATCCACGGTCGCCGCCAAAGTGGGAATTAAGCTTTGGCTGATTCTCATTGTGAGAGTGGGGCTCGCCATTATTTCGGCGGCTGTCATCAATCTGGTCTGGAGAGGCGGCGGCGAAATGGCGCAGTACGGTTTTATTTCAAAAAGCCAGTCTCACCCGGATGGATGGGGAGAAATCCTGCTTGATGCAATCGGCAAGGGTGTGCTTGGCATTGTGCAGCTAGCAGCCATCGTGATTCCGCTTATGATTATCATGCAGTTTATGAAGGATTTTGGCTGGCTGAAGGTATTTTCTAAATGGATGGCCCCGGTTACAAGATTCCTCGGCATGAGAGAGAATACCTCAATGACACTCGTTGCCGGCTTAACAATTGGACTCGCGTACGGAGCGGGAGTCATGATTCAGGCAGTGAAAGAGGATGGAGTCAGCTACCGTGATCTGACACTTGCTTTTATCTTCCTTGTTTCCTGCCATGCCGTAGTGGAAGATACGCTTATTTTTGTTCCACTGGGAATTCCGGTTCTGCCATTATTTTTAATAAGAGTCATTACTGCGGTTCTGTTAACCGTGATTATTGCAAAGCTTTGGAAACAGCCTGATTCTTCAGCGAGAAAGGAACCTGTTCATGAAAAGGAATACCATTCTGTTTGATTTGGACGGAACATTGATTAATACAAACGAATTGATCATCGAATCGTTTCTTCATACACTGAATCACTACAAGCCCGGCGAGTACAGCCGCGAGCTTGTCCTGCCGTTTATCGGTCCGACTCTTCACGACACCTTCCACTCAATCAATCCTGAGAAAGCCGAGGAAATGATTGGAGTGTACCGGGCCTTTAACCATAAGCAGCATGATGCTTTGGTTACGGAATTTGCCACAGTTTTTGAAACCGTTCAAAAGCTTCATCAAGAAGGATTCAAGCTGGGCATTGTAACGACGAAGATCAGAGACACCGTAAACATGGGGCTTAAGTTAACGAACCTTGGCCAGTTCTTTGATGTCGTTGTTACCCTGGATGACGTTGAACACGCAAAGCCGCATCCCGAGCCGGTCCTGAAGGCGCTGGAACTCCTTGATTCAAAACCTGATGAAGCAATCATGGTAGGAGATAATCATCATGATATCGAAGCGGGCCAAAACGCAGGTACATTAACTGCGGGTGTAGCCTGGACGATTAAAGGCAGAGAATATCTATCAGCATACAAACCCGACTTTATGCTGGAGCAAATGAGTGATTTGCTTCCAATCGCTGGAGTGGAAAAAGCTTGAGACAAACCACACGCTACCCTGTGTCCGGTGCTAATTCCCTTTGGCATATCTATAAAACGGTGCCGTTTTGGAAGGTTGCCAGAAATTTTATTGTCATCCAGCTTGCCCGATACACCCCGTTTCTCGGCATGAAAAACTGGATGTACCGGACATTCCTGGGAGTTAAAACAGGTGAGCAAACCTCTTTTGCACTCATGGTCATGCTGGATGTCATGTTTCCGGAAAAAATTCAAGTCGGCCGCAATTCCGTGATTGGCTATAATACGACCATTCTGGCTCATGAATACCTCATTAAAGAATACCGGCTTGGTGATGTGATCATCGGGGATGAGGTTATGATTGGGGCAAACAGCACCATTTTGCCAGGTGTGACGATTGGAAACGGAGCAATCGTTTCTGCCGGTACTCTTGTACATAAAGATGTACCAGCCGGAGCCTTCGCAGGCGGCAACCCCATGCAGATCATTTATACAAAAGAAGAAATGGAAAAGAGAGCGACGATCGAACCCGCTGAACAGAAAGACTGATTCTGTTTGGCGGGTTTTTTTGTGGTGGTGCGGTGGCTGGCATTATCCTAGAAAAGCAGTAATGCGTGGCAGGAATGCCAGGGATTATCGTGAAAAGCAGCGATGCCAGGCAAGAATGCCAGGCAAGCGCCCGAAATCCAGTAATGCCAGGCAAGAATGCCAGGCAAACGCCCGAAATCCAGTAATGCCAGGCAAGAATGCCAGGCAAACGCCCGCAATCCAGGAATGCCAGGGAAGAATGCCAGGCAAACGCCCGGAACCCAGGAATGCCAGGGAAAAATGCCAGGCAACATCGTGAAAAGAATCAATGCCAGGCAAGAATGCCAGGCAAGCGCCCGAAATTCAGTAATGCCAGGCAAGAATGCCAGGCAAAAGCCCGAAATCAAGGAATGCCAGGCAAGAATGCCAGGCAAACGCCCGAAATCCAGGAATGCCAGGCAAGAATGCCAGGCAAACGCCCGGAACCCAGGATTGCCAGGAAAAAATGCCAGGCAACATCGTGAAAAGAATCAATGCCAGGCAAGAATGCCAGGCAAACGCCCGGAACCCAACAATGCCAGGCATAACATCCATCTCCCACATTTCAAGGTTGAATCTCACTCAAAAGAGGGAAACATACAAACAGAAGCGAATTTTTCCTTGAACGTCTAACTTTATTTTGTTAGTATGGTAACATATTAGCGAACTAAAGGATTTTGGACATTTCGTATTAATTGGGGGTGCCGATTCGATGTTTATGTTTGAGAAGCCTCTTGGTATGAGGGATACACTGCCAGCTCTTTATAAAACGAAGAGAGCGGTCAGGAATAAGATTATGAAGGAAATCAGCGGCTGGGGGTATGATTTTATTGAAACTCCTGCGCTTGAATATTATGAGACAGTTGGTGTACAGTCAGCGATTTTGGATCAGCAGCTTTTTAAATTATTGGATCAGCAGGGGAAGACTCTTGTGCTTCGTCCGGATATGACGGCCCCGATTGCGAGGGTTGCGGCTTCAAGACTGGCTGGCAATTCGCCGCTCAGGCTTTCTTATCAAGCGAATGTTTATAGAGCACAGCAAAGAGAAGGCGGCCGTCCGGCGGAGTTTGAGCAGATTGGTGTGGAATTGATTGGGGATGAGTCCATAAGTGCAGACGCGGAAGCAATATCCTTGATGATTTCCGCTCTTAAAGCTTCAGGTCTCTCAAACTTCAGGGTTGCAATTGGGCATATCGGTTTTGCGGATGCTCTTTTCAAAGAAATCCTCGGGAACCAGGAGAGAGCGGATAAATTAAGACGATTTCTTTATGAGAAAAATTACGTGGGGTACCGCGAGCATGTGAAATCCCTGGCTTTGTCTTCCATTGATAAGCAAAGGCTGCTTGATTTTCTGGCGCTGAGAGGGGATACAGGGAAAATGCTGCAGGCTCTTTCCATTTGTGAATCCAATGACTGCAGACAGGCTATAGATGAGCTGCAGAAGCTTTGGAGCATGCTGGAAGAATTCGGGGTTTCTGAGTATATAAAGCTTGATTTGAATATTGTGAGCCATATGAGCTACTACACAGGGATTCTATTTGAGGTTTACACAGATAAGGTTGGATTTCCGCTTGGGAATGGCGGAAGATACAACCGCTTAATGGAAAAGTTTGACCGCCCTGCAGCTGCCACAGGATTCGGTTTACAGCTTGGACAGCTTTTAGAAGCACTTGATGTGCATGAAAAAGAGGAGTCAAAGCACTGTGTCCTGTTTTCTCAAGAGCGTATGAAAGAGGCTATTGAATATGCGGGGGAATTAAGAAAAGACGGTAAAATGACAGTCCTCCAAAACCTCTCCGGTGTGCAGGATGTGGATTTCTTTACGAAGCAATTTGAAGAGGTTGCTTATTTTATTGGTTCGAAAAGAGGTGCTTCTGATGAATGATGTGCTGACGATTGCGATGCCCAAAGGCAGGATTTTTGAAGAGGCAGCTGAGCTGTTAAGGGAGGCGGGCTATAAACTTCCGCCTGAATTTGATGACAGCCGAAAACTGATCTTGGATATACCTGAAGAAAATCTGCGCTTCTTCCTGGCAAAACCGATGGATGTTTCGACATATGTAGAGCATGGTGTTGCAGATGTAGGGATTGCAGGAAAAGATGTTCTGCTTGAAGAAGAACGGGATGTATACGAAGTTCTGGATCTACAGATCAGCAGCTGCTATTTAGCGGTAGCCGGCTTGCCGGATCACCCGATGAGTGATGTAGCACCAAGGATTGCAACGAAGTATCCGAACATTGCATCCGGTTATTTCAGAGAACAGGGAGAGCAAGTCGAGATCATTAAATTGAACGGATCGATTGAGCTGGCTCCTATGATTGGTCTTGCTGACAGAATCGTCGATATTGTATCGACAGGCCGGACTCTTAAGGAAAATGGACTCGTTGAATATGAGCACATTACGGAAGTGACATCCCGCTTGATTGTGAATCCTGTCAGCTACCGGATGAAGGATCTTCAGATTGATGAACTGGCTGAACGGCTTTCTAAAGCTGTGAATAACCGGTAAGGAGGGGCGGCGTATGGTAAAAGAAATCATTGAAGCGGTAAAGAAGCAGGGTGATGAAGCCCTGAGGTATTATACAGAGAAATTTGACGGAGTGCGTCTCGATTCATTCAAAGTGACAGAAACTGAGATTCAAGAGGCGTATCGCAATTTAGATGATTCATTGCTTGAGATTATAAGGGAAGCCATTGAGAACATCAGGCTTTTTCACAGCAAGCAAAAGCGTGATTCCTGGTTTATGACAAATCCTGATGGAACGGTATTAGGGCAAAAAGTAACACCGCTCGACTCTGCAGGTGTCTATGTACCGGGCGGGACAGCTGCCTATCCTTCCTCGGTCCTGATGAACGTCATTCCAGCCCAGGTCGCTGGTGTAGAGAGAATCGCCATGGTTTCCCCTCCATCTAGAGATGGGGTTATTCCTGCAGGCGTCCTTGTGGCCGCAAATGAGCTCGGCGTAACGGAAATTTATAAAGCAGGCGGTGCCCAAGCAGTGGCTGCGCTTGCATATGGAACGGAAACTATTAAACCGGTTGATAAAATCGTGGGGCCGGGAAATATATTTGTAGCGACAGCGAAACGTGAGGTTTTCGGTGACGTCGATATTGACATGATTGCAGGCCCTAGTGAAATTGCCGTTGTTGCAGATGAGACGGCGAGAGCAAATGAGGCTGCAGCGGATCTTCTTTCACAGGCTGAGCATGATCCGCTCTCCAAATGCATGTTGATTACGACTTCTCAAGCATTTGCAGAAGAAGTAAAGCTGGAAGTGGAAAAGCAGCTGGAGGATTTGCCGCGGAAAGACATAGCGAAAGCATCTATCGATCAAAATGGAGAATTTCTTGTTGCTGAAACGAAAGAAGAAGCAATCCGTTTGGTTAACGAGCTTGCGCCTGAGCATCTGGAGCTTTTAGTAAAGGACCCATTTGAATGGCTTGGCTCCATTCGCCATGCAGGAGCGATTTTTATGGGAAGATACAGCTCAGAGCCGGTCGGCGATTATTTTGCCGGACCGAACCATGTCCTTCCCACAAGCGGTACCGCCAGATTTTCGAGCCCTCTGAATGTGGATGATTTTACGAAAAAGTCCAGCGTCATTTATTACAGCAAGGAAGCATTTGAGAAAAATGCAGGGAAAATCGCAGAGTTCGCACGCTATGAAGGCCTCGAGGCCCACGCCCGCGCGATTGAAGAACGATTGAAACAGGGGGAATAACACATGTCCAGAAAATCTTCCATTGAACGGAATACAAATGAAACACAAATTAGCCTTGAACTGAATATTGATGGCGAAGGCCAGTCTAATCTTGAGACAGGCGTTCCATTTATGACCCATATGCTTGATTTATTTGCAAAGCACGGGCAGTTTGACCTGTCGGTTCATGCGACGGGTGACGTTGAGGTGGATGACCACCATACAACAGAGGACATTGGGATTTGTCTTGGACAAGTATTCCGCGAGGCTCTTGGCGACAAGAAAGGAATTAAGCGCTACGGTTCAGCGATTATTCCGATGGATGAAGCTCTTGCCCAAGTGGTCGTAGACCTCAGCAACCGTCCGCACTTTGAAATGAAGGGCAGCCTCCCAAGCTCAAAGGTCGGCACGTTTGATACCGAGCTCGTTCATGAATTTTTGTGGAAGCTCGCCCTTGAGGCACGAATGAACCTCCATGTGATTATTCATTATGGCCACAATACACATCACATTATTGAAGCTGTCTTTAAAGCCCTTGCCCGTGCACTTGATGAAGCGTCAACGATTGACCCCCGCATCAAAGGGGTGCCATCGACGAAAGGAATGCTGTAAATGATCGGAATCATTGATTATGGAATGGGAAATATCTTTAGTGTCAGGAAAGCGCTCGAACGTATGGAAATTCCGTATTTTGTCTCCGGTATCCGTGAAGACTTAATCGAAGCAGACGGATACATATTGCCTGGGGTCGGAGCGTTTAAGGATGCCATGCAGAACCTTCACGCAGACAGTCTGGCCGATTTCATTAAAGCAGAGGCTGCAAAAGGGAAACCGATCCTTGGAATTTGTCTCGGGATGCAGCTTCTGTTTGATGAAAGCGAAGAAAATGGCCGCACAAAAGGACTCGGGCTGCTGAAAGGAAAAGTTGGCAAGCTTCCAACTAAAATTCCAGACGGAAGGCAAAAAGTCCCGCACATGGGCTGGAACGTTTTGAATATACAAAATGAGTCATTCCTCATTAACGGGCTTGATGGGAAGCATGCCTACTTTGTTCATTCCTTCTATGTAAGAGCAGACCGTCCGAAAACGGTATTGGCAAGCACAAATTATGGAGTTGAGGTTCCTGCGGTTGTGGGAAGCGGAAATGTGTACGGCACGCAGTTCCATCCGGAGAAAAGCAGTACAGCAGGTCTCGCAATTTTAAAGAGGTTTGCCGAAAAAGTGAAAGAGGGGGCAAATGCATGAAACCGTTCATTTTGTATCCGGCGATCGACATGAGGGACGGCAAATGTGTGCGTCTTGTGCAAGGGGATTACAATCAGGAGACTGTCTATGGGGATTCCCCATTTGATATGGCCAAACTTTTTGCTGAAGAGGGTGCTGAGTGGATTCATATGGTGGACCTCGATGGAGCGAAAAGCGGCAAACCGGTAAACAGCCAGTACGTTCTGCAGGTTGCCCGGGAATTGAAGGTAAAGGTGCAAATCGGAGGCGGTATCCGAACGGAGAGTGATGTTGAACGGTATCTTGATCAAGGTATTGATCGGGTAATTTTGGGAAGTTCGGCTATTTCTGATCCTGCTTTTGTAAAGGAGATGCTCTCTAAGTACAGCGGGAAGATTGCTATAGGGCTCGATGCGAAGGACGGATTTGTTTCAACGGAGGGCTGGCTGAATACATCCCAGGTAAAAGCGGCTCACCTCGGGAAAGAGCTTGCTGAGCATGGTGCGGAAACATTTATTTTCACGGACATCGCTACAGACGGAATGCTGTCAGGACCAAATGTTCAATCGACGGCTGAAATGGCAAAAGCGACAGGCAAAACGGTTATTGCTTCAGGCGGAGTCAGTTCAATTGATGACCTTGAAGCATTATCACGTGAAGAGGGAATTTCAGGAGCAATTATCGGGAAAGCACTCTATACGAAACGCTTTTCACTAAGTGAAGCTCTTCAAGAGGTGACAGGACGATGATAACAAAACGGATTATACCCTGTCTTGATGTAAAGGATGGAAGAGTCGTAAAGGGAGTGCAGTTTGTAGAGCTTAGAGATGCTGGAGACCCGGTGGAACTAGCAAAGTTTTATGACGAAGAAGGGGCAGACGAACTTGTTTTCCTTGATATTTCTGCTTCCCATGAAGGAAGGAAAACAATGATTGAAGTAGTAGAACAAACCGCTGCACAGCTTGCGATTCCGTTTACGGTAGGCGGCGGCATCAACAGTCTGGAGGATATGAAAGCCATTCTTCGGGCTGGTGCAGATAAAGTGTCGGTTAATACAGCTGCGCTCGTAACTCCCCATCTTATTTCTGAAGGAGCCCTATACTTTGGTTCGCAGTGTATCGTGACAGCGATCGATGCAAAATACGATGAAGAGCTAGGGAGTTTTCGAGTATATACACACGGCGGACGCAAGCCGACAGAATGGGAAGCTGTCGCGTGGGCAAAAGAAGCTGTTAAGCGAGGCACTGGTGAAATTCTGCTCACAAGCATGGATCAAGATGGTGCGAAGACAGGTTTCGATCTTGAACTTACGCGAAGAATCAGCGAAGCGGTATCAGTACCTGTCATTGCTTCGGGCGGTGCCGGGAATGCCGATCATTTTTATGATGCATTTACAGAAGGCAAAGCTGATGCGGCATTAGCTGCATCCATCTTTCATTATAAAGAGACATCAGTTAGGGAAGTCAAAAGCCAGCTGAAAGCCAGAGGAGTGAATATACGATGAATACAGATGATATCCGATTTGACGAAAAAGGACTTGTTCCTGCCATTGTCCAGGATGCAGTCAGCAAAGAGGTTTTGACGCTTGCCTATATGAATGAAGAATCGCTGAAAAAAACGATAGAAAGCAAAGAGACCTGGTTCTTTAGCCGGTCCCGCAATGAACTGTGGCATAAAGGTGCAACCTCTGGCAACACTCAATCCGTTGTCGAGCTCTGTTACGACTGTGATAAGGATGCCTTGCTTGTACTGGTGGAACCAAAAGGACCCGCGTGCCATACCGGATCCTTTTCCTGCTTTGAAAAAGCCGGAGGGTCCCAGACACAGCACAATCCATTTTCTATTTTAAGTGATCTGGAACGGGTTATTGCCGAGCGGGATACCGAGCGGCCTGAGGGCTCTTATACGACATACCTTCTCACAGAAGGTGTGGACAAGATCCTGAAGAAAGTTGGAGAAGAGGCTTCGGAAGTCATTATTGCCGCTAAAAACAGAAGTCATGATGAACTGAAGTGGGAAGCAGCCGACCTGATTTTCCATTTGCTTGTTTTGCTTAGGGAGCAAAAGCTTTCTTTCAGCGAAGTATTGAAGGCGCTCGAAGAAAGAAAATAACGATTTTCATGGAAGCCCGGCTTTTGAAGCCGGGTTTTATTTTGGATTGAGTATTCCGGCTATCAGAAAAAGGAAATTCTGCTTTTTTGTGGGGGAACTGTCTTCTGCCCTGTTGTGTACGGGTTAAACTATGGTATACTAACGTACGGTTAAATGTATGAAATGGAGGATTTCCGTGGGAAAACAACTATTTGATCGACAGCAAAAAGCGCAGGTTGTTCCTTTTTTCCAGAACGGCGCCTACTATTACCGCAGAGCATTAAAAGCTTATCGGGTGGAGCGGAATCTGGAGAGAGCAAGCAAGCTTCTTAAGCGGGCGGCAGCGCTCGAACCTGATAACTCCAATTTTCTATCCCAGCTTGCAATGATCTATACGGAAATGGGGAATTACCAGGAATCCAATGAAATTTTGACATCCATTATTGAAAAAGTGGACCCGTCCCAGATTGAGTGTCATTATTTCATGGCCAACAATTACGCCCATCTTGGATTGTTCCATCAGGCGTATAAATGTGCGACTGCCTATTCAACTGAAGCTCCTGACGGAGATTTTATAGAAGATAACGAAGAATTGCTTGAATTACTAATGATTGAAGGGGAAGATGAAGATCCTTCTTTCGAAGATTCAGATGAACTGATTATAAAGCAGGAAACGGCAAGATCTCTTCTTGAGAACGGTAAACTCGATGAAGCGATCTCTCTTTTGCATGAAATCATTGAAGAATTTCCTGAATTCTGGTCTGCTTACAACAATTTATCCCTGGCTTATTTTTACTCGGGAAACGTTGAAAAAGCAAAATACTATCTGGAGCTTGTACTGGAGCTGAATGAAGGCAATTTGCATGCTTTTTGCAATCTGCTTGTCTTTTACTATTACGAGCGCAAGGATAAGGAAGTGCTGGCGCTGACTGAGCAGCTGGCCGCAGTTCATCCAATTATGATTGAACACCGCTATAAACTTGGTGCAACATTCGCCTTGATCGGGAAATACGAGCTGGCGTTTAAATGGCTTCGTTCCCTGCAGCGCCAAGGATTTGAGGGTGATGATACCTTCTTTTACTGGCTGTCCTACTCGGCCTGGCATCTTGGGCATGAGGATCTGGCGAAATCGGCCTGGGACCGCGTCATCCGCGAAAATCCTTCCAAAGCCGGATCTGAGCCATGGGAGAACCAGTCATCGTTAAAGGAAATGACGCTTAAAGAGCGTCTGACACTGGTTTACATTGCTTCAAAATCCAATCAGCTTGAAGAAATTAGGCATCATCATGCTTTAAGACCTCAATCTGATATTGAACAGGAGTTTTTAAAGCATATCCTCTCTCCTGATGCTCACCAAAAAGGAAGCGGGGCTTATTTATATGATGCAGCCGAAGCACTGGAAAAGCAGCTGCATTCAATTGAAGAAAAGACATTTCTCTCCTTCTTTGACACGATGCTTAAGGTTAATTCAGCCAAGCACAGTTTAAAGAATGCAAATGCCTGGTCCGCTGCCTTTTATTACATTCTCAAGGAAAAAGATGAGGAACGGGTGACAAAGACAGAGGTCGCCACTGCATTTGGAGTGACGGTTTCAACTTTGACCAAATATGAACGGCTTGTAAAAGGCCTATAAACATTTCGGGAAAAGTATCGGCAGCGTATGCGGTGCTTTTTTCTTAAATTGAGCAGACCTCATTTAAAAAGATGGCAAAGAAGCCTTACACCATTGATCCCTTTTCATCAAAATGTACTGAACGGACCATCTTCCAGCCTCAGTGCGTTTATTCGTGAGCAAAAAAATAGCGTGTTTTTTTAATATTTAATAGGATGATACTAAGGAATAATAATACGAACCAATCATCCGAATCGGATTTTTTGTAAGGAGTGGAAAAAGTCATGACAGAAGAAAAAATTTACGATGTCATTATTGCTGGTGCTGGTCCCGCGGGGCTGACTGCAGCTGTTTATACATCCCGTGCAAACCTTTCTACACTTATGATTGAGCGCGGAATACCGGGCGGACAAATGGCGAATACAGAAGATGTAGAAAACTATCCCGGGTTTGATCACATTCTTGGGCCTGAGCTTTCTACAAAAATGTTCGATCATGCGAAAAAGTTTGGTGCCGAGTACGCTTACGGAGACATTAAAGGTATTGAGGACGGCGAAGAATACAAAATTGTCCGCGCTGGAAGCAAAGAGTATAAAGCACGTTCCGTTATTATTGGTACCGGGGCTGAATACAAAAAGCTGAACGTACCGGGCGAGAAGGAATTAGGCGGACGCGGTGTTTCTTATTGTGCAGTCTGTGATGGCGCATTCTTCAAAAACAAAGAGCTTGTCGTAGTAGGCGGCGGGGATTCCGCAGTTGAAGAAGGCGTATATCTAACCCGCTTTGCATCGAAAGTAACCATTGTTCACCGCCGCGAGGAACTGAGAGCTCAAAAAATTCTTCAGCAGCGTGCGTTTGACAATGATAAAATCGAATTTATCTGGAATCATACCATTAAAGAAATCCATGAGGACGGCGGAAAAGTCGGCAGTGTAACTTTGGTAAATACACAAACTGGTGAAGAGCAGCCGTTTAAGGCAGATGGAGCATTTATTTATATTGGAATGGTGCCTCTATCTAAACCGTTTGAAAATCTTCGGATTACAAACGAAAATGGCTATATTGAAACAAATGAACGCATGGAAACGAAAGTGCCCGGCATCTTTGCTGCGGGGGATATCCGTGAAAAAACACTCCGCCAAATCGTTACCGCAACTGGCGATGGAAGCATTGCCGCGCAAAGTGCCCAGCACTATGTAGAAGAACTGCAGGAGAAGCTTAAAGCGGTAAAGTAAAACCGTAATTAGGTTTTAACTCTCCTGTAACACAGGTGAAATAAACATGGGGTAAGATATGAATAGTAATTGACCCCCTTTTATAAATAAGTTTAGAGCGCAGGTGCCCTTTCCTGCGCTCCTTTTTTTGTGTAAAAATATATGGTCTGCTTCAAGCCGCTCCGCAAGCTTTTAATTTAGGCTCTGCTAAAGCTGATAGTTGATTTTTAACACCTGTTGATTGAGTGGAAGGCGCGAGACTTGAGCTTTAGAGCAGCGGGACAGGTGGAGACCCCGCAGGCGCAAAGCGGGGAGGATCCCTCACCGCCCGCACAAGGATAAGCGAGCAAATCAACAGCTAAGTTTAACAGTGCTTTAATTTAAAAGGTTCGTTCATTGTGAGTGAACTGTATAAATAGTATAATTAAGTGAATGAAATTTGGCTTTTACACAACGAGGTGAAAGACGTTGCAGCGTGTTGCGAATTGTGTCTTAAAGAAAGACAGTAAAATTCTTCTTCTTCAAAAACCGAGAAGGGGATGGTGGGTAGCTCCTGGAGGGAAAATGGAGCAGGGTGAGTCCTTAAAAGATTCCGTCATCCGCGAATATCGGGAAGAAACAGGCATATATTTAAAAAATCCTGAGATTAAAGGGATCTTCACTTTCTTAATCAAGGAAGGAAATGAAATTGTTTCAGAGTGGATGATGTTCACTTTTTTTGCAGAGGACTATACCGGTGAACATGTAGATGAGTCCGAAGAAGGGCTGATCGTCTGGCATGATGCAGACAAAATTGCCGACTTGCCGATGGCTCCCGGTGACCATCACATTCTGGATTTTATGATGAAGGGATCAGGTGTCATTTATGGCACGTTTACGTATACAAAGGATTTTGAATTATTGAGCTACAGACTCGATCCCCAGTAAAAAATACCCTTTAATTTTAAAAGAAGGGGAGGAGGAAATTCCGGATGGAACTGACAAGCCAGAACATTGGACAGGAAGAAAGCACCCAAACCCACTCAGACATTCAGATGGTCATTATTACCGGAATGTCCGGGGCAGGCAAGACCGTTGCCATTCAAAGCTTTGAGGATCTAGGCTTTTTTTGTGTAGACAATCTCCCGCCGACTCTTCTTCCAAAATTCCTTGAACTGATGAAAGAATCAGGTTCAAAGATGAATAAAGTGGCTTTGGTTATGGACTTAAGAGGCCGTGAGTTTTTTGACAGCCTGCTTCAGGCACTTGATGAAATTGGAGAATCAGCTTGGATTACTCCGCAAATCCTGTTCCTGGATGCAAAGGATTCAACTCTTGTTACACGCTATAAGGAAACAAGACGTTCTCATCCTCTGGCATCTACCGGACTTCCTCTCGAAGGAATTCAAATTGAGAGGGAACTTTTGGAGGAGCTTAAAGGACGGGCGCAAATCATTTATGATACATCCGAATTAAAGCCGCGCCAGCTCCGGGAAAAGATTTTAAAGCAATTTTCAGCAGCAGAGGAGCAAACCTTTACGGTAAATATCATGTCGTTCGGTTTTAAATACGGGATTCCGATTGATGCGGATCTCGTATTCGATGTCCGCTTTCTTCCGAATCCGCACTATATCGAGCATATGAGACTGAAAACAGGATTGGAAGAAGAAGTATCGTCCTACGTGCTGAAGTGGAACGAAACCACCAAGTTTCTGGAGAAAGTGCTTGATTTGCTGACGTTTATGCTTCCGTATTACAAAAGGGAAGGGAAAAGCCAGCTTGTCATTGCGATCGGCTGTACAGGAGGCCAGCATCGCTCAGTAACATTAGCAGAACACATCGCGGGTTATTATAAAAAGGATTACAAGGCCCATGTGTCCCACCGCGATATTGAAAGAAGAAGCAAGAAATAGACGTGCTGCCTAAAATCGTCATCATTGGCGGAGGAACCGGGCTATCCGTTCTGCTCCGGGGACTTAAATCCTACCCCGTTGATATAACGGCGATTGTGACAGTAGCTGATGACGGAGGAAGCTCTGGGCGCCTCCGTGATGAACTGAAAATTCCTCCTCCTGGGGATATTCGAAATGTTCTCGCTGCCCTTTCAGATGTAGAGCCTCTTGTAGAGGAGCTTTTCCAGCATCGCTTCAATAAAGGAGACAGTTTGACAGGCCATTCTCTTGGCAATTTGATTCTCGCCGCCATGACGAACATAACGGGTGACTTCACCCATGCAATAAAAGAAATGAGCAAGGTGCTCAATGTGAGAGGGAAGGTTCTTCCTGCGGCAAACAGCAGTGTCATGCTGCATGCTGAAATGGAAGACCGTTCCGTTGTTTCAGGAGAATCTAAAATCCCTGAGTCTGCGAAGAAAATAAAGCGGGTATTTCTGACTCCTGAAAATATTGATCCTTTGCCTGAAACCATTGATGTCATTCAGGAAGCAGATTTAATCATACTTGGCCCGGGAAGCTTATATACAAGCATCCTGCCAAACTTGCTTGTACCGAAAATTGGACAGGAAGTGTGCAAGGCGAAGGCGAAGAAGGTCTATATTTGCAACGTCATGACCCAGCCTGGCGAAACGCTTGGCTACAAGGCGAGCGATCATATTAAAGCTCTTTATGATCACATGAATTGTGCATTTATTGATACGATTCTTGTCAATGCTGACACGATTCCTGACACGATTAAACAGCGCTATGCTGCGGAACTGGCCCAGCCTGTGCATGCCGATCTGGAGGAACTGGAGAATCTCGGGCTTTCGATCGTCCACGATCATCTCATTACAGATGACCGGGACGTAATCAGGCACGATACGAATAAAGTGGCTAAGCTGCTTTACGGAATTTTACAGAAATCCATCTAAAAAAGGCGTGCGCAATGGAAAATGGAGGTGCAGAATATGTCTTTTGCATCCGAAACCAAAAAAGAACTGACGCAGGTTGAAATAAAGGGCTGCTGCCTTAAAGCAGAGCTTTCCGCTCTCATTCGAATGAATGGCTCCCTCTCCTTCTCAAACAGAAAATTGGTTCTGGATATTCAGACAGAAAATGCGGCAATCGCCCGCAGAATATATATTTTAGTGAAACGGCAATATGACGCTACCGTTGAACTGCTTGTAAGAAAAAAAATGCGTCTGAAAAAGAACAATGTTTACATTGTACGATTAACCCTGCAAGCAAGAGAAATTCTTGAGGATCTTAAAATACTAGGAGAATCCTTCACATTTGTAAGAGAAATTTCACCTGACCTGATCCAAAAAAAATGCTGCAAGCGCTCCTATATGAGAGGCGCCTTCTTAGCAGGTGGATCTGTAAACAATCCGGAGACCTCCTCCTATCACCTTGAAATTTTCTCGCTTTACAAGGAACACAGTGATTCTTTGAGCGAGCTGATGAATACATTTCAATTAAACAGCAAGTCGCTTGAACGGAAAAAAGGCTACATCGCCTATATGAAAGAGGCAGAGAAAATTGCGGAGTTCCTGAATATTATCGGGGCCCATACTGCGCTGCTTAAATTCGAGGATATCCGGATTGTCAGAGACATGAGAAACTCCGTTAACCGCCTTGTGAATTGTGAAACCGCTAACCTGAACAAGACAATCGGGGCGGCATTAAGACAGGTCGAGAATATTGAATACATCGACAGCAAAATCGGACTCGATATGCTTCCGGAAAAACTGAGGGAAATCGCAAGGCTCCGCGTAGATTATCAGGATGTGACATTAAAGGAATTGGGTGAAATGGTTTCCAGCGGAACCATCAGCAAGTCCGGAATCAATCATCGTTTGCGCAAGCTTGATCAAATAGCGGATCAGCTCAGAGCCGGGAAACCGGTTTCCATGAAATAAATTTGGGGATTTAGTGCATTTTTGCTCAAGCCGCAATAGCAAGGGCACTTAACATAATTATGATACAAGGGAGAGGGGATTCATATGGTAGAGAAACAAGTGGAAGTACGCCTGAAGAATGGCCTGCAGGCACGTCCTGCAGCCTTATTCGTCCAAGAAGCCAACCGTTACGGCTCGGACATTTTTCTTGAAAAAGAAGGCAAGAAAGTCAACGCTAAAAGTATTATGGGGCTAATGAGCCTTGCCATCGGTACAGGTTCCACCATCACGCTGATCGCAGAGGGGCATGATGAGCAAGAGGCTCTTGAAGCTTTGACGGAATATGTTCATCAGGAAGTGTAATCATTCAAAAAAAACCGGATTGCCTGGGTAGCAATCCGGTTTTTTCTCTTCTTATTTGTCTTTATCGGCAAGCAGGTTGCGTGTCATTACTTTATCAATCAAACCATACTCAAGCGCTCTGTCTGCTGTCATAAAGTTGTCGCGGTCTGTATCGCGTCCAATGACTTCAATCGGCTGGCCAGTACGTTCAGCAAGAATCTGATTCAGTTTTTCACGAAGGAACAGAATGCGCTTCGCAGCAATTTCAATTTCAGTTGCCTGACCTTGAGCTCCGCCAAGCGGCTGATGAATCATAACCTCACTGTTTGGAAGAGCATAACGCTTTCCTTTTGTTCCTGCTGCAAGCAAGAACGCTCCCATGGATGCAGCCATTCCGATACAAATCGTGTTGACATCCGGCTTGATGAATTGCATCGTGTCATAAATAGCCATACCAGCTGTAATGGATCCGCCTGGGCTATTGATGTAAATGGAAATATCCTTCTCAGGATCTTCTGCTTCAAGGAACAAGAGCTGAGCAACAACCGCATTCGCTACGTTGTCGTCAATTCCGCTCCCAAGCATGATGATTCGGTCTTTCAGCAAGCGGGAATAAATATCGTATGCACGCTCTCCGCGATTCGTTTGCTCAATTACTGTAGGAATTAAATTCACAGTATAGCCTCCCTTATTTAATATGTAATTTCATTATGTACTCTCATCATACAATTATGGTCAATAAAGGTCAAACAAAAACAACCGGATGACAGCTGCTTTTATCAGTCTATGCTGACTGTATTCATGATACCCGATAAAACATTATTTAAACAGGCGATTGCTTCATTAAAAATGAGAAACGGGTGAACCGCGTCAGCTTTTTACCGTTATGCACGCAAGCATACTGAAAATGTTTTGGGAAGGGCTCAAATCCCCCAAAAGAATCTTAGAATGGTAAGATAAGATTCAACAAAACGGATTGCCGAATTCGAACAGGAGAGGGCTGGGACGGATGATTAAAATAAAAAAAGAAGCAAAGGCGGATATGGTATCAAAGCTGCAGGATTATTTGTATAAAGAGTGGGATGAAGAGATTGGAGATCTGGCAGCCGAGATCTTTCTTGAGTACATTGGGAATGAATTGGGGCCCTATTTCTACAATCAGGGTGTTGAGGATGCAAGGTCTTTATTAAATGAAAAGCTGCTTGATTTAGAGGAAGAATATTATTCTCTTGAAAAACCGCTGCGCAAACGAAAGCTCGATTCATAACTCCCAGGAGCCAGCTCATGTGTTATGGCGTGTATTCCCAAACGATGCTTATTCGTGCAATTCTTGAGGACTGATATAACACCGTACGTTAATGCAGGAGAAAAAGCTTGATTAATCAGCTTTAGTGTCATATAATATTCCTTGCTGACACTAAAGGCGCTCGTAGCTCAGTTGGATAGAGCGGTGGTTTCCGGTACCACGTCTGTCGGGGGTTCGAATCCCTTCGAGCGCGCCATACATAGTAATCACAGTCCTCCTGGCTATTGCTGGGGGGACTTTTTATCATTTTTATGGAAAACACTATTTCAGTTACGCCAGGACGCCCGGCCGCGGAGTCTTGCCCTGTAATCAGCCTAAACGAATAAAAAACGCCCTCTCCTTTTCAGGATGGGCGTTTGTACGTTACTATTTTAAGTTTCATGTCTATTCCAAGGAAAACCGGATCATATGTACACTCCAGTGCACGGGGCACTGGCCTGGAATGGACGTGTGTGCAGCAGCAGAATCTACTGCTGATTAAAGGATCATACCAAATTTTTTGCGGAATGTGAAGAGGGAAAGTTTTCTACTTCTTTTGTTCAGTCTTTACCGTGTTATAAGCTTCATCAAGATGCTGAATCCGTTTAAGCACTTCAGCATTTTTCGTTAGCTGATCCTGAACAAGTGTCGATACAACAGAACGATAGTAGCTGTTCATCGCATCGACCTTGTTCATTTTTCCCGTATTCAGCTCGATATGCTGACGGAAGTTCTGTTCAAAGTAAGGGATTGAAAAAAGTTCACTCATGGAAGGTTCTCCTTTCTAAATTTTCTCCTAAACTCCCCTTGCTTCATGTAAAATACAGTAAGGGGGAATGTTTATGAACATGAAAACAGGATTATCGCAAGAGCAGTCGCTGAAGCTTCATTTATCGCAAGAGCTGAGGCAAGCGATCACCCTTCTTCAATACAATTCAATGGAGTTAGAGCAATATGTACAGGAACTGGCTCTTGATAACCCTTTAATTGAAATAAAAGAACAAATGAATCCTAATACATTTTATCATAGAAGGCAATTTCAAGGAGCTAGCTGGGATTACAGTGAAATTGACTTGATTGGCTCCCGGTCCGGCGGTCTCGCAGATTATATGTTTGAGCAACTGAGAATGATTGATGAGACAGACCGGATCATAAAAGGAACGAGGATGTTTGTAGAACAGCTTAATGAAAACGGTTACCTTGAGGAGGATGCTGGAATCCGCGGCCATGGTTTTTCGGATGCAGAAGAAAAAGAATGCCTTCTGATTCTGCAGAGTCTGGATCCGGCAGGTGTAGGGGCGAGAAGTTTGCAGGAGTGCCTTCTGCTCCAGACGAACCGCCATCAATCCAAGCCTAAATCAGCAATGGACATTATAAGCCGTTATTTTACGCTTTTTGCAGAACGGTCCTGGAAAGAGCTTTCTAGAATATCCGGTTATAAAATACAAGAAATACAAAACACCTATGACTATATCCAGACCCTTCATCCTAAACCTGGAAGTACATATGAAGGAACTCACGCTTCTTATGTTGTTCCGGATCTCATAATCGAGCGGACAGGAAACGGATTTGAAGCAGGATCCAACGATGCAGCAGTTCCTGAAATTAGCATCAGCTCTGAATACGAGTCTTTGAAAAGCCAATCCGGGCAAGGAGAACTGAAAAAATATCTTTCTGCGAAACAGCAGCAGGGTGTGTGGCTTCTCAAAACGCTTGACCAAAGGAAAGAAACAATGGTAAAAGTAATGAAAGAAATTTTGTCTGTTCAGCAAGCTTTCTTTCAAACGGGTAAACCGGAGCTGCTCAAGCCGCTAACGTTAAATGATTTAGCGGAAGCGTGCGGAATTCACGAATCGACTGCCAGCCGGGCCTTGAAGGGCAAATATGTTCAGACACCTTACGGAACGCTTGAAATGAAATTCTTTCTTACCAACAAAATCGGATCTGCAAATGAATCAGACCAGTCTGCAGCCGGTGCAAAAGAAGTGCTGCTTCGGCTTGTAAATAATGAAGACAAAACCTCGCCGCTGTCAGACCAGATGATTGCTGCTGTCATGCTTGAGCGGCATGATTTAAAGCTTTCGAGACGGACGGTTGCAAAGTACAGAGACCAGCTGAAAATTCCTGCTTCTTCTATTAGGAGGCGCTACACGGAGGCAAGCAATGATTAACCTGACTGTGTATTCCAGAGAAGGCTGTCATTTGTGCGAGGAAGCCATTCAGCTTGTACAAGAATTGTCCCATGAGATAGATTTTACTTTTACAATTGTGGATATTCATTGCGAAGATGCATTAGTAGAGAAATATGGATTAATGATTCCGGTCGTCGAATATGCCGGAAAAGAGCTTGCATACGGCAAGATAAAAAAAGATTTTCTAAGTAAGCGGATACATGATCACGTAAGGATTGAATAACATTCTTCTCCCTGTTAAAATGAATTTGTAGCAGGGAGATTTTTTTTGCAGCAAGCGGGACATAATATGTCTCATAGGGACTCAAAAAGTCCCGATGACTCGTTTGAAAGGATTGCGTAGATGAGAGAAATGATAGAGGTACAAAAGAAGCTAGTTCCTGATCTGCTCAGCACGATGCAAAAAAGGTATCAGATCTTGCAGTACATACGACTTATGCAGCCTATTGGACGCAGAAGCCTTTCCATCAGCCTTGGCATCAGTGAACGAATTTTACGCGCAGAGGTTCAGTTCTTAAAAGACCGAAATCTGATCTCAATCGAAACTTCCGGAATGACGCTTACTGAAGACGGAACGAATCTCTTGAGAGCCCTTGAAGAAATGATGAAAGATGTTTTAGGTTTGACTCTTATGGAAAATAAACTAAAAGAGAAGCTGAATCTAAAACGGGTCATTATTGTCTCGGGTGACAGTGATCAGTCGTCTTGGGTAAAGAAAGAGATGGGCCGTGCTTGTGTGACCTGCATAAAAGAACACCTTTCCGGAGACAATACCGTCGCGGTTACCGGAGGCACCACCCTTGCTGCTGTGGCAGAAATGATGACACCTGATTCAAACCGTGATTTGCTTTTTGTTCCTGCAAGAGGGGGCTTAGGCGAAAACGTTGAAAATCAGGCGAATACGATTTGTGCGAAGATGGCGGAGCGCGCAATGGGAAATTACCGCCTGCTTCATGTACCAGACCAGTTAAGCGCTGAAGCCTGGCAGTCTTTAATAGAAGAACCTTCTATTAAAGAACTTTTGAAAATGATCAAGTCTTCTAGTATGGTTGTACATGGAATAGGAGATGCTATGACAATGGCAGAACGGCGGAGAACTGCTGCTTTTGACATGGAGAAAATTGAACATGGCAAAGCGGTGGCAGAAGCATTCGGCTATTACTTTGATGAAACAGGCAAAGTTGTTCATAAGGTTCACACAGTAGGGATTCAGCTTGATGACCTGGCGAACCTGAAAAATGTTATTGCCGTTGCCGGCGGTTCATCGAAAGCAAAAGCAATCCACGCCTATATGAAACAATCGCTCGATTCCATCCTTGTGACGGATGAGGGCGCAGCAAAAGAGTTATTAAGGGATTAACAGTCCCTAAATATAAAAAATAATTTCTCACTTTAAAAGGAGGAAACATTCATGGCAACTAAAATTGGTATTAACGGTTTCGGACGTATTGGACGTAACGTTTTCCGCGCAGCTTTGAAAAATTCAAACGTAGAGGTAGTAGCAGTAAACGATCTAACAGACGCTAACATGCTTGCTCACCTACTAAAATATGACTCTGTACACGGCAAGCTTGACGCAGAAGTATCTGTAGACGGCAACAACCTGATCGTGGACGGAAAAACAATCCAGGTTACTGCAGAGCGCGATCCTGCTAAACTTTCTTGGGGAGAAATGGGAGTAGAAGTAGTTGTTGAATCAACTGGTTTCTTCACAAAACGTGCTGACGCTGCGAAACATATCGAAGCTGGCGCTAAAAAAGTAATCATCTCTGCACCTGCAACAGATGAGGATATCACAATTGTTATGGGTGTTAACCATGATAAATACGATGCTGCTTCTCACGATGTTATTTCAAATGCATCTTGCACAACGAACTGCCTTGCACCATTCGCA
Source organism: Metabacillus sp. FJAT-52054 (assembly GCF_037201815.1). Taxonomy (NCBI): domain Bacteria; kingdom Bacillati; phylum Bacillota; class Bacilli; order Caryophanales; family Bacillaceae; genus Metabacillus; species Metabacillus sediminis. Next base: position 3,468,684 of record NZ_CP147407.1, on the reverse strand, counting down.
AAAGTATTGAACGACAAGTTCGGTATCAAACGCGGTATGATGACAACTGTTCACTCTTACACAAATGATCAGCAGATCCTTGATCTTCCGCACAAAGACTACCGTCGTGCTCGTGCAGCTGCTGAAAACATCATCCCGACTACAACTGGTGCTGCTAAAGCTGTTTCCCTTGTTCTTCCTGAACTTAAAGGAAAACTAAACGGCGGAGCAATGCGTGTTCCAACTCCTAACGTTTCTCTAGTTGACCTAGTTGCTGAGCTTGATAAAGATGTAACAGCTGACGAAGTAAACGCAGCTCTTAAAGAAGCAGCTGAAGGCGATCTTAAAGGAATCCTTGGCTACAGCGAAGAGCCTCTAGTATCCGGAGATTACAACGGAAACATCAACTCTTCAACTGTAGACGCTCTTTCCACAATGGTTATGGAAGGCAGCATGGTTAAAGTTATCTCTTGGTATGACAACGAGAGCGGATACTCTAACCGCGTAGTTGACCTAGTTGACTACATCGCTTCTAAAGGACTTTAATAAACCCGATTCGGTTACGTTTGGACGAACCGAAGAAGAAACGATATAATGAAATCGGAAAAGGGGAAGGGGATCTACAGCATTTCCCCCTCCCTTTTTCTATGGTTATATTCCGAAACAGCGGAGATCGCTGTGATGGAAGCTTCACCTTATCCGTAAGAAGGAGGCCTTTGAAATGAACAAAAAATCTGTAAAAGACATCGAGATTCAAGGTAAGGTTGTATTTTGCCGTGTTGACTTCAACGTACCGATGAATGAAGGCAAAGTGACAGATGATACGCGCATACGTGCGGCTCTTCCGACCATCCAGTACATGGTAGAGCAAGGAGCGAAAGTTTTGCTTGCAAGCCATCTTGGACGTCCTAAAGGCCAGGTTGTGGAAGAACTTCGTCTAAATGCGGTTGCAGAGCGTCTTCAAGAGCTTCTTGGCAAAAACGTAGTGAAAACAGATGAAGCTCATGGCGACAGTGTGAAAGAAGAAATTGCAAAGCTTGACAACGGCGATGTGCTTCTTCTTGAAAACGTGCGTTTCTACCCTGGAGAAGAGAAAAACGATGCAGAATTGGCAAAAGCATTTGCAGAGCTTGCTGATGTTTATGTAAATGATGCATTCGGAGCTGCACACCGTGCACATGCTTCTACTGCAGGAATCGCTGAGCACCTGCCGGCTGTTTCCGGTTTCCTTATGGAAAAAGAACTGGACGTACTCGGAAAAGCACTTTCCAATCCGGAACGCCCTTTCACAGCGATCATCGGCGGAGCAAAAGTAAAAGACAAAATCGGTGTCATTGATCACCTTCTTGACAAAGTGGACAACCTGATCATCGGCGGCGGTTTGGCTTACACTTTCATTAAAGCTCTTGGACACGGTGTAGGAAAATCCCTTCTTGAAGAAGACAAAGTGGATCTGGCTAAATCCTTCATGGAAAAAGCAAAAGCAAACGGCGTAAACTTCTACATGCCAGTTGACATCGTTGTTGGAGATGATTTCTCTAAAGATGCCAACACTCAAGTTGTGTCAATTGATAACATTCCGGAAGATTGGGAAGGCCTTGATTGCGGACCTAAATCCCGTGAGATCTATGCAGACGTTATCAAGAAATCAAAGCTTGTGATCTGGAACGGACCGCTTGGAGTATTCGAACTTGAACCATTCTCCCACGGTACAAAAGCAGTGGCCGATGCTCTTGCAGAAGCAAACGATACATATTCGGTCATTGGAGGAGGAGACTCCGCAGCGGCAGTTGAGAAGTTCGGTCTTGCAGACAAAATGGATCACATCTCAACAGGCGGCGGTGCTTCCCTTGAATTCATGGAAGGCAAAGAACTTCCTGGAGTAGTGGCACTTAACGATAAATAAGAAAAGCGGAAGCGCCTTGGGTTAAGGAAGTTCTGCTGCCGCAACACAGAACTGAACTGCAACCTGCGGGGCTCACGCAAGTTTTAAGAAGCAAAAAAGCAAAAAGGCTGTGTGCGCAGCCTTAAGACCTTTTAACATGAAAGGACGGCTTAGCTATGAGAAAACCGATCATTGCAGGTAACTGGAAAATGAACAAAACAATGGCAGAAGCGAAAAGCTTTGCTGAAGAAGTAAAGAGCCTTGTTCCTTCATCTGAACAAGTAGATGCAGTGGTATGTTCACCGGCTCTATTCCTAGATCGCCTAGTGGAGATCGCAAAAGGAACGGAACTAAAAATCGGTGCGCAAAACATGCACTCTGAAGAAAATGGTGCTTTCACTGGTGAAGTAAGCCCGGTTGCACTAAAAGATCTTGGGGTTGAATATGTGATCCTTGGTCACTCTGAGCGCCGTGAAATGTTCGCTGAAACGGATGAAACAGTTAATCAAAAAACACTTGCTGCATTCAAACATGGCTTGATTCCAATCGTTTGCTGCGGAGAAACGCTTGAAGAGCGTGAATCCGGAAAAACAAACGAGCTTGTTGGAAATCAGGTTAAAGCGGCACTTACTGGTCTTTCAGAAGACCAAGTAAAACAAACCGTTATCGCATATGAGCCAATCTGGGCAATCGGAACGGGCAAATCTTCATCTGCAGAGGATGCAAACGAAGTATGTGCCTATATCCGTAAAGTGGTAGCAGAACAATTTTCACAAGATGCAGCAGATGCAGTCCGCATTCAATACGGCGGAAGTGTAAAGCCTGCGAACATTAAAGAATACATGGCTCAATCCGATATTGACGGCGCATTAGTCGGCGGAGCAAGCCTTGAAGCACAATCTTTCCTTCAATTGCTAGAGGGTGGAAAGAATGAGTAAGAAGCCTGTAGCTTTAATTATCCTGGACGGTTTCGGCCTTCGCAGTGAAACAGAAGGAAATGCTGTTGCGCAAGCGAAGAAACCGAACTTCGACCGTTACTGGGAGCAATACCCGCATTCAACTCTTACGGCAAGCGGTGAAGCAGTAGGTCTTCCGGAAGGCCAAATGGGGAACTCTGAAGTAGGACACTTGAATATCGGAGCAGGAAGAATTGTGTACCAAAGCTTAACTCGTGTAAACGTGGCAATCCGCGAAGGCGAGTTCGAAAAGAACCAAACCTTCCTTGATGCAATGGACCATGCTAAGAAAAATGGGACTGCCCTTCATCTTGCAGGTCTTCTGTCAGACGGCGGAGTGCACAGCCATATTGAACATTTGTTTGCTCTTCTTAAGCTTGCAAAATCTGAAGGCGTTGAAAAAGTATACGTTCACGGCTTCCTTGATGGACGAGACGTCGGCCCTCAAACAGCTGAAAAGTATATTAAAGCCCTTCAGGAAAAACTTGAAGAGTACGGCGGCGAGCTTGCTACTATTTCTGGACGCTATTATTCCATGGACCGCGACAAACGCTGGGACCGTGTGGAAAAAGCGTACCGTGCAATGGTTTACGGCGATGGCCCTGACTACCGTGACCCGCTCGAGCTTGTAAAAGACTCGTACGAAAACGGGATCCACGATGAGTTCGTTATTCCTTCTGTCATGACGAAGGAAGACGGTTCACCGGTTGGAACGATTCAGGACAACGACAGTGTCATTTTCTACAACTTCCGTCCTGACCGTGCGATTCAAATTTCCAATACGTTTACGAATGCTGACTTCAGAGAATTTGACCGCGGTGAAAAAGCGCCTAAGAATCTTCACTTTGTCAGCCTGACTCGCTTCAGTGAGACAGTTAAAGGATTCGTAGCATTCAAGCCAGTAAACTTGGATAATACTGTCGGTGAAGTACTTGCTCAAAACAACCTAAGACAGCTTAGAATTGCCGAAACTGAAAAATATCCTCACGTTACGTTCTTCATGAGCGGCGGACGTGAAGAGGAATTTGAAGGCGAAACGCGTATACTAATTGACTCGCCTAAGGTTGCAACCTATGACCTGAAACCAGAGATGAGTGCGTACGAAGTCGCAGATGCTTTGCTTGAGCAAATCCATGGCGATAAGCAGGATGCGATCATTCTGAACTTTGCCAACCCTGATATGGTCGGCCATTCAGGGAAAGTGGAGCCGACGATTAAAGCCATCGAAGCCGTTGATGAATGCCTTGGTAAAGTAGTCGATGCCATCCTTGAAAAAGGCGGCACCGCTATTATCACAGCAGATCATGGGAATGCAGATGTCCTGATCGCAGAAAACGGAGAGCCTCACACAGCTCACACAACAAATCCTGTACCTGTCATTGTGACAAAAAAAGGAGTGGAGCTGCGCGAAGGCGGTATTCTTGGAGACTTGTCCCCAACCATGCTTGATTTGCTTGAAGTAGACAAACCAGCAGAAATGACAGGTAAATCTTTAATAAAATAAAATTTTTCAACTCAAAGGAGAGAAATTAAATGCCAGCTATTGTTGATGTATATGCACGTGAAGTCCTTGACTCCCGCGGAAACCCAACTGTTGAAGTAGAAGTATACACAGAATCAGGCGCTTTCGGACGCGCACTAGTACCAAGCGGTGCTTCTACAGGTGAACACGAAGCAGTAGAACTTCGTGACGGTGACAAAGACCGTTACCTTGGAAAAGGCGTTCTTCAAGCAGTAGAGAACGTAAACAACGTAATCGCTGAAGAAATCATTGGTCTAGACGTAACAGATCAAGTTGGAATCGATACAATCATGATCGAGCTTGATGGAACAGAAAACAAAGGTAAATTGGGCGCTAATGCAATCCTTGGAGTATCCATGGCTGTTGCTCATGCAGCTGCTGACTTCGTTGGTCTTCCGCTTTACCGTTACCTTGGCGGATTCAATGCGAAACAGCTTCCAACTCCAATGATGAACATCATCAACGGCGGATCTCATGCTGATAACAACGTAGACTTCCAGGAGTTCATGATCCTTCCTATCGGAGCACCTACGTTCAAAGAAGCAATCCGTATGGGAGCAGAAGTATTCCACGCTCTTAAATCTGTTCTTAAAGCAAAAGGCCTTAACACAGCTGTTGGTGACGAAGGCGGATTCGCTCCGAACCTTGGTTCTAACCGTGAAGCACTTGAAGTAATCGTTGAAGCAATCACGAAAGCTGGCTACGAAGCTGGCAAAGACATCATGCTTGGCATGGACGTTGCTTCTTCTGAGTTCTACAACAAAGAAACTGGCAAATACGATCTTGCAGGCGAAGGCCGCAACGGATTGTCTTCAGCTGAAATGGTTGATTTCTACGAGCAGCTAGTTAACGAATTCCCAATCCTTTCCATTGAAGATGGACTTGACGAGAACGACTGGGATGGACACAAGCTTCTTACTGACCGTATCGGCGGAAGAGTACAATTGGTTGGAGACGACCTATTCGTAACAAACACGAAAAAGCTTGCTCAAGGAATCGAGCAAGGTGTAGGAAACTCCATCCTGATCAAAGTTAACCAAATCGGTACGCTTACAGAAACATTTGAAGCAATCGAAATGGCAAAACGTGCTGGCTACACAGCTGTTGTATCCCACCGTTCAGGTGAAACAGAAGATGCTACAATCGCTGACATCGCTGTTGCAACAAACGCTGGCCAAATCAAAACAGGTTCTATGAGCCGTACAGACCGTATCGCAAAATACAACCAGCTTCTTCGCATCGAAGACGAGCTTGGCGGTCTAGCAGTATACGATGGTATCAGCTCTTTCTACAACCTTAAGAAATAAGGTTTGTGAATGAAATGAGAAAGCCCTCTATCTTTTGATAGAGGGCTTTTTTAAGGTTTGAACACCTGTTTGATCGTTCCTTTTCCATCAGTTGCCTCCACCTCAGCATGTGCTCCATTTACCAGCGTAATTTGAGGAGGAATATGTCCGCAATCAATATCATAGATGACCGGTATTTGCAGTTCTGCAGACATCTCCTGATAAACATCCTCTGCTGTATAGCCGTCCACCGCCTCATTCGCTGCGCTTCTGCCGAAGACGATGCCGGAACAGTTTTGAAATCAGCCAGCTAATCGCATTTGAACCAGTGATCTTCGCAAGTCCGTCGTGGAAAGCTCACAATTCTCAAAATACCAGAGGATGGGTTCATTCCTGATATACTTTTGGAAACTGGCGAAGTCTCCAAACGGTGTACCTATTAAGTGCCGGACCACATCAATGCAGCCGCCAAGCAGTCTGCCTTCAATTTTCTCGCGAGATTTAGGAATTGTTTTCCACTCCGTCCGTTCAGTCAAATGAAAGACACAAGATGAGGGGTTTGAATGATTCCATTCTTTTTGGTAACTGACGGAAGAATGCTGAAGGATTTCTTCACCTGAACGAGCTGCTAGAACTGACTCCCACATTGTTGTCGTTTCATCGCAATATTCCCCCCGCAAGTCGATCAGATTCGTTCCATGAGCAGTGGCAATTCCTGTTTTAAGGGTAATAGCAAGCAACAGGACACTTAAATCGGAATAACCTAAAATCCATTTTGGCGCTATTTTACTGAAATCTATATATTCCAGTACTTCAATAAGAAGCTCTCCGACCCACGGAGGGATAATCAAGCCGATCTCATCGCTTTGCATCATTTCCATGAATTCAGCTGCCCTTACACTGGCTGGTGCTGATTTTGCCTTATCCTGAGTCCAAACAGTTTCCCCTGCCACAACGCTGAAGCCTTTCTTTTCCATGCGGTTTGAAGCAAGTCTGACTAAGTCATGCAGTTCCCCGGGAACACCGGAAGAGGGGGCTTACCCCTATGCAGGCTCGATTTTTTAAATGCGGGTATCGAATCATTTGTATTCGCCTCCTTGATTATTGCTATCTTACTGGATTGGGACAGGAAGATGTTGTCTCATTTCGTCGAATTGGCCGTAATCGACACGGATTTGCCCGTAATCGACAAACAATTGCCCGTAATCGACAAACAATTGCCCGTAATCGACAAACAATTGCCCGTAATCGACACAAACCTGCCCGTAAAGGACAAACATTCCTCCTCAATAGGCCTGTCATTCAGGTTTTAGAAAAAATTGCCGTAAGCAGACAAGCACTATTGTTTTAACCCCCTCCATATGGTACATTTAAACCAATGCAAACGCGTTTCAGGAGGTGTAGTACATGCATACCTTGTTAATTGTTCTGTTGATTATTACATGCCTTGCACTTATTACAGTAGTATTATTGCAATCCAGTAAAAGCACTGGTTTATCCGGAGCGATCTCAGGCGGAGCGGAGCAGCTTTTCGGAAAGCAAAAAGCCCGCGGTCTTGACTTGATTCTTCACCGGATTACTGTGGTTTTATCTGTAGTTTTCTTTGTTCTTACCATTGCAATTTCCTACTTTAACCTATAAGATGCGGAAGAGGTCTGAGTGCAGGCCTCTTTTTAGTTTTTCTTCCTGCATGCCGTTCCCCGCAATCGTCATATATTCTCATGCAAAACAATTGTCGAAATCTCCCGAAAAATCGATTTACCTCCGTTTTCGTCGATATAATTAAGAAATCGTCGATATATCGAAAAAATCGCCGATTTAAATAAATTTTCGCCGATATATTTTAAAAATCATCGATATATCGCTTGAGACTGTTTTCGGCACTTCATATAAGTATGAAGAACAAAGCTTGTGCCTCATTTTCAGCAGCGCCATAAAGTAACCTAGCGCACCTGCATGAACATCCTCTTCGAAAAAGCCCTGCGCTTTTCTTTTCCCCAAACGTTTGTTTAAATAGAAAAGAGGGAGTTAAGGGAGAATACATATATGGTTTTAGCATGAAACAGACAACGGATAGAGAAGGAGATTCAGCTATGAGAAAAGTGATGCCTAAGCCTTTTTTCTTTGAAGGCGGAGAAAAAGCAGTATTGCTTCTGCATGGGTTTACAGGAAACACGGCAGATGTGCGGATGCTTGGAAGATACTTGAATGAGCGGGGCTATACGTGCCATGCTCCTCAATATAAAGGCCATGGCGTACCGCCGGAAGAGCTAGTTCATACAGGACCGGAAGACTGGTGGAAGGACGTTATGGAAGGGTATGAATTTCTAAAGGAAAAGGGCTATGAAGAAATTGCGGTCGGAGGGTTATCGCTAGGCGGGGTATTTTCCTTGAAACTGGGTTACACTGTACCAGTAAAGGGTATCGTGACCATGTGTGCACCGATGTACATAAAGAGTGAGGAAGTTATGTATCAAGGTGTTTTGGAGTATGCACGCAACTATAAAAAATTCGAAGAGAAAAAGCCTGATCAAATAGAAGAAGAAATGAAAGAGTTCGAGAAAACTCCTATGGGAACCTTAAAAGGCCTGCAGGAGCTGATTGCAGATGTACGTAAGAACGTCGATATGATTTATTCGCCGACCTTCGTTGTTCAGGCACGCCATGATCACATGATTAATACAGATAGTGCAAACATTATTCATGATGAAGTGGAATCGGATGTAAAGCAGCTGAAGTGGTATGAAAATTCCGGCCACGTTATTACCCTTGATAAAGAAAAAGACCAGGTCCACCAGGATGTTTATGAGTTCCTGGAAAAGCTGGACTGGTAAGCCCGAGAAGAAGGAGGGATTTAGTTGAACCAGGATATACAAAAACACGTTGACCGCCTGCTTTCATTTATGCGGGATGAAGCATACAAACCGCTTACAATCCAGGAGCTTGAGGATGCATTTGGAGTAGGGGAAGCGGATGTTTTCAGAGATTTTGTCAAAGCTCTTGTCCATATGGAAGAGCAGGGCCTTGTAGTCCGTACAAGAAGCAATCGGTACGGTCTGCCTGAAAAGATGAACCTAGTGAAGGCCAAATTGTCAGGACATGCGAAGGGGTTTGCCTTTGCCGTAACGGAAGACCCGGCAGATGATGATATTTTCATCCCGCCGAATGAACTTGGAAATGCGATGCACGGCGATACGGTGCTTGTGCGCGTGAGCTCCAATTCATCAGGCGCCAGAAAAGAAGGTACAATTATCCGTATTTTAGACCGCGGAATGAAAGAGGTCGTTGGGACCTATACGGAGAGCAGAAATTTTGGTTTTGTGATTGCGGATGATAAAAAGATTGCTAACGATATTTTTATTCCAAGAGATGCTTCAAACGGAGCTGTAGAGGGCCATAAAGTAGTCGTCAAGATTACTACGTACCCAGAGGGACGGATGAGTGCTGAAGGAGAAGTTATCCAAATTCTCGGGCACAAAAATGATCCTGGAGTCGATATTCTTTCCGTCATTCATAAGCACGGACTTCCTGGAGGCTTCTCACCGGATGTTCTTAAGCAGGCGAATGATGTTCCCGATGAAATTGATGAAGCAGACTACAAGGGCCGCCGAGACCTTAGAAACGAAACCATCGTTACGATAGATGGTGCAGATGCAAAAGATTTGGATGATGCGGTAACGGTGACGAAGCTTGAAAACGGCCACTACAAATTAGGTGTTCATATTGCCGATGTCAGCCATTATGTGACAGAGGATTCACCAATTGATGTTGAGGCGCTGGATCGCGGAACGAGTGTTTACTTAGTTGACCGGGTTATTCCGATGATTCCTCACCGTCTTTCCAATGGACTTTGCTCCCTGAATCCAAAAGTAGACAGGCTCACTCTTTCATGTGATATGGAAGTGGATGAAAACGGTGACGTCGTTCATCATGAAATTTTCCAAAGTGTTATTAAAACGACGGAACGAATGACATACAGCGACGTAAACAGCATTCTTGATGGGGACGAAAAGGTCCGCGAAAAGTATGAACCGCTTGTGCCCATGTTTGAAAAAATGGCCGAGCTTGCTCAAGTGCTAAGAAATAAGCGTATGAATCGCGGCGCCATTGATTTTGATTTTAAAGAGGCAAAGGTTCTCGTAGATAAGGAAGGAAAGCCTTACGATGTCGAGCTTCGCGAACGCGGTGCTGCTGAACGCCTTATTGAAGAGTTTATGCTTCTTGCCAATGAAACGGTAGCTGAGCATTTCCACTGGATGAAGGTCCCTTTCATATACCGTATTCATGAGGATCCCAATGAAGGCAAGCTGCAGCGTTTCCTGGAATTCATCACGAATTTTGGCTACAGTGTGAAGGGTACCGGAAACGAAATTCATCCGCGCGCTCTTCAGCAGATTCTTGAAGAAGTGAAGGGGCAGCCTGAAGAGATGGTTGTTTCAACCGTTATGCTTCGATCAATGAAGCAGGCAAAGTATGATCCTGAGAGCCTTGGCCACTTCGGATTGTCCACTGAGTTTTATACTCATTTCACTTCACCGATTCGCCGTTACCCGGATTTAATCGTTCATCGTTTAATCCGTACGTATTTAATTGAAGGCAAGACGGGAGAAGATACGAAGCAAAAATGGGCGGAAAAGCTTCCGGTTATTGCTGAGCAGGCTTCCAATATGGAACGCAGGGCTGTAGAGGCTGAGCGTGAAACCGATGACCTGAAAAAATCGGAATACATGCTTGATAAAATTGGCGAAGAGTACGATGGAATTATCAGCTCCGTAACAAACTTTGGAATGTTTATAGAGCTGCCGAACACCATCGAAGGACTTGTTCATGTCAGCTACATGACCGATGACTATTACCGCTATGATGAACGCACTTATGCGATGATCGGCGAACGTACAGCCAACGTTTATCGCATCGGGGATGAAATAACCGTCCGCGTAGTAAACGTGAATAAAGATGAGCGTGCCATTGACTTCGAAATTGTCGGCATGAAGGGGACGAGAAGACGTCCAGTGAAGGATGCTCCTAAATCCATCAGCGCCGGACAGGGACGCAAAAAAACAACGAAAGAAAGAGGCTCCGGCCCCCGTGAAAGAAGCGGTTCAGCAGAAGATGGCTGGTCAACCCGGGGACCGAAGAAGAAAAAGAAAAAAACGTTCGATAATGCGCCAAAGGCAAAGCGGAAGAAAAAGAAGCGGTAACGGATAAGGGCGGTGCCAGGCATCGCCCTTCCCGCTTGATTTCAGCCGTGGTAAAATAGAGAGAATATTGATGCTTGAGAGGGGTTTCACATGCCAAAAGGAACAGGAAAAGTGCTGGCTCAGAATAAAAAGGCCAACCATGATTATTTTATAGAAGAAACCTATGAAGCGGGTATTGTGCTTCAAGGTACGGAGATTAAAGCAATCCGTGCAGGGAGAGTCAACTTAAAAGATGCCTTTGCCAGAATTCAAGCAGGGGAACTATACGTCCACAACATGCACGTAAGTCCGTATGAACAGGGAAACCGCTACAATCATGACCCACTTAGAACGAGGAAGCTCCTGCTCCATAAAAGCGAGATCAGCAAACTGATTGGCCTTACAAAAGAAGACGGCTATGCGCTCGTTCCATTGAAAATTTATTTGAAAAATGGCTTCGCAAAGGTTTTAGTCGGACTCGGAAAAGGGAAAAAGAAATATGATAAGCGGGAAGATTTGAAAAAGAAAGAAGCGAAACGCGATATCGAGCGTGCCTTCCGCGACCGCCAAAAAGACTAATGAGAGTGTGATTTTGTGTCCATCGTTTACTTTGGAATAGCGGCTGTGCTAATCCTAAGCGCCGTACTCGTCTTCCGCAGAAGCAGAAGATAACATTATTTTACAATTGCTTTATGCAGGATGTTTGTTATAATAGAACATGTACTGATGATAACTGAATAAGCAACAGCTTATCTTATCACCTGTTCTGTGACGGCCAGACTTCAACCAGGACCTGAACAGACTTTCCCGTATTCCTATTGGGATGGAAGCTTAACGGCTTTTACTCTTATATGGGGACGTTACGGATTCGACAGGGGTAGTTCGAGCTTAGGTTGCGAGCCGAGTCGGCGAGCTCGTTAATAACGCCAACGCCAATAATAACTGGCAAAACTAACAACAACCTCGCTGTAGCTGCGTAACAACAGTTTATAGCGGTTCCTCCCTCCATCGCCCATGTGGTAGGGTAAGGGACTCACTTTAAGTGGGCTACGCCGGATCTCGCCGTCTGAGGGAGAAGGAAGAGAACAATCAGACTAGCTGTCCTGACGCCTGCTGGTAGGCATACGGCACAGCGAAATGCGAATATCCCAGCTACGCTCGTAGACGCTTAAGTGCCGATATTTCTGGACGTGGGTTCGACTCCCACCGTCTCCACCAAATACATATTTTGGTGGCAAACCTACATAGATGCAAAATAAAGCATAAATTGTCCAATGCGACAGTTTATGCTTTATTTTATTTGAGGACTGCCTAAATTCACAATGAAATTCCTAGTATTCATAGCTGGAGCTTAGCATTTCTCATTGTCCAATAATACAGAAGGTGGTAAAATTTCAGAAAAGTGACAAAAAGGAGTGGGGACGAATGATTCAAAAAATTGGACAAATCATGCTGTATGTAAACAACCAGGATGAGGTTGTGAAATTTTGGACGGAAAAAGCAGGCTTCCAGGTCATTTCTGATGAAGATAACGGTCAGGGAATGAGATGGATTGAAATTGCTCCAGCCAATGATTCAGAAACCACAATCGTTCTCCACAACAAAGAATTCATTGCAAAAATGTCGCCTGAATTAAATTTAGGGACACCGTCCTTATTATTTTTCACTGACAACTTGGATCAATTATATACGGATTTATCCAGCAAACACGTGACAGTTGGCGAGTTAGTGGAAATGCCATCTGGCCGGGTCTTTAATTTTGCAGACTGTGAAGGGAATTATTTCGCTGTAATGGAAAAGAAGTAAGAGGCCACTATAAAAATGAAGCACCATCCATTTTAATGGATGGTGCTTCATTTTTACGTCTGTCACAGTGAGATTAGGTTAAGATCATATCCTATAGTGATCCGCTCTCCAGTCCAGAATAAGCTTCTTAATATCATCAGGCTTTAAGTTCTCTGCCGCTGCTTTTTCACTTAAGGCTGGCAGCTCTTTGTCAGATGCAAACCTTAAAGCGACGGCTTGTTTCACAGTCAGCGAGGGATTCAGCAATTTTCCTGTTAGAACATAGTGGCGCAGGTTTTCTTCCGCACGTATAGCTCGGTCCTGTGCTTTTAACGTGTACGTCCGCACGAGCACACCAATGATGACAACACTTGCTGCAGTAAGCAGTATGATAAAGGCCTGGAACACATTTTCCCCGCTGCTCATCGCATTGACTGCATGAATAACTGCTGAGATCAGCATACCGAGAAGCAGTACGGTTAGAACATAATGATAAAGCGGGTGCATCCGTGTGTGGTTTTTGTAATTTTGGGTCTCCATTTTACCCTCTCCGTTTACATTTTTATATTTTATTTCCTCTTTAGTTTACTTATTGGAGCCTTAGTATTCAATTAAATTAAGTCTATGCAGGTTTCAATCCATTCTGACCCTATCACCTTCATTAGTCATCCTGCAAGAGGATATGAGCGGGAATTTCTCTTTGGAGCAGGTAGGCCCGGAGTGGGTAAACCATCTGTTTTATTTCGGCCAGGTTAAATAGACAGAGCAAGATGGACTGCAGGGGATCAGGAGAAGCTGATCCTTTTGTAAACTTAGGCATACATAAAAAATCGGATTCCTTTCCCCAGAAATATTTTACACCAGCGGTTTATATACTTAAGAAAGGTATGGATTGAGGAGGGATGAGATGGGGGAGGTCCTGCATGTTGATGTCCTGATGAAGCTGAGCTTTTCGGCCATTGCAGGCATCATAATTGGATTGGAAAGAGAATTAAAGGGGAAACCCCTGGGCTTGAAAACATGCTTGATTATTTCAGTAACAGCTTGCCTGCTAACACTTGTTTCATACGAGTCTGCTTTTATGTATGCAGAAGCCTATTCCCGTCCAATGGATCCTGGCCGAATTCCCTCGTACGTGATTAGCGGCATTGGTTTTTTGGGAGCAGGTGTCATTCTGAGAAGACACAACGAGGTTATCTCCGGGCTTACAACTGCTGCGCTCGTATTTGCCTCAGCTGCAATCGGAATTACCATAGGAGCGGGTTTTTACATGGAAGCCCTTGCTGGAGTTGCTTTCATTTTTTCTGGTGTAAGAATCCTTCCTTTTCTGCTGGAGAAGTTTGTGATTAGACGCTTGGGAGAAAAAGAATTCAAAGTGAAAATTTCTATTTCAAAAGACACCAACCTTACGAAGCTGCTTCATGAATTAGAGGCTCTGAAGCTTGGCATTAAACGGATCAGAATTAAGGAAGAAAAAGAAGCAATCATGATTTATTGCGTAGTCGTTTCCGAAAAAATAGACAGCCCTGCAGAAATCTTTTATGAAATCAGGAAACCAGCGGGCGTTTTTAGGGTGGATGTAGAGAATATGGAATAGGACTCCGTTTTTTTGCTGAAACTGATAAAAAAAGTGGAGGAAATGTATGCTGAATCAGATAATTTTATGGTCCTTATTCATTTGCCCTTTTTTTCTCCTCTTTTTCTTTCATAAGAAAAACCTGAAGCGATTCGTTGGTTCTGCATTATTTGGTTCTATTCTCCTGACGATTCTTTTCCAGATGGCAAACCGGTTTCAATGGTGTGAGGTTAAAGAAAACATTCCCATTCTAACCGATGTAACTTCGTTTGTTTATGGAGTGTTTTTTATAGGCACCATCCTCATATTAGCACTTACATATGGTGATTGTATGCGCTATATGCTGCTAAACGCTGCGATCGATGCTGTGCAGGCCTTTATACTCAATGCCGTATTTGAACATTTAGGCATTTATAAGCTCGTGAACATGACTCCACTTTGAGTATATATGCTTTGTTTGGCGGTAGCTGTGCCTATCTATTTATTTCAGAAGTGGATGGATGATGATTTTATACCGTCAGCCAGCGAATAACCACCTGTTTCACTAAGAAAATTTCATTGTGTTTAAAGTGGGTATTATTCCCTTGTAAAAAAATGTAGAATAAAAGAGCGAGTTATTTTGCATTTATGAGGAAGGGGAATATATCAGATGACTGAGACGGCCACAAATACTTCCGAAAACCGCGGCATAAAAAAGACCAGATTGCGGCGGATAAATATATTGTTTTTTGCGGTATTCTTTGTTTTTGTTCTGGTGATCATCCGTTTAGGGATTGTGCAGATTGTCCGGGGAGAAGAGTTTAATAAGGAACTATCCAGAACGGAGACCAATGTATCATCCTATCCTGCTCCAAGAGGCAAAATGTTTGACCGCTATGGCAGAGTGGTTGTTGATAATATCGGGGTTCCTGCTATTACATATACGGTTGATAAGAAAACGAAGCCGGAGAATAAAATAAAAACCGCAAGGGAACTGATTAACTATATTGAGATCGAATCAGAAGCTCTTAAAAAGATTCGGGAGCAGGAGAGCAGCAGGGACATAAAGGATTACTGGCTGTCCGCTCATCCGAAAGAAGCAAAGAAGCTCCTTAAGAAAAAAGAGCTGGAGCTGGATGGAAAAGAGCAATATCAGCTTCAAATTGAAAGGGTCCCTCAAGCAGAAATTCAAAAAATGAAGCAAAGTGAAAGGCAGCTATCCATTGCCGTTCTTTTTAAACGGTTTTCCTCCGGGTACCAATATGAGCCGCAAATTATTAAAGCTCAGATTCTGCCTAAGGATGCAAAGCCAGGACCGGATGTCATGCTGACCAATGATGAGATAGCCCGAGTCTCGGAAAATCTTGAAAAAATGCCGGGATTGAACATCATCACGGACTGGGACAGGCAATATCCTTATGGCAATGTACTAGGGCCAATTCTCGGCAAGGTCACAACCTCTCAAGAAGGCCTGCCGCGAGAGCGCATGGATTATTTTCAAGCCCGTGGGTATTCAAGGAATGACCGGGTCGGCAAAGGGTACATTGAAATGCAGTATGAGCAGTTTTTAAATGCCTCCAAGTCTAAAATCCAATATACAACCGACCGGGACGGCAACGTGTCTGAAGAAGTTATCAGTACTGGCAGACGGGGCTACGATCTGCAGCTGACATTTGATATGGAGCTTCAAAAAGAAATTGAGAAAATTCTTGAAGAAGAAATTATTAAGGGAAGAAGAACAGCTGGCAACCGGCTTGTGAGCAGTGCTTTTGCAGTGGTAATGGATCCTAATAATGGAGACATTCTTTCAATGGCTGGAAAGCAATATGATTTCAGAAAAAGCAGCAAGCCGCTGGATTATTCTTATGGAGCTTTTACAGGACAGTATGAGATGGGATCCGTGGTGAAGGGCGCAACAGTTCTCACGGCTTATCAAAATGGAATGCCTGTCAGCAAAGTCTATTATGATGCTCCTATGACATTTAAAAATACGG
Source organism: Metabacillus sp. FJAT-52054 (assembly GCF_037201815.1). Lineage (NCBI taxonomy): Bacteria > Bacillati > Bacillota > Bacilli > Caryophanales > Bacillaceae > Metabacillus > Metabacillus sediminis. Next base: position 3,452,542 of record NZ_CP147407.1, on the reverse strand, counting down.
CCACCAAGTCCTCTGCCGGCAATCGGTCACTTGGCTCGGTAAGTGATATAACAGCGTTAAAAAAGAGCTCGAACATCTACATGTTTAAAGCGGTCATTGAAAATATTGCCGGATTCTCGTACGTGGAGAATGGAACGTTTAAAGGGAGCTTTAAAGATTTCGAGACCTTGAGAAATGGGTACTATCAATTTGGTTTAGGGAGAGAAACCGGAATTGATCTCCCCAATGAATCGCATGGATACAGAACAGACCCTGATAATGTCGGACAGCTCTTAGACTTTTCCATCGGACAGCTGGACACCTATACACCGCTCCAGCTGGCTCAATATGTTTCCGTTATAGCAAACGGCGGATACCGCATTCAGCCAAGAGTCGTAAAATCGGTTCATGAACCCACATCTGAAAAGGGGCTGGGCCCGTTTCATCTGGACAAGGAACCAAAGGTATTAAACCGGATTAACAACACTTCAGCAGAAATCAGACAGGTCCAAAGGGGATTTAAAGCCGTAACACAAACGGGCGGAACCGCTGCCGGCAAGTTCCCAGGCCTCGATGTATCCGGTAAAACCGGCACTGCTCAAACTACCTACAGATACCCTGATTCAGATCTTACGGAAAAAACCTATAACATAAATTTTGTAGGCTACTATCCCACCGATGAACCGCAAATTGCTCTTAGCGTAGTCGTCCCATATGCCGAGAAGAACATCAACAAAGACATCGCTGCCAGGGTAGTGAAAGCTTATGTGGATTTGCAGAAGAAATACGGCGAAGAGCCCCCTGTTATTAACATTGACCCGGCTGAATAAGCAATGACATAAGGCCGCCATGAACTGGCGGCCTTTTTCTGCATAGTTCGCCCTAGATTATTCCATATTAAAAAGAAAATAAGAATTCAGGAGGCGGCGTAATTGAAAATAAACGCAGCTGAAACAGTGGTCAGCCTCCCATGACCGAATTTCCCGTCATTCACACCAATTTTTGGGACGCGGTCCTGGCAGTGCCGGTGATCATCATTGTCACGCAGCTCATAAAAATTTTTCTGCCAATCCCAAGGGCTTACATCCCAGCACTGGCTTCTTTTTTAGGGTTGATGATGTCGGTCTTTTACAGTCATCGTCATAATCTATGGGCGGGATTGTTCATGGGTTTTTTTTACGGCAGTGCTGCGATAGGAAGCTATTCGTCATTAAAAACTTCTATTTTAGCCTACCGGAATGGGTCTGGAAATAAGAAAAAGAAGACTCATCCATAAAGTCATCCTGCCAATATAAACTTGAAAGGTATGATATTTTTGTTAAAACCGATATATTCATCTTATAACACCTGAAAGTGAGGAAAGAGATGTCTTTTAAATTATCGGTTGGACAAGTAAGCAAACTTTATGATATCAGCATTGATACTCTTCGATATTATGATAAAATCGGCTTGCTTCAGCCAGAAAAAGATCCGCAGAATGGATACAGATACTACTACGTTCGGCATTTGGATCAACTGGAAATTATTTTAAATGCGAGATCATTAGAGATTTCAATTCAGGATATACAGAGAGCGATTGATCAGGAATCTATTGAGGTATATATAGATTTGATGAAAAGACAGGAAAATATTATTTCAGACAGAATTTCACAGCTTCAGAAGCTGGAGAAAAAGTTAGCCGAAACGAAGAAAGGAATCATCGAGGCATCTGCTCACCACAATTCTCATGATTTCTCCAGTCTTCCCGTGTTTAATTATGAGTATCGCTTTTACGCGCTGAATTTTGATTGGCTAAAGGATAAAAATCACTCTTACTATGTAAAATTATTTGAAGAGGAAACCCACTATTATTATGCATATGATTTAAGTGAACCAAGCGAATTGCGTGTGAATGACCAGCTGATTTTGATTGATGCAATACATAAAAAGGAATCAGAAATTGATTCATGGATTAAAAAGCATCAGCTGGAGGCTGAAAAAATAACGATAACCGGCATGTTTGTAAAAACTCATTTTTATGGGAACATTCCTGATTTGGAGCAGTATATTAAAAAGATTTGTGCCTATTTTTCGCTAAAGGAAACAAGTATTTATATAAAAGAGGAATTCTATCTTCAGAAAAAGGAACAGGACGAATATTTTTCTGAAATAATCTTAAACGTTATGGATTGACCCTGGAGCAGCTCCACCCTTTATCATCACCTTAGGAGATAAAGGAGGAGCCTCTATGCGATTAATTAAAAATAAAGTGTTTATGACGATACTTGCCACTGATTTTATTCAGCAGTTCGGAATCTGGGTCAGAAATATGGCAATCATGTTTTACATTATGGATGTAACGAGTGGAGATCCGCTCGCAATCTCCACCCTGAATTTTCTGGAATACGTACCCCTGATTATCTTTACGTTTATCGGAGGATTGATTGCTGATCGAACCAATCCGAAAAAAATTATGCTGTTTGGTGATTTTTTAAGTGTAATTTCCTTTGTTATATTAGGTATGCTCCTATCAAATGGCGTGGTGTGGAGCATATTTGCAGCTGTATTAGTTTCAGCGATTATTACTCAATTTTCTTATCCTGCTTCACAAAAATATTTTAAAGAGTATGTGGCAAAAGAGGACGTTGAGAGTGCCATAGGTATTTCTCAGCTGATGGGATCACTTTTTTATGTGTTGGGCCCGTTTTTAGGGAGTTATTTTTATTTTGAATTTGGTATTCATACCACTTTGTGGGTCCTCGCTGCGTTGTTTTTCCTATCATTTATGCTTATCCTCACCCTTCCAAGAACGGCGTTTCAAAAGATCGCAGAATTGCGTTTCAAGGATGAGCTGAAGGCCACTTTCCGCTATATTAAGCGAAAAGAGAGAATCAAGCAGCTCATGAAAATTTATATCCTTTTATCCTTTGCCATGGGAATTGCGATAAATCTTGATATCTTTATTGTGACTGAAAGACTCGGTTTGGGCGAGCGCTACTACCAGCTTTTTTCTGGTGTTGCCGGTGTCGGGGTCATAGCGGGGGGAGTATTATTTATTTTGTTTAAGCAGTATTTATCCAATACAAAAGTGCTCACAGCACTTATCTCCGTGCTTGCGGTAACCCTGTTTTTTGAAGGGTACTCAACGAACTTCGCTTTTACACTCGTTTTGCAGTTTATTGATAATGCGCTGCTGGGCATTTTAAGCGGTTATATTGCAGCACTAATGCTCAAAGAAACAAGACAGGAATACTTGGGGAAAGTAAATGGACTTAGTTCCACAATCATGTATTTGGGAATCACATTGGGAACCCTCTTTTCAGGCTTTGCCATGAAAACCGTGTCGCTCGTTTTTGCTTATGGAGTGGGGAGCGCAGCACTAATTGTTCTCGTTGTCATGCTGAGTATGAAAAAAAAGCAGGTCCTGTGAAAGGATCTGCTTTTTCTGTTATTCACCAAGGTCTACGTTATGATAAACCTGCTGAACGTCTTCTAAATCTTCAAGTGCATCAACCAATTTTTCAAATTGAGCCTGTGCATCTTCAGGAAGCTCTACGTCATTTTGTGCAAGCATGGACAGCTCGGCTACAGTAAATTCTGTAATGCCGGCGCCTTTGAATGCTTCCTGCATCGCATGAAACTGATCCGGCTCTGCATAAACGATGACCGACTCCTCTTCTTCCTGGATATCGCGTGCATCAACATCTGCTTCCATAAGAAGTTCAAGTACGTCATCGGAAGACTTCCCTTCAACTCCGATTACGGCTGTTGCGTCAAACATGTAAGCAACAGAACCGCTTACCCCCATGTTCCCGCCATTTTTCCCGAATGCTGCGCGAACCTCGGAAGCCGTTCGGTTTACGTTGTTTGTCAGTGCATCTACGATAACCATTGACCCGTTCGGTCCAAACCCTTCATAACGAAGAGTATCGTAGTTTTCCTCAGAACCGCCTTTTGCTTTCTCAATCGCACGGTCAATAATATGCTTCGGCACATTGTATGTTTTTGCCCGTTCAAGAACGAATTTCAAGGCTTGGTTCAATTCAGGATCCGGCTCGCCCTGTTTAGCCACTACATAGATTTCGCGTCCAAACTTCGCGTAAATCCGGCTCGTGTTTTTATCCTTAGCTGCCTTTTTTTCCTTAATATTATTCCACTTACGACCCATACTGCTCACTCTCTTTCGGTATTAAATCTAAAATATGATTTGGATTCATTACCTTTTATTATAACGTATTTGGGTGGGTGGTTACGAGTTTTTCTTGAGGGATAGGGGGAGGATGGGAATTGGGAGGGGGTGAGGTGGTCGAAATTTGTCGGAAAGTCGATATATCGGAAAAATAGCCGATATAATGAGATTTCGGTCGATAAATTGAAATAATAGCCGATAAAATTTTATTTTGGTCGATATCTCCGTATTTCGGTCGATATCCTCCAAGCTAACTCCGAACCGGATGAAGGTACAGCAAAATTTTTCGAGAATATAGTAGTATTCTAAAAAAAGGAGTGTTTACATGATCATTAAGAAGAGAAAATCCCCGCTCATCATCCTCAAATTACAAGCTCTGCAGCGAAGATTGCCGGACAATCATCCAAAGGTACCCCAAATTACTGAAGAACTCAAAAAAAGAATGGCAGGCTATAGAGGTGAACTTGCTGCTGACTATCAGCTTTCTCTTTATTCTCAAGATAAACAATTTATTTTCCAGGATTTACGTCTTCCTAGCGAAACCTCTTATTTCCAAATGGATACTCTGCTTATAACCTCTAAATATGCCATTATTTTAGAAATAAAAAATATAGCGGGAACCATATTTTTTGAACCGAATTTTAATCAGCTAATTCGGACCAAAGATGGACAGGAAACAGCTTTTGCTGATCCTATTCTTCAGACAGAACGCCTGCAATTTCTTCTCAAGCAATGGTTTTTAAATAACGGTTTCCCCCATGTTCCTATTTTCTCTCTAGTAGTGATCAGTAATCCGCAAACCATTATCCAATCGCCGCATGCCTACCAGGCTAAATTAGCAGAGAAAATCATTCATTGTGAAAAACTTCCTCTGAAAATTAAAAAAATAGAGTCTGATCTTAATACCGATATTCTTACTGAAAAAGAATTGAGAAAGCTAAAAAGAATTTCAATGAAAGAACACAGTGAGGCAGACTTCCCGATACTTGATAGATTTGGATTAACACATGAGGACCTGTTAAAAGGAGTATTCTGTCCGGTTTGCATACTTAAAATGGAGAGATATAAAGGCGGCTGGTATTGCTTAAAATGCCAGAATAAGTATAGAAACGCTCACCTTGAAGCGCTAAATGATTACAAACTGCTAATTAGTTCTACGATTACGAATAAAGAAATCCGTGATTATTTGCAGCTTGTTAGCCCCTCTTCCGCAACAAAGCTCCTCCATTCTCTCAACCTAAAATCCACCGGCCAAAACAAAGGCAGAGTTTACGAACTCTATCTCAATGAAAAAAGCACCCCATAAAGAGGTGCCATCCAATCATTCCGTACCTTTTTTCCATTTCTCGTCCTCTATCAGCATTTTTCCCGGCCATGTATAAGCCATAATTCCGCCGTCCGCGGTAATGTCTTCGCCTGTTACATAGGAGCTGTCGTCGGATGCAAGGAATAGAGCGACGGTTGCCATTTCTTCCGGACGCCCGAGTCTGCCCATTGGGGTAATCCATTTGTTGGCTTCTCTGAATTTCTCGCCCATATCTTCGTCTTTGCCGCCTACAAGTGTGTCAATTAGCGGCGTTTCAATTGTTCCAGGAGAGAGGGAGTTGACCCGGATTCCATCGCGGGCATAATCAATCGCCATTGCCCGTGTAAAGTTTGTGATTCCGCCTTTTGCAGCATTGTATCCAGAGCGGTCAAGGTCAGCTGCTCTGCCTGACATTGAGGAGGTATTGATAATCGATCCTCCGTTATCAAGCATGAGCGGGATTAAGTATTTGCTCGCAAGGAACGTTCCGCGCAAATCGACGGCTATAATTTTATCGAAAAGCTCAACCGGGTATTCGTGAACTTTGCCGCCTTGCTGATCAACGCCTGCGTTATTGAATAAAATATCGATCGTTCCGTAGGATTCCTTTATTTTTTCGGCAAAATCAACAACGCTATCCTCGCTGGAAACATCTAGATAAGCCGCTTCAGCCTGTCCGCCATTTTCTTTGATTTTTTCCACGGTTTTCTTCATTTCAGCTTCATTGATATCTGCACAGATCACTTTAGCGCCTTCTCTGGCAAAAACTAGAGCGGTCGCCTGTCCGATTCCTGTTGCAGCACCGGTAATGACTGCTGTCTTGTTTTCTAATCTTTCCATTTTCAAAACCCTCCTAAAATATTCTCTGTCTGCTAGATTCCCTGTATGTGAAGGAGTAAACATACGGATGTGTCGGAGGAGAAGCAAAAGAATATTAGAATTCCGAAGGCTAAAAATCCCGATCAGTATAGGACGTATACCAAAATAGCATTGACGAAAAACCCTAAATCCATGTACATTCAAATCAAAGTTTCCTGGGTTCCGCGCACTTTTAGCCGGGTTGGTCCGAGAGGATACGAACGATGCGAGTACACGGAGATAAAAGCACGGAAGGATCTATACCGTGCAATTTTGCTGAAAAAGGAGAGGTTCAAGTTGATCGTTCATTATTTACAGCATGTTCCCTATGAGGGTTTGGGATATATACAGGATTGGGCAGATGAAAGAGGGTTCCATCTGACGAAGACAGCTTTATATAAGGATGATATCCATTTCCCTGAACTGAGTGAGTTTGATCTCCTTATTGTTCTAGGCGGTCCGATGAATATTGATCAAACTGATGAATATCCTTGGCTGAAGCAAGAGAAAGAGTTTATCTCCAGAGCCATACATTCAGGCAAAAAGGTGCTGGGAATTTGTATGGGATCTCAGTTAACTGCGACTGCTTTGGGCGCGAGAGTAAGCAAAAACGCGTTTGAAGAGGTAGGCTGGCATGAGGTGAAAATGAGAGAGACTCGAATTCCTGGTCTGCCGGCCAGTTTCAAAGCGATGCAATGGCATGGGGATACATTTGATCTCCCGGAAGACTGCATTTGGCTGGCAGAGAGCGAAGCTTGTTCCAACCAGGCGTTTCTTTACGATGACCGGGTCATCGGTCTCCAGTTTCATCTGGAGTTTACAGAAGAAATTGTTTCTAAAGTTGCCGAGAGTGAAACTCCTTCAAAGGGACAGTATGTTCAAAGCTTGGAAGAAATTGCAGAAGGCAGACATTATTTTCAGCAATCAAAAAGATTAGTTAGCTGCTTTTTAGATTACTTAAATCAGTAATAGGAAACTATCGAAAAATTTCAACTTCTCGGAGACAGGTTGCTAAATACCTATACCTGTTTTAGAATAAGCTATACTCAATTAACCTAATTTTATATCCTTGTATAATATCAGTTAAGATTCGGTCTGATAGTTTCTACCTGGCAGCCGCAAAATGCCGGACTACAAGGAAGTATGATCATATAAGAGAAACAGGGGCATGCCGTTTACAATGGGCAATCCCTGTCTGCAGGCTCTAATTTTCATGCTTTCGGTCCATTTGGCTGAGGGTGAAAATTAGGGTTTTTTTATTGGGTCAATACATCTGGGAGTTGAGATCATGTATTTTTTAATTAACCTGCTGGGCATTTTCGTTGTGATCGCTCTTGTCTTTGCCTGTTCTCCTCAAAAGAGAGAGGTAAAATGGAAGTCGATTGGAATTTTGCTCGCGGCTGAACTGCTTATCACCTGGTTCATGCTTGGTACAGAAATAGGCGGTAAGGCAATCAGCACGTTTGCTTCATTTTTCACTTGGCTGATTGCATGCGCAAATGAAGGGATTTCGTTCGTCTTTCCTTCCGTCATGGCCAATGACACGGTAGATTTCTTTTTTAGTGCACTTCTTCCTATCATTGTAATTGTCACCTTTTTTGATATATTATCTTATTTTGGTATCTTGACTTGGATTATTGATAAAGTAGGGTGGGTAATCTCGAAAATTTCCGGGTTGCCGAAGCTTGAAAGTTTTTTTTCCATTCAAATGATGTTTCTTGGAAACACAGAAGCACTTGCGGTTATCCGTCAGCAGCTGGTCGTTCTAAAAGAAAACCGGCTTCTAACTTTTGGAATCATGAGTATGAGCAGCATAAGCGGATCGATCATCGGAGCCTATTTAACGATGGTTCCGGCTGAGTATGTGTTCAGTGCGATTCCGTTGAACTGCCTGAATGCACTCCTTCTTGCAAGTATTTTGAATCCTGCAGTTGTCCCTAAAGAGGAAGACATTGTGTACGTTCCCCCAAAAAGCGAAAAGAAGGATTTCTTTTCGACCATTTCCAACAGTATGATGGTTGGAATGAACATGGTGATTGTAATCCTCGCGATGGTTATCGGATATGTAGCCCTAACGGCTGTCTTGAATGGTATTCTTGGCTTTTTCGTAGACGGTCTGACCATTCAAAAAATCTTCTCCATCATTTTCAGTCCTTTTGCGTTCCTTCTTGGTTTGTCAGCAAAGGATACGATGTATGTGGCTCAGCTTATGGGAATTAAGATGGCGACAAATGAATTTGTGGCTATGCTTGATTTGAAAAACAATCTGAATACGCTAAGCCCGCATACGGTTGCCGTTGCGACGACGTTCCTGACCTCCTTTGCAAACTTCAGTACTGTAGGAATGATTTACGGCACATTCAGCTCCGTTTTAGGAGAGGAAAAATCCTCGATGATCGGGAAAAATGTCTGGAAGCTGCTTGTCAGCGGGTTGGCAGTTTCCCTGTTGAGTGCGATGATTGTAGGCTTATACGTCTGGTGAAATAAAATCCGTCTCCTAATCAGGGAGGCGGATTTTTTTGAATGGCTGATTCTCTATCTGGCTAAATTATTTTAAGAGGCACATATACATAATGGAGAGGGGGGATTTGGTGAAATGGATCATGAAGCAAACGTGGCGGAATCTGCTGTTTGTGCATTGGCCGGTTGACCCTGCATGGCTGCAGGAAAGGCTTCCTCATTCATTAACAGCAGATGTATTTGAAGGCCAGGCTTGGATAGGACTCGTGCCGTTTGAAATGGATGACATCAGATTCAGGGGATTCCCCTCTATCCCTCGCCTGTCTAACCTGTTAGAGCTGAACATTCGGACGTATGTAACCTGCAGCAGCAACCCGGGGGTATATTTCTTCAGTCTTGACGCGAGCAGCCTGATTGGAGTTAAGGTGGCAAGGTCGTTCTTTCATCTGCCATATTACCGTGCAAAAATGATGGCGGAGAAGGAAGGAAAACGGACGCAATTCACCTCGGAAAGACTTCATAAGGGAGCTCCTTCTGCAAAGCTTCATATAGAATATGGACCTGCTTCATCTGAGGTGATCATGAAGCCATCCGCACTCGATCTTTGGCTGACGGAACGATATTGCCTCTTTACCGAAAAAAGAGGCCATCTATTCCGGGGAAATCTTGATCATGAGCCTTGGAAGCTTCAATTAGGAACGTGCATTATTCACACAGACACCATCACTGTTCCCTTCAGAAGAGATGAGAGCGAATCCTTACATATTTTATATGCCGAAGAGCTGAAAACTCAATTCTTTCCATTTGTTAAACTGTTCTAATTTTTCAGGTGCTGAACTCAGTCACAGCAGTCATTTGAAGAATGTTTCCGATATTTTAACTCTTTATAAAATTAAAGCATCTAGTTTTATGGAGCCAAACATAGTAAGATGGGAGTAGTTCATGAAGATAAAAATAACAGCTGTTCAGCTGAAAATAGATCACGTACCTAACCCTCGAGGAGGAAGATATGTCTAAACAAAAACAAGTAATGCTCAAAAAAGACATGGCCCCATTTGAAAAATCCAGTGTGAAATCAAGCGTAAGACAGCTTATTAATACATTTCCGCCATTTTTTCTCCTTTGGTTTGCAGCCTATCAATGTTTGTCCGTTTCCTATTGGCTGTCCCTTGCTCTCGCGATTGCAGCTTCAGGTTTTGTCATTCGAATCTTTATCATTTTCCATGACTGCTGCCATCAATCGTTTATGAAGACCCGCAAAGGCAATGACATTCTTGGGATTATAAGCGGTGTCCTCACGTTATTCCCTTATGAAAAATGGAAGAGAGCCCATTCCATTCACCATGCGACAAGCAGTAACTTAACAAAAAGAGGAACAGGCGATATTTGGGTATTAACGGTTGATGAATATGTTTCTTCGTCTTTTTGGAGAAAAATTGGTTATCAGCTATACCGCAATCCGCTTGTGATGTTCGGACTTGGCCCAATCTATCTTTTCCTTATTTCGAACCGCTTTAACCGTAAAGGAGCAAGGAAAAAAGAACGCCTCAATACGTACTTGATTAACTTTTTGATTGCCGGATCTTATGCGCTCATGTGCTGGTGGATTGGCTGGCAGGCGTTCCTGCTTATCCAGGTTCCGATTGTCTTTGTATCTGGTGCTCTTGGAATTTGGCTGTTTTATGTACAGCATCAATTTGAAGATTCCTATTATGAGAATGAAGAAGAATGGGATTATGTCAAAGCGGCTGTAGACGGCAGCTCTTATTACAAGCTCCCGAAGGTTCTTCAATGGGTAACAGGCAACATCGGCTTTCACCACGTTCACCATTTGAGCCCTAAGGTGCCAAACTACAACCTGGAAAAAGCGCATCAATCCACTCCGCCGCTCCACAAGGCGACAACGATTACGCTTCTTTCCAGCTTTAAATCCCTCCGTTTTCATCTGTGGGATCAGAAAAATAGAACGTTCGTCCGTTTTAAGGATATAAAACATCTTCTCCGTAAACCGAATTCAGAAATGTAATAGCCCTGAAAAACCTGCAGACCTGCTCTGCAGGTTTTTTGCCGTTTACGGGTTTCCCAGGCTGTATATTTTCAGACAGAATCGAAAATGCTAAAAATAATCGAGGTGGAAGCGGATGAGCTCAAGCTCTCATATCAATCATGATCCATCGGCTAGAACAGGCAGCGGGAACGGGCCGCTCTCTTCAGGAAGCCCGGACGAAACGATTTCATACATAAAGAATTCGTTCTTCCAGGCGGATGATCTGAAAATAAAGAGGTTTATTTTCAATGAAAAAAATACATTTATTCTCTATATAGATTCCATAGCAGACCGCGAGATCATTCAGACGAATGTTTTAAAACCTCTCTTGAATAAGCAAAAAGGAAAAATTGAAGACATTGTGACCATTACCGTCATGCATAGGACCTTGGAGCTTGATAGCGCTATTGAATCCATGGTGGAAGGACATTGTCTTTTATTTATAGAGGGAGAAACAGAGCTCTTTTTATTAAATGTATACAAAAAAGAGATGGATACCGGCCAGGAACCGAATAATGAGAAAGTAATCAGAGGATCACACCAAAGCTTTTCTGAAAATGTATTGAAAAACATTCATTTTATCCGCGAAAGAATTAAAAGTCCTTCCTTAACTGTTCAGTTTCGTTCAGTAGGAAGGACGGGCCATTCGAAAATGGCAATTGTCTATGTAGGGAAAATTGTGAATCCATCCCTCGTTAAAGAAGTGGAAAGAAGGCTCAGCTACCTTCAGGTAGATTCTGTTCAATCACCGGGTTATTTTGAGGAATTTCTCGAGGACTACCCATTTTCTCCGTTTCCTCAGTTTTTGAGCACGGAAAGGCCAGATCGGGCAGCGTCGAATTTAATGGATGGAAGGATCGCAATTTTGATGGAAGGAAGTCCGACTGTACTGATTCTGCCTGCCCACTTCTTTACATTTTTTCAGTCATCGGAGGATTATAACCAGCGGACGCTAATTGGATCCTTTTACAGAATTGTACGAATGGTCTCTTTTTTAATTGCATTGGGGCTGCCCGCCTTCTATATCGCCCTCGTTTCCTTTAACTATGAGGTAATCCCGGTGGAAATTGTTTTCTCCATTAAAAGCTCACTGGAATATGTTCCATTCCAGCCGGTTCTTGAAGCCATGATTATGCAGCTTACTCTTGAATTGCTTAGAGAAGCAGCGATTCGCCTTCCAAATGCCATTTCCCAGACCATTGGCGTCGTCGGAGGTTTAGTGATCGGAACGGCAGTAGTGGAAGCTCATTTTGTTTCCAACACCATGATTATTGTAGTCGCCATTACTGCCATCTCTTCCTTTGTCATTCCTTCCAATGAGATGAGCAATACAATCAGGATTTTAGGCTTTCCGATTATGCTGATGTCGGCCCTTTTTGGTTTCTTCGGAATTGTGATTTCTTTTATGCTTATATTGATTCATCTTGTGAAATTAAAGCCCTTTGGCTGTCCCTATTTTTATCCTCTGGCACCTTTTGACTTTAAGTTTTTTAAAGACACGGTCTTCCGTGTTCCAATCTGGATGATGAATGAAAGGCCGCGTGATACGAAGCCGGTTTATTCATGGAAGGAATCAAAGTCAAGAGGGTGGAGAAAAAATGAATAAAAATCTATCTCCTTTTCAGCTCTACTTCTTCATCATTCAAACCCAAATTGGGGTGGGGATTCTTGGACTTCCTTATGAGGTTCAAAGTGAAGCGAAAGGGGATGCGTGGATTTCCATTGTGGTAACAGGCATCCTCATTCAAATGGTCATCACGCTATATTGGCTATTGGCAAAAAGGAACCCGGAAAAAAATCTGTTCCAATACTCAGTCAGCATGCTAGGGGGAATTGCGGGGAGATTCATCAATGGACTGTACGTTTTGTACGGAATTACAGTCATGGTTGTCATTCTTGTTTTTGCAGTGGGAATCATTAAGGACTGGGTGCTGGATGAAACGCCAAGGTGGATTATTGTAGCAATGCTTTGCCTTGTAGGAGTATACCTTGGAAAAGAAGAGGCTGAAGTTATTGCGAAGTTTCATGTAATTGTATCGGGATTGATTATTCTGCTATTAGTGATTACGGTCATTGCTCTTTTTTCCTATCCATTAGATTTCAGGTATCTGCTGCCCCTGTCGCAATCGGGCTGGAAAGAAATTTCAATGGGAATCACCAAAGCTTATTTTTCAATGATCGGGTTTGAAGTCCTTTTAATTTTATATCCTCTTGTCAAGACAAAAACGGCAGGAGCCATTTTAAAATCCGCCACATGGGCAAATTTTACAGTCACTGGAGTTTACACGTATTTAACAGTCGTCTGCCAAATTGTTTTTAGTCCGGACGAGATGGATATCATTCCGCAGCCGCTTCTTTATTTGGTAAAGGCCCTTTATATTCAGGTCGTGGAAAGGTTTGATTTGCTTTTCGCATCCATCTGGATTGTCAATGTTTCCACCTCTTATGTAAGTTACTTATTCCTATCAACAGAAGGGTTGAAAACGGTTCTTATGAAACTGAAAAGGCCGTATCTTGCTTATGGTCTTTGCGCCGCAACATTTTTGATAGCTTTGTTTTTAAAGGATGAAAAGCAGATGTATATAGTCAACGATATTCTGCTCAAATTTAGCGTGATTCCTATTATTGTCATTCCGTCACTTCTTTTGATCATTGGCTTGTTTTTTTACAAAAAGAAAACCAAAGGGAGTATGTGAGATGAAGAAAATCATGCTCGCGGTATTGGCTGGTTTGCAAATCTTTATATCTGGATGCTGGGATCAGCGCCTGCTCAAGGATAGCAGACTTGTTTTTGGGACGGGAATTGATCTGGTTGAGGATGAACAATTATACGTGACGGCCACGATTAGAGACTTCATTGGCGGAATTCCGAATAATTCGATTGTTCATACAAAAGCTCATACATTAAGGGAATCCAGGATGATCATGGACAGGAAGGTATCCGGCCAATTTGATCCTTCAAAAAACAGAATTTTTCTCCTTGGTGAAAATCTTGCAAAAAGTGATATCTATTCATATCTGGATGTGCTGTACAGAGACTCCAATAGTTCGGTTTCTTCCAAGGTGGCTGTAGCAAAAGGGGATGCAAGTGAAATTTTAGATATGGGAATGGTTGGGAATGTGCTCATTTCCGAGTATTTGATTGAAATCATTGAAAGCCAGGAAAAATCGACGGTTAGCCCTATTCATAGCCTGCAGACGATCTGTACCCTGATGTTTGATGAAGGAAAAGACTTTGGTCTTCCTTTGGTAAAAAAAGAGTTAAATGAAGTAACCGTGGATGGCATAGCTCTTTTTCATGATAAAGTTCTGTCTGGATATCTTTCTGTTGATGAATCAACGCTATTGCTTTTATTAATGGGGGCAAAGGCTAAATCTGCAAGATATGTTAACCGTATTCATGATGGAGAGAAGCCTGAAAAAAATAACTATATCACCTATTCATTCCTAAAAGTGAAGTCCGGAATGAACGTAATCCATGCAACTCCCGGAAATATAAAGGCTGAAGTAAAAATGAAGGCTGAAATTGATGTGGCAGAATACCCGCAGGATTCTTTGACAAATGAAAAATTAGTTAAAGCAATAAATAAGAAAATCTCAGAGCAGCTTACAGCCGAAGCTAAATCCGTCATCAGCAAAATCCAGGAAGCAAACAGTGATATGTTTGGAATCGGGAGAGAATTAATGGCTTACTATCCTCACGTATGGAAGAATCTTGACTGGGAAAAAGAATATCCATCCATAGAAATCCTTCCAAAAGTTGAAGTTACAGTGACAGAGCATGGGGTGATCAATTAAAAAATTTTGGCTCTGTCAGAGAGGGTTGTGTTAAAGATAAATGTAAATAGAGCTGCCCTTAACCTCCCAAATTATTTGTCAAAACAACCATGTTTAAGAAAATAGCCAAATTTTTTTTGAGTAAATGACAAAATAGTGATCCAAACCTAAATCTTTTCCGTTAGCTTATCGAATACACAAAATTAATCGTTACTGCATGAAAAATGACTTTTCAAGGAGGAGGTGAAAACATAAGGTGCATAAGCAAGTAATTCAGGCTGCATTAGTCTTAGGAATCTTAACGGTTCCTGCATTCGCTTCCGCTGAAGGCTTGCTGAGCTCAACTGTGAAAAATACCACTGGAATTGTGGAATCTGTCACGAATGAAGTCATTGGTGTTTCAACAGAAAAAGAAGATTCTGCTATGGAAGAAAAGCAGGCTGCTCCGATTAAAAAGGAAAGCAGCACCCAAAACGCATTAAGTAAAACGGTTTCTTCTGTAACAGAGTCTCTATCTACTACAACGGACAAGGTGACAGATTCCCTATCCGACGGCAAGCCTTTAGTGGATTTAAATCTATCAAAAGATCCTTCTTTAAAAGTGAACGCTGGAGCAGTAAACGCAGATCTTTCCAGAAAGCCAAGCGTCAAGGTTGAAACGGGAATCGCTAATGCAGACTTATCAGAAAAACCTTCTGTCAACGTGAACACCGGCATAGTCAAAGCAGATGTATCGGAAGAACCAAGCATTAAAATCGATACAAACGTGATTCAAGCCGATGTATCCAAAGAGCCAAGTATCAAAATCGATACAAAGATTGTTCAGGCTGAAGGAAACAAAGACAGCGTCTCAGTAAATACTGGCAGCACTCCAGCCAAATCAGACATCCCGGTAAAAGAGGAGCAGCCTAAAAGTGAAGCAGATCCAAAACCTGCTGTAACTCCTGTAAAGGATCAAGCTCCAGCTGAACTGAAAGAAAAGGATACGAAAGAAACAATAGAAAAAGAAACATCCAATTCCTTGCAGGCTGCCGATAAACCGGAAGCAAGCAAGAAACCTGCAGCAGCCGTTCAAGCGCCAGTAAAAAAGGTAATCAGCCAAACTGAGCCAGAACGTGCAAAAATCACGGCTAAGCCTTCCGAAACAAGCCCTGCAAAAATAGTAAAGGGTACGGAAGATCCGGCAAACGGGCCGCCTGAAATGGTGAAAGAAAAACTAACCGCCATTACAGTAAGCCAAAGTGCTCCGTCATCCTCTACAACAACGATGACAGGAAGCAGCGCAGCCAGTTCAGGATTGGCAGCGATCGGACTGCTGAATCCGATGCAGGGGGAATTTATTTTCGCGGATCCAATCCATAACAGCCAGAGTAAGAACTACTATGACCAATGGTTAAATGCTCCGCCGGCACAGCCGCCCCAATCTTCTCTTCTTTTAACTAAAAGCATATAAACAAAAAACTTTTATTAAAAGGAGAGAATTTTATTATGAAAAACGTACTCAGAACATTAACCGTTACAGGTGCTCTTGCAGCAAGTCTATTTGTTGGAGGCCAAACAAGCTACGCAGCGGAAAAGGATTCTTTGCTGGACTTGGATAGAATCAATATCTTGGAAAGCGGAGAAAATCAAAGCTTGCTCGAAAACATCAATATCCTGGATCGCAGTGACGATCAGCGTGTAAAAGCAGATACGGTTACAGATGGAAACATTAAATCCGATGTGAAAGAAACAGAAGATACGAAGACAACTGTTTCAGAAGCAGAGGGGACAGCGGGAGCCGCCGCAGCCGTTGAAGGCGAAGACACATCTGCCGCAGCGAAAGCAGAAGGCAGCGGAAAAGTCTCCAATGAAACCATCGTGAATGAAGAAAACGACTCATATTCTTCTAAAACTGATGCCGATGCAAAAGGTGAAGCAGGAGCCGTAATTAAAGGCGAAGATACATCAGCTGCAGCCAAAGCGGAAGGCAATGCTGGAGTTTCCAATGAAACCGTAGTCGAAGATGATAAGTATTCTTCTAAAACAAATGCCAAAGCATCCGGTGAAACTGGAGCAATGATTGAAGGAGAGGATACATCTGCTGCAGTGAATGCAAAGGGTGACGCTGGAATCTCCAATAAAACCGTAGTAGAAGAAGATAACTACTCTTCTAAAACAGACGCCAAAGCATCCGGTGAAACTGGAGCAATGATTGAAGGCGAAGACACTTCTGCCGCAGTGAATGCGAAAGGTGACGCTGGAGTTTCCAATGAAACCGTAGTAGAAGAAGATAACTACTCTTCTAAAACTGATGCCAAAGCATCCGGTGAAACTGGAGCAATGATTGAAGGCGAAGACACTTCTGCCGCAGTGAATGCGAAAGGTGACGCTGGAATCTCTAACGAAACCGTTGTTGACGAAGAAAATGACACATACTCTTCTAAAACTGAAGGGAATCTTGCTGGTGAAACAGGTGCTGTTCTTGAAGGTGAAGACGCTTCTGCCGCTGTAAAAGCGAAAGGAAACGCTGGAATCACTAATGAAACAGTGGTTGATGAAGAAAATGATTCTTATTCTTCAAAAACAGAAGGTAACTTTGGAACTGGTGTAGGAACTGTTTTAGAAGGTGAAGACAGCTCTGCTGTTGCAAACGCTGATACGAACACAAAAATCTGGAATGTTTTCGAAACAAACGATGATTCTTCGAAAGCTGCAATTGGAACAGATTCTGCTACAAACTTTGGACTTGGTTTACAAGGGGAAGATAATGAGTCTGTTATGATTAATGGAATGTCTGATATCCTTACTGGACTATGGGTACAATCAAATGAAGAAAATGATTCGTATGAAGCTGGACTAAACTCCAAAACAAACAATCAGCTTGGTTTAAACCTTACAGATGGTGAAGAATCTATGCTTGGTGCGAACGTTGGACTTATGACAGATCTTCAAGCGATGTTCTCTGACAGTGAAGAAGGAGACGATAGCGAAAGCAGCTTCAACAGCGGCTTGAACCTTGGTCTTAACCTTATGCTGAATGGAGTAACTGACTCCGAAGATGGTCTTGATTTAGGACTATAAGATTTATCCTTTTAAAAGGAAAGGCCTGACGAGGTCTTTCCTCTTTTTTTGTAAGGAAGTACATGAGTGCCGGACATCGCGACTAAAACAAGACGTTACCTGACCTCCTTCCCCCCGTACAACAAATCACCGCAAAAAAATGGAGAGGTCATAAAACCTCTCCATTCCAAACATTTATTCCAAATTCGCATGCTTTCCATACATCGTTTTCGAATCGAGTCCTTTTTTCTCCATGAACTTCAGGATTACGGCATCGAAAAAAAGAAGCAGGGTTTGTTCAAAAAGTGAACCCATCGGCTGGATCGTTTCTTTCCGTTCTCCGGATTGATCCTTTGGTGCTCCAGGCAGTTTTACGGTGAAATCCGCTATTTTGCCAAGAGTGGACTCGGGTGAAATAGTGACACAGGCTATGCTGCCTCCGATCGAATGCGCTTTTTCAGCCATGGAAACAAGACTTTTGGTTTCTCCTGATCCGGATGGGATGATGATAAGATCGTTCTCTTCAAATTGGGGAGTAGTCGTTTCGCCAACGGCGTAAGCGTCGAGCCCCATGTGCATCATTCTCATGACGAAGGATTTGGCCATTAACCCGGAGCGGCCGGCGCCTGCAACAAAAATCTTGTTCGATGCCAAGATTTTATCGACAAGCTCAGCGGATTCCTGCTCGTTCAGTGCATCTGCTGCAGCATTCAATTCATTGAGAATGGTGCGGAAGAATTCAGCGGTCTGCATGGGATTACCCTTGCTTTATCAGTTTTTGCATTTTAGCGGCTGTTGCTTTTTTATCATCTTGACCAGTGATGCCGCCTCCAACAATGACTAAATCCGGGCTGGCTTTGATTACTTCTGGCAATGTATCCATTTTAATTCCGCCGGCTACTGCTGTTTTTGCATTTTTGACGACACGTTTAATGGTTTTAAGATCTTCAAAGGAGTTTTGGCCAACTGCTTGAAGGTCATATCCAGTATGAACGCAAATGTAATCTACGCCGATTGCGTCCAGTTCTTTTGCACGTGTTTCAATGTCTTTAACAGCAATCATGTCTACAAGAATTTTTTTGTTTTGTTTTTTTGCTTCTTCTACAGCGCCTTTTATAGACATATCTTCAGCTGCTCCAAGAATGGTAATGATGTCTGCACCAGCTTCAGAAGCCTTCATCACTTCGTATCCGGCTGCATCCATAATTTTCAGGTCAGCTAAAACCTTCAAATTAGGAAATGCTGCTTTCATTTCTTTTACTGCCTTAAGTCCTTCATTTATTACAACGGGCGTGCCGATCTCGACGATATCGATGTGTTCCTCTACTTCTTTAACCAATTCAATGGCCTCTGGAATGTTCACGAGGTCTAATGCGAGCTGCAATTCCATCTATAATCACTCCTGTATATTAGTGTGAGGCAATCCTTTTTACTGTTCCCTAAAAAACTGCCTGAAATAAGCATACTCTCAAATTTATTATTTTGTAAGTACTGACTTAAAACTTACATAGTGTTAAAAAGTATACCATGAGTTATAATAAGACTTGAGGTGATTTAAATGACACGAACGAAAGATAAATTTTTTAATTGTGAAAAAGAATTAACCCTTTCCGTTATCGGCGGAAAGTGGAAAATGCTGATTCTTTGGCATCTTGGAAAAGAAGGGACAAAGCGTTTTGGAGAACTTAAATCGCTCATGCCTGGAATTACACAGCGTATGCTTGTAAACCAGCTTCGGGAGCTTGAAGAGGACGGGATTGTGCACAGGGAAGTATATCCTGTAGTTCCGCCAAAAGTAGAATATTCCCTCACAATTCAGGGAGAGAGTCTGATGCCCATTCTTGAAGCTATGTATGACTGGGGTAAAAATTATATGAGTGAGTTAGAAGAGAATCCGCTTGGAAAAACGGCTCAAAAATAAAAAGACTTGCCGCGTCGGCAAGCCTTTTTGATTAGATTTCAATATCTTCCGGTCCTTCAATGACCCGTCCGACAGCCGATTCAAGCTTTTCAATCGGATCGCTCTTTTTAAGATCTTTAAACTGAAGGCCTGTTAAAGACTCGATTTTTGATAAAGGAACCTGATACGTTTTATACTCTCCGTATGCAAATTCCAGATCATCAATTAAATTCTTTTGTGACTGAAGGTAGGCGGTAGCGGAGAGGGTGTCGTCTTCTTTTACCATGACCGCCACTTTCCAAAACTCAGCCGGAATTTGAATATCGCGATAGACAAGATCATCATCTCTGAAGACCGGCCCAGTAAAAATGGTGGCTTTAAACTGATGGTTTTCGGCATTGTCCAGGATGTAATTTTCAAGCTCAAGCCACGTTTTTTGGTTCAAATTTTTATGCTGAGGGGAGCAGTTTGTAAAATGGAACGTATCATCATTTGCTTTTTTTGCATCTGATCCCCATACCGGATCTCTTCTTCTAACCAGATGGCCGCGATCCAAGTCGTTACGGCTGTATAATTCCTCACCTGCTTGATACTTTTCATCAATACGGGGATCGTAATACCAGGAGTCTTTATCCCGTTCGATCTCCTTCAGCTGTTTTCCATCTATATTGACAACCGTATAGTAAGCAATTCTTCTCTTTTTACTCATAACAAGGGAAAAATGTGTGTAATCAAGCACGTTCCCTCCGGCTTTCACTGGGGCGGCATCCGCTTCCTGATCCTTTGAGAGCTTAGGCAGTGAAACCGCGTGTTTGGTGCCAAGGAATTTGCTGTCATATCCAGTTGCTTTTTCATATCGGGAAGGCTTTAATTTTTCCACTTTCACCGGTTTAGGATTCGCTTGCTCGGCTTTTATATCTCCAAGGATTTCAGATAGCAGCTCCTTTTGGTGCTCTTTAAGAGATGCTTTTTGCTCTGAAAGAAATTTAACGATGCTGCTGATTCGAATTCCTTCATTTGCTGTATATTCCTCCGGATTTTCAGGATCGGGTACGCCGGCATGGTGAAGAGCCACTATGACCCATTCATCGTTTAAAACGGGTGACCCGGAAGAACCTTCTTGTGTATCAGTAGAATAATGAATGTAATCATCGAAAACATCCGTTATTTTATTATCGCGAATAGCTAAGGATTTAGGTGCGCCTGACGGATGCTGAATAATTGAAACATATTCTCCAACAAGCCCTTTTCCAGACTGGGCATGCAGCGGAAGAAAGCCAAAATCACTTAATGGAGAGCCATCGGCTGAAATTTCTTCAACCGCTGTCAGTGTAAAATCCATTTCTTCATTCGTAATGAACAATCTTTCAGGAGTGATACGAAAGCTTTTAATCTGCTTTTCTCTTAAATTTAGATCCAATTCATAGTTGAATTGAGCCAAACTGTTTAATGCAGCATCCTCGTCAACCAAGACGTGGTGATTTGTAAGCAGAAGAGAAGGTGAAACGAGAAAACCTGTGCCATGTCCAAGCACTCTGCCGATCCGGTCTCTCACTTCAATTCTGCACACGGATTTTGAAGCTTGAATTCCGGATTCCAAATAAGAAATCGGAAACAGGTTGTTTTCACCAACAATTCGTTCAAGTGCTAAGCCATCTCGAGGGTTGACAAGTGCTTGCCGGTAAGCGGCTCTTTCAGGCGTATCGACTTCAAGAGGATTCTTTGTCTCCAGCTTTTTTGCCAGTTTTTCACGTTCATTGGAACGATGCTCATACCTTTTCATCGCCTGCTGTTCCTGTTGGGCTGAAGATGCTTGGTTCCACTGCTTCTGCGGCTCTTTCACACGAATGATTGTCATGATTCCCTCCTGAACTTTTTTATCCGCCTTTATGGCGGACAATTCCATTATAGAAGGGTTTTTCCATAAGCTCAAACATTGGCACTGAAAGTTAAGGGTATGATAACCTAATGAATATTTGAATAAGGTGAAAGCAGGTGGAAGGTTTGGATTTAAATCTAAAAGGTAAATTAGCTGTTGTAACAGGATCAACAGGGGGTATAGGTAAAGAAACAGCAAAAAGCTTTCTTCAGGAAGGTGCCACAGTCATTGTTAATGGAAGAACAGAAGAAAAAGTACAAAAAGTTGTGGACGAGCTATCCGCATTTGGAACGGTGCATGGAATTGCAGCGGATCTTTCAAATCTTGAAGGAAGCAATGATTTCATTTCAAAAGTGAATGAAATCGGACCAGTTGATATATTGGTCAACAATCTTGCCTTTTTCGAAGTGAAATCATTTGAAGAGGTGACAGATGAAGAATGGGAAGATTACTTCCAAACCAACATTATGAGTGCCGTAAGACTCTCACGCAAATTTTTGCCGGATATGCTGAAACGAAACAGCGGACGCCTTCTTAACCTTGCAAGTGAAGCCGGAGTTAAGCCTTTGCCGCAGATGATTCCTTATTCGGTAACCAAAACAGCTCTCATTTCTCTTTCAAGAGGATTGGCAGAATTGACAAAGGGAACAAACGTTACGGTAAACTCTGTCCTGCCGGGGCCAACCTGGACAGAGGGTGTCGAGAACTTTATGAAAGGCGCAGCCGAATCGGAAGGAAAAGATCTCGAGCCGTTCACGAAAGATTATTTTAAAGAAAATGAGCCAACTTCATTGATTCAGCGTTTTGCAACTGTTGAAGAAGTGGCCAGTACCATTTTGTTTTTAGCTTCGGATAAGGCTTCTGCCATTAATGGCTCTGCCCAGAGGGTCGAGGGAGGCATTATTCGTTCTTTATAATAAGGAGGAATTCACAATGATTAAGCTAACCGAACATGCAAAACAGAAGCTGAATGAGGCGCCGGAGGGCACAGTCTTTGCCATTCCTTTTGATCCCGGAAGCTGCGATATCGTAAACAATGTTTATGAAATCAAAGGAATGAAGGACCGCGATCTGGAAGGCCGCGAAAAGAAAATTTCAGCCGAAGGATACGATTTTATCGTTGACAAGGATTTCGAAGAAGGCTTTGATCATGAACTGGAGATCGATTTCTCCAATAACCACTTTGTCCTCCGCAATAAAAATCAGATTTTTAACAGCCGGGTGAGATTAACAGTCGAATAGTAAGGGGATAGCGGACCGCAATAGGTTCGCTTTTTTTATGGAGATTTCCGGAAGATGGTAAGGAATAAAGCATAAAAGTCCCTATTGGATGTTGACAATTTCTGAATTTTAGAATAATTTGGTCTTACCAACATATATTTTGGTCATACCAAAAAGGAGATGGGGAATGTGGAAAGGGCATCAGATTTTGTTGAAAAAGAACTCGTTCAATCCATTCTGGCGCACAAACTTTTGCCGCACACCTCTTTAAAGCCTGAGAGAGAGCTTGCTTCAATCTATGGGGTTGGCAGACCGGCTGTCAGGGAAGCGATCCAAAGAATGGAGCGTGATGGGTGGGTTACTTCGAGAAAAGGAATGCCGCCGACTATCAATGATATTTGGCAGCATGGGAATCTGATGACAATTGCCAGCCTGCTCAAATCCTATGAGAATATTCCGCGGGAATGGATTAGCTATATGCTGGAGCTGAGGATCTCACTCACCCCTGCCTATATTCGGGATGCCGTTGAAACGAATCGGGCAGAGGCCGCTGCTCTCTTAATCAAAGCCGATACTCTTAAGCATGCCGCTGAAGATTTTGCGGAATTTGACTGGGAGCTTCAACGGGGAATGGCGAGATTGTCCTCTAATCCAATATATTTGCTCATTATTAATAGTTTTACAGATTGTTATATAGCGATGGCTGTGCAGTATTTTGATGAGGAGAATCATCGAATTGCTTCAAGGAAGTATTACACGGATTTGCTGGAGGCTGTTCTCGCCGGGAGTTCAAGGGAAGCGGAAGCAATCGCAAGGAAGATGATGCAGGATAGTCTGGTGTTATGGGAAGCTAAAAATGAGGAGCTGAAAAAATGAAAAGTAAAGGATTGTATCGTGATTTTTTCCTTCATTTTGATATTTTAGTAATGGGACTGATATTTATTGTCCTTGGTGCTGCTGTTCTAATTATGAATCCTTCCTGGCTGAATTTCGTTTTTTTCTGTACTGGATTAATCGTTTTTATTTTCAGCGAGTATTTAACACACCGCTTTCTTTTTCATCTTAAACCGCCAAAAAATCGTTTGTTTCTCCAGTTTTTAAAGCGTTTACATTACGATCATCACAAATATCCGAATGACTTAAAACTGTTATTTCTGCCGGTCTGGTACAGTCTTCCGAATTTTATTGTTTTGGCGGCCATTTTTTATCTTTTCACAGCGAATGTAATAAGTACAGCCGCTTTCGGCATGGGGCTGATTCTCATGCTGCTCACCTATGAGTGGAAGCACTATGTCGCCCACCGGCCGATCAAACCGCTTTTCGGATTCGGAAAATGGATGAAAAAAACCCATCAGCTTCACCATTTTAAAAATGAAAACTACTGGTATGGCGTCTCCAATCCAATCGGAGATGTTCTCTTTGGAACATTAAAGGATGAAAAAAAGGTAGAAATGAGTCAAACAGCGAAAGATTTAGAGGGAAAAGGTGGATTGTGATATGAATAAAATCGCGCTTATTACGGGGGCCTCCCGTTTAAATGGTATTGGAGCCGCTTTATGCAGAGAGCTGGGGGCGGCAGGACACGACATTTTCTTTACAGCATGGTCTCCATTTGATCAGGCTGTGTACGAGAAAAATCATGTAAATGAACCCGGATTATTGCTGGACGAACTGCGCACAATCGGAGTCCAAGCGGAAATGATGGACGCTGATTTATCTGACCCTGCGGTACCTGAAATGATTTTTAGTGAAGTAATAAGGAGATTCGGTACAGAACCTGACATCCTCATTAATAATGCCGCATTCAGCATGAATAAAGACATTTTGGAGATGACCGCCCTGGACATGGACCGTCATTATCACGTCAATGTCAGAGGAACCGCCCTCATGTGCGGAGCCTTCGCCCGCCATTTTTCTAAGGCGAGCGGAGGCCGCATCGTCAACATGACGTCCGGCCAATCACGCGGTCCCATGCCGGGTGAAATTCCATATGCCGCAAGCAAGGGAGCCATCGACGCTCTGACTGTATCCATTTCAGCTGAACTCGCACCAATGGGCATCACCGTAAACGCCGTCAACCCAGGCCCCACCGACAGCGGGTGGATGAACAGCGAGATAAAAGAGCACCTCGCGCCGATGTTTCCCTTCGGCCGAATCGGCCAGCCTGCAGACGCCGCGCGGCTCATCCGATTTTTAGTTAGTGAGGAAGCAGCCTGGATCACGGGGCAGGTGCTGCACTCGGAAGGCGGGTTTCGGAGGTAGTGGGATGGATGGGGGGGACCGCTGAGGTTGGGGGGAGGCGGTCTGGTCTTCATTCAGCTTCGCCGATATCGGGAGGGCTGGGTCCGAAAAAAGGAGGTCAGAGTCTGATATCCAGAAGTGAGTGACCGATATAATAGCGTGAATGTCCGATAACCGATTCAATGTCCGATATAAGGCTGGTTGTGTCCGATAAAAGGTAGCGATGGTCCGATATCCTGAAGTGAGTGATCGATAAAAGAAGGGGAATGTCCGATAACTCATTCAATGTCCGATATAAGGTTGGCTGTGTCCGATAAAAGGTAGCGAGGGTCCGATAAAAGGTAGCGAGGTTCCGATATCCTGAAGTGAGTGATCGATAAAGGAGCGTGAATGTCCGATAACTGGTTCAATGTCCGATATAAGGCTGGCTGTGTCCGATAAAAGGTAGCGAGGGTCCGATATCCTGAAATGAGTGACCGATAAAGGAGCGTGAATGTCCGATAACTGGTTCAATGTCCGATATAAGGATGACAGCGTCCGATAAAAGGTAGCGAGGGTCCGATATCCTGAAATGAGTGACCGATAAAAGAGGGCGAATGTCCGATAACTGGTTCAATGTCTGATATAAGGATAACAGTGTCCGATAAAAGGTAGCGAGAGTCCGATATCCTGAAGTGAGTGATCGATAAAGGAGCGTGAATGTCCGATAACTGGTTCAATGTCCGATATAAGGCTGGCTGTGTCCGATAAAAGGTAGCGAGGGTCCGATATCCTGAAGTGAGTGACCGATAAAAGAGGGGGAATGTCCGATAACTGGTGCAATGTCCGATATAAGGATAACAGTGTCCGATAAAAGGTAGCGAGGGTCCGATATCCTGAAATGAGAGTCCGATAAAAGAGGGCGAATGTCCGATAACTGGTGCAATGTCCGATATAAGGATAACAGTGTCCGATAAAAGGTAGCGAGGGTCCGATATCCTGAAATGAGAGTCCGATAAAAGAGGGTGAATGTCCGATAGCAGATTCAATATTCGAAATACAGACTGAGATATAGATTCAGAAGCCAATATTCATTTGAAAAGAGATATTTAGGCCGGAATAAAACTATTTTGAAACGAAAACTTTCCCGTAGAAGGACATTTTCCTAATAATGACGAAATCGTAAAATAGAAAGGGAGTGACAGATTGATTGTAAAACAAAGGGAGAAATCGATTTTAATCAAAAAACAGGAGGCTCTATTGCGGAGGCTCCCCAAAAATCATTCTAAATACAGTGAGATTGAGGGTGATTTAGGGAAGCGATTGGCAGGTTTAAATGGTGAGTATTCAATGGATTATTATTTAAATGAAGTAGAAGGGAGAGATTATTATATAGTAAACGATCTCAGACTTTATTATCAGGATCAGTATTTTCAAATTGACAGTTTAATAATATTTAATTCTTTTCTGTTAATATTAGAGTCAAAGAATATTAGTGGTGTGGTCAAGTTTGATCCGCATTTCCAGCAGGTCATAAGAATTAATAATGGAAGAGAGGAAGTTTTTCCAGATCCGGTTCTTCAAGCTAAAAGGCATGCAAGGCTGCTTTCGTTATGGATGAAAGACAAGAAACTTCCTGAACTACAAATTGAGTATTACATTGTAATTACGAATCCCCGCGCAGTTCTTCAAACATTATCCTCCAGTGAGAAGTATATTGACAAGATACTACGGGCCTCTAATTTGCCTGACAAAATTCAGTCTCTTCGTTCTCATTATACCAAAAAAATCCAATCGCCAAGTTTGAAACGCGTGTCTAAAGAGCTATTGAATGCACATGTGCCACTAAATACTGATCTCCTTTCACAATATAGTATTGAGAAAGAGGAATTAAAAAAAGGTGTAATTTGTCCAAAATGCAGTGCCGTCCCTATGCATAGAACTTGCAGGACATGGGTATGCAGAAGCTGCCAGTTTAAATCTTTAGATGAACATGTGGAAGCTATTAAAGATTATGGTCTTTTATTTTCCACTAACTTAACAAATAATAAGTTGAGAGCCTTTCTTGAAATTCAATCACCTAAATTGGCATACAGATTGATTAAACAGCTGAAAGTTCCCCAAAATGGAGAGAATAAAGGCAGAATTTATGATGTTTCAAAATTAGTATAATCACGAGAGGAGTCTCCCAATGCCCATCCCCACCACCCACCTCCAAAAAATCCAATCCACCCACCAAGTCAAAATCTGCTTCGCTGTCGAAGCGGGCAGCCGCGCATTCGGCTATGCATCAGCTAAAAGTGATTATGATGTGCGCTTTATTTATATCCACCGTCCGGAATGGTATCTATCTATAGACAAAGAAAGAGATGTGATAGAGGTGCCTGTCAGCGATAACCTGGATATAAGCGGATGGGAGATGACGAAGGCACTGAGGCTTTTCAGGAAATCGAATCCGTCCTTACTGGAGTGGCTCTATGCTGATACGTATTATGAGGATCGTTTTTCCGTTGCCGATGAGCTCCGTTCATTGAACCGCACATACTTTCAGCCAAAACCGGCGCTTTTCCACTATTTAAATATTGCCGCAGCAAATGAGAGGAAGATCAGCGGAGGAGCGATACCAATGAAGCCACTCATGAATCTTATTCGTTCTATCCTAAGCGCAGGCTGGATTAGGGATCATGGTACTTTTCCTCCGAACATAATGGAATCTTCTGTTTGGGCACCTATTATAAATATGAAGAAATCCGGTTACACGGATCCCATTTATTTAAATAAAGAAATGCAGGCCTTTATTCACCGTGAATTGGAAGAATTGAGAGCGTACGCCGTATCTTTAAGACAAAATCCCGCAGATCCCACCGCAGAACTGAATCTCCTTTTTCAAAATACAATTAAAATAGCCTGGCATTAAAGCAGATTTCGATAAGGAATCTGTTTTTTTATTTTTAAAAAAGTGATCCATTAGGTAAACTGTCCCGTTTACTATATGTAAAACAAAAAACAAGGGAGTGAACAGCTACATGAATATGAAAAGAATACTAATAATGATGATGGCTTTACTGCTTTTTATCCCGACTATGGCTATGGCCGCAGGAGAAAAGGCACAGCCGACGGTCTCTACACCGGCAGCAGATCTTAGATCGACTTTGGACCAGCTGTTATCCGAGCACTTTGTTTTAGCAGTAATGTCCATGACGAAGAAATATGACGGAGCTGCCGATGCAGAACAAGTACAAGCAGCACTAAATCAAAATGCAAAAGATATGACGCCAGCCATTGAATCTATTTACGGTAAAGAAGGCGCAGCACAGTTTGAAGAAATTTTCCTTGGTCATAACACATACACAGATTCTCTAGTCGAAGCAGCGAAAAGCGGAGATGCTGAAGCACGCAAAGCAGCTGAAGCTGAAGTTCAGGAATTTGTTGACAACTTCGCTAAATTCCTTGGAACAGCTACTGAAGGAAAACTTCCTGAAGCAGCAGCAAAAGAAGCTCTTCGTGCACATGAAGATGATGTAATGAAAGCATTCGATATGCATGTAAAAGGTGATTATGAAGCATCATACACAGCTTTCCGCGAAGGTTACGCACGGATGTTTGTCATCTCTAAAGCATTATCAACAGCAATCGTTTCTCAAATGCCTGAAAAATTCGAAAACTCTAAAGCAGATACACCAGCTGCCGATTTAAGATCTAACCTGAATATGCTTGCTTCTGAGCACTTTGCTTTAGCAGCAATGGGTATGCAAAAAGGCTTTGATGGAGCAAAAGATTACGATTTCGCAACTTGGGCTGAAGATATGCACACAGCTGATTTCAAAGCAGCCATCGCTTCAATTTATGGTGAAGAAGGCGGAGCACAATTTGAAAAAGTATGGCAGTCTAAACACATCACTGCACAAGCTGATCTAGCTGCAGCTGCTGCACAAGGTGATGAAGAAAAAGTAAAAGCAGCTAAAGAATCTCTAAGCATGTTCTCTAAAGAATTTGGTGCATTCCTTGGTGCAGCAACCGAAGAAAACCTTCCTACTGCAGATGCTCAAGCAGCAGTAAAAGGACATGAAGACACAGTCATCAAAACGTTTGATAGCTATGTAGCGAAAGACTACGAAGCAAGTACAGCTTCATTCCGTGAAGGGTATGCTTACATGTACGGAGTAGGTGAAGCACTTGGAGGAGCAATCGTAAAACAAATGCCAGACAAGTTCATGGCAGAAAACATGCCTTCTGATATGCCTAAAACAGGTATGGGCGGTACAGCAAATGACCAGTCTCCATACATGATGTATGCTGCACTTGCTGGAATTTTGGCTCTGACTGGCGGATTAGTTATTCGCAAACGAGCAATGAATAAGTAATAGACAGGGAATAGGAAAAAGAAGAGAACTCCTTCTCTTCTTTTTCCTATGATTACCATCTTTTTGAAGCGGAGGTGTTTTCGTGAAATGGTTCCTCTCAATTGTTTATGTAGGACTGTTCACCCTATTCATTTATAGTGCAGCTGATTATTTTTTCTTAAACAACCAAGAGCCAGCGGTTAATGCAACGCAGCAAGAGAGAAAGACAGAAGAAAAGAAAGATGTCATTCCAGCTCTGATCAAGACGAAGCTTCCTCTTAATAAGGAGTTTCCAAGAATCAAAGAGCAAATTGAATCCATGAACGGATTGACCTCCGCCTTTAAAGGATTGGAGCCGGTGAAGGTGGAAATTCCTAAAATCAATGTCTCGGCCAGTATTGAAAATGTAGGAACCCTTCCGAGCGGTCAGATGGATGTTCCGAAAGATGATAATAATATCGGCTGGTTTGAACCGGGAACCAAGGTCGGGAATGCAGGAAACGCCGTTTTAGCCGGTCATGTAGATAATAAGACCGGTCCGGCTGTCTTTTACAACCTTAAGAAGCTTGAAAAAGGCGACGAAATTAAAGTGAAGGACAATCAGGGAAAAGAGCTTGTTTTTATTGTAAAAAACAAGGTAAGCTATCCGCGTGATAAAGCACCTTTAGATGATATTTTTGGCAGTACAAGCAGACGGAACTTAAACTTAATTACTTGTACAGGAACATTTGACCGCTCTAACCGAACTCATGAAGAACGTCTTGTCGTGTATACGGAGCTCAGAGACGATTTAGTTAAACAGATTGAAACAAATGCGGAAAATCCGGAAGCTCCAACTAAAGTGGAGGTAAAAGGAAACTTGGTTTCATGGCATGCGGTCAGGGATGAAAAAATTATCGGATACCGTGTCTATCGCCAGAACAGTAATGGAACGAAGGAGCAAGTAGGAAGTGTATCTTCTCTGGACCGTAAAAATTATTTAGATCCTGATTCAGAGAGTTCCATCTACTCCGTCACGTCTGTCGATATTTACGGACAGGAATCCCATTTTGCAAAATGGTCAACTGAAAAATAATAAAGAATCCCGCTGGCTATTCGGCGGGATTTTGTTTGTATTATTTAGGGTTTATACCTCAAGGCATGAACTCTCTCACCGTCTCTCACGGAGGCCGCAGCACGATGCAGGCAGTTCTGCGTTGCGACAGGACGTCGCGCCTTTAGCAGAACATCTTTACTAGTAGCCGCCTCCGCTTTTCTCATTGTCCAGCTCCGGGCGCTAGCCGCTTGGCCGCTTTTCTCATTGTCCAGCTCCAGGCGCTATGCCGCAGAGCCATTTCGCCCCCTCGGTCGAGGCAAAGAACGCCTCTCGGTCGGGGGCTCCAATGTCCCAGTCGGCATGACCAAGCGCCCTCCGCTTTTCTCATTGTCCAGCTCCAGGCGCTATGCCGCAGAGCCATTTCGCCCCCTCGGTCGAGGCAAAGAACGCCTCTCGGTCGGGGGCTCCAATGTCCCAGTCGGCATGACCAAGCGCCCTCCGCTTTTCTCATTGTCCAGCTCCAGGCGCTATGCCGCAGAGCCATTTCGCCCCCTCGGTCGAGGCAAAGAACGCTTCTCGGTCGAGGGCTCCAATGTCCCAGTCTGCATGACCAAGCGCCCTCCGCTTTTCTCATTGTCCAGCTCCAGGCGCTATGCCGCAGAGCCATTTCGCCCCCTCGGTCGAGGCAAAGAACGCCTCTCGGTCGGGGGCTCCAATGTCCCAGTCGGCATGACCAAGCGCCCTCCGCTTTTCTCATTGTCCAGCTCCGGCGGCTAGCCCTTCGGCCGCTTCGCTCTCTCGGTCAGGGCAAAAAGCGCCCTTCGGTCGAGAGCTCCACCGTCTTTCAGGGCTAAGCAAGCCGCCTCCGCTTTTCTCATAATTTCACATCATTCTCTCATTCTCTTACCAAATTCTTCTTATAAGATTAGGACATAAGCAAAGAGGACTAGTGAATGTTAAGGAGGAATTCATGATGGGTTACTATGATGAACATTCAAATCATAATGAGGAATCTTCAAGCCGCTATGGGGGTGGAAAGAAACCGTCTAAGCCCAGCCGCTGGAAGCCGGTTCTTTCTTCTATAACGAGCGGTGTGGTCGGAGGGATGATTGTTCTCGGGGTTTATCCGATGCTTGATAAGCAGCAGGAATCGCCGGCTGTACAATCGGCTCCTACTCAGCAAACTGCATCACAGAGTGCTTCCAAATCCACTAACGTTCAGGCGGTAAGTCATTCAACAAATGTTGCGGATGTGGCTGAAAAATTATCCCCTGCGATTGTGGGAATTGCGAATTTGCAGCAAAGTCAGGAGAGCTTTAGTAACACGGCTAAGGAGAGCGGTACGGGCTCTGGTGTAATTTTCAAGAAGGATGGCAAGGATGCTTTTATTTTGACGAATAATCACGTGGTTGAAGGAGCACAGTCGCTTGACGTTTCTTTCTCTAATGGGAAAAAGGTAAAGGGCGAGCTGGTAGGCGCAGATCCTTTAACCGATCTGGCTGTGATTCGTATTAATGCGGAGGCGGCTCCGAGTGTAGCGCCAATTGGTGACTCTTCTAAGCTTCGTGCAGGTGAAAAGGTCATTGCAATCGGGAATCCGCTTGGCATTGAGTTCTCCCGCACGGTAACGGAGGGAATTATTAGCGGAACGAACCGCAGCATCCAAATCGATACGTCGAAGGGACCTTGGGAATTAAATGTTCTTCAGACGGATGCCGCCATTAATCCAGGAAACAGCGGCGGCCCTCTTATCAATATGAATGGTGAGGTCATTGGCATCAATAGCTTGAAAATCAGCCAAAATGGTGTAGAGGGCCTCGGATTTGCGATTCCGAGCAATGATGTGATGCCGGTTGCGAAACAGCTGATGGAGAAAGGACAGATTGATCGTCCGTTCCTCGGAGTTTCGCTTGGGGATATTGAGCAGATTCCGCCACAAGTTGCGGGTGAGCAGCTGGGTCTTCCGGAAGGAATGACTACCGGTGTTTACCTCGATAGCATTCAATCGGGTTCTCCGGCTGAAAAAGGAGGACTAGAGAGAGGCGATGTCATTACGGCCCTTGATGGTAAAAAAGTGAAAAATTCCAGTGAGCTGAGAAAATACCTTTATGAAAGCAAGTCCATTGGCGATAAGGTACAGGTCACGATTTATCGCGATGGCAAAAAGCAGGAGGTCACGCTTACGCTCACTGCTCAAGAATAGATTAGCAGTACCCTTCCCCCCTCTTAAATAGATAAATAACCTGCTTCCAGTCAATGGAAGCAGGCCTTTTTTTGTCATTTTTTCCAATGTGAATGAAGGGGTCCGATTCCGCCAGTGACCGGGTCCTGAACTGGAATGGGAACGGATTGAATACAGGCGATGGTTTCCTGAAGGAGAGGGTCGCTTTCTGAGTATTGATCAGGGTTCATACCTTCAGGATAAGCCCCTGCCACTTTAAAATCGGCGGAGGATGAGAGTTTTTTGTGACCGGTTCCAGCAGGGAGAACGATAACATCGCCTGTTTGAATCATTATGTCTTGTCCATCTTCTCCTCCGATCCGCACCTCGGCATAACCTGAAATCACACCAAGTACCTCGTGAGAATTGCTGTGGTAATGATGATAAGGAAAAATACCGTTTCTCCAGCTGTTCAGCCAATTATTCCGGTTAAAGAGTTCTTCAATCCTGCTGGCATGTTCAAGGATCGGTCCTTTATATAAAAGTACGGGAAAGGATGGGTGGTTTGGTATCATTCCGCTCCTTTTGAAATGGAGAGTTTCAATTCGATTTTCAAAGTGATTCATCATTTCTCCTCCTTATTCTCCGCCCCCGCCGCCGTCAGAGACAGAGGTGGCTGAGCTTGCAACTACGGCAATCATAGCGGCTTGTTGAGCTTGCATCATGATTTCGATGGAAGTATAAAATCCGGTTCCGAGCACGGTTGTGTTTTCCAAGCGTTCACTGGCAATTAGATGGACGGCTACCGTGAAGTTCATTTCTTTATTCCATTTAAAATGTTTTGCAGCATTCAGCTGGCTAATGGCACTTTCAAGGTTTTCTATATCCGAGGTTTGACTGTCAATTAAAGAAAGCAGACCGATTTCCGGATAGTTTTTTCTTTTTAATCTAAAGCCGTGATTCTCCAGTGTGTAAGCGGTTTGAACACAGCGGTCCACTAAGTTTTGAGAAGCTGCTGCACCTGCTAGAGATAGAATATGACTTAAAAATTGCAGTTCATTGCCTTTTTTAAAACCGCTTCGGTTCAGCTGGTCATAATAAGATTCCATTAACCCTACAATGTCCTCTGTCCGTTCCTCTCCTTCAGCGAGAAGAACAGCAAGCGGATAGTCACTTGCAGAGGTAAGAAAGAAATGCTGGTCCTTCATATAGGAGTAGATGGTATGCGCTTTTGCGGCTTTTTCATGGATTCTCTCTTCTGGAGTATTTGTTCCCATGAATGCCAATGCAGAGATATAAGTAAAGATTCCCTTTCGAAACCCGGCCTTTACAAGTTCATCGTGTATCCGGTTCATTTCGTCAAATTTGGAAAAGGGATCTTCGTACCTTGTGTCAAGGATAGCAGCTGTGATGAAGCGGTGGTAGGATTTAAATGGAGAAAACATTCCGCTGTAAGCTTTCATATAATCACATATATTGAGATAGTGCGGAAGGTTGAAAGGCCGTTTGGAAACAGAATAAAAAGAAGCGGCCATCATTAAAATTCTCTGGTCAGAGACCTTCCATTTCAGTTCATCCTTTAACAGCAGAAAGATATGACTGTATTGATCGAGTTTGTGCTGAACATGTTCCATAGCGCTTCCCTCCATTCGTTCTGCCAGTAATACGGATAAGGATAAAAAAAGTTCCAATGAATGAAAAATCACCTCCAACTTTAAGGGTTGGAGGTGAGCTATAGATCCTTTTAACTCTATTAGAGTAAATCCTGCCTTAGTTTTGCAGGCGTGCCCGTTTTGCATGGCGGGCGGCCTTCTCTGGCTCAGGGGTACTTCGATTTTCCATTGCCTCCTGTTTTGTTGCTTCATCTCCGCCAACAACGTGATCTACATCGTTCATTAGTGCTTCGAAGCCCTGTTTGGCTACGAGCTCTTTATCGTTTTTCTTAGAAGAACCGATTTCGCTTGAGCCCATTCCTGCATTAGAGTGGAAATTTGTATCCGTCGGCCCTGGAAGGATGGCAGTGACCGTAACGCCTGTTTCGCGCAGTTCTTCACGCAGCGATTCTGCAAATAGAAAACCAAATGCCTTAGAAGGTCCATATACAGTCTCATATGGGGTTGGAAGAGTTGCAGCAATGGATGAGACCACTAGAATTTTACCGCGGCCATTTGGGAGCATATGTTTAACCACGCGTTTTGCCATGTGAACCGTACCTGTAATGTTGATGGAAATCAGCTTAAGCTCTTCTTCGAGATCTGTGTCTGCAAATGCCCCTCCAAGACCAATTCCAACGTTTAGGACAGCTGCTTCAACCGGCCGGTTTAATTCTTTCACAAAGGTCCAGAAGCTTTCAACACCATCGTATGAAGCCGCGTCTGCCTGATGGGGATAAGCGTTAGCTCCAAGGCCGCGAATGACTTCTGCTGCTTCAAAAATACGGTCACTTGATCCTGATATGGCCAGATCATAACCGTTCTGGGCGAATTGTTTGGATAGCTCAAGGCCAAGACCGGAGGAAGCTCCGGTAATTAATGCAAGTGGACGTTTTTCTGACATAAGAATCTCTCCCTTATTAATCTAAGTTTGTGTTTAGGATATACATAGCCTAAAATAGTAAAAACAAAACCTGTTAACACACGAATAGGCAATATTTTCTTTCGGAAATTAAGACATAAAATGTATCTCATTTTTTATTTTAAGATAGTTTATATGCGCTCCAACTGCTTGTTAAAAAGGTACATAAACAAAATAGGACACCAAATTAGAATGATAATGGAGTGCATGCTGTACGCGTATAAAATGCTGGAGATACACATGCTAAAAGGGAGAACTTTGAGACGGCATATTTGGCTTGGAAATGGTTTATTGATGAAGCCGCACATATAGGCTAATAAGGGATTTCCAGAAGAAACTGCTGTTAATGCTAACGAAATAAAGTGCAGGAGGTTAGCTCATACAAACTGTAATATGGTATCGTTTATATGCAGGAAATAATGACCGGTTAGGAGCGTTAAGATGATCCAGTTAAAAAGTAAGAGAGAAATAGAACTCATGCATGAAGCAGGGAGACTTTTAGCCGAAACCCATAAAGAGATTGCCATGATGATCCGGCCAGGGATTACAACACTTGAAATTGATACCTTTGTGGAAAAGTTTCTGAAAAGCAATGGGGCTACTCCTGAGCAGAAGGGCTACCATGGCTATCCATTTGCAACGTGTGCGTCCGTGAATGATGAAATCTGTCACGGATTTCCAAGTAAAAAAGAACTTAAGAGCGGGGATATCGTCACGATTGATATGGTGGTTAATCTAAATGGAGGCCTTGCTGACTCTGCCTGGTCTTATGCGATAGGGGAATTAGATGAAGAGTCCTCACGACTCATGGACGTAACGAAAACATCACTGGATAAAGGGATCGAACAAGCCATTGCCGGCAACAGAACAGGGGATATCGGACATGCGATTCAATCCTATGTAGAAGGGGAAGGCTTCTCTGTTGTCAGAGATTTTACCGGTCATGGAATCGGAAAAACGATGCATGAGGACCCGACCATTCTTCACTATGGGCTTCCGGGAAAAGGCACGCGCTTAAAAGAGGGCATGGTTATTACCATTGAGCCAATGGTGAATGCTGGAACGTGGCAATCCAAAATGGATAAAAACGGATGGACTGCGAGAACGGTGGATGGAAAGCGCTGTGCGCAATTTGAGCATACACTTGCGATTACAGCAGATGGACCTCTTATTTTAACAGCCCATTGAGTTAAAAGACGGAACAGCCGCTGTTCCGCCTTTTTTCATTTATGGCATAGATAAGTGTGCATTTCGCTTCAGGCACTTATTGTTTCTCCACATCCGCATAGAGATCGACCAATACTCTCGCATGCTCCTTCATTTCTTTTCGCAATGTCTCTGGCTTCAGAACTTCGGCATTTCCTCCAAGTGAGAGGAGCAGGGTGGCGGTGTAGCTGATTTCCGCAGGATCCATTTGTCTGCGGATAAAACCGCTGCCATCCTCCTCTTCGCTCAAACCGGTTTGAAGAATTGGATGGTTTTTGCAAAGTCTTACTCCTTCCCTCGATAAACGGATATCCAGCATGGAATTGCTCTGGGCAGTATCATCCTGCAAAAACCACTCCGTTAAAGTGGGGAGTCCTTCCATTTTCTTTCCTTTCCTTGTAATACCAAGTACCCGGTCTGCGCGGAAGAGGGAAATTTTTTCTTTTTCAATTAAGTAAGCCGGTACATACCAGAGCCCTCCGTGGGCATAGATACCGATGGGAACGACTTCTCTTTTATTCTGACCGCCTTTTGAATCATAAAGCCACTCCACAATTTGTTTTTCAATTGCAGCATCTGCAATTTCTTGAAGGTATGGAGCTTCAGCCAAATGGCTGAGAGGGGACCAAAAAGTAATCGTGTCTTTCAGCCGGTCCAGCTTTTCTTTGCTGTGCTGAGGCAGATTTGAATAAAATTTTTGAAGAGCTGATTCGATATCAATCTGAAAGGGGAGAGAGCGGAAATAAAATAATGACTGATAGGCAAAATAGATAGATACAGCTTCATCGGCAGAGAAAAGAATAGGCGGGAGCAGATTTTTGTTTAGCATCCGGTAGCCTCCATGTCTGCCCTGTTCCGAATAAAATGGAACGCCCCAGGTGCTTAGTTCCTCGAGATCACGCTGGATCGTTCGGATTGAGACGCCGAATTCTTCAGAGCATTCCCTGGCTGTAAAAGAATCTCTCCTGTTTATGTATGTTAAGAGGTCATAAAGCCTTTTGGAACGATTCATACCGATCTCCTTTTTCATAGTCTCTGTTAAAGCCTGATGTTGATTTTTAACGATTGGAAAGCGAATTCCTGCTAACTGCAATCAACAGCCAAGTTTAACAGATCCTTTTCATAAAATACGTCAGTTTCTGTCATGTTATATGTTTATCATTATAACGAATCTCAATACTAAAGGAGGAATTTGCGATGAGGAAAACCGTATTGTATATCGCCATGAGTCTGGACGGATACATCGCCAGAGAGAATGGAGATATCGACTGGCTTGAGGAAGCCGAAAGACAAGGAGATAATGGATATAGTGAACTCATAGAAAACATCGATACGGTGGTTATGGGGAGGAAAACGTACGAGCAGGTACTTGGTTTTGATATGGAATTCCCTTATAAAGGAATGGATTGCTATGTCTTTTCAAATGAATAAGAAGGCAGAGATGAATATGCGTCCTTCATGAAAGGCAGTCCATCCAGCCTCATTTCGAAATTGAAAGAGCAGCCGGGGAAAGATATCTGGCTTATTGGCGGAGGGGATCTCATCCGGGAATTTTTGAAGGAGAAGCTTGTGGATCAATTTATGATTGCGGTCATCCCTGTTTTATTAGGAAAGGGCATTCCGCTTTTTAAACAAGACTTTCCCGTGCACAACCTTAAACTTTCTAATACACAAATCTACAATGAGATCGTTATGCTTTCGTATGATAAGAAACAATAAAAAAGGATGGGGGTTCCCATCCTTTTCCTTTTTACACTGAACTGGATTCTGTCTGCTCGTCAGCATCACAATTTTTTTTCTTAATAAAGAATCGATAGATAAGATAACCTGCCAATGCAAGGCCGAGTAAAATGAAAATAACGGTCTGCATATTGGACATGAACTTCTGAACGGAACCGAGATTTCCTGCAGATCCGAGCCATAGCATAGCGATATTTAACGGAAATACTCCAATAAAAGTCAGAATAAGAAAAGGGGTTAATTTTACTTTAGATAATCCTGAAACGTAGGAAATGTAATTTCCGATTCCAAGCGGCCTTGAAAGGGCGATGCTCCAAATTCCGCACTTCTTAAACCAGCGCTGGGTTCTCTCGATTGTCTTTTTTTTGCGCTGAAACTTCTTTTTCATTTTATGTTCCAGTTTTGCCCCTATCCAGTAAGGAATGAGGGAGAAAATCGTGTAGACAATGCTTGCAAGTATGGCAATCCAAATCAATTTTGACATAGGCTGATCAAGGACAAACCCGTATGCCAAAGTTAAAAGAGAGCCGGGGAATGGAACGGAAGAAGCCTCGATTGCAATTCCGCCCAGAAGTCCCCAAATACCAAATGATTTTAAAATCCCAATAATAAATTCAAGCATGGCGGCCCCTTCCCAACAAATATAAGTTACTTATTATTTCCCTATGTCAGGAGCCGCTCAAACTGGTAGATTTTCCTTATTATCGGTATAAAGGAAAATGAGTGATGCGGTTATAGTACGAAGACTCTGCTAAATCATTGAATAGGGCAGGGCTGTTATCAGACTTTAGGTAGTTTATATAGACAACAGATGCCATACCGGCTGCAGATTTTCCTTTTTTATCACTGTGCAGACCCAGAAGGTACAAAATGATCCTCCTCTCTCTATTAAGAAGAATGTTCATGAAGCCAGGTGCTAAGGTATCCTGGAAGACCGTTCTTCACTGTAAATGTAGCATGGCCGCCTTTAAGTATTTCAAGCGTTTTATCGTGGCTTGAAACAAGATCCATAATGGCTGTGCTTAGTTCCATTGGAACGAGCTTATCGCTCTCAGCACAGATGACGAGCAAACTGGCTTTAATGTTGGAAAGGCTCGCATCCTTTCCGCTAATCTGCAATCCTCCGTTAATGAGCTTGTTCTCTCTGCCGAAATCACGAACGAATTGCTTCATCGCCTCTCCGGAAAAAGGGACGTGGCCCTGCGTCCATTTATTGAATCTTCTCCAATAATCCGTATATTCTTTATTATCTGCTCTGTAAAGCAGGGATAAATAAGGACTGTAGTAAACAGGGTAGCTGACCATTCGCAAGCCTGCTTTCATAAAGCCTGCAGGAATAATCCCAAGGGCGTCGAATAAAGGATCAAAATCAGCTTTTCCATTTCTCATACCATCTACGATTTTATCGAATACCTTGTATTGATGAAAATCAATAGGAGCTACGTTAAGAATCAAATTGCGGATTGGATCGTCGGTAACGGCTGCATAAATAGCTGCGATTGTCCCGCCAAGGCAGTAGCCGATAACCGTTAGTTCTGCCGCTTTTGAATGACGAAGTGTTCTTCGGGCTGCTTCCTGAATATAGTTGATCACATAATCATCAATAGTAAGATCTTTATCCTCATAGCCTGGCGCGCCAAAGTCCAGCAAATAGACATCATAGCCCTCATTAACAAATGCTTCAATCATGCTGTATCCAGGTGCTAAATCCAATATGAATGCTTTGTTTACAAGCGAATAAACTAGAAATAAAGGGACGGGGTACTTTTTCTCTTTTGCAGGATAATACCATAAAGCAGCCTTATTCTTCTTCCAAACCGCTGTTCGGTCAGTTAGCCCTACAGGCGGTTCAGGAGTTTGCAAAAGAAGGGCGCACTTTTTTACCTGCTCGTATATTTCTTCGAAGGGAGTCATTTTTTGGTGGTTTCCTTTGCGGATGGGGCATTTAAATGAAGTGCATGCTGCATAAGAATTTGTTTTAGCTGTTCTTTATTTGCCCGGCTTCTTGCCAGAGAAGGCCGATTTGCTCGTTCAATAAGTGCCGGTGTTTCAGTACTTGGAAGGGATGGTGCAGGAGTGGTTCCCTGATTGGCAAGCTGGTAGAGGTAGCCTTCGATTTGATCGAGCTTTTCTTCAATTTGAATAGAGAGATTCGCTAACCGGACGAAATCCCTTTTAGTAGGGAAATTTAAAGGAACGGAAAGAAATTCAGAAATTTCCTGACTTTGATCGAACGCCCTTTTAATGAATGGGGCAGCCATGTTTACGAGATTCAATAATTCCTCCCGGTTCAGCTGAATCTGGATGGTATCATTTATGCTTCTTTCAAGCTCAGTCCCTGTCTTTTTAATCAGTGCCAATGCTTCTTGAGGATTCATGTCTGACATAAGATGTTCCTTTCCATCAATTTTTTAGGGCTTGTATAATAGAATTTCTTTGTTTGACAGCAGAATAAGGACATTGCGCTGCCTGCCGTTTGAACCTTCTATTATCAATCACATTACAGTATAAGTTTATTTCTGCTAAATGTGATTAAAATGATGGATAAGCCTTGAAGACTGTGGGGATACCCATAAGTTTAAAGTTGTAGGTAAATATAACTATTTTATAGATAAATAGTTAAAAAACTAGGCCTTCAGACGATATTATAGTCAAGAAGGATTAGGAAAACTTCCTATTTATTATCCAGAGAGGATGGGAGAAATGTCATTTATCGAAATGTTCCGTGCAGCCTTCATGTGGGCACATATTGGCGTCTTGGCAGTGGGCTGCACGTTTATCTATTATCATGTGTACAAAAATCGCAGAAATGGTAAAGCTTAAAGACTGCGGTAAAGCTTGGAGAAAAGATCATTCAAATACTTTTCTTTTGGTGTCTTTTTACCTGCAAAGAGCTTCTGTTCAATGAGGGAAGCAAGTTCAGCACAGGAACGGACATCAAGTTCATTCATATAGAGATGGCGTGCTTTATTTATGGCAAACAGCTTACTTGAATCGCTGACAACAGAAAGCAGCTGATCTTCAAAGGATTCCCGGACATCAATTGTTTCCGCTAATCCTCTTTCAGACAAGTATTCTAGATTAATTTCTTCCTGCCCAGGAAGAACAGAATGAATAAAAATGAGAAGCTTCTTTCTGATTGCCTCACTAATCGTTGCTCCCCCGGGTTTCGTAACAATGGCATCCGCCCAGCTGTAAAGCTGATTCATTTGCTCTGCAGAAGCAATATAGGGCAGTGCTGTAATGTGAGAAGAATTCAGGCTGTTTACTTTATCTAAAAGGGCCCTGTTTGTTCCGCATAGAACCTTGTATTCAACAAGGCCGCTACTGGAAGTTTTGACTAAACTCGAAAGATTTTTGCCAAGTCCAAGACTTCCGCCGGAAAGAATGACATGAATCTTTTCATCATGCTGGCGGTTCATTTTTCTCCGATTTAACCGATCATTTGCAAGAATCCCTGAAACAATCACTTTATTTTCTGGAATCCCCATTTGGAGCAATTCATTTTTCACATCCTTGCTAGGAACACAATGCACATCCACTTGTTCCTTTCCCCATAAACCGTTAATGAAGAAATCTGTGTACAAATTTAATACCGGCACATCACATACTCCGTAACGCTTCAGCTTATCGACAAGGAAGGAAGGGAAGCTGTGTGTGCAGACGATTAAATCAGGCTGTTTAACTTCTATCAGCTGTTCCATTTTTTCAAGAAAAACGGCTTCATAAGCAGATTGGAGCATGCTCGATTTTTTGCTGAAAAAGAGATGGTAGAACGAGCTGTATGCCTTTGGAAATTTCTTAATCCAAGTTAAATAAAGATTCGATACGAACCTTTCGAGACCCCCATTTACATAGCTTAAAAAGTCTACCTTTTCGCATTGTATTTCAGGATCATGCTTTTGAAAGGCCTCTACCAGTGCGTTGGCACTTCTATGGTGACCGGATTCCATTTTAAATAAAGGCAAAACCAATATTTTCTTCATTTTTGAAGCCTCCTCTTTTTCAGCTGTTAATCCTCGAGCATTTTAGGCAGCGGCTTTGCCAGAGATTTTATAACAGGCACTGCTGATGCACCAAGTCCAATGACAATACTTGCCGTAAGCCAAATGAAAATTCCGTCTAAATAGAATCCGCTTTGCAATGGAGAGCCGAGAAGGGCGGTGCCGATTTGCGTGCTAAGAAAATGACTGAGCGGGTAAGAAAAGGCAGCTGCAAGACTCCAGCTGATCATGGCTATGATTAAACTTTCTGCTGCGAACATCCGAAGAATTTTTCCAGAGGACCCGCCTATAGCCCTCGTTATCCCGATTTCCTTCTGCCTTTCATATACGTTCATGCTCGTAGCGGTCATCAGGTTAAGCAATCCAAGAACGGTAAATAAAATTCCCGCTGCTAAAATGGATGCAACAATCAATCCGATAATCTGTTTCGGGCGTTCCTGCATAGCTTGAATAGTTTCCGTTCCTTCTACTGCTGCACCTTGATCTGTTAACTGTTTCTCAAGCTGTTCTGAGACCTTCCCGCTCTTTGCACCGGACGTTAATTTTACGGCAATCCGGTTTGCAGTATCTGCAAGAAGCCATTTCTCATAATCCGTTCCGCCCATGTAGGCAGCGGGGCCTCTTAGCTGGCTTCCGATTATTCCTTCTATATAAAATGTTTTTCTCTCTTTTCCGATTTGCAGCTCAGCCTTTTCACCGGGTTTGGGGCTGCCAAGCATGGTGCGAAGATCTTCGTTAATGACAATGGCCGGTTTTCCGCCCCGCTTGAGCCACTGTCCTTCTTTTACAGCAGGTGTAATCAATTTTGAACGTTCAGGAAGAGCCATTAGGAGGGCGTTGTGCTTACCCCCTTTATCAAGCTTGATTTCCGTATTGCGGACGGT
Source organism: Metabacillus sp. FJAT-52054 (assembly GCF_037201815.1). Classification (NCBI taxonomy): domain Bacteria; kingdom Bacillati; phylum Bacillota; class Bacilli; order Caryophanales; family Bacillaceae; genus Metabacillus; species Metabacillus sediminis. The sequence continues at coordinate 3,409,737 of NZ_CP147407.1, read as the reverse complement.
CCAGCCCTCTGCTTCGCTTACTCCCTCTGTTTTCTTAAATAGTGCTGTCATTTCAGATTTTGGAAGCTTGCTTTTTACAGACCATTCCTGATCATAATTCCAAAATTTATTCATTTGGTTCAGATGACTATTCAGCGTCTGGTTCAGTGCCAGGCAGGATATAATAATGGCTCCTCCAAACGAAAGCATCAGGATATTGGAAACCATTTGCCCCTTCTTGGAAAAAGCATGCCTCCACGAAAGGACACTTAGTGAAAACCTTCCAAAGCTCTTTTTAGCTTTATGGGATGGGAAGGAATGAGGCATATTTCTCAATGTATCGGTGAGCGGTTTGTTTAATACTTTTTGGATCGGTACAAATGCTCCAAGATAAGGAATAGCAAATGATAACAAAAGCAGCAGATAAACAACTGAAGGATGAATGGTTTCCGTATATGAGCCAATGTTCAGCTCTTCTGCCAAATACCGGACAGCCCATTTGCTGCCAAAATAGCTGACCCCGGCGGAGCACATGAACGAGATGCTTCCGATGATCCCTAAGTAAAGGAAATATTGCTTCCAGATGAATGATAGCGGTGCACCTACCACACGCTGGATCCCCATCTCTTTTACATGCTCGGCAATGACCCGATGGAAGAGGTGAGTAATCAGGATAAACCCAAGGACTAACGAAAAGAGGCCAAACCAGATGAGGACGGTAAGAATGGCTGATACCAGTGTATTCCTTATATAATAGGTTTCCTCAGCATGCTCGGTACGATAGGATGTGATACCCGATGATTTCAAAACCTTGCTGATTCTTGTGATTAGCTGATCTCGTTCTTCTTTGCTTGTGCCTTCCTCAAATTCAATCAGAATTTGAGTATACGTTAACGGAACACCAAGTTTTTTTAATGCTTCAGAAGATAAATAAAGGTATCCCGTCCCGCTGAATGGTGCTGGTATCCTGGATGGATCGGTGACGGTTCCTGATAGCTTCAGGCTTTTTTGTTTTTCACCTGGAATCAGAAGCTCAATGGTCTGTCCAGCTTTCCACTGGAAAAGCTGCAGTGTGGTGGTCTCTGCATAGGAAGCAGCATCTGAAGGATGATTTTTATAAAGATGGATTTGACCGATTTGATAATTTTGCTGATCCGGCAAACCCGCGATTTCAATATTTTTAAATCCTTCCTCTGTTTTTGCCCTTGCACGGACGGAAATTTTTGCTTCTGCTTCTTTAATTCCGTCCAGCTTATGGAGTCTGGCAGGCAGAGTCTGGAATGAGTTGGTGTAAAATGCTGCGTCTGAAACATGGGATTGATTCATGCTTTCTTTTAAAGCCGCCTCAAATTGAAGCTTAGTGTGCAAAATGATTCCGGCAATCGACAGGCTGATAATAATAGATAGCAGGATTAAAAGCGTTTTTGCTTTTTGCCTGCCTAGGTCCCGAAGCGGTTTTCTGGCGAAGAGAGGCATCATGATCCGCCAGCCCCTTGTATAGAAGCTAAAGGACCTTGATCTTCTATTACCATTCCGTCCTTCATTTGAATGATCCGATCCGTTTTTTTTGATAGCTCCAGATCATGGGTTACCATCACAATCGTTTTCCCCTCATGAATCAGGCGAAAGAATAGTTCCATTATATGATTCGCATTTTCTGTGTCGAGATTTCCCGTCGGCTCATCTGCAAAAAGAATTGGTGGATCGTTAGCTAATGATCGTGCTATAGCCGCCCGTTGTTTTTCCCCGCCGGATACATAATCAGGAAACATATGAACCTTCTCTGCAAGTCCTACAGATCTCAAAAGTTCAAGCGCCCGATGTTTCTTATTCCTTTTTATAGGGGAAAACTCCATTGGAAGCATCACATTTTCTAAAAGCGTAAGACTTGGCAGGAGATGAAAGGATTGAAACACAATTCCGATATCGCTGTTTCTCCACTTCGCTAGCTTTCTTTTAGAAAGATTGGTAATCTCTGTGCCGTTGATGGAGATCTTCCCTTTAAAAGGCTTATCAATCCCGCAAAGTAAATTCAGCAAAGTGGATTTGCCGCTCCCTGATTTACCGGTTATTGCAACGAATTCATTTTCCTGTATCTTAATGTTCACTTTTTTAAGCGCGTGATGCCATTCATTCCCGTTTGCGAACACTTTTTCAATCTCTGCGGTTTCAATCATTCCAGCACCTCACAAGCATATCTAGCATTATCATCAAATAACTTCTTTTGCCTCCATACCATTAAATATCATGTGCCATAAAGATTAGCAACCGCGTCCCTACCCCCATAAACCCCATGTGGAAGCTCCATTACGTAAATGTTCACAGGAAAACACCGTGAAAAAGTTGAATTTATGGAATTTTATAGTAGTAAAGGACATCGGTTATATGAAATCCTTCTCATTACTATTGTTGAATATCGACGAAATTTGTCGAAAAAGGTTTATTTTTTTAGCACTGTTTCCTCATTTTTCTTAACAATTCTGCAATTTCCGGCAAATTTCTATAAAATCCTTAATAATCAAAAAAATATGCAAATAACTTGAGATTTTATATTACAGTTTGATTACAAAAGTTACGAACAATTATTAGTTATTCCTATATATAAAATACAGGTTTAAACAAAGCCCCAATTTTGTAGGGGTTTTTATTATTACAATAATATTACAAAGTGAAGGAAGTGCGAAGTTGTTATGGAGAACGCTTACATCCTTGAAAAGATTGAATTTCTCACATTTTCTTGAAGAGGGGATGAATTTAGTCACGGGCATAACGGCAGGTTGATGCGTTTTGGAAAATTCCTTAATCTGAACGAGATGAAAGTTCCGCAGCTGATTGCCATGCGGCAGAAGTGAGGGAGCCAAAATCAATTTGAGAGGAGAACGAGTATGGCTAAAGTTGAACAGGATCTGTCTGCGATGAGAGAATCGCAGGAAATGAACACACAAAAGAAATTATCCACGAGGGAAAAGACCTTCGTTATTTCTTTGTTCGTGATCACAGTAGCGGCCCTTTTCTATGTGAACTGGACTGCGTCTGATAAGTTGAATTTAACAATCGGTCTATATGGTTCTGTAATGATTGCCTACCTATTAGGGAAAATGCTTCTTTCCTTCAAATATCAGGAAGTCATGATGGATCCACCTGATTTGAAAGTATCAGTCGTTATACCTTCCTATAATGAATCACCCGATTCTGTGCTTGGCACCATCGAAAGTATTCTGAAGCAGGATTATCCAATTCATGAAATTTTCCTGATTGATGATGGAAGCAAGGACATTTCTGGTTATGAGGCGACTTTAAAACTTAAAGAAAACCTTATGTCAGGTATTGGTGAAACAGCCGCTGAGCTGGCTAAAGGCAACTATAAAATGCCGAATTTGATTGTTCATCGCCTTCCTCAAAATAAAGGGAAACGCCATGCGCAAATCTGGGCTTTCGAAAAAGCAACTGGAGATGTATTTATAACAGTAGATTCAGACTGTACTGTATTTCCAAACGCTGTCCGCGAATTGCTAAAACCATTTAACAATCCTGAAGTATCAGCTACAACAGGGCACGTAAATATCCGAAACCGCACTGATAATGTTCTTACCCGTCTTATTGATATGCGCTACGACAATGCCTTCCGTGTAGAGCGTGCTGCTCACTCGGTTACAAATAATGTTCTGGTATGCAGCGGACCATTAAGTGCATACAGACGCGAAGTAGTAATGAAAAACCTGGATCACTACGGAAACCAAATGTTCCTTGGACAGCAGGTTCAGCTTGGTGATGACCGCTGCCTGACAAACTATGCGATTCGTGAAGGAAAGACACTTTATCAATCGACTGCCCGCTGTATTACAGATGCTCCAACAGATTTGCGCACACTGCTTAAGCAGCAATCACGCTGGAATAAATCATTTTTCCGTGAGAGTCTTGTTGCGATGAAAATTGGTTTTACGAAACCGAACGTTTTTGTATGGGTCATGCTTGAAATGTTCCTTTGGATTGCATTTGGTATTTCACTGATTCTTGCCATCTACTTCACGTCTACGACCATGGGCTGGATCATGCTCATTTACTACTTGGCTTACGTTGTTATATCGGCTTATGCCCGTAACGTGTTTTACGCCTACAAGAGGCCGTTTACATTCTTGCTCGCACCGTTATATGGTTTGCTGTTCCTAATCCTGCTTTGCCCGCTTCGCTTCTGGGCGCTTCTGACTATTCGCTCAACTGCTTGGGGTACACGCGGCTAAGCTAGCCTGATGAGATGAATCTTATGTGAATGGAGAGGTTTTAATGAAAGTACGTAAAGCGATTATTCCTGCAGCCGGTTTAGGCACCCGTTTCCTTCCCGCTACGAAAGCTCAGCCGAAGGAAATGCTCCCAATTGTAGACAAGCCAACAATTCAATACATTGTGGAGGAAGCAATTAAATCGGGGATTGAAGATATTCTCGTCATTAGCGGACGCGGTAAGCGTGCCATAGAGGATCATTTCGATAAATCCTATGAGCTGGAGGAAACGCTCTACAAAAAAGGCAAGTTTGAAAGGCTAGAGGAAATTCAGTCGATATCCAACATGGCAAACATTCACTATGTGCGCCAAAAAGAGCCGCGCGGCCTTGGACATGCGATCCATTGCGCAGAGAGCTTTATCGGAAATGAGCCTTTTGCCGTTTTGCTTGGCGACGACATCGTTAAGTCCGAAACTCCATGCTTAAAACAGCTCATAGATGTGTTCGAAAAATATGATTCCTCTGTTTTGGGTGTTCAGGAAGTGGAGCATAAAGATGTTTCCAAATATGGAATCATTGCTCCTCTTGAAAACAAGACACTTGAAGAAGATGTTCTATCTCTATCAACAGTTGTGGAAAAGCCTGCGGTTGAGCAAGCTCCTTCCAACTATGCGATTATGGGCCGTTACATATTGACGCCTGAGATCTTCAGTATCCTTGAAACGCTTCCACCGGGTTCCGGAAACGAAATCCAGCTTACTGACGCAATCAAAATACTGAATGAATCACAAACTGTACTAGCTTATAACTTTGCAGGCAAACGCTATGATGTTGGAGACAAATTCGGTTTTGTAAAAGCAACCATTGATTTTGCTCTTGAGCGTGGAGACCTTGGAGATCAGGTTCACGAATATTTAAGCAGCCTTGTAAAAGAGAAAGAAATCATCCTATCGTAAACGTGCCACTGGTTCCCAGCTGCAGCTGCAGCTGGGAAAAGCACGTCTTGGTGTAAAGCTTAGAAGGAGGAATAATCATGAATATTGCCATTATCGGAACTGGATACGTAGGTCTTGTTACTGGAGTTTGTCTTTCTGAAATCGGGCATGACGTGACGTGCCTGGATATTAATTCTGAAAAAGTAGAATTGCTTCAAAAAGGAATTTCCCCTATTTATGAACCGGGTCTTGAAGAATTAATGCTGAAAAACATTGAGGCTGGCCGCCTGAAGTTCACAGACAGCCACATCATTGGCCTTAAAGACAAAGATGTTGTTTATATTGCTGTAGGTACTCCTCAGTCTGACGATGGTTCCGCAAACCTTTCCTATATCTACAAAGCAGCAAGAGATATCGGCCAAAACATCACCCGCGACGTGACGGTCGTAACAAAGAGTACCGTTCCGCTCGGAACAAATTACAAGGTGCGCGAATTGGTTATGGCCAATCTTCAGGACAACTACCTGGTGGAAGCCGTTTCAAATCCTGAATTCTTAAGAGAAGGTTCGGCTATCCATGATTCTTTCAATGGCGACCGCATTGTCATCGGGGCGGACGACGTTGAAGCAGCTAATATCATTGAAGAAATCAACAAGCCATTCGGACTTCCTATTCTAAAAACAAGCATCAGCAGTGCAGAAATGATCAAGTATGCAGCAAATGCCTTCCTGGCAACGAAGATTTCCTTTATCAACGAAATTGCGAATCTTTCCGAAAAAGTGGGCGCTGATGTAAATGAAGTGGCAAACGGTATGGGAATGGATGCACGGATCGGAAGCAAATTCCTTAATGCGGGAATCGGCTACGGCGGCTCTTGCTTCCCGAAGGATACGCATGCACTTGTGAAGATCTCTCAGGATCACGGCCATGATTTCCACCTTCTGAAATCCGTTATCCAAATCAATGAGAACCAAAAAACGCTTTTGGTTAAAAAGGCTAAAGAACGTTTAGGATCTCTTGAAGGAAAGCGTATTGCCCTGCTTGGTCTTGCGTTCAAACCTGAAACGGACGATATGCGTGAAGCGGCGTCAATTGTTGTTTCCAAACAGCTGGTAGAAGAAGGGGCAGAAATTATCGGCTATGATCCGATTGCTGCTGAAAATGCAAAAGCGATTCTGCCGGAAGAAGTTCAATATGCAGAACAAATTGAAGATGCAATCAAAGAAGCGGATGCAGTCTTTATCTTAACAGACTGGAAAGAAATTGTAGAAAAAGCGCTTCTAATGTCTGGACTGTTTATGGAAAATCCAATCGTATTTGACGGCCGCAACTGCTATACAGCAGAAGAGGCGCAGAAGCTTCACGTTGAGTACATTTCAATCGGACGCGACGCAGTCCTCCCTACAGGTGAAAAAGAGCAGGAATCGATTCTTGCTGCTTCCTTTTAATCCATAGATTTTTAAACTTACAGCTTAGGGTCGGCATCCATGTAACTAAATTACTTTGAGAGGGTGCTAAGAAAATGAAGAAAATCGCTTCAGCAGTATTGGCGGCAGCACTTGCAGTCAACGTGGCAGGTCAAGCATCTGCAGCGGAAGTTAAGCTTCCGCAGGGAACAATTGAGCAAGTGAAGAAAATTGACGTGAATTCCCTATGGAAAACAGTCGATACCTTCAATGGCACAATTGAACTAACAGATGCGAAGTACAAAGTGGATTACAAGGAAGAAAAAGGAATCGTTAAGGTTTCTATTAAAAAAGAATCCGGCAATAAAACGATTGAAGTAACAGGCGAAGAAGCAAACAAAAAAGTTGCAGAGTTTGTGAAAAATCTTGATCTTTCCTTGAACTTAAGCAAAGAGGAAGTCATCAAACGCTTGTCCAATGCTCTTGGAGTAAAACCTTCTGACGTTCAGCGTGCAAAAGCTTCAGTCGGGTTTAACAACATGGCAACTGTAGACTTCTCCTTCAAAAAAGGTGAAAAATCAGCCGTTATCAATCCTTACAATATCAGCAAGCTTTACATGAAAGTAGAAGACAAGAACGGCTACTACTACCATGTAACATACCTTGCTCACGGCGACAGCGTTAAAGCAATCATCGAAAAGAAAACAGCAGCCGGCACGAAAGAATATAAAGGCATCTATGCCCTGCTTGAAGCGCTAAGAATTAAAGACAGCGTCATTCCTGCTAAAGATGTTACGTGGAATGGATACCTTGATCAGCTTTCCAAAACACTTGGAATGAAAGTGACGGACATCACGAAAGTGGAAGTTCAGTCTCAGTTTGAAAACAACACAAAAGCGAATATCAACTTCGAAAGATAAGCAAGAAAGACCGTCCTTATGAGGGCGGTCTTTTTGATGCCTCCGTCAAAGCCTGGAGGTGATTTTTAACACATGCTGATTGAAGCGGAAGACACGAGACTCCAGCGGGTTCAGCGGGACAGGTGAGACCCTGCAGGCGCCTGCGCTGCGGAGGCTCGCCGCCCGCCCAAGGATAAGCAAGTGTCTGAAGCGGAAATCAGCAGTCAAGTTTAATAGCGCTTTGATGTTAAGGAGGTCATTTCCTTTCCATTACGGAGCACGAAAGACACTTGCCCCCATCAGCCTACTCAAAGGATTACATTTCCAAACCAAAGGGTATTACCCAGAATAATACAAAAAAGGAGGAATAACCAATGGTGAATACATTTAATGAATCAGCAATTGCCACCTATTTAAAAACTACGGGTGAAGAATTATGCGAGAAGCTTGGAGCCCAGGACCTTGGTGAGACAGAAAGAGCGCGTCTTGAAGGACAGGTTGAAGCATACAGACAAATGATGGAACGCTTTGAACTGGGGGATTTAGAATGCGGACACATTAAAAGAAAAATATAAAAAAACCTGCTTGACGCAGGCTCACGATCAAAACCCTATCTTTCTTCTATAATCTGCAGGACTTGGCACTGTTCAAGTCAATTCTTCTACTATTCCCGCAATTACGTAATCTGCCTGCCCTGTTCCGATAGGGCAAAATATATTCCATGCTGCAGTGTGCTAAAGCAATTAAACGCAGATAAATTATTGTCCGATTTTGCAATGGATATCGCGAATTCAGGAGAAATTCCGACCAGAATCGTTTTAGTGCCAATCAAAGAGGCGGACGTTGCAAGCCGGTCTATAAACTCAACGGTTCCTTTTGTAACGTCCTCGCTCATTGCAGTTAAATCCAAAATCATATATTCAGCTTTTTGCTTCGGAAGATTGAGGAGTGTCTCCTGGACAAGATCATGAGACCGCTGTTCATCATATTTTCCTATTAGCGGAACGACGACAATTCCCTCTAGTACAGGAATAATGGGAGAGGAAATTTCCTTTATCAATTCATTCAATTCACTGGTTCGCTCATCCACCAGATACTCAAGCCTTCGAATCTGCTCAGATTGCTCCTGGCGTGCGAATTCATGAATGTTTTGCTGAACCGTCATTTCAGAAGGGAAGTATTCAAATTCACTATGACTGTCTCCTTCAATTTGGCTTTTAAGTACCTTATACCAAATGTTTACCCCGAATAGTCCGGACAAGATTCCGGCAAAGTGGCCGGGAGTGAATGTACCGCGTCTCGTTTTTCCCTGAGCTTTGTTGATTTTATACTCCCAGCTGTCCTTAACCTGAATGATAGCCATCTTTCTGCCGTGGTTCACCTGAGATATTTCCATTTTACCCCATCCCGCAGAGGCATAGGTGTTAGGAAGAACGGCAGCTACCTCATTAAGTGTAAGGTTTTGTTTTTTGAAGTAATCACCTACAATAATGCCCTGTCTGAAGCCTGCTGTTTCAAGAACGACGGCAGCAGCTTTATCGCCTGAAATTTCTTCAATGGTATCAAAAAAGATTTTCATTGCAGAATCAATCCAAAAAAGAACGGCATCGTCCTTTTCATATTTAAAAGTACCTTGATCAAGATCCCAGCTAAATTCCAAGCCGCCGACCTGAATCTCGGTGCCGGTATAGGATTTTAGTTCGTTTTCCATCGTACACAACCTTTCAATTACATCTTTTTTAATCATACTACATAATTCTGGCATTTGGCTTTAAAAAAGATGCCTATGCTTATGATTTGGAACCTGTTGACGGAGATGCTCAAGCAGAATTGAATAGAACAGGTTTTCAAATCTTAAAAGACAGAATGAGAGGGTGAGGAAATGAAAACCAGCGTTCTGGTCATAGGCGGCGGTGTGGGAGGTCTGACCGTTGCTTTGAAGCTTGCAATGTGCGGAATTCATGTAACGGTTGCTGAGCAGGCGAAAAGCGGAATTCATACGTACAAGGGTGAACTGCTGCAGCCTAAAAGCCTGGAAATTTTTCATTCTATCGGTCTAATTCAAGAGGTAGAGGCAAAGGGCCACCGCATTCATCATATCGATATTCATGAAATGAAAAAAAGAGATCAAACCTTTTATGAAACCGGCAAGGCAAGCATGGATTACAGAATGATCAACAGTCCTTTTTCCTATTCCCTTATGATTCCGCATGAAGGGCTGAAACATATCATTTTGAAGGCAGCAGAAGCCTATCCTTCCTTTAATTATCTCCAGCCTGCAAGGTTTAAGGGATTTCATCATGATGAAGCCATTATTCATTATCACGGAGAAGATTTGTCAATTGAGGCAGATTACGTAATCGGCGCGGAAGGAAGAAAGTCCAAGACGAGGGAATCCATGAACTCCTCTATTAAAGAGCGTCAATACGATCATCACTTTTTAACCGTTTCTTTCAGCAGACCGGCTTCTATGAAAGAAGGCAAAATGATTTCGACTCCTTATACATTTCTGGGACTATTTCCGCTTCCTGACAACCGTGTCCGGACGGTCTATCTCATTCCGGCAGGAGAATATAAAAATATGAAAGAAAAAGGGATTTCTTTCTTTCATCGCTGTTACAAGGAGCTCTGCCCGGACCTGGACGGATATGTCGATGAAATTAAAAGCTGGAGGGACATTCATCTGATGATTCCCGTCAGATATCATGCAAGCAAATATGTAGACGGAAATAAGGCGCTCGTTGGTGATGCCGCTCACAGTGTCCATCCAATGGCTGGCGAAGGGATGAATCTTGCTATACAGGATGGAGATATTCTCGGAGAATTACTATGCTGGATGTATGCAAATGGGATTACCTCTCCAGGGTTTTTAAAATGGTATGAACGCGTCCGCAAGCCCAGAACCCGCTATGTTCTGAATCTCAGCCATCTTTCTGCCTTAACGTACTCCAAGCCTTTTGCTTATTTTCCGGGCTTTAGAAAGAAAGGTATTTTGCAGACAACAAGGGATGACAGGCTGCATACGAAACAAATGCTGAATGTGTCCGGGCTTGGGATATGGAAGGAAACCATTTATGACCGGCTCATTCAATTAGGTCTGTTTCCCGTTCGCAGCAATGTGGATTTGATGAACCTGCAAAAAAAGTTTATGTTCACAAGATCTTCAGATTACCCTTGGAAAACAGAAGGAGGGAAATAGATTGCTGAATGAATATGTCAGAGTGCTGAAGGCGAAAGGCTGGATGAAAAAAAATCTGCCATTTCTTTATACATGGCATGCCTACGTCGGGTATGAGCTGGATTTATATGAATCATTTCGTAAGCCCAAAACGATAACAGAGGTAGCTCAAGCGAACTCTCTTAAAAAAGACTTATTAGAGCGGTGGATGGATGTAGGTCTTTCAATCAGATATATGAAAAAGGCGTCAAAAGGCCGATTTCGTACTTCTCGAAGCTTCATGCTGCCGTCTGGCAAGAAAAACCCCCAATCGACCGGGGTTATTCTAAAGGAAATGATGGAACTTCACATACCTGCTCTGCTTAGCTATCCGGCTATTATGACAACAGAAAATAAACAGACTTTTGATCATGAGCAGCACGGGGAAGTGGTGGCTCAAACCTCTTCGATCCTTGAGCAGGTCGCCTATCCTGTTATTTATCAGCTTGTGAAAAAAACGAAGGCCAAAAGCGTGCTCGATGCAGGGTGCGGCCATGCCGGATATTTAAAGCGATTATCGAAGGATTTTCCAGATCTCCTTTTAACGGGAATTGAACTAAATGAAGGAGTGGCAAATGAAGCGAAAGTGAGATGCAGGGAGTACCCTGATTTGAAGATTGAGTGCCAGGATGCATTTGAATGGGAGAGTTCGGAAAGCCGGGATTTAGTTCTAATTAATAATCTGCTTCACTATGTACCTCAGGAACGGCGGGGAGAGCTTTTGAAGAAGGCTGGAACCTGGCTGAAAAAAGGGGGAGGTATAGCCATCATAACCCCAATGCGTCATGCCAAATACGGGAAACAATTCTCGAGTGTTTTTAATAGCTTCTTTTCCGCATTTGATAATCTTCACCCCATCCCAACCGAGAAAGAGCTGAAAACAGTGGCAGCTGAAGCCGGACTTGGGATTTCTTCCATTCGTCCTGTTGTAAAAGAAGGAGGATGGTTCGCAGTCTATTTGGAAAAGTAGTACAATCAGATACGGAAATGAGGTGGATATATGAATTTTCGTATCAAGCAGAATTCCATCCCGGACGGATTTACTGTCAAATTGGCTGAGCCGGCAGATACTCAAACAATCGCTTTACTGCTAAAGGAAGCTGCTGCTTGGCTCAAGGAAAAAGGTTCTGCACAATGGAGTGAGCTGCTGGAAAACGGTGAATTAGACGGGCTCGCTGCTTCAATTAAAATGGGGGAAGTATTTCTATTTGAAAAAGGGGGATTGGTGGCCGGCATGGTCATGCTTCTTCCTCAACCAGGAGATTGGGATCGCCGTCTATGGGGTGATGAAAAGCAAAGCCTTTCCATTTATTTGCACAAGCTCGTAACAGCCAAATCTTTTAAAGGGTCTGGCTTAGGAAGAAAAATTCTGACTTGGGCAGAACAAGGAATTGAATATAATGGGAGGGACCGAATCAGACTGGATTGTATTGAATCCAACCCATCCCTGAACATCTTTTATCAATCTGCCGGATACCTCCTTAAAGGAAGCAGTAAAGGGTTTTGCAAATATGAGAAGTCGATTTAATTTCTAAGCTGAATGCATGTCCATTCAGCTTTTTCTGTTTTTTCTGCTTCCTGCAAAAGCAGAGTCTTAGCAGCTGCTTTGCATGAAATTTACAAAGAACAGGAGAAAAGACTCCCCTTTACTTGAATGAATCATGACCTTTGATTTATGAGCCGGCGCCAATAGTCACCAGTATTAGTCAGAACCGCATTTTGTGTAAACCTTTACATAAATAACTCCTCACTTCGTACCCTTCCTAAACTTTTACATTCCTTTACAATGTGAGAATCATCCTATAGATATCCTTTAACTATCAGCAGGAAGAAATTATGGAAAAAGATGATCAGAGAAATTTTCTGACAAAACCCTTTTAAAGCAGGGTTATGCAATAAATCCGCTTTTTTTAATCGGACTTAGAAGTTTGAAAAGTCTAAATTTATGAGCCGTTCCACATACATGCCAGCATATTGTCAAAACGGGACTTCGAACTTTTATCATCTATTATTCTGTGCGGTAAATCCATAAAGTAGACATGGGTTTACTAATACACGCTGATGAAAACAAATAGAGGAGATGAGGTTACGTGTGGGTCATTTTCGCGGCTGCTGTTTTCGTCCTGCTGCTGGGCATCATTGAAAAGCGGCGCCACCAAAAGCGGCTTGATTCCATTCCGGTTCGGATTAACATTAACGGAATCCGGGGGAAATCAACCGTTACAAGACTTATTTATGGTGTGGTAAAGGAAGCCGGGTACAAAACAGTCGGAAAAACAACAGGTACGGATGCAAGGATGATGTACTGGAATACGAAAGAAGAAAGACCGATTGTCAGACGGCCTGAAGGTCCAAATATCGGCGAGCAAAGACGTGTGATTCAAGAAGTAGCTGAAATGAACGCGAATGCGCTTGTGAGCGAATGCATGGCCGTAAATCCCGATTATCAGATTATCTTTCAGGAGGATATGCTTCAGGCGAATATTGGAATTATTGTGAATGTATTAGAGGACCACATGGATGTAATGGGGCCGACTCTTGATGAGGTTGCAGAGGCATTCGTAGCTACGATCCCACATAACGGGCACGTTATCGTCAATGAGAGTCCATATATTGAGTACTACCGGAAAGAAGCAGAAAAACGCAATTCAACTTTAATTGTTTGTGATAATACAAGAATTTCCGAACAATTTCTAAAGAGCTTTGAATACATGGTTTTTCCAGACAATGCATCTCTTGCTCTGGCAGTTGCAGACGCGTTGGGAATCGATGAAAAAACAGCCTTTCGGGGCATGCTGAATGCTCCGCCTGATCCAGGTGCCATGAAAATTCTTCCGCTCGCCGATGCGGGCAACCCGGGATATTTCGTAAATGGATTTGCGGCAAATGATGCCTCGTCTACGATTAACATTTGGAAAAGGGTTGAGGATCTAGGGTATCCGACAAAGAATGCGGTCGTCATTATGAACTGCCGTCATGACCGGGTAGACCGGACCATTCAATTTGCAAATGACGTACTGCCATATATTCCTGCTGGAGATGTCGTGATAATAGGTGATACTACACAGCCAATTGTTGATTCATATGAGGCTGGAAACATTCCTGCTGACAATTTTCACAATCTGGAAGGGTATTCAACAGAAGAAATATTGGCTGTTCTTGAGCCAATGATGAGCGGACGCGCAATTTATGGAGTAGGAAATATCCATGGTGCCGCTACACCGTTAATTGAAAGATTGGAAGACTATAAAATTAAGCAATTTGTCAGTTAGGAGGAAGAGTCATTGTTCGGATCTGATTTATACATAGCCCTGGTTCTCGGGGTATTGCTAAGCTTGCTATTCACTGAAAAAACGGGGGTCATCCCAGCGGGACTGATTGTTCCGGGATACTTGGCACTTGTATTTGACCAGCCGGTTTTCCTTGCTGTGGTTTTCTTCATCAGCTTGCTTACCTATTTAATCGTTACATATGGAATAGCCAAAATCGTCATTCTTTATGGAAGAAGAAAATTTGCTGCCATGCTTACTGTAGGAATATTGCTGAAATTAGCTTTTGATTACACGTATCCTATTCTTCCTTTTGAGATTTTTGAATTTAGGGGAATCGGAATCATCGTCCCTGGATTAATTGCCAATACGATGCAAAAACAGGGAATGGCGCTTACAATCGGAAGTACGCTTTTGCTAAGCGGAGCTACATTCCTGCTTATGACGCTTTACTATATTTTCTAAGGGGAGGAGAAAAACGTGAGCCATCCAAATGGAAAAGAGCTTAATTTCGAAGAGAAGCTCCTGCGGTTTATTAAAAGGAACCGGCGGAATTCAAAAACTCATGCAGTGATCGGTCTAATTGCCACTGCAGGAATTATGTTCGGTTTTTCCTTTGCGGACAGACCTCCGGCCCCAGCCGTAACCCAATATAAAAACGAGGTGTTCACTGCCTCCTTCATGGGCGACATCATGATGGGACGGGATGTAGAGAAGGTAACCGACATTAAAGGACAGGATTATTTGTTTCAGCAGGTTAAGCCGCTGCTTCAAAACTCTGATTATATTACAGCGAATTTTGACCACCCGATTACTTTGGACGAATCAGCACCAAAGAATGAATCGAAAAGCATTCAGCTGAGAACGGACAAACAATCAGCTCAGACACTTCAAAATCTCAACTTTTCAGCTGTCAGTCTCGCCAATACCCATGCGATGGATTATAACGTCCAGGGGCTAAATGATACGAGAAAGACATTAAAAGAGCATGGGATCGATCCAGTCGGAGCCGGAAGCAACCTGAAGGATGCGAAAAATTCCATTTCCTATCGCGAGTATAATGGAATAAAAGTTGCAACCCTAGCCTTTACGGATGTGTACGCAGAGGGAACAAAAGCGACTGAATACAACAGCGGGGTTTTGGCGATGGAGCCGAAAAACTTCGTTCCCATGATAGCAGAAGCCAAAAAGAAAGCGGATTTTGTATTCGTTAATGCTCATTGGGGGCAGGAGTACGATACGACCCCTCATCCCCGCCAGAAAGATCTGGCTAAGGCACTGGCGGATGCCGGAGCAGATGTGATAATCGGTCATCATCCGCATGTATTGTCACCTGTTGAAGTTTATAAGGACAGTGTGATTTTCTACAGTCTTGGAAATTTTGTATTTGATCAGGGCTGGAGCAGAACAAGGGAAAGTGCCATTGCACAAATGAGGCTGATGGCAGACGGAAAGGCAAGATTTGAGCTGACCCCGCTTGAAATAAAAGCCGGCCAGCCGGCACCAATCAGGGAAATGAATGAGCTGCAGAAAAAGAAAATGATTCAGCAGCTGACGAAAAATTCAAAGAACCTGGATTGGAAGGAAGAGAACGGGAAACTTATTTTTGAAAAGGACCTCTCAAAAAAACTCGATTAAAGCAGGGATGCACATGAGAAAGAAACGTCTTTGGACAGCACTGGCAATTCTTCTCATTGTCATATTGCTCGTCGCACAATCCGGAATCCTAAATCGTTCGGCTGAAGGGCAAGCGGCCGTCAGTGCAAACCATCCTCTAGCTGTTCAGGCAGGGATGAAGGTCATGAACAGCGGAGGCAATGCCATGGATGCCGCTGTAGCCGTTTCCTACGTGTTAGGTGTTACGGAACCATACGGATCAGGCCCGGGCGGCGGAGGAATGATGGTCGTTTATAACCCGGATAAAAAAATTAAGAAAGTATACGATTATAAAGATTCTGCACCTCAGAACGGAAAAGGATCAAAAGATCAGATTGCCGTTCCCGGTTTTGTAAAAGGTCTGGAGCTTGCTCATAAGGAGCAGGGGAAAATGAACATGTCCGAACTGATTGAACCGGCAATACATTATGCAAGCAAAGGCTACAAAGCCGACTCATTTCTTTCACAGCGGCTTGCGGAAGCACAGGACCAATTTAAAGGCAAGCTGCCGGAACCGTTTTATCCGGATGGCAAGCCGGTAAAACCGAACGGAGTGATCAAGCAGCCGGAGCTTGCTAAAACACTTCAAGCTATTCAAAGACAGGGAAGCAAAGGGTTTTATTCAGGGGAAATGGGAGAATCATTGGCAAAAGAATTGGACCGGGTCAATCTGGAGGATTTGAAAAATTACGAAGTGAAGGAAGAAAAACCGCTGGAAGGGAAATTTGGCGGATATACAGTCATGTCAGCTCCTCCTTCGGCAGGCGGAATATCACTTCTGCAAATCTTAAAACTGGCAGATATGTATAAGGGAGAATTCAAGTCCAATGAGGTAACCAATTCTACTCATTTAATGGGTGAGTTTACAAAACATGTTTATCACGAGCGTATATCCGAAATTCAGGATCCTGCTTTCGGTCAGGTAGATACGGAGAGGCTTCTTTCGGACAAGCACTTGGAAAACATGGCTGAGGATATGGATTTTGATAAAGCATCTTTTGACATAGAGGTCAACAATTCCGAAGCAGATGAAGAAGACCACGATAATACCACCCACTTTGTTATCAAAGATAAAGAGGGGACGATCATATCCGTAACGAATACACTTGGAGAATTTTTCGGATCCAAAGAGCAGGTCAATGGTATATTCATGAACAATGCACTCAGTAATTTCAGTGAAGACCCCGAATCTGCTAATCGAATGGAGCCGGGAAAAAGACCGAACAATTATACATCTCCATCCATTCTGGAAAATGATAAAGAAATAGTTGGAATTGGAACCCCGGGGGGGAAAAGAATTCCGACGGTCCTTGCACAGGTTCTGGTGCAGAGAGAATTTTTCGGATCGTCCTGGCAGGAAGCTATTAATCAGCGGCGTTTCTACATTGAAGATAACGAGATTACAATGGAGCCCGGCTATCCTGAAAATGTGAGAAATAAACTTGAAAAGCGCGGTTATGACGTCCGGGTGAAAGAGTCACCTTTCTATTATGGAGGCGTAATGGCCTTGACCATAGATAAAGACACCAAAAAAGTATCCGGAGCAGCAGACCCCAGAAGAACAGGAACATGGAGCTCATCCAAATAAAAATCGGGAGGAATCGTCATGAAACTTATTAAAGGTTTTTGGTCTACACTTGCAGTAATGGGGATTTTAGCGGTCATGATTGGTTTTAAACATACAGAAGTAATGGATCCTGCTGAAAAGACGGCCATTGCTGATGAGATGAAAAAGGTGAGTGCTCAAGCACAGGCCGAAGCGAAGCAGGCATCAGCTGCTAAAGCCTCCGCTGAAGGCAAGCAAATCGCTCAAAAGCCAGCAAATACAAGTGCAGAATAATATAATCGCTATGCCCGGGGGCTTTTCTCTGGGTTTTTTATTTTATTTGCAGCGGGGATGCAAATCTGACTATCTATCCAGTTCGCCATCCATTTATTGGTATATGATGTAAAGTGAAATCAAAACATGACGAAAAACATAGGGACAAAGACCTCAAAAGGAATTTTTATAAAATAGAAAATTCGGACTATTTATTCTATTCAGATTAGAATTATAATAGTTTTGTAATGAAAAAATTTCATTTTCATGAAAAAATGTCTAATTTTACTCATTTTTTTGTGATTACAGGGGGTCTTGGGTTGAGGAAATTAAAAAGATCAGTTAAAAGAAATAGCCAGCGCCTGCAAAAAGCGGCGATTGGTACAGCAGTAGCAAGCGGACTGCTGCTTGGTACAATGCTTCCTGCTACAGGACAAGCATCTGCTGCCGAAACGAGTTCAGCAATTGAATCAGCACCTATTGATTACAACACAATTCCTGAAGAAAGATTAGCAGAAGCATTAAAAGAACAAGGTGTGATTTCTAAATCTGCTACACAGACAGAGATTAATAGAGCGGTCAAATCCTATATTCAGAAAAAAGAAGGACAAAAGCCCTCAGTAGCAGCAGATTCACACGGACATGCCATGGATACGAAAGTAAAAGATTTCATGAATAAGCAAAAAGAAAAAATTAAAAAACAGTTCGGTAAAAACAAAGCATCGAAGGGCAAGCCGAATGGGTTAGTAAAAGTAGATCCGGCCAAAGGAACAGCTTACAACGGAAAAGTCCGTGAAGATAAAGTTCTGGTTTTGCTTACTGAATTCTCCGATTTTAAACATAACAATGTAGACCAGGAAAAGGGTTACATGTATGCCGATGATTTTAATAAAGAACATTATCAGAAGCTAATGTTCGGCAACGAAGAGTTCACGATGTTTAACGGTGAAAAAATCAAAACCTTCAAGCAATATTACGAAGAGCAATCAGGCGGAAGCTACACGGTTAATGGCGTAGTCTCTGACTGGCTGACGGTCCCTGGAAAAGCGAAGGAATACGGCGATGATAATCCGAATGGCGGACATGATAACCAAAGTCCTAAAGGAGCACGCGACCTGGTAAAGGATGCATTGAATTCTGCGGTAGCAGCGGGCATCAACCTATCTGAATACGATCATTTTGATCAATACGATTTAGATGGAGACGGCAACCAAAACGAGCCGGACGGACTGGTGGATCACTTGATGATCATCCATGCTGGTACAGGTCAGGAAGCTGGCGGCGGACGTCTTGGCAATGATGCTATTTGGTCTCACAGATGGACAATTGGTACTCAGCCATACCGTATTCCAGGAACGACATCTTCTACTCCACAATATTGGGGTGGACAAATGGCGGCATTTGACTACACAGTACAGCCTGAAGATGGAGCAGTAGGGGTATTCGCTCATGAATTTGGACATGACCTTGGTCTTCCGGATGAGTATGACACTCAATACACAGGAGCTGGCGAGCCGGTTGCATCCTGGTCGATCATGAGCGGCGGAAGCTGGAACGGAAACATTGCCGGAACAGAACCAACAAGCTTCTCTCCAATGAACAAAGAGTTCTTCCAAAAAGGAATGGGCGGAAACTGGGCAAACATTACAGAGATTGATTACAATGAGATTAATCCATTCGGCTACTCAACGGTAATCGACCAAAGTGTAACGAAGTCAAAGAACCCGGGAATCGTTAAAATCAACCTTCCGAAAAAAGCAGTAAAAGGAATTGCCCCTGCATTCGGAAATAAATACTACTACAGCACAAAAGGTGACGATCTTAATACGTCTATGAGCACACCTGTATTTGATTTGACGGCTGCTACTACAGCTAAATTTGATTACAAAGCATACTTCGATGTTGAGTTTGAGTATGACTACTTGTATGTAAATGCAGTAAAAGAAGATGGCACGAAAGTTCTTGTTGATACAATCGGAAATGATGATACGAAAGGCGATGCGTCCTCCGAATCTTCATTAGGCCAATGGGTAGACAAGTCCTATGACCTCAGCCAATTTAAAGGCAGCAAAATCAAGTTGGAATTCAACTACGTAACAGACGGCGGATTAGCCCTTGATGGCTTCGGTCTTGATAATGCAACGCTGACAGTTGACGGAAAAGTTGTCCTTTCTGATGATGCAGAGGGCACCCCAAAAATGACGCTTAATGGCTTCATCGTCTCTGATGGAAACTACTACAAGGATAACTACTACTACCTTGAGTGGAGAAACTATGCAGGATCTGATAAAGCATTAGCATTCTCAAGAGGTGCGAAATACAATACTGGAATGCTCGTATGGTATGGAGATGAAAGCTACTTGGATAACTGGACTGGACCTGCACATCACCCGGGCTACGGATTCATCGGAGTAGTTGATTCGCATCCTGAAACAGTAATGGGTACACTAAATGGCCAGAAAACAGCAGTAAATAGCACTCGCTACCAAGTAGCAGATGCAGCATTCTCATGGGACAAAACGCCTGAATTCTTCGTATCTTCTCCAACACGCGGAGATTACACGTTCAAAGGAATGCTTGGCAACACATTGTTCGATGACTCTCAGACATACATCGACTACGATCTTCCTGACGCAGGAAAAATCCTTCCTCGCAACGGCTTGAAAGTTCAAGTAATGGGCGAAGCGAAAGACAACTCTGCAGGTATGGTTTGGATCCGTAAATAATAATTAGCAGGAGAGCAGGCCGCTGGGATCAGCGGCCTGTTTTTTTGTTTTGTGTTTTTGCAGAAATCCATATTGCGAAGTACTGAACAGTTCAGGTTTGTCACCGTGCAAGTGAATAGTAACGTTCTCAAAGTGAATGATAGGATATGGAGCAATTGTTAAATAGAATCTTGATGAAAACTACCCATTTCTTCCTAAATCAGCAATTAATTTATGGAGTCAGCAATGGTTCAGTTTGGTGGAAGTCAGCAATTATGATTCAAAAGTCAGCAATTAGTCTAATAAAGTCAGCAATTCCTTGCAGGAAGTCAGCAATTAACCTCCAATAGTCAGCAATTAACCTCACACCGGTTATAAATTCCTCACGCGTATCGCGAATTCCGAAGCAATCACTGCTGAAATACATGGAAAACTGGAGAAAAGGTAACCGGTGGACCGGCTGGAAAAGAGCGTGAACCGGCCGGAAAAACCCCGGTTCGGCTGGAAACTAGAGAATGGCTGGAAAGAGCCTTGAAGCGGCTGAAAAAGGATCTGCGCGGCTGGAAAAGAGCGTGCCCCCGCCGGAAAGAGTACTGGTTCGGCTGGAAAACAAAGAATGGCTGGAAAGAGTCTTGAAGCGGCTGAAAAAGGGATCCGCGCGGCTGGAAAAGAGCGTGCCCCCGCCAGAAAGAGTACCGGTTCGGCTGGAAAACAAAGAATGGCTGGAAAGAGCCTTGGAGCGGCCGAAAAAGGGATCCATCCCGCTGGAAAAGAGCGTGAACCGGCCGGAAAAAACCCCGGTTCGGCTGGAAAACAAAGAATGGCTGGAAAGAGCCTTAAAGCGGCTGAAAAAGGGATCCGCGCGGCTGGAAAAGAGCGTGAACCGGCCGGAAAAAACCCCGGTTCGGCTGGAAAACAAAGAATGGCTGGAAAGAGCCTTGAAGCGGCCGAAAAGGGAATCCGCGCGGCTGGAAAAGAGCGTGTCCCAGCCGGAAAAAGCCCCCAGTCGGCTGGAATAAAAGTTTGTCTGACAAAAAATCCGCAGGAACGACCCCCTCCAAGGCCATTCGTCTATGCAAAAAATCTTGAATACCCTTACAATTTATTTAAAATTTTAGTATTTTTCGAAAGCTATAGCCAAATCTTTTTCAAGTTGTTATACTTCATAATTATCTTTTAATTGAAGAGGAGGAGAGGACGATGGAAAAACTTAGCGGGAAGGATCGGGTTCTGATCAGCGTCATGCTGTTTTCAATGTTTTTCGGAGCGGGAAATCTTATTTTCCCAACGTTCCTTGGATATTCAGCTGGAACTCATACGTTCTTATCACTTGCCGGGTTTATCGCAACAGCTGTTGGACTTCCTGTCATGGTTGTGATAGCTATTGCAATCCATGGTACAGCAGAGAATTTAAATGAGAAGGTCCATCCATATTTTGCTCTTATTTTTCCAATTGTTATTTATCTATGTATCGGACCTGGGCTTGCGATTCCGCGGGCGGCTACAATTGCTTATGAAATGGGAATGAAGCCGTTTATCCAAACGGGCACATCAGCACAGCCCATGGCATTAGGCCTTTACACACTCGTGTTTTTTGGATTGGTTCTCTGGCTGAGTCTTTCTCCTTCTAAACTTATAGACCGGCTTGGTAAAGTGTTAGCTCCTATCACCCTTACGATCATTGCTGTTTTGTTCGTCAGAAATTTGTTTACACCCCAAGCGCCATTTGGAGCTCCTGAGAAAATTTATCAGGACAATTCTTTTTTCCAGGGCTTTCTTGATGGCTATTTAACAATGGATGCTCTCGGGGCAATGGCATTCGGTGTTCTTATTACAAACACAGTCCGTTCCAGAGGGATGAAAACAGAAAGACAGGTTTCCCGCAGCATGATAACGGTCGGAATCGGAGCCGGAATTTTGCTGGCTGTCGTTTATAGTATTCTTGCTTATCTTGGTGCCTCGTCTGCCGGATATGGAAAAGCGGCAAATGGAGCTGGCGTTCTGACCCTGCTAACGAGCAATCTATTTGGTGAAGCAGGTGTAGTTATTCTTGGTGTATTGTTTACCTTAGCTTGTCTAAGCGTATCAATCGGTCTCGTGATTGCCTGCAGCCAGTATTTTTATAAATTGCTTCCATCCGTCTCTTATCGAATGTGGACAGCTATATTTACACTTGCCAGTATGCTGATTGCAAACCTTGGGCTGGATCAGATATTGAGTATTTCCGTTCCGATTTTAAGTGCCATTTATCCAATCCTAGTGGTATTGGTGACAATCGGATTAATGGAGAAAGTATTCAAAAACCATCAGCCTGTTTATTATATAGCCGTATTCTTCACAGGAGTGTACAGTGTCACTGAATTTCTAAACAAGTCTCTATTAAAAGGGAGCCTTGATAGCTTGTTTCATGCCATTCCGCTTTCTGCGCAGGGAATCGGCTGGCTGCTTCCGGCAATTGCTGGTGCTGCAGCTGGCTATGCAGTAAGCAGCTTCAATAAAAATAAAATACCTGCAGACCAGTAAAAAAGAGGCCGTTTGAAGCCTCTTTTTTGTAATCAAACTTTGCTGCTATGGGATTTTAAAAATTTAAAGAGAATAACCGCCATCTATAATCAGGTTATGCCCATTGATATAACTGGAATCGGGACTTGCCAGAAAGTAGACAGCTTTTGCAATTTCTTCGGGTCTGCCGAATTTGCCTCGTGGATGATTTTTTTCTGCCTTTTCATAGGATTCTTCATTTGGATAAAGACCTCTGGCAAGTTTAGTATCAACTGGACCCGGCGAAATGGCGTTTACCCGGACATTCCGTTTCGCAAAGCGGGAGGCGAGCGATTTCGTCATGGCAATAACGCCTGCTTTACTTGCGCTGTATGCTGGGAGAGCAGGCGGGAATTTCTCGCTTCCGACAATAGCCGCGTTGTTGATGATGCTGACAGGCTCATTTTTTGAGAAGTATTTCTCCGCATGCTTAATCATGAAGTACTGGGACTTTAAATTCGTATTAAAAAGCTTCTCCCAATCTTCCTCATCAATTCTGCTAAGCGGTCCGATAGCTGTATTGCCTATCCCCGCATTGTTGAAAAGAACGTGGAATCCGTCCTGTTCTTCCCCGAGACTTTCGAAAAATTCCTTTATACTTTCTTCACGATCGACATCTGTTTTAGAAAAAGTAATCGAGCCTTTGAGATTTTCTGCTTTTGATTCTAGCTGCTTGCCGCTCTCTTCATTTCTGCCAAGTGCATATACGCTAGCGCCTTTTTCAGCAAATGTAAGAGCCGCGGCCATTCCAATTCCTGAGGTGGCTCCTGAAATGATCACAACTTTGTTTTGCATGCAAAACATCCTTTCGGGCAGTTATTATGCTTCATTTTTGGCTAATTTCACAAGGATATGGGAGAGATGTGTACGCTGTTCATCGTTTCCTGATTTCCACAGTTCCTTCAGCAAATACTCCTCACGGTTTTTTGGCTCTGCATTATTTGCTAAATATTCAGCTGCTGTTTTTGCAGCTTTCGCCAGAATGTCTTCACTTAGCCCGAGCTTTTCCCCTTTGCTGACTTTATCATGCAGGTACGATTTGAAATGCTCAAAGTTATCCAAGATGCTGTCCATTTCCTCCTTGCTCATCTGATCCATTTTGCTTTCTATCTTTTCATCGTGAATCGCGGAGTCTTTTTCAAAAGCCATTTTCATCCACCTCCTGAAAGATTAATATTGTTATAGCCTTCCAGATGGAGAAATAAACGGATTTACAGCCTTCGATGTGCTGTTGAAGACAAAATGACAAATCAAAAACAGAGGATCCCGGCGGTCGTCCCGGAACCCTCTGTCGTTTTGCCTATTCGTCAGATGGAAGAGCTGGTGTTTCACTGCCCTCAATGGATGCAGGTTCCTGCTCTGCTTTTTCCATTTCATCCAGCTTCGCCAAAATTCTTCTCTTCTGATAAAGCATTGTGCCTGTTTCTGCAAGCTCCTTGATCATGGAACGATTCGTCAGAGCCCCAAAAACCATGCCAGCAACAGGGATCATTTGCAGCAGTTTTTTTATTCCGTATGTATCCCTGTATGAATACATGACTTCCCGCCATCCTTGGAGCTGGGAGAAGACTTCAGAGGAATGAGTTTTTGTGTGATAGCCGGATAGCTCATTTAAAACGGCCTGCTTCCCGACAATGTCAGCAGATGCGAACTGCAGGCATTTTACGATAAAAACCCGTTCTTCTTTTTTGCTTGGGTCGTATCCATGCGCAATCGCAATTTCCTGGAGTGTTTTAAGAGAAAGCCCTAAAAGGACAGGAATATCGATGGCCAGCGTGAACATTCCACCGAAACCAGTAGAAGCACCTTGAACGGTCGCGATATTGCCACGGGATTCCCGTATATCAAGACACACTTTTTTCATATCCTGAACAGATACTTTAGAGGCATCTTCAATGGTTTCGATTTCGCTTCCTGTTTGTTCTGACAGCTTTTTAAGCATCATTTTTTCCTGAGTTAGATATTTTCCGCCTGTTTGAACGTAATTTCCGATTTCATCAAGAAGGTCACCGATTTTCTTTTGTATGAAGGCGGGAGTGATTTTGTCCAGCAGTTTAAACGGAAGACGGGTGATTTTTTCCCAAAACCATAACCCCTGCTGATCTTTCTCCCACTTATCTACTTCGGATAAGGAATGCTGAAGTGATTCTTTCGTATCCATAATCATGTCTCCTCTTCATGTGTTTTAGTGATACTACGTTTTATCTATTAAGAAGGTTTCATTCTCTTTTATTATAGGCTTTGTTAATGCCAGGTGTTAATTTTTAACACCTGTTGATTGGAGTGGAAAGCGAGCGCCTGCTAGCTGCAATCAAAAGCCAAGTTTAACAGAGCTTTATTATAAAGAAAGAATGAGCGGCGGGAAAAAGAATCTTCCTCTGGACATTCCATTTAGTACCCGGTAAGATGATGAAATCATACGGAAAAGGAAGATTTAAGTGGCACAAATTCGGATAATGGGTAATAAAGAAGAATTGGATGCGATCATCCAGTCTTTTGAAAAAAATTATACGGTTACATATACATCAAAAGAATATGGAAGAACCAATCCTAAGTACAAGTATTCCAAAGATCAGCGCATCTACTTGGATTTGAAATTAAAGAGCCAGTCTTTAGGGGAGCAGCGATGAGAAAAGCTGGAGCAAGAATCCGGCTTCGGGAGCTGGAAGAAAGGGACGCAGAGAAACTTTATCCTATTTGGTCCGATCCTGAGGTTGTCCGATATTTAAATATGCAGGCTGCTGCGACCATTACAGAAGTGAGGTCTATGATCTACATTCTCCGATCGCTGGCTGGGAGGAAAAAAGCATACAGATGGTCGATTCTTGACCTGAATACAGAAGAAATTCTGGGAACTTGCGGATTTAATGACTGGGACGAGGAGAATGCACGGGGTGAAATCGGTTATGAGCTTGGCAAACAGTATTGGGGGATGGGCTATATGGAAGAGGCCCTTCTCCTTCTTTTGGATCATGCCTTCATTGTAATGGAGGCAAACCGGATTGAAGCAAAAGTGGTTCCTGAAAACAAGCCGTCTATTCACCTTTTGGAAAAACTCCATTTCCAGCATGAAGGCCGGCTGCGTAAATATGAGCGTATGAATGGGCAGTATGAGGATGTCATGCTTTTTTCCTTGTTAAAAGAGGAATTTCCATTCTTTTTTGATTAGCGTCTAAGCGCAAAGGGGATAGAAACTAGGGGAGGGATGAATAATGGAGACAAGAATCGAAAGGGACACAATGGGTGAAATTGAAGTACCTGCGGACAAACTATGGGGCGCGCAAACACAGCGGAGTAAAGAAAATTTTAAAATCGGCACGGAGAAAATGCCGCTTGAAGTCATCTATGCTTTTGCTGTTCTAAAACGAAGCGCAGCCATTGCTAATGAGCAGCTGGGCAAGCTGTCGAGCGAAAAATCACAAGCGATCGTAAAAGCGTGCGATGAAATTCTTGATGGAAAATGGGATGATCAGTTCCCCCTTGTTGTCTGGCAAACCGGCAGCGGTACGCAAAGCAATATGAATGTGAATGAGGTCGCAGCCCGGAGAGCAAACGAATTGCTTGAAAAGGAAGAAACTAGTATTCATCCGAATGATGATGTGAACATGGGTCAAAGCTCGAATGATACGTTTCCAACCGCCATGCATATTGCTGCATTGAAAGCAGTGAAGGAGCGTCTCATTCCAGCCGTAGAACAGCTTCGGATCACGCTGAACGAGAAGTCGGAGAAATTCAAGGACCTCGTAAAAATCGGCCGAACTCATCTTCAGGACGCAACACCTATTACATTAGGACAGGAAATAAGCGGCTGGTCGTATATGCTGGAAAGATCAAAAGGAATGATTGAGGAAGGAGCATCACACCTTCTTAATCTTGCGGTTGGCGGAACCGCTGTCGGAACCGGAATTAATGCACATCCTGAATTCGGTGACATGACCGCTGCCGAAATTGCCAACTATACGGGCATGCCGTTTGTTTCATCTGCTAATAAATTTCACGCCTTAACATCTCATGACGAAATGGTGTATGCACATGGAGCAATTAAGGGACTTGCAGCGGATGCCATGAAAATTGCAAATGATGTTCGCTTTTTAGCAAGCGGTCCCCGTTGCGGGATCGGAGAGCTTTCCATTCCGGAAAATGAGCCTGGAAGCTCCATTATGCCGGGGAAGGTCAATCCAACGCAAAGTGAAGCATTAACGATGGCAGCGGTACAGGTAATGGGGAATGATGCAGCCATCGGTTTTGCCGCAAGCCAGGGGAATTTTGAATTGAATGTTTATAAGCCTGTAATTCTCTATAATTTCCTGCAATCAGTCCGGCTGCTTGCGGATGCGATCAATTCCTTCAATGTTCACTGTGCTAAAGGAATTGAGCCAAATGATGAAGTGATAAAAAAATACTTAAATGAATCACTCATGCTTGTAACAGCGTTAAATCCTCATATTGGATATGAGAATGCAGCGAAAATTGCCAAGCATGCCCACAAAGAAGGATTGACTCTTAAAGAGGCATCGATCGAACTTAATCTGCTGACGGGAGAACAATTTGATCAATATGTAGTTCCGGAAAACATGACAAAGCCAAAATAAACGATCCAGGGCGCGCCGAATTCAGGCGCGCTTTCTTTGTTTTCCATTATATAACGGCATTTAAAGCGAATCATTCAGCAAATAATATGAAAAAATGGGTTCAGTGCCAAAAGGATAGAAAAAGAAGACGAGTTTCGAACCATGTGTGAAATAGAGAAATGAAGGAGTTTGTCACCTATGAATTTACATCAGCTGCTTTTATCTTCATCCATAAAGCCTGAGTCTATTAGGAAAGACTGGCAAGGGATTGAAATAACCGGTATCACATCGGATTCGAGAAATCTAAAACCCGGCAATTTGTTTATTGCCATCAGCGGCTATCAGCAGGATGGACACAAGTATATTGAAGCCGCTATCAGAGCAGGGGCTGCTGCTGTGGCAGGAGAAAAAGCAGAGCCGGAACGTCTTCCTGTTCCCTGCATCCAGCTTGTGGATAGCAGAAAGCAAATGGCTCAGCTTGCAATTGCTTTCTACGGAGAGCCTCAAAAGAAACACAAAATGATTGGGATCACAGGCACTAATGGAAAAACCACGACTGCTTTTATGATTAAACATATTCTTGAAACAGCTGGATTGAGCTGCTCTCTTTTCGGGTCGATTGCCAATTACATAAATGGAAAATGGTACCGCGCCTCCAATACGACTCCTGACAGCCTTCAGCTTCAGGAACTTCTTCATAGGAGTAATGATGAATATGCGGTGATGGAAGTCTCTTCCCACGGTATTAGTCAGCACAGAGTAGAAGGTGTGGAATTTGATTATGCATTGTTTACTAATCTCGATCAGGATCATTTGGATTACCATCATACAATGGAAGAATATTTTGCAGTAAAATCCAAGCTCTTTCAACAGCTGTCCCATTCCGGAAAAGCTTTCATTAATACGGATAGCGTTTGGGGGGAGAAGCTTGCGGAAAATCTCCGAACGGAAGGAAAAGAAATCTATACGTTTGGGGAAAACACGGGAAATAATTTGCGCTTATCAGAATGGAAAACGAGTAAGTTCCCTGCTGCCATCTTGAATGAAACAGAAAACAGAGGGCATTTTATTCAGTTGGCCGTACCAGGTCTTCATAATATTTATAACGCTGGACTAGCCTTTTTGGCACTTAAAGAAATGGGTGTTGAAGAACGGGTGATTTCAGAAGCGCTTATGAAATTTCCCGGTGTTCCCGGCAGAAATGAAGTGTATAAAGAAGCCGGTCAGCCTACCTTTATGGTGGATTATGCCCACACCTCGGAAGCTCTTTATCATTGTTTAAAGACTGCAAGAGAGTGCGGGGCGGAAAAGGTGTACCATATTTTTGGATTCAGAGGCGGAAGAGATGAATCGAAGCGATGTGAGATGATTAAATTATCTTCAGATTTAAGCGATGCGTATGTTCTTACACAGGATGACTTAAATGGTGTCCCAGAGAAGGAAATTTTGAATGAGCTAGAAAAATTACAAACCGCTTTTGGCAATGAGAAAGGCAGGATCATTTCTGACCGGACCATGGCTATTCAACATATGTTTATGCATGCTTCGCAGGGGGATTGGATTGTTGTAACCGGCAAAGGTGCAGAACCCTATCAGCAGGCATTTGAATTACCGGCCTCTTCTGATGGAGAAACGATACGCTATTTGCAAAGAACAGCTGCGGCGCAAGCAAAAAAAGCTGAATAAATAATGAATAGGATTATGAACTAATTTTGTAGGAGCCTGGGTTAGCATTAACTGGGTTCCTGTTTTATTTGTTTACGCTATTTCCATATATTGATGGTTTGTGTAAGAATATGCAGTCTGTTCAATTTTTTTACATTGTTTTCGAAGAATGATGTTGATATCCTAAGTAAGGATTATCGCAGGGTATAGATAAGGAGAATGAGTTTTATGAAGCAAGTTCTACATCTAATAATTACTGTTTTCACCCTATCCATTTTTTTTCATCCTGTTAAAGCAGCAGGTAAAGAAGAAGACGATAAGAAGCTGCTCCTTGAGAGTGAGGCTGCATTAGTCATGGATGCTAAGACGGGTCAAATCCTATTCGAAAAGAACGGATCTACTTCCATGTATCCTGCAAGTATTACGAAAATTGCTACCGCCATTTATGCAATCGAACATGGAAATTTAGAGGAAGAGGTCACCGTAAGCAAGAACGCCAGAAATGCAGAAGGAACAAAGGTATTTCTTGAAGAAGGGGAGCAAGTTCCTTTAAAACGGCTTATTCAGGGCATGCTCATAAATTCAGGAAATGATGCAGCAATAGCGATCGCTGAACATTTAAGCGGAAGTGTCGGTGAATTTTCAAAAGATTTAAATCAGTATTTGCAGACTGAAATTGGCGTTACCCACACCCACTTCGTGAATCCTAATGGACTCTTTGATCCGGAACATAAAACAACAGCCGCAGATATGGCTAAAATTACACAATACGCAAAAAAGAATGAAGAATTCTCAAATATTTTCGGTACAAAAGCACTGAAATGGGAAGGGAAGTCATGGAACACGACTATTTTCACCCATCACAAATTGCTAAAGCAGCAGCCTTATGAGGGGATAACTGGTGGGAAAAACGGGTTCGTTTCTCAAGCAGGCTATACCCTGGTTACTTCTGCAGAAAGAAATGGACTAAGTCTTATCGCAGTTACCCTCAAATCTCCAAACGATCAAGGGACTTATGATGATACAAAGAAGCTGCTGGATTACGGATTCACTCATTTTGAAACAGAAAACATTGCTCCTACAGCAGCTCTGAAAAATAAACAAAGAGAACCTCTTCAATTAACACGGCCTTTGTTTTATACAAAGCACCATGATGAAAAGGTCACAACAGAGATTGGCAAAGCGGACAAGCTTATTGTTGTAGGGGAAGATGGAAGAACTCTGGCAGCTGCAAGCCTGCAATCAGCTGTCCCTGAAGGACAGGGCATTAGCCAGTCCCCAAAACAGAATCGTTCAAGCAAGGATGTTTCTTTTCATAACCATTTTTACATGTCGGTCATGATGGCTTTTCTCTTAGTTATAGGAGTTGGAGGAGCCCTTTATATCCAGACAAAAAAGTATTGAAGTTTTTCTTCTGTTAGAGAAGAATTATTTTGATATAAATGCAGACGATAGTCCTGGATTCGCTTTTTCATTGCTGATACAAAAATACTCATTTCAGAATTGTGAAAATCATGTCGAAATTTGTATTGTAAAAAAGTTAAATATCAGATAAGATATTGAACTATCAGCGTGCACAGAGTAGTAGGCGTATTCTAAACCCTTAGTTCCCAATTTCTTCTTTTTTTGGATTATTCATTACAGTAAAGGGGTTGTTCTATGTGAAGAAAATCAGTTTAGCATGGCAAATATTGATAGGTCTTGGGCTCGGTATTGCGGTAGGGGCTATTTTTTATGGTAACCCCACGGTCGTAAGCTACCTCCAGCCTATTGGAGATATCTTTCTGCGTTTAATTAAGATGATTGTTATTCCGATTGTCATTTCCAGTATTATTGTTGGAGTCGCGAGTGTTGGTGACACCAAAAAACTTGGAAAACTTGGCGGGAAAACAATTCTTTATTTTGAAATCATTACAACGATCGCCATTGTCATCGGTTTGCTTTCGGCTAATATTTTTCAGCCGGGTGCGGGAGTTGATAAGGATGGATTGGAAAAAACCGATATTTCAAGCTATGTTGATACGGCTGAAGGTGTAGAAAGTCACGGGATTGCCGATACATTCGTCAATATTGTACCTTCAAACATTTTTCAATCATTTGTAGAAGGGGACATGCTCGCAATTATCTTCTTCTCTGTTATGTTCGGTTTAGGTGTAGCAGCTATTGGAGATCGTGGAAAACCGGTTCTCGCATTCTTCCAGGGCGCAGCAGACACCATGTTTTATGTAACAAATCAAGTCATGAAGTTCGCACCATTTGGTGTATTTGCCCTTATTGGAATTACCGTTTCAAAGTTTGGACTTGATTCTTTAATACCACTTGGCAAGCTGATGATTTTAGTATACGCTACTATGATTTTCTTCGTTCTTGTCGTACTTGGCCTTACTGCAAAAATCGTTGGAGTAAACATTTTTCATATTATCAAGCTTCTGAAAGATGAACTGATCCTAGGATTTTCTACATCCAGTTCAGAAACGGTCCTTCCAAGGATTATGGAAAAAATGGAACGGTTCGGCTGTCCAAAAGCTATCACTTCCTTTGTCATCCCGACTGGATATTCCTTTAATCTAGATGGATCAACACTCTATCAGGCTCTTGCTGCCATTTTCATTGCCCAAATGTACGGCATTGATTTGTCCATCGCAGAGCAGCTGACTCTTATGCTTGTGCTTATGGTTACATCTAAAGGAATAGCGGGTGTACCTGGGGTTTCCTTCGTTGTTCTGCTTGCAACATTGGGAACTGTCGGAATTCCGGTTGAAGGTCTTGCCTTCATAGCAGGAATTGACCGTCTTCTTGATATGGGACGTACGGTAGTAAACATTGTAGGAAACTCTTTAGCAGCAGTTGTCATCTCGAAGTGGGAAGGTGAATTCAAGCCTGTACCGCTGGAGGAAGCAAGAAAGACAGCGTAAAAAAGAAGCTGGCACTGTGCCAGCTTCTTTTTTATGGCTTTTTTTCTATTTTTAACGTCATAAATTTGTATGTTTATTTCAAAGTCTCTGTGTCTGTATCAAGCTTCCCGCCTTCTTTTTTATTATTTCGGTTAAGCAGCGGATAAACGATAAACCCGACTAGGAATAAACCTATTCCCAGGAAAAATGTTTTTAAATCCGATGTGCCTGAGATGATAACATACACGCTGTACAAAAGGGCCAAGGAAGCAATGATTCCTTCTCTTACTCTTGAACCTTTCATTTCATTAAACGTCTCGCCCTTAATGACCAGCTTCAAATAATAAATAGATGAAACGAGGTACGGAATTAAGTAAGCGAGTGTTGCAGAGGTAGTAAGGAACGTATAAGCCTCACTGATCGTTCCGGATATTACAGAGAAAATAAACAGCTGGGACATAATGTTTGTAATCGTAAGGGAAACAATAGGACTGCCCTTTTTATTGTTTTTACCAAACGCGGCAGGGAAAATTCCTGATTTAGCTGCCTGGTAGGCTACTTCCGAACTCATTAAAATCCATCCTAAAGTAGAACCGAACAAGGAAACCAATGCTAGCACCGCCATCGCAATCCCGCCGCCGTCTCCAATGAAAAGAGACAGTACATCAACAAACGGTTTATCAGACTGCATAAGTTCTTCTCTTGGAATAACGCCCATAGTCAGCAAGGTGGTAATCATATAAATGGTCAATGCTACAAACAATCCGAAGATGGTCGCTTTTTTGACATCTGCCTGTGAACGGGCGCGTCCCGACAGGATCACAGCGGATTCAATCCCAACGAAGGCCCAAAGTGTAGAAACAGCAGCAAGCTGAACTTGTTTGAAGAGTCCCTGCGGTTCACCTGAAGCAGATTGTACATCGAAATACCATTTCCCCGTAGAAGCACCCTGAAAAGCAAACAGAGCCGCCCCGATGAATAGCATAAAACCAATTACTTTCGAAGCTGTTGCGGCAAAATTTAACCGGCCTGCAGCATTTAAATTATTAACCAATATGGTATGAGTGCCCCACAGCAAAATTGTACATACAGCAAATGTAAGAAGTCTGCCTTTTTCAAAATCCTGTGATCCGATGGTGAAAAGAACGGCAGGATCCTTCATAACCGGAAGAAACGTTGATAAATAGCCTGCAAAGCTGGTAATGATGGCTACGTTGCTGATCCAGTTCGCCACCCAATAACCCCAAACCATACTAAACCCAGCTATTTTACCGTTTTTTTCAGATTTGAACATAGCCTTTGCATAGCTTTGCGG
Organism: Metabacillus sp. FJAT-52054; assembly: GCF_037201815.1. Classification (NCBI taxonomy): domain Bacteria; kingdom Bacillati; phylum Bacillota; class Bacilli; order Caryophanales; family Bacillaceae; genus Metabacillus; species Metabacillus sediminis. Next base: position 3,376,644 of record NZ_CP147407.1, on the reverse strand, counting down.
TCCGCCGGTGAGTTCAGGTTTTCTCATGGAAAGATTTCCAAACACGAAGGCAATCATTAATACCCCAATACCTGTAACCAGCCAGGCGGAGGCTGCCCCCATCGGACTTGCCATTTGAGCAAGCGTGCTCGGAAGCATGAATATACCGGATCCGACCATATTTCCGATAACAAATGCGGAAAGAAGCCAGAAGCCCCATTTTTTTTGTTCCATATTATAAATCCTCCTATTTCTTTATGTTACTTATCTTGAGGAAGACAGATGAGATTATGTACAAAATAAAAACGCATGGAGCAATCCATGCGTTTTGTATACATAGTCGCCTCAACCTATCTCCTGATAGCGCTCCGCGGATGAAGACTGCGGCAGTCCTGTACTTATTTAATACAGGCCCAGCAAATCTGAATGTTGGTTCAAATTGCTTCGGCACCTTTTCCTTTCAGCAGTCATCACTAGCCCCAACGGCTTCTGACTAATTACTCATAATTGGTGCAACCTCTACCTCACCGAGATATAGAGTGAGGATTTTGACGTATTTAATTGCGATTCTTGAAAATAATAAATGATTTTCTTTATACCGTCAACAGGTAAAGAAGAATTCCTTATAATCCCTTGAATTAAGCGAACAATTAGATTTTTCCTAGAATTAACTTGGAATTCTTAATGGTATCCCCTATAATTTAGGCAAGAGTGACAAACTGTAACACAAAGGGGTTATTTAGATGGGCAGTTTGGGGTTTGGAGAAATTTTATTGATTTTAGTCGTAGCATTGCTGTTATTTGGACCGAAAAAACTGCCGGAGCTTGGAAAAGCGGCGGGCAGAACACTTCGTGAATTTAAAAATGCTACACGAGGTATGATGGAAGAAGACGACGATAAGGCAGCGGCTAAAAAGACAGAAGAACAGGCACGTCCATGATGAATTTACAGCTTGCTTAGGCAGGCTGTTTTATTTTGCTCTGAATGCTCTTAAGCCGATTGGCTATTGCAGAGCCCTCATTTAGATGAGAGGTGGAAACCCCCCCTCCCATAGAGGGGAAATATAGAACTGGAGCATGTTAAAATAATTCCATTATGTGGAGCGAACGTTGTGGATATGCAGTCTATGCAGGAATAAATTGATAATTGCAAAATAGTAAACTATTCGTATATAATGAAAATACAAGTTCATATGTGAGCGCTTAATCCCATAAAGGGAGCGGGGGAACCAAAACACAGTGCAGTGGCACTTGGGGTGAATCCTTTTAATTGAAGGCAGGACATTTCTCTTCGTCCGAATCCGACAGCTAACCTCGTAAGCGAGAAGAGACACTTCAAATGGGAAAGTCAAGCTGGAAACATATTTAAATTTGACTGTAAAAGCCGTGAGATCTCTTCTCACGGCTTTTTTTGCGCCATTTATGAGTTTAACGGCAGCTTGTTATGGGAAAAAATAGCAAGCTATAGTTTTTTTAAATATTTCAACAACAGGAGGTAGTCTATGAAATTAGCTACAAAAATCATTATCGGTTTAATTGCAGGGGGAATTGTCGGAATTATCTTGAATATCACATCCCCTGACCTATTTAAGCAGCTCGATACCTTTCTATTTACTCCTTTAGGTAAAATCTTTCTTAATTTAATCAATATGCTGGTCGTTCCTATTGTTTTTTTCTCCATTACATTAGGGGTCGCAGGACTGGGAGATCCGAAAAAACTAGGAAGAATCGGCGGAAAAACTATTGCCTATTTTCTATCGACTACTGCCATTGCCATTATCATTGGCCTTGGTCTTGCCTTAGTTATCCAGCCTGGAAATGCAGGAGAGTTTGACACGAAAAATACGGAATATAAAGCGGAGGAAGCACCTTCTGTTTCTGATACGCTTTTAAACATTTTCCCAAAGAATCCAATTGAAGCAATGGCAAGCGGAGATATGCTTCAAATCATCGCCTTCTCTGTTTTCATCGGCTTTGGTATTGCGATGCTTGGAGAAAAAACAGCTGCAGTTAAAAAGGTTCTTGAACAGGGAAATGATTTAATGATGTATCTGGTTGGGGTAGTCATGAAGTTTGCCCCGTACGGTACGTTTGGATTGATTGCGACAGCAGTAGGCAGCCAGGGTTTTGATGCTATCAAAGCAATGGGGCTTTATTTTATCGTTGTCGTACTGGCTCTTGTCATTCATGCATTCCTTACGTATGGTTCAAGCATCATGTTTTTGGCAAAAAAGAGCCCGGTTTGGTTCTTTAAAGGCTTTGCTCCCGCGATGACAGTTGGGTTCAGTACATCCAGCAGTAATGCGACCTTGCCGGTATCTATGGAAACGGCTCAAAAAAATCTTGGTGTTCCTAAACAAATCAGCGGCTTCGTACAGCCTCTCGGTGCTACCATTAATATGGATGGTACAGCGATTATGCAGGGGGTTGCCACTGTATTCATCGCACAGGTATATGGACAGGATCTAACAGTTACACAGCTATTAACCGTTGTCCTTACAGCGGTGCTTGCAAGTATCGGCACGGCAGGAGTTCCTGGGGTCGGACTGATTATGCTTGCACTGGTATTAAATTCAGTTAATCTCCCGGTAGAAGGGATTGCTCTTATTCTTGGAATTGACCGTCTATTGGATATGGCTCGTACTACAGTGAACATCACTGGGGATGCTGCGTGTGCGGTAATTGTAGCCGAATCGGAAAAGAAAAATGGGAGTATACCTCCCGATAATAAAATAGCGGAGAGTACGTAATAGGAAAAACCTGCAGCCGGCATGCTGCAGGTTTTTTCATGCTTCACCAATAAATATAAGGTTGAATACTTGTCCGCTTCGGGCGTATAGTAGAATATAAGATTGTTTGAAAAGCAAAGGAGCGTCAAATGAAAGAATTTATATTTGGTATTTTAGAAATGTTAGCGGATTTGGGGTATTTCGGGATTGCTATCGGTCTGATGATTGAAATCATCCCGAGCGAAATTGTCCTGGGATATGGGGGCTATCTGATCTCATTGGGAAGAATCGAAATGTTTGGAGCGGTTATAGCCGGAGTGATCGGAGGGACTTTTGCTCAGCTTTTCCTGTATTGGCTTGGGTATTTTGGAGGCCGGCCAATTCTTGAAAAGTACGGTAAATATCTTCTCATTAAAAAGAAGCACCTTGATATGTCAGAAGAATGGTTTGAAAAATATGGAACCGGTGTTATTTTTTCAGCAAGGTTTATTCCGGTTGTAAGACATGCCATTTCCATTCCGGCGGGGATCGCTAAAATGCCTGTCTGGAAGTTTACTCTTTATACAATCGCTGCTATTATTCCGTGGACCATTCTCTTTCTGTTTTTGGGTATACAGCTGGGAAGCAATTGGATGCATATTAAGGAATATGCCCAGCCATTTATTATTCCGATTGTTATTATTTTTATTTTGGTTATGGCCGTTTATCTTTTTGCTAAAAGTTCAAAAAAACGCAAAACCATTTAAACTCTGCCGATGTTTGCAGGGTTTTTTCTTTTGGCTAAGTTAATGTATGCTGCTGATGAATGAATAGCAGATATTAACTTAGCTTTTCTTTTAAAAGCGGGAACGGCCAGGTTAAAAATACCTGCAAAAGTAAGAGGCTTAAATAGATGGAAGGAAGAAGGACTAGGCCGGTTATAAGAGCATGTTATCTGTATGATCGTCAAATAAAAACAATTTAACAATCTTTGTTTGGTTTAAGGACATTTTTACTCTTTACTATCGAATCAATCAAAGGTAAGATACTTTCGTACCATTCAAAATTATATGTTTCACTTACCTTTATCGCTCAATCCTTTTGGAGCGGGGGACCCGTTATTGTGTGGTGGCTATTGCCTTCACTTGGGGTGAATTCTTCTTATTAGAAAGGGCTACTTCATGCCCTAACCCGACAGCTAACCTCGTAAGCGTAATGGAGAGGCAGATGAAACTTGTGTTCGTAAACGGCACAGGGACACTCCTCTGTGCTTTTTTGTGCATTTTTTAAGGATTCTACATAAAGGGAGATTTCATCAGTGAGTAAACAATTTGCTGTTTTCGGACTAGGAAGGTTTGGCGGAAGTCTTGTAAAAGAGTTTCATGATCTGGGCAGGGAGGTCCTGGCTGTTGATAAAAATATAGATAAGGTCCATCAATACGCACCATATGCTACCCATTCCGTTCAGGCGAATTCCATGGATGAGGAAGCGCTGAAGCAGCTTGGGGTCAGTAATGTGGATCACGCTTTTGTTTCATTGGGAGACGATATTGAGGGAAGTATTTTAACTTCCTTACTGCTTATAGAGCTTGGAATATCCGAGGTATGGGCAAAGGCGCAAAATGATTACCATCAGCGGGTGCTTGAAAAAATCGGAGTTACACGTGTCATTCATCCGGAACGGGATATGGCGAAAAGAATTGCCCACCATATCATTTCAGAAAAAATGATTGATTATATTGAGCTATCAAAAGAGCATAGTATGGTGGAATTAGTCGCAACTGATAAAATAAACCGTAAATCCTTAAATGACCTGGACATTCGGGCCAAATTCGCCTGCAATATCGTTGGGATCCAGAGAAATGAAGATATGATTGTTTCTCCAGCAGCTGAAGAAACGGTGGAAAAAGGTGATATCCTGCTTGTTATCGGAAAAAATAAAGATATAGCCCGTTTTGAAGAGGAAGGAATGTAGCGAATGAAGATGCCTAAAGTCATTAAACTTAAACCTTCGCAACTGCTTGTTCTAACATTTGCTATTGGTATTGCTGCCGGCACTTGTCTGCTAAAACTTCCGATATCCACTACTCAAGGAATCTCATGGGTCGATTCATTGTTTGTCGCTACATCTGCTATGACTGTAACAGGTCTTTCCTCCGTAGATCCGAGCACAGCGTTTACTACGTTTGGTCAAACCGTTGTTGCTCTGCTGATTCAGATTGGCGGCTTGGGAATCATGTCATTTGCCGTCCTGATCTACATGATGCTTGGAAGAAAAGTGGGGATTAAAGACCGGATTGTGATGCAGCAGGCATTGAATCAGACGAACATAGGCGGGGTTATCCGGCTTGTGAAGTATATGTTCATATTTGCATTTGCTATTGAATTTGTTGCCATGATTTTTTTATCTATTGTATGGGTTCCTGAACTAGGATGGAAAAAAGGTTTGTTCTATGGATTTTTCCACGCAATTTCTGCCTTTAATAATGCAGGATTCGGACTTTTCTCTAATAACTTAATCAACTATGTTGGGAACCCGATTATCAATATCGTTATTAGCGGCCTGTTTATTGTGGGAGGAATTGGTTTTACTGTGCTGGTGGATATGTGGCAGAAGAAGAAGTTCAAAAAATTCAGCCTGCATACAAAAATTATGCTGGTTGCAACACTTGTAATTAATCTTGTATCTATGCTGATTCTTTTTGTTCTGGAATATGGAAACCCTGGTACGCTTGGAGGGCTCTCACTGGGAGATAAGCTGTGGGCATCCTGGTTTCAGGCCGTTTCTCCAAGAACTGCAGGGTTCAATACACTTGATATCGGAGCCATGCATGAAGCATCTCTCTTTTTTGTCATGATTCTAATGTTCATAGGAGCGGGAAGTGCTTCAACAGGGGGCGGAATCAAACTGACCACAGCTATTGTTATTTTTCTGGCTACCCTGACCTTCTTAAAGGGGAGAAAGGAAATCACCATTGGCAGACGTGCTCTTGATGGAGGTTACATTGTAAGAGCTCTATCCATTACCATCATATCCATCCTTTTTATCATGGGAGCAGTCTTCCTGATGACGATTACAGAAAATGAATCGTTTTTGGAAATTGTATTTGAAGTAGTCTCAGCATTTGGTACAGTAGGGCTCTCTATGGGAGTTACGGCTAACTTTACAGACTTTGGTAAAATCGTTCTCGTATTTATTATGTTCCTCGGCAAGCTTGGACCGTTAACTCTTATTTATTCTCTTGCTACACCTTCTGGAAATGAGATTGTGCGTTACCCGAAAGAGGATATCTTAACTGGATAATGAAAGATAAGTTTCAGCCGTATAAACAAAGCCCGCTTGTAATAAGCGGACTTTGTTTACTTATAGCTGAGATAAAATCATCGAGCAGAGAACACCTAAAGAAGTAATCATTCCCACGACAGGACCTCCTTCTTCATAGGCTTCCGGCATCATAGTGGAAGCAACCATTGCGATAATTCCACCAGCAGCGAAGGCACCTATTGAAGCCGTGAAAACAGGTGAAGCATTTTGCAGAAGGGAGTAGCCGAGCAATGAACTGACCGTAGCTAGGACAACTACGATTACCCACATAAATAAAATTTTCTTTCGCGAATACCCATCTTTTATCAAACCAGTTGTACTGGATAATCCTTCAGGAAAATTACTGATGAACACAGCAATTACCATCAAAACACTAACTGAGCCTTGCTGCAGAATACTTACTCCAATAATGACCGATTCAGGAACGGCATCAATAATTGTTCCTATAAAAATTGATACCCCGGAATGATTTTCAGGGTTTTCCTTGGACCGCTTTCTCTGATGCCCGCCTTTGTTTGCAATAATGAGCTCGCTTACCGTAAAAAGCAATGCGCCTGCAATGAAGCCTATCGTCGTTGAAGTGATTCCTCCTCCATCCAAAGACTCTTCCAGCAGATCAAATGAAGCAGCCCCAATCAAGACTCCTGTTCCAAATGACATGATCCATCCAACCATCCGCGGAGGAATTCGTTTAAGCATTCCTAATAGCGCGCCAATTAAAATGGACGATCCCGCAAAAGCGCCCCATAGTGCTGCCTGCCCCATATTTTCACCAGCCGTTTCCTTAAGTGTCTATTCTATCCTTACCCCAAGGAGAAAAACTGTATTCCTTTCTGATATCAAAAAAGCTGAAGGAGAGTTCCCTTCAGCTTTTAGCAGCATTATTTTTTAACGATGTATTGTTCAATTTCATCCAGCATCTTGTTTGCAGCCAAAACACCGCCTGCTGTATTCCAAATGGCATCATCAACTTTGTAGGCTTTGCCGTTTTTCACAGCACTAAGGTTTTGCCAAAGAGGGTCCTTTGTGAATTCTTCTTCTGTTTTTACCGCTTCTGTATCTCCCTCAGGAGCATAAGTGAAATAGAAGAGCAAATCTCCATCCATTTGCGGGATCGCTTCCTTGCCTACTTCTCTTACAAACAGATCTTCCTGATTATCAGCAAACAGCTTATCCGTTGCTTCAGGGTACTTGATTCCCAGCTGATCAAAGATAACTCCTGAGAACGTGTCCTTGTAATAAACGCGGGTTTTTCCTGCCATAAAGCGGACGACTGAAACCTTTTGGGAAAGTTTATCTCCGCCTTCTTTTTTGATGGAGTCAATTCGTGCATCGAATTCTGCAATGACTTTCTTTCCTTCTTCTTCACGATCCAAAGCCTTGGAATAAAGGGAGAAGTTTTCCTTCCAATCCCCGCGAAGCGTTTCGGCGAAGACAGTCGGCGCGATGGCGCTCAATTTTTCGTAAACCGCTTCCTGGCGCATTTTATTTCCGATAATCAAGTCAGGCTTTAGGGCAGCAATGGCCTCTACGTTAACTTCACTTTCTGTTCCTACTACTTTCACATCTTTCATATCGTCCTTAATATGATCGTACCAAGGATTTCCAAGCCAGGATTGAACCGCTCCAACAGGTTTAACCCCCATTGCCAGCGCTGCTTCAGTCCCTTCATTTGTTAAAACAACAACCCGTTCAGGCTTTTTCGGGATTTTTGCTTCGCCCATGGCATGCTTCACTTGATACCCTTCTTCTGGACTCGCTTCTTCCTTTTTACTTTCTGTATTGCCGCCGCAGGCTGCCAGCAGCAGGGTAAGAGCAAGAATTAATGCGGTGATGCTAAACCAGGATTTTCTGTATGTACGACTCATCTATAAACCCCCCATATGATAATGATTTTCATTTACAAGTAAAATAATAAGTCGCTTTTGTATGCGATGTCAACACGTAATTGAAAATGATTTTCAAATTCATTCTCATTTGTTACAATAACCGTAGACTTGAAAAGTCAAAAACTGATGATCAAAATACGGAGAAAAAATATGCTGCTTAAGTCACACTCACAAAAATTCATTCTATTATTAGGGCTGTTTTTAATCCTTGCCGCTGCCATGTGTGCGAGTATTGTGTACGGTTATGCGCGTACGAATTGGACAATTGCATTCAAGGCATTTACCGATTTTAACGGCTCTAATGAACATATTATCATTACATCAGTCAGGCTTCCGCGTGCTTTAATTGCTGCTCTGGTTGGGGCAAGTCTTGCAATGGCAGGCGCCATCATGCAGGCGCTAACGAAAAACCCGCTTGCTTCCCCAGGGGTGTTTGGAATTAATGCGGGAGCGGGATTTTTTGTAGTCGCTGCCGTATCAATTTTTCATGTTTCATCTCTGCAGGCATTTACGTGGCTTTCTTTCCTTGGTGCTGCCGCTGCTGCTTTAACGGTCTATTTTATTGGATCGATGGGCAGGGAGGGGTTAACGCCTGTAAAGCTGACGCTGGCGGGAGCTGCAATGGCTGCGCTCTTCAGTTCACTTACTCAGGGCTTGCTGGTTGTAAATGAAGCAGCTCTGGATCAGGTTCTGTTTTGGCTGGCTGGATCCATTCAAGGGAGAAAGCTTGAATCTCTTATTGCAGTGCTGCCTTATGTGACTGCGGCTTTTATCATCTGCGGATTCCTTGCCCCGAAAATTAATGTCCTTACAATGGGGGAAGATGTAGCGAAGGGGCTTGGCCAGAAAACTGGGACTGTGAAAATTTTTGCAGCCATTGCGGTTATTTTCCTTGCAGGCGGGGCAGTATCCATATCGGGTCCGATTAGCTTTGTAGGGATTGTTATCCCGCACTTGGCCCGTTATTTTGTTGGAAACGATCACCGGTGGATCTTGCCTTATTCGGCAGTACTTGGGGGAATTCTTCTAACTGTTTCGGATATTGCGGCACGATATGTCGTTATGCCGGAGGAAGTGCCTGTCGGAGTTATGACAGCGCTGATTGGAACGCCTTTCTTTATTTACATCGCAAGAAAGGGGTTTGATCGGGCATGAAAACGCATTGGACTGTTCGGATAGGAAAATCTGTTTCATTTTTAATAGATAAAAAAGCTTTTAAAGTTTCTATAATTATGGCAGCTGTTTTGCTTGCCGGGTTTTTCATCAGTACAGGAGCGGGTGAGGTCATGATGAGCCCGCTTGAAGTAATCAAGACACTGACCGGATTTGGTTCAGAAATGAATATGCTCATCATCTCATCATTTCGGCTGCCAAGAATACTGATTGCCATTTTAGTTGGTGTCTGCCTTGCTGTAGCAGGAGGGATTTTACAGGGAATTATTCGAAATCCTCTTGCATCACCGGATATTATCGGGATTACAGGGGGAGCGTCTTTTGCAGTCGTAACTTTTTTGGCGCTTTTCAGTGATAAAAATAATGCATTGACCGTAAGCATTCAATGGATGCCTGTTGCATCCTTTATCGGTGCTGTTACAGTCGGGTTTATCGTATATGCCCTTTCCTGGAAGGGTGGATCATCATCATTCAGACTGGTGCTCGTAGGGATTGGTTTCTCCCTTCTTGCTCAGTCAATGACCACTCTTATGATGATTAAAGGGCCGATCTATAGAGCTTCACAAGCAAATACTTGGATTACAGGGACCGTGTACGGAGCTACCTGGCAGCAGGTGAAAATCATGCTGCCACTAACCTTGCTGCTTCTTTTCCTTACAATTATCGTTATTCGTCTGATCAACCTGCAAGGGCTTGGAGATGAACTGGGAACAGGCGCAGGAAGTGCGGTGCAGCGCAACAGACTTCTGCTTTTGGCGCTCAGCACAGCTTTGACTGGTACTGCTGTAGCTTTCGCCGGGGGAATCGGTTTTGTCGGACTGATGGCCCCTCATATAGCCAGAAGACTTGTAGGCTCCTCCTATGGAGCCATGCTCCCTGTATCGGCAATAGCCGGAGCCTTCCTGGTCATGATTGCAGATCTGATCGGAAGGACTGTATTTTCACCCCTAGAAGTACCGGCAGGAGTGTTTACGGCAGCGATAGGGGCTCCTTATTTTATTTACCTGCTATATAAAACAAGGAATACGTAAAAATTAGCTATGGGCTCGAATTTGAAAAGGGGCGAGATAACATGAGTGCAATTGAAACGAAATCCCTGACTTTATCCTACGGGGATTCCATTATTATAGATGAACTGGATCTGACCCTTCCAAAAGGCGAAATTACTGTTTTTATCGGAAGCAACGGCTGCGGAAAATCGACATTGCTCCGCTCCCTCGCGAGACTTCTTAAGCCAAGTCATGGATCCGTCCTTTTAGAAGGAGGGTCTATTGCAAAGCTTCCGACAAAGGAGGTAGCGAAAAAACTCGCTATTCTTCCGCAAGGACCTGCTGCACCGGAAGGACTTACCGTTCTTCAGCTTGTTAAACAAGGACGTTATCCTTACCAAAATTGGCTGAGCCAGTGGTCAAAAGAGGATGAGGATGCCGTCTGCAAAGCGCTTGAATCTACAAGAATGCTGGATTTTGCCGACCGTCCTGTCGATTCCCTGTCAGGAGGACAGCGCCAGCGTGCATGGATTGCGATGACGCTCGCACAGGACACGGATATTATTCTTTTGGATGAACCTACGACCTATCTTGATATGACACATCAGATTGAAATATTGGATTTGCTGTTTGAGCTGAACGAACGCGAAAACCGAACGATTGTCATGGTGCTTCATGATTTAAACTTAGCATGCCGCTATGCTCATCATCTTGTAGCCATTAAGGACAGAAAGATCCATGATCAGGGTAAACCGGAGGAAGTCATAAGCTGCAATCTGGTTCAGGACGTTTTTCAAATGAATTGCGAGGTCACAGTGGATCCGCTTTTCGGAACCCCTCTTTGTATACCGCATGGACGGGGCCGCTGTATTCTGAAAGAAGTGAGTATGCAAAATGGCTGAATTTATAGAAAGAGAGCTTGCGGAACTTGAAAAATTCCGTTTGGGAAGGAAGCGCTGGTCTTCCACCCTCTCTGTTGAAGTAAAGGATCTCCTGGACCCAGAATCATTAAAAGCCTATTTGGACAAGGTGAAACCGAAGATTGAAGCTCCTGACCGAAAGACAGCGGCGTCCATGCTTTTAAAGCGTTATGGATTTCTAGCCGCTTTAACCCTGTATTCCATGACAGTCTATAATAAGGTTCCTAACCTAAGACCCGAAAATCTATCTTTGGAAACGGATGACCAGGATCCTTTATGGCTTCCGTCCTTTCATTTTCATAATCTGGAAGCCGTCGTGCCCGGAGAAAATGAAAGCAGGGAAGAATGGAGAAGCTCCGTTATTCGACAGCTTTTCGCAGAAAACATTTATCCACTGATCAAGACAGCAAGCAGAAATACAAGTATATCCAAATGGATTCTTTGGGAAAATGTTTGCATCTATGTAAAGTGGATGTTTGAAACCCTTTTAGCATCTGTTCCAGAAGGAATCAGCAAAGACCAGATTGAAAGCGACTTTCATTTTACAGTAGCTGAAGCAGAAGGTTCCCTCTTTGGAGATTATCATCAGAATCCATTGAAGCGTTATGACGGGCATACAGCCATACAGCCTGAGACAGGTCAGGAAATCAGAATGAGACGCACCTGCTGTCTGTTTTACTTAACCTCCGATCGCGGAGCCCGCTGCAAAACTTGTCCCGTTAAATGTGTAAAACCACCTAAAGGATACGGGGGATAACAATGGACAAAACGTTTAAAGACCAATTCGACGGCCTGTTTGAAAAATACTGCGACCTCCTCATTGGGACATCTGAGGCAGATCGGCAGGAAAGAGTGCAAATGTGGGCACTCTACACCCATATGGCCAAAACGATGCCAAATTTGGTGAGGCATTGGAACGCAGAATACCCCGAATTTAAACTTGCGATGAAACAAGTGAGCACCGAAGTCAAAGAAATGAATGAACAGCACCGTGAAAATAATCAAAAGAAAAAAGACGACTAAGCACCGGCGTAATATATAAGCCGGTGCTTTTTTGCACTCTATGTGAATAACGATTTGGGCATGGAAACGAGGGTTGTGAGGAGTCATGATGAATTTCTTAAGGTTTATGATGAAATTTGAAATTATATGCTGAAACCGGCTCACTAGAATTATCAAAGTGCGCCGGTCCAATTCAGTTTTATGCACAATTAGAGGCTCTGTCAAAAAGCGACTGTGACAGTTCCAGCTCCACCGTCTTTCAGCGCTGAGCAAGCGCCCTCCGCTTTTCGTGGTGTCCAGCTCCGGCGGCTAGCTGTTCGGCCGCTTCGCTGGCCCTGTCAAAGTCAAAGAACGACTTTGTCAGTTCCAGCTCCACCGTCTTTCACAGCTGAGCAAGCCGCCTCCACTTTTCGTGGTGTCTAGCTCCGGGCGCTAGCGCTTCGGCCGCTTCGCTGGCCCTGTCAAAGTCAAAAAGCGACTTTGTCAGTTCCAGCTTCACCGTCTTTCAACGCTGAGCAAGCGCCCTCCGCTTTTCGTGGTGTCCAGCTCCGGGCGCTAGCGCTTCGGCCGCTTCGCTGGCCCTGTCAAAGTCAAAAAGCGACTTTGTCAGTTCCAGCTCCACCGTCTTTCAGCGCTGAGCAAGCGCCCTCCGCTTTTCGTTATTGCATTAATCCCCCATAAGGTGATTGCTGCTGGGCGTAGCCGGAGAATTGCTGATAGGTTTGCTGCATTTTTTGGGCTTGTTCTGCTTCGACTTTGTACCAGCCGTTTTTGAACATTAAATTATAGAGGTGTCTCTGGCAGTCCTGGGTTTCGTTAAAGATGGACTGGATATCTTTATATAAGCTTTCGTGGCTCATTTCATTCATGGCTGTGCAGTAGGAGTCTGTCATGTATTTTTCAGTGGCAAGCAGATCATTTACAAAGTCACGTTCGTTCATTTGCGGGGATTTTGGTACTTGTGTTTCCTGGTTGCCAATCTTCCCGGCTTGCTGATTTTGGTTTTGATTCATAACGTGAATCTCCTTTCTGTTTAATTTATTGAAGAGGCGGCTGTGATTGAGCCTGCTGCGGCTGAAGATGGCTTAGTACGGTTTGGTAATGTCGGTTGTGCATTTGTCCCGTTTTTTCCAATTCCATTTTCAGTTCCTGGTTTTGGCATTGCTCTGCAAAAAAGTGAGCTTTTTTCATGGCCAAAAGATTCCAGGAGAGCATATCTTGAAGGTACAGATGGTCTTTTGTTGATATGATATTCGGCGGCTGCGGCATCACGTTGGATTGGTTTTGCATTGGCTGCTGCTGCATGTTCATTCCTCCTTAAATAAAAGCGTATCGTTCCTATCCTTCCTCCAGCAGGTAGGTTTCTATTCATTTGACATGAGACGACACCTTTGGATAAAAAATGATATTCAAATAGTCAGAAAGATGATAAAATACTTGTAATTGAAGGCGCTTTATATAATAGAGGGTATTGTAGGGAGCTCAGCCGTCATTTATTTTTGAGATATAATGTATGCGGTTGCAGGAGGGGAAAATATGGAAACAGTAATGCGCAATTTTTTCTTGTTTTTGTCCAAAAATAGAGGGCTTACAAAAGTAGCCAAAAGGTACGGATTAAAATTTGGTGCTGCCCGTTTTGTTGCCGGCGAAACAATTGAGCTTGCTTCAGAGGCCATTAGACAGCTCAACAACAAGGGGCTAGATGTCACCATTGACTATCTTGGTGAATTTGTTGATAATGCGGCTGAAGCCAATGAAATGGCCGAAAATTCAATTAAGGCTATTGAAGCAATAGGCAGAGAAAGGCTCCAATCTCAGCTCTCTTTGAAAATGACTTCCATGGGCCTCGATATTTCTGACGCGCTTGTGATGAACAATATGCGCAGAATTCTTGAAGCAGCAAAGAAAAATGATGTTTTTGTCACAATCGACATGGAGGATTACAGCCGCTGCGGAAAAACCATCGAGATTTTCAAAAAACTCAGAGAAGAGTATGACAATATTGGGACTGTTATTCAGGCATACTTATACCGGACTGAAGAGGACATCGAAGATTTGAACAAATACAGCCCGAATTTAAGATTGGTTAAGGGTGCTTACAAAGAATCGCCTCAAGTTGCTTTCCCTGAGAAAAAAGATGTAGATGAGAATTTTAAAAAGATCATTAAAATGCATCTTCTAAATGGAAACTATACGGCTGTTGCTACGCATGATGACGCCATTATTGAATATACAAAACAGCTTGTAGAGGAGCATAATATCCCTCTTGATCAATTCGAATTTCAGATGCTTTTCGGCATCCGTCCGGAGAGACAGCTCGAGCTTGCCAATGAAGGATATAAAATGCGTGTATATGTACCATACGGAAATGACTGGTACGGCTACTTCATGAGAAGGCTTGCAGAGCGTCCTGCGAATGTCGCGTTCGTCCTTAAGGGAGTCATCAAGAAATAACAAAAAAGGATCCTCATGCTAAAAAGCAGAAGGATCCTATTTTGTTATGCTTCGTCCATATTATGCTTTTTATATTGCTGATTGGTGCTTGTATGTTTGCCTCCGCCATCCTGCTCGTTGAAAGGACCCGCGTTTCCTTTAACACTTGCTGCACTGACACCTGCTTTTGATGGATTTTTTTTCAATTTTGCCATCTGTCTTCACCTCCACTGTTCTAGCGTTCCTCTTCATAAAAAGAAAAATCATATTAATTCCATCAAATGTATTGAAGAAATTTTCAAAATCTTTTATATTAGTAATGAGAAGGAAATGGGAAGAACTTTTTTTTGAGCAAAAAATGAATGAGCATTCATTCAAACAAGGGGGAAAACTTATGGTCCAGCAAATTAATAAAGCTGCGGTGCTGGGATCCGGCGTTATGGGTTCGGGAATTGCGGCACATTTAGCAAACATCGGGATCCCTGTTTTGCTATTGGATATCGTGCCTAAAGAGCTCACAGGGGATGAGCAGAAAAAAGGGCTGACGCTGGAAGATCCAGCCGTAAGAAATCGGCTATCATCAAGTTCCATTCAAAAACTGCTAAAACAAAAACCGGCTCCGCTAACATCCAAAAAGAATCTTGCTCTTATTGAAGCAGGGAATTTTGAAGATGATATGGAGCGTTTATCCGAGGCTGATTGGATTATAGAGGTCGTAGTAGAAAATTTGGATGTAAAGAAAAAAGTGTTTGCGCAGGTTGAAAAGTACCGGAAGAAGGGGAGCATTGTCAGCTCCAATACATCCGGAATCTCTGTTGAAGCGATGGCATCCGAGTGTTCAGAGGAATTTAGAAAGCATTTCCTCGGAACTCACTTTTTCAATCCGCCGCGCTATTTAAAGCTCCTGGAGATTATTCCGACTAGAGATACAGATGAGCAGATTCTTCAGTTTATGAAAACGTTCGGGGAAGATGTTCTCGGCAAGGGAGTGGTAGTTGCCAAGGATACTCCTAACTTTATCGGAAACCGGATTGGAACATACGGTCTTCTTGTAACGTTAAGAAAAATGCTTGAAAAGGGATACAGCGTTGGTGAAGTGGATTCAATTACAGGCCCTTTAATAGGCCGGCCAAAAAGTGCAACTTTCAGAACGCTTGATGTCGTTGGATTGGATACATTTGTCCATGTGGCAAACAACGTATATGAAAATGTTGAGGAACAGGAAAAAGAAGTCTTTAACGTTCCTTCATTTATGAAGCAAATGCTTGAAAATGGATGGCTTGGTGCGAAGTCAGGACAGGGTTTCTTCAAGAAGGAAGGCAAGGAAATTCTTGAACTGGATCCATCCTCTATGGAATATAGAAGCAGACAAAAATTAAGCGCTCCATCAATTGAAATGGCAAAACAGGCAAAGGGATCAGCAAAATTGAAAGCGCTTATTTATGCAGATGACCGTGCCGGACAGCTGCTTTGGGAAATAACAGCTCCAACCCTTCTTTATTCATCAAAGCTTCTTGGAGAAATTGCGGATGACATTGTATCGATTGATCAGGCAATGAAATGGGGCTTTGGATGGGATAAAGGGCCATTTGAGCTTTGGGATGCGATTGGCCTTGAAAAATCCTCCGAAAAACTGAAGGAAGAGGGATATAGTATTCCTGCCTGGGTTTCTGAAATGCTTGAGAAGGGCCATACATCCTTCTATATAGAAGAAAATGGAGTGCGCTTCTATTACAGCAATGGGGAGTACCGCCGTTTGGAAACGAACGAGAAAGCTATTAATCTTAAGTCTTTAAAAGAAACAAAAGGTGTTATTAAGAAAAACAGCGGTGCAAGCCTGATTGATCTTGGAGATGGAGTAGCTTTGCTTGAGTTCCATTCTCAAAGCAATGCAATCGGCATGGATATTATCCAGATGATTAATTACGCCATCGATGATGTAGCACTTAATTTTAAAGGGCTTGTCATAGGCAACCAGGGGAAAAACTTCTGTGTCGGCGCCAACCTGGCAATGATTTTGATGGAAGCACAGGATGATAACTTCTATGAAATCGACGTGGTCATCCGTCACTTCCAGCAGGCTATGCAAAAAATAAAATACAGTCCAAAGCCAGTTGTGGCTGCGCCATTCGGTATGACGCTCGGCGGCGGAGCGGAAATCTGTCTCCCTGCTGCGAGAATCCAGGCATCCAGCGAAACGTACATGGGACTTGTAGAAGCCGGTGTCGGGTTGATTCCTGGCGGTGGAGGCAATAAAGAGCTGTACATTAAACATTTAAACAGCATTCCTAAAGGGATGGATTTTGATCTTCAAAACGTAGCAAACAAGGTTTTTGAATCCATTGCTATGGCGAAGGTTTCTACTTCAGCAGCTGAAGCAAGAGATGCTCAATTCCTGGATGCTCTGGATGGCATCAGTATAAACGCTGACCACCTTC
This sequence comes from Metabacillus sp. FJAT-52054, assembly GCF_037201815.1. Lineage (NCBI taxonomy): Bacteria > Bacillati > Bacillota > Bacilli > Caryophanales > Bacillaceae > Metabacillus > Metabacillus sediminis. The sequence continues at coordinate 3,359,788 of NZ_CP147407.1, read as the reverse complement.
TGCATGATGCGAAACGGACGGTGCTTCAGCTTCATGAAAACGGCTACCGCCCTCCTGTAAAAGAAAAGATTCCGGTCGTAGGGGAATCAGGCTATGCAACACTTCTTCTAGCAGCACAAACGATGCAGCTGTCAGGCTTCATTTCGGAGCATGATTTGAAAATCGCGAAAAAACTTGCTTTTGTTATTGCCGGCGGAAAAGTTCCATTTGGCACAAAAGTGGATGAACAATACTTGCTTGATCTTGAAAGAGAAGCATTCCTGAGTCTCGTTTCAGAAGGTAAATCACAGCAGCGGATGCAGCACATGCTTGTCAAAGGAAAACCGTTACGTAATTAAGGAGGGGTACCAGATGAGAGAAGCGGTCATTGTTGCAGGTGCAAGAACACCTGTAGGAAGAGCGAAAAAAGGAACATTGGCAAGCGTGCGCCCTGATGATCTGGGAGCACTTGCTGTAAAAGAAACGTTAAAGCGTGCGGGCAATTACGAAGGCAATATTGATGATTTGATTATCGGCTGTGCCATGCCTGAAGCTGAGCAGGGCTTGAATATGGCGAGAAATATTGGAGCGCTGGCAGGATTGCCGCATACCGTTCCTGCAGTTACGATCAACCGTTATTGTTCTTCCGGTCTTCAGACGATTGCCTATGCTGCAGAAAAAATCATGCTAGGGCATTCCGATACGATTATAGCAGGCGGAGCGGAATCCATGAGCCTTGTGCCAATGATGGGGCATACCATTCGTCCAAATGCCAGGCTTGCGGAAGAAGCGCCTGAGTACTACATGGGAATGGGACATACAGCTGAACAAGTGGCCCAGAAATACGGAGTCAGCCGTGAAGATCAGGATGCATTTGCTGTAAGAAGCCATCAGAGGGCTGCGGCTGCGATTGAAGCCGGAAGATTTGAAGATGAAATCGTACCGGTTGAGGTTACGCTTCGATCTGTGGGGACTGACAACAAGCTGAAAGAAAAGTCCATCTTATTTTCCAGAGATGAAGGAGTACGCCCGGGAACAACGCAGGATGTCCTTGCCAAACTCCGTCCCGTATTTAATGTGAGAGGATCCGTAACAGCAGGAAATTCCTCTCAAACGAGTGACGGGGCAGCCGCAGTCATGGTCATGGATCGTGAAAAAGCGGATGCTCTTGGGTTAGCGCCTATGGTGAAATTCAGATCCTTCGCTGTTGCGGGTGTACCGCCGGAAGTTATGGGAATCGGTCCGGTTGCAGCTATCCCGAAAGCGCTGAAGCTTGCCGGTCTGACTGTCGGGGATGTGGGATTGTTTGAATTAAATGAAGCCTTTGCCTCCCAGTCACTTCAAGTAATCCGCGAGCTTGGATTAGATGAAGAAAAGGTGAATGTGAACGGAGGAGCCATTGCAATCGGTCATCCGCTTGGATGTACAGGCGCAAAGCTTACGCTGTCGCTTATCCACGAAATGAAGCGCAGAAATGAGCAGTTTGGTGTTGTAACCATGTGCATCGGCGGCGGTATGGGTGCTGCAGGCGTATTCGAACTAGTTTAATAGAATATGAACTTGGAGGGTTAAATAATGGCTAAATCATTAGAAACCGTAACAAAAGGCGGAAGCTTTTTAATTGAGGATGCATCCTTTGAACGTGTATTTACACCGGAGGATTTTACAGAAGAGCATAAAATGATTGCAAAAACGACGGAGGACTTTGTCGTAAATGACGTACTTCCACAGCTTGAAGACATTGAAAAACATGAATTTGATAAATCCGTTAAGCTATTAAAGCAAGCAGGAGAACTCGGGCTGCTAGGTGCGGACGTACCTGAAGAATACGGCGGACTTGGGCTCGATAAAATCAGCTCAGCTCTTATTACAGAGAAATTCTCCCGTGCAGGAAGCTTTGCGCTTTCCTTCGGAGCTCACGTAGGAATTGGGTCTCTGCCAATCGTTCTTTTCGGTAATGAAGAACAGAAAAAGCAGTATCTTCCCGACTTAGCCGTTGGTGAGAGACTAGCTGCATATGCTTTGACAGAGCCTGGTTCCGGTTCAGATGCACTTGGAGCAAGAACAACTGCAAGGCTGAATGCAGAAGGTACTCATTATGTATTGAACGGTGAAAAACAATGGATCACAAATTCCGCTTTTGCTGATGTGTTTGTTGTGTATGCAAAAGTTGACGGCGAACATTTCTCCGCGTTTATCGTTGAAAAAAAATTCCCGGGAGTTTCAACTGGGCCTGAAGAGAAGAAAATGGGAATCAAAGGTTCTTCTACACGTACACTGATTCTTGAAGATGCCATGGTGCCAAAGGAAAACCTTCTTGGAGAGCTTGGAAAGGGCCACGTAATCGCCTTTAACATTCTAAATATTGGCCGCTACAAGCTTGCTGTTGGGACAATTGGCGGCTCAAAACGGGTCATCGACGTTTCCGTCCAATACGCGAACCAGCGCCAGCAGTTTAAAACACCAATTTCAAAATTCTCGCTCATTCAAGAGAAGCTTGCGAACATGGCTTCCAAAACATACGCAATGGAAAGCTCTGTATACCGTACGGTAGGTCTTTTTGAAGAAAGAATGAGCTTGCTTTCCGAAGAAGAGACAAAGGACGGCCGTGCTGTCGCTGCCTCAATTGCTGAATATGCGATTGAGTGTTCATTAAATAAAGTTTTGGGATCTGAAACACTTGATTATGTAGCAGATGAAGGTGTACAAATTCACGGCGGCTACGGTTTCATGCAGGAATATGAAGTAGAAAGAGCTTACCGTGATTCCCGTATTAACCGGATCTTTGAAGGAACGAATGAAATTAACCGTCTTCTCGTGCCAGGAACATTCCTTCGTAAAGCCATGAAAGGCGAGCTCCCTCTTCTTCAAAAAGCACAGGCCCTGCAGGAAGAGCTAATGATGCTTATGCCGGAAGAAGTGGGTGAAGGCACGCTTGAGCAAGAGAAGCATTTGCTTAAAAATGCGAAAAAAATCGGGATTATGATTGCTGGTTTAGCTGCACAAAAGTACGGACAGGAACTGCAAAAAGAGCAGGAGATTCTTGTGAATATTGCTGATATTGTAAGCAATATTTATGCAATGGAGTCTGCGATCCTCCGTACCGAGAAAGCAATCGCTGCTTCTGGAGAAGCTAAAAACAGCCAAAAGCTTCTTTATACACAAGTTTATTGCCAAGAGGCATTTAACGAAATTGAAGCACATGCTAAAGAATCCCTGGTAGCTATTGAAACAGGTGATTCCCTTCGCATGATGATTTCCGCATTGCGCAAATTTACCCGCTATACACCGATTAACGTCATTGCAAAAAAACGTGAAATCGCAGCAGCAATTATTGATGCGAATCGCTATGTAAACTAATTTTTTTACAGAAGAGAGCATGCAGCCCGGCCGGCTTGCATGCTTTTTTTTGATGACTTTGATAAATATGAATGCATGAGCTCATAGAGTAAATGAACGAGCGAGTTGAGCTTGTATATCGGTCGATAATGCTCTTCCTTGCAAACGAACGGCAAAGGTGAGTAAAATAGGGCTATAACTTTTTAGGCAGCCTTGCTTAATGATGAGCGTTTATTTCAACATAATTGGCAGGCTGCATGGTACAATAAGGAGGATTACATTGGACTTTTACTGGTATCCTAAATGCGGTACATGCCGGAAAGCGAAGAAATGGCTGGAAGAGCAGGGCCATGAACTAAATGTAATACATATTGCGGAAAACCCCCCTAGTAAAGATGCATTAAAGGATCTTTATTCCAAGAGCGGTTTGGAGCTGAAGAAGTTTTTTAATACGAGCGGTCAGAAATACCGTGAGTTAGGCTTGAAAGACCGTTTGAGCAGCATGAGTGAAGACGAAATGCTAACCGTTTTATCTTCAGATGGAATGCTCATTAAAAGACCGATTACAGCGAGCGGAAGCAAGGTCACTGTGGGTTTTAAAGAAAATGACTTTGAGCAAATGTGGACGTAAGAAGAGACTCTGTCTTTTCCATAAACAATAGAACTTTGGAGGGAATAAAATGAATACACCAAACGAACTTCGTTATTCTGAAGAACATGAGTGGGTAAAAGTTGAAGGCGATAAAGTACGAGTAGGAATTACACATTTTGCACAGTCAGAGCTTGGAGATATTGTTTTCGTTGAGCTTCCTGAAGCGGGAACTGAAATTAAAGCAGATGAGCCGTTTGGTTCTGTTGAATCTGTTAAAACTGTTTCTGAGCTTTATGCACCAATCAGCGGTAAAGTTGTGGAAGTGAATGAAGACTTGGATGACAATCCTGAATATGTAAATGAATCTCCATACGAAAAAGCGTGGATGATCGTGATTGAGCCCTCTGATTCAAGTGAAATCGAGAACTTGATGACGGCAGAACAATACACAGAAATGACCAACGAAGACTAATTTATCCAGCGTTTTATAAATCAAGTTGGGTCATCCTAAGGAAAAAGGAGGGCTTGACTTGACGCTTAAAAAACAACGGATCGACGTTACGGATCATATAACGGGCAAGTTTGTAAATGGACAGATGAATCTTTTTTTGGACAACCAGCCGATCGGGACAATGACTAATGGGGAAGGCGGCAGCAAATTTGAGTTAAAGAACGGATTCGAAGCCAATGAAGACCGTTTTTATCAGATGGCTGACGTGCCGGATAAACCAGATGAAAAGTATGTTGATTGTGACGACGAAAACGGCTGGTGTTAATGATAAGGCAGTGGAGCCGTCCACTGCCTTATCTGCTTTTCATTCCAGACTGCTTCTGCAGGAAACATTGGATTGAAAAGAGAATAAACTTTAGAAAGACAAAATGAACAGGTGATGTGATGGTCATGTCAGAGGCTCCTAAAATCATTATTGTTGAAGGCAGATCAGATAAGATGAAAATTCAGGAAGTCATTAATGAGCCGGTCAAAATTATTTGCACAAATGGCACAATTAGTCTCACAAGAATGGACGAACTTATTGATGAATATTTTGAAAATGATGTCTATGTGCTAGTCGATACAGATGAAGCGGGAGAGAAGCTTCGAAAGCAGTTCATCAGAGAGTTTCCTGAAGCTTCGCATCTGTATATTGATAAAATGTATAAGGAAGTTGCTGCAGCTCCAGAGCACCATATCGCCTCCGTATTGCTTGGAGCGAATATTGACGTCCAAGCGAAATTTTTATAGCAAGGAGTTCTGGTTTTATTATGATTGAAATAAATGATAAGCAGATTTCCGGGAGGATGGATAAGGGACGGTTTATTTTGTATCTCTATACTCCCTTCTGCGGAACATGCCAGCTTGCAAAGCGTATGCTTACAGTAGTGGATGGGGCATTGCCGGAAACGGACATTTATATGGCGAATCTAAATTATTTACCGGGTTATGCAGGAAAATGGGAAGTTGAGAGTGTTCCATGCTTGCTGATTTTTGAGGATGGACATATTAAATCGAAACAATATGCATTTCAATCTGTTGAATTTTTGTATAGATTGCTTCAAAAAGACGGCGCTTAATGCGGCGTTTTTCATTTTTTTAGAGATGATAAAAAGTTATCATTTCGATAAATAGTATTAGGCGGATCTTTTTTCGAGCTCATTCTGTTTATTTACCTCTCATTCAGCATATTTCTCGGGAAATAAAATGGCCGGCAAATATTTTTTAGTAAATAGTTGCCAACAACAGAAAAAGAGGTTAATATTAAGAAAATTCAAACAAATATCTTATCAAGAGCGTTGGAGGGTACTGGCCCGATAATAACGCAGCAACCGGTCTATTTAGATACGGTGCTAATTCCAGCAGAGGGTTACCTTCTGGCAGATGAGAAGAGCGGACAAAGACCTCTTCTTCGGAAGGGGTTTTTATTATGAAAACAGGGGGAGATCGAATGAGTGAAAATGGATTCAGACCGGAAACGCTGGCCGTACATGGAGGACTTAAGGAAGACCCGATTACAGGAGCAAGAGCTGTACCTATTTATCAGTCAAATGCGTATTTGTTTAAAGACACGGATCATGCAGCTGATCTTTTTGCTTTAAAAGAGCCAGGGTACATTTATACGAGGATACATAATCCTACCGTTTCAGTGCTAGAAGAAAGGGTGGCGCAGCTTGAAGGCGGGGCAGGTGCTCTAGCTGTTTCAAGCGGAATGGCAGCCATTACCCTCGCGATACTAAATATTGCAGAAGCTGGAGATGAAATTGTCGCGGCTTCCAATCTTTACGGCGGAACCTATAATTTATTTGCAAATACGTTGCCGAGATACGGCATCAAAACAGTTTTTGCCGATGCATCCGATCCTGAGAATTTTAAGAAGGCAATCACTCAAAAAACGAAGGCGATCTTTGGTGAAATAATCGGAAATCCCAGCCTTCAGGTTCTTGATGTTGCATCGGTATCTGAAATTGCTCATGAAGCGGGAATTCCTTTAATCATTGATAATACCTTTGCTACACCATACCTTTTCAAACCCATTGACTATGGAGCGGACATTGTGGTTCATTCGGCTACAAAATGGCTGCTTGGCAATGGAACGACATTAGGGGGCATTATCGTGGATGGCGGCAAGTTTGACTGGTCTACAGGCAAATTTCCAGCCTTCGTTACTCCTGACCCAAGCTATCATAATATCGTTTTTGCTGAAGCCCTCGGCGAACTCGCTTATATCGTAAAGGCAAGGGTTCAGCTTCTGAGAGATTTAGGTCCGGCATTAAGTCCGTACAATGCCTTTCAATTTACATTGGGATTAGAGACGCTGCATGTCAGGATGAAGGAACACATTGCAAATACAAGGAAAATCGTTTCCTACCTTCAAAACCATCCCGCAGTTAAGTGGGTATTATACCCGGAGCTTGAAGAACATCCATCAAAAAACCTTGCAGATCGATATTTGCCAAAAGGAGCCGGTGCAGTTATTGTATTTGGAATAGATGGAGGCTTGGAGGAAGGGAAAGCCATTATCAATCATACGAAGTTATGGTCGCATGTGGCGAATGTTGGGGATGCCAAAAGCTTAATTATTCATCCGGCAAGCACCACACATCAGCAGCTCGGCAAGGAAGAGCTTATAGAGGCCGGGGTTTCCGAGGATCTGATCAGATTGTCTGTAGGAATTGAACATTCAGACGATCTGCTTGAGGATTTGGAGGCAGCTATTTTCGCCGCTACAGGAAAACGATCGTTGACTGTCAGCATCAATTGACCGTAAACATTAGTTGTTGACAACTCTATTTTTGCATGATAAACTCACTTTCAGATCTGAAATATTTTTAAAATTTCAAACTATCCCAACTGAATAATAAATTGTTCTCTTATTAAGAGAGGTGGAGGGACGTGCCCTATGAAGCCCGGCAACCATCAGTTATGTAACTGAAGTGGTGCCAATTCACTCAAAATGCTCAGGCATTTTGAAAGATGAGAGAAAGGTATCCTATATTTTAATGCCTTTCTGCTCACTTGTGCAGAAAGGCATTTTTTATTCCTTTCAGATCGGATCAGAAAGAAGGTGAGTGCAGTGATTACACTAAATCATGTTTCAAAAGTATACTCTGTCAAATCAGGGAGCATCACAGCCGTAGATGATGTGAACCTTGAAGTTCAAAAAGGTGAAATCTTTGGAATCATCGGCTATAGCGGAGCAGGCAAGAGTTCTTTAATCAGACTCTTGAATGGTCTCGAGACTCCTACATCGGGAACAATTGAGGTCGCAGGAAACCGGATTGCCGAGATAAAAGGAAGCAAGCTTCGGAAGGCCAGACAGGAAATCAGTATGATCTTCCAGCATTTTAATCTCCTATGGTCCCGCACAGTGGCCGACAATATTGCATTCCCGCTTGAAATTGCAGGAATCCCTGCTTCTGAAAGAAAGGAGCGTGTAAAGGAATTGATCCGTCTTGTCGGATTGGAAGGCAGAGAGAGCGCTTATCCATCACAGCTGAGCGGAGGTCAAAAGCAGCGTGTTGGAATTGCGAGAGCCCTTGCAAATAACCCAAAGGTGCTGCTGTGTGACGAAGCAACCTCTGCACTTGATCCTCAGACAACGGATTCCATTCTGGAACTGCTTGTAGATATTAACCAGCGTCTGGGTCTGACGATTGTTCTCATTACCCATGAGATGCACGTCATCCGCAAAATCTGCCACAAGGTAGCGGTCATGGAAGATGGGAAAATCGTTGAAGAAGGAGAGGTGCTGAATGTATTCAGAAAACCTAAAGCTCCTATTACGAAACGATTTGTCCAGCAGGTTACTGAGCCTGAAGAGACGAAGGAAACCATTGCCCATCTGATTGATTCTTATCCGTCAGGACGAATCGTCCAGCTGACCTTCGTAGGCGATTCTACAGAGCAGCCGGTTGTGACCAGCTTAATTAAAAACTACGATGTTAAAGTGAATATCCTGCAGGGTAAAATATCACAGACCCAAAGCGGGGCTTATGGTGCGCTGTTCCTTTATATCGACGGGGAAGAAACAGAAATGGACCGGGCTTTACAATTCTTATCAGATCATCAGGTAGAAGTGGAGGTGGTTGCCCATGCTTGAGCAATTATTTCCGGAAGTGAATTGGGAAAAGGTTTGGACGGCTGCAGCTGAAACGATTTATATGACGGGCGTTTCGGTACTGGCAACTTTTATCCTTGGGATTCTCCTTGGATTGCTATTATTCCTTACATCTAAAGGAAACGTCTGGGAAAATCGGATAGTGAATATGATCATTTCAGCCTTCGTAAACGTATTTCGCTCCATTCCGTTCATTATATTAATTATCCTTTTGATTCCATTCACAAAAGCGATCGTTGGGTCTATGCTCGGTGCAGAAGCTGCACTTCCCGCATTGATCATCGGCGCAGCACCCTTTTACGCAAGAATGGTTGAAATAGGTTTAAGGGAAATTGATAAAGGGGTTATTGAAGCGGCAAGATCAATGGGTGCTTCCACCTTTATGATCATCTGGAAGGTTCTCTTGCCGGAATCGATGCCAGCCCTTGCATCAGGTATTACCGTTACTGCCATTGCGCTCGTAGGATATTCCGCTATGGCTGGTGTTATCGGTGCCGGCGGACTTGGAAATCTTGCTTATTTAGAAGGCTTTCAGCGCAGCAACAATGAAGTAACGCTCGTCGCTACTATTCTCATCTTAATTATTGTGTTTATTCTCCAAATCATTGGAGATTTCATTACAAGAAAACTAGACAAACGCTAGGGGGAAAAGAAATGAAGAAATTATTAATAAGTACAGTATTTGCGGTATCTGCGCTTGCATTATCCGCGTGCGGGACATCCGGATCCGGTTCGGGTTCAGGCAGTGAGGAAACAGGGAAACTGATTGTTGGCGCATCCAACGTGCCTCATGCAGAAATTCTTGAAGAAGCGAAGCCGCTGCTAGAGAAAAAAGGTGTAGAACTGGAGATTAAAACCTTCCAGGACTATATTCTTCCGAACAAAACACTTGCTGACAAAGAAATCGATGCTAACTACTTCCAGCACATTCCGTACCTTGAGTCTCAAATGGCTGAAAACAAAAACTATGATTTTGTGAATGCCGGTGGAATTCATATTGAGCCAATCGGAGTATATTCAAAAAAATACAAATCACTTGAAAAGCTTCCAAAGGGAGCTACAATCATCATGAGCAACTCGGTAGCAGACCACGGACGCATTCTGACTATGCTTGAGAGCGAGGGACTGATTAAGCTTAAAGAAGGCGTAGACAAAACAAAAGCTACAGTTGAAGATATTGAGGAGAATAAAAAGGATATTCAATTCAAGGCAGATGTAGAAGCAAGTCTTCTTCCGCAAATCTACAACAATGATGAAGGCGATGCAGTGCTGATCAACACAAATTACGCGATTGATGCAGGACTTAACCCTCAGAAAGATGCGATCGCCTTGGAAGGTTCTGATTCTCCATATGTAAATATCATCGCTGTCCGCAAAGGCGATGAGAACAAAAAAGAAGTGAAAGCACTTGTTGAAGTTCTTCACTCAGATGAAATTAAAAAATTCATTGAAGAAAAGTACGAAGGTGCTGTTGTACCAGTAGATAAATAAGCATGAAGTAAAAGTCCCGAAAGGCTTCCTTTTGGGGCTTTTTTTCTTGCCTAAAAACACTAGGTCCGTTGATTTGTGTCAAATATCCGATTAATTTTGTCACAATATTTCGTTACACTTATACTGTAAGCGATCACAAACAGAGGGGATGGGGTATTTTGTTGAGAATAAATTTTCGTAATCTAACTGTGCAAGTGGTGATTGGGATTATCCTCGGGATCATTACAGGGTTTTTCTTCCCGGAGTTTGCTGTAAATTTAAAAGTTCTCGCTGACATCTTTATTAAAATGATTAAGATGGTTATTGCTCCGATTATTTTCTTAACCATTGTTATTGGAATTGGCGGAATGGGCGATTTGAAAAAGGTGGGCAGGATCGGCGGAAAAGCATTAATTTATTTTGAGATTGTGACAACCTTCGCTCTTGCTATTGGAATTCTTGTTGTTAACCTTATTCAGCCTGGTGCTGGCGTAAACAAAGAAGGGGCGAGCAGTGATGCTGTCAGTACATACGAAGAGCAGGCAAAAGATTCAGATCACGGAATAGTTGGGTTCATAACGGATATTGTTCCCGAAAATGCAATTGGTGCTATGGCAGAAGGCGAACTTCTTCCAATATTATTTTTTGCTGTCCTATTCGGTGTGGCCGCAGCAGGTCTTGGAGAAAAGTCTAAACCAGTGATTCAGCTGTTTGAACGGTTTACTGATATTTTCTTTGGGATTGTAAATATGATTATGAAAGTCTCACCAATCGCAGCCTTTGGAGCAATGGCTTTCACAATTGGGGAATTTGGAGTGGAATCACTTGCGAACCTGGGGAAGCTGATGGGATCTGTCTACTTGACGATGTTCCTGTTTATTATTGTGGTTCTGGGAGCCATTGCCCGATTCAATGGATTTAGTATCTTCAAATTCATTGCCTATATTAAAGAAGAAATATTACTCGTACTCGGAACTTCTTCTTCAGAATCAGCGCTGCCTAAAATGATGGAAAAACTGGAGAGGTACGGCTGTTCTAAATCTGTAGTCGGTCTGGTAATCCCAACCGGATATTCTTTTAACCTGGATGGCACGTCCATTTATTTATCAATGGCAGCCATCTTCATTGCTCAGGCATATGGCATTGATTTAACAATATGGCAAGAGCTCACCCTATTGGGAATATTGATGCTGACCTCTAAAGGGGCTGCAGGAGTAACGGGGTCAGGATTTATAACACTGGCTGCAACCGTTGCCGCTTTTCCCATTATCCCTGTAGAAGGGATCGCCCTTTTAATCGGGGTAGACCGGTTCATGTCGGAAGCAAGGGCGATTACCAATCTGATCGGAAATGGAGTAGCTACCGTTGTTATTTCCAAAAATGAAAATGAGTTTCATCCTCCATCTGTTTCAACAGACAGTAAGGCTAATTTCGAAGCTTAAAGTGCATGACTGGGTTTTTATGGTGGCATACTAATTCCGACTTTTACAAATGGGAGTGGGAATAATGGATCATATGGAGCCTCGTAATTCAACAGAAGCTGCCCTGCATCAGTATAAGATGGGTCTTGGAGCCTTTACTCAAAAAATGCCGGAATTCGCTCATCAGTTCAATGCGTTTACGGAAGCATGTTTTCAAGCAGGAGAGCTGTCTCAAAAAGACAAACAGCTGATCGCCCTCGGTATTAGTCTTTATTCACAGGATGAGTATTGCATTATTTACCATACAAAAGGGTGCCTTGACCAAGGGGCGACAGAACAGGAAATTTTAGAAGCTGTTGGTGTGACCGCAGCCTTTGGAGGCGGAGCAGCTATGAGCCAGGCTGTTACCCTTGTTCAGGAGTGCATGACTGAATTAAATCAGCTTAAGCAATAATAGAAAAGAGAGCCTGTTTTCGCAGGCTCTCTTTTCAATATGGAAAGAAAGACAAGCTTTTTGGAGCAAAACTGCCAATGAAGGTTTAAGATGAGCGAAATCAGGCTAACTCATAACTGAAGAGAAATTAACGTCCCTTAGCCTGTTTTTAAAAAATTCAACAGTTTGATACGATGAAATTGTTGAAAAAACTGAAAGGATGATTCATTATTCTTACGCAGCAAAAGCTGGTACTGGAGCATACGGCAGAAATGGAAAAAGCCATGCAGAAATCTCATGGAATGAGCTATGCAGAGTATGGCCGTAAACTTGATAATCGTCTTGAGGTAGAAGAGAAACGTGAAAAAAGCTATCGTGAGAGCATGAGAATGGCAGCTGCTCACCAGCGAAAAGCACATCATTAAATAGAACGTGGAGGAGGGCCGTGTGACTGCGGCCCTCTTTTTATCTTCCTACATAATAAGGATGAATCTGTATTTCAAGGAAACGTGGAATAGTGGTATTATAAATGTTCAGGCAATTGAATAAACCGGTAAAATGGCTTGAAGGACAGTGAAGCTGTGTAACGGTTGTATTCAGATTTCATTTGTTATAAGATTAGAATGAGAATAAAATGAGAATCATTTGTTTTAAATCGCAGGAAAGAAGAGCTGAGAACTCTTGTGCTGCCATAGCCGGCTCTGCAATTCTGTCTTTTTGTTTTTTTTGCAGAAACAGCACAAAATGGGGACCAAGCTATTCTTTACGCATAAAATCCGTTATCGATGGAGGTAGTAACATGTCAGGTTCAACTTTAACAATTAAGGATTTACACGTTGAGATCGACGGGAAAGAGATTTTAAAAGGTGTTAACCTTGAAATAAAAAGCGGTGAGTTTCATGCAATCATGGGACCGAACGGAACGGGTAAATCGACTCTTTCTTCAGCGATTATGGGGCACCCTAAGTATGAAGTTACGAAGGGCAGCATCACATTCGACGGTGAAGATGTTCTTGAAATGGAAGTGGATGAGCGCGGACGCGCAGGGCTTTTCCTTGCTATGCAGTACCCAAGTGAAATCAGCGGGGTAACAAATGCAGACTTCCTTCGCTCTTCTATTAATGCACGCCGTGAGGAAGGACAAGAAATTTCCCTGATGAAATTCATCCGCCAAATGGATGAAAACATGGAATTCCTTGAAATGGATCCGGATATGGCACAGCGCTACCTAAACGAAGGTTTCTCAGGCGGGGAGAAAAAGCGCAATGAAATCCTTCAGCTTATGATGATTAAGCCGAAGATTGCGATTCTTGATGAGATTGACTCCGGTCTTGATATTGATGCACTTAAAGTCGTTTCTAAAGGAATCAACCAAATGCGCAGCGATGATTTCGGCTGCCTGATCATCACTCACTATCAGCGTCTTCTTAACTACATCACACCTGATCACATCCATGTCATGATGCAGGGACGTATTGTAAAATCCGGCGGACCTGAGCTTGCTCAGCGTCTTGAAGCTGAAGGCTATGATTGGATTAAGCAAGAGCTAGGCATTGAAGACGAAACTGTCGGACAAGAAGCGTAAGCGTTAGGAGGGCTCAATTTGGAAACGCAAATCAAATTTGATAAAGATTATGTAGCCGGCTTCTCCAGCAAGCACGGCGAACCGGATTGGCTGAAGGACCTTCGCTTGCAGGCGTTGGAGAAATCCGAAGAGCTTCCTATGCCAAGACCGGATAAAACAAACATTAAGAACTGGAACTTAACGGATTTTGACCAGCATACCGTTGAGAGCCAAACATATACATCTCTTCATGATCTTGATGATTCCGTTAAAATTTTAGTGGATGCAGAAAATCAGGATCAGACTCTCTACATTCAGCGTGATCATACACCGGCATACGTTTCTTTATCTGAAGAGGCGAAGTCTAAAGGTGTAATCATTACAGATATTTTTACGGCTGTTAAGGAGCACGGAGACCTTGTTCAAAAGTACTTCATGCAGAATGGCGTGAAAGTCGATGAACATAAGCTTACAGCTTTGCACGCAGCGCTAATGAACGGCGGAACATTCGTTTACGTTCCGAAGAACGTTGAATTGCAAGCACCGCTTCAAGCAGTTTTCGTTCATGAAAAAGCAAAAGCCGTCTTTAATCACGTATTGGTTGTTGCAGAAGACAATAGTTCCGTTACGTATGTTGAGAACTATATCTCTGTTAACAGCGAAGAGGCGATCTTTAACATCGTGACTGAAGTGTTTGCAAACACGAATGCTCGAGTAACCTATGGTGCAGTAGACACTCTTTCTAAAGAAGTGACTTCTTACGTGAACCGCCGCGGTGTGGCTGGGCGCGATGCACGCATTGAGTGGGCGCTTGGCATGATGAATGACGGAAATACGGTTTCTGAGAACGTAACGAACCTGATGGGCGACGGTTCTTACGGAGATACCAAAACAGTGGTTGTAGGACGCGGAGAACAAACCCAGAACTTTACGACGAAAGTGGTTCATTTTGGGAAACACTCTGAAGGATACATCCTGAAGCATGGTGTGATGAAGGACAGCGCTACATCCATCTTCAACGGAATCGGGAAAATTGAGCTGGGTGCTTCAAAGTCCAATGCTGAGCAGGAATCCAGAGTGCTTATGCTGAGTGAAAAAGCACGCGGGGATGCAAACCCGATTCTGCTGATTGATGAAGATGATGTAACGGCAGGCCATGCGGCATCAGTTGGCCGTGTAGATCCGCTGCAGCTTTTCTATCTAATGAGCAGAGGGATTTCACAGGCTGAGGCTGAAAGACTTGTTATTTACGGCTTCCTTAACCCGGTCGTTAAGAAAATGCCGATTGAAGGCGTGAAGAAACAGCTTGTGGAAGTTATTGAGAGGAAAGTCAGATAATGGATATGAAATCTATCCAAAAGCAGTTTCCGATTCTTGACCAGAAAGTCAACGGAAAGGATCTTGTTTATCTGGACAGCGCTGCAACCTCTCAAAAGCCTCTGGCTGTGATTGAAGCAATGTCTAAATACTACCGCGAATACAACTCAAATGTTCACCGCGGGGTTCACACTCTTGGAACGAGGGCAACAGACGGTTATGAGGGCGCACGCGAGAAGGTTCGCAAGTTTATCAATGCGTCTTCAACGGAAGAAGTCATTTTTACAAGAGGAGCTACAACCGCTTTGAACGTCGTAGCGTTAAGTTATGCACGGGCGAATCTTCAGCCGGGTGATGAAATTGTCATCACTCATATGGAGCATCATGCAAATATTATTCCATGGCAGCAGGCTGCAAAAGCAACCGGTGCCCAGCTGAAATACATTCCTCTTCAGGAGGACGGAACGATTTCTTTGCAGGATGCAGAGGAAACCATTACTGATCATACGAAGATTGTTGCAGTGATGCAGGTGTCAAACGTGCTTGGCACGATTAACCCTGTTAAGGAAATTGCTTCGATTGCCCACAGACATGGAGCGGTTATGGTCGTGGATGGTGCACAAAGCACTCCTCATATGAGAGTAGACGTTCAGGATCTTGACTGTGATTTCTTTGCCTTTTCAGCCCATAAAATGTGCGGTCCTACAGGTACTGGCGTACTATATGGGAGGAAAGCTCTTCTGGAAAACATGGAGCCTGCGGAGTTCGGCGGCGAAATGATCGATTTTGTCGGCTTATACGAATCTACATGGAAAGAGCTTCCGTGGAAATTTGAAGCTGGCACTCCGATCATTGCAGGTGCCATCGGACTTGGAGCGGCCATTGATTTTCTTGAGGAAGTCGGGCTTGATAACATCTTTGAGCACGAGCATAAGCTTGCTGCTTACGCGATGGATAAAATGTCCGAAATTGATGGCTTAACCATTTACGGGCCTAAAGAAAGAGCGGGTCTTGTTACCTTTAATATTGAGGATGTTCATCCTCATGATGTTGCAACCGTTCTTGATGCAGAGGGAATTGCAGTCCGTGCAGGCCATCACTGTGCACAGCCTTTAATGAAATGGCTGAATGTATCAGCGACAGCACGTGCGAGCTTCTATCTCTATAATACTGAGGAAGACATTGATCAGCTCGTATCCGGGCTAGTCAAAACGAAGGAGTACTTCTCAAATGTCTTTTAATAATAATCTTGATACACTTTATCGGCAGGTCATCATGGATCATTATAAAAATCCCCGCAATAAAGGGTCTTTGGAAGACAGCCTGACGGTTGATATGAACAACCCCACTTGCGGAGACCGGATCCATCTGACATTGAAGATCGAAGACGGAAAAGTAGCTGATGCCAAGTTTGATGGAGAGGGATGTTCCATTTCCATGGCGTCCGCCTCTATGATGACTCAGGCAATTAAAGGGCACGACGTAGAAACGGCCCTTAAATTATCAGAAATCTTTTCAGATATGATGCAAGGAAAAGAATACGATGATACGATAGACTTAGGGGATATCGAAGCCCTTCAAGGAGTATCAAAGTTTCCGGCACGGATTAAATGTGCCACGTTATCCTGGAAAGCGATGGAAAAAGGTGTGCACAGCCAAGGGCAGTGACAATCAATATAAAATCTGAAAGAAGGAGTGAAGACGGATGGCTAAAAAAATGCCTGATATTGGGGATTACAAGTATGGCTTTTCTGATAAAGACGTCTCCATATTCCGTTCAAAGCGCGGATTAACAAAAGAAATCGTTGAAGAAATTTCGCGCATGAAAAATGAGCCTCAGTGGATGCTCGACTTCCGTTTGAAATCACTTGAGCACTTTTACAATATGCCAATGCCTCAATGGGGCGGAGATCTGAATGCTCTTAACTTTGATGAAATTACGTACTACGTAAAACCATCTGAGAAATCCGAGCGTTCATGGGATGAAGTTCCTGAAGAAATCAAACGCACGTTTGACAAGCTTGGAATTCCGGAAGCGGAGCAAAAATACCTTGCCGGTGTTTCTGCACAATACGAATCCGAAGTGGTTTACCACAACATGAAGGAAGACCTTGAAGACATGGGAATCGTGTTTAAGGACACCGACAGCGCACTTCGCGAAAATGAAGACATTTTCCGCGAGCACTGGGGTAAAGTGATCCCTCCAACGGACAACAAATTTGCAGCACTGAACTCTGCAGTTTGGTCCGGCGGATCCTTCATCTATGTACCAAAAGGAGTAAAAGTGGATACTCCGCTTCAAGCGTATTTCCGCATCAACTCCGAGAACATGGGGCAATTTGAGCGTACTTTGATCATCGTTGATGAAGGCGCACATGTTCATTACGTAGAAGGCTGTACAGCACCGGTTTATACAACAAACTCTCTTCACAGTGCCGTTGTTGAAATCATCATCAAAAAAGGCGGCTACTGCCGTTATACAACGATTCAAAACTGGGCGAACAACGTATTCAACCTTGTAACGAAGCGTGCGGTATGTGAAGCACAGGCTACAATGGAATGGATTGACGGGAATATCGGCTCCAAGCTGACAATGAAATACCCGGCCGTTGTTCTAAAAGGCGAAGGCGCTCGCGGAATGACTCTTTCCATTGCACTTGCAGGAAAAGGCCAGCACCAGGATGCAGGCGCAAAAATGATCCACCTTGCACCGAATACGTCTTCCACAATCGTGTCGAAGTCTATCTCCAAGCAAGGCGGTAAAGTAACGTACCGCGGAATCGTTCACTTCGGCCGCAAAGCTGAAGGCGCTCGTTCCAACATCGAGTGTGATACACTCATCATGGATAACAAATCCACTTCTGATACAATCCCTTACAATGAGATCCTAAACGACAACATCTCATTGGAGCATGAAGCAAAAGTTTCAAAAGTATCAGAAGAGCAATTGTTCTATCTCATGAGCCGCGGTATTTCTGAAGAAGAAGCAACAGAAATGATCGTAATGGGCTTCATCGAGCCATTCACAAAAGAACTTCCAATGGAATATGCCGTTGAAATGAACCGCCTGATCAAGTTTGAGATGGAAGGTTCAATCGGATAACTTACAAAAAGCCTTGGTATATTAGACATATATCGAGGCTTTTTTTTGTGGTAATCATTGTCGTGCCAAGTTTGCATTAACTCAAATAAAGGTGCATTTCTTCAAGAAGGAGAAGTGCACGTTTTCTTTCATTAAAGGCTTAATTTGGAGGAATACTAACTTTGGATAAATTAAAGTTAGTAGACACGAATAAAGTAATTAGGTTTACTTCAGTAAAATAAGGTATATTATATTTGGTGAATCGATTCGCTTTAAAGATAAGAAAAGCAGGTGAACAAAGTGGGGAAGTATCAATTGGATCACAAAGGTCAGGTAGCTGTGACAAAATTTCATGAAAAAAACACGCCTGCCAAATTTGATAAAAAGAAGCAACTTGAAAAAATACGTGCGGAGTATTTGAAAAAGAAGCAAAAACAAACAGAGAAATAGACAACATAGGAAGATTCAATTCTCCCTATGTTTTTCAATCGAAATTTCTTTTCAATATCTTCTGCAATCGGGTGCCTATCTGTAATTAGATAGGTGCTTTTTTATTTTTGGCTCTGTTAAACTTGGCTGTTGATTGCAGTTAGCAGACACTCGCTTATCCTTGGGGAGGGCGGTGAGCCTCCGCGTCGCAGGCACCTGCGGGGTCTCACCTGTCCCGCTCCTCCGGGGCTATTGCTGCAATGAAGTAATGTTACTCAAAAAAAGCATCAGACTTGTTGAACATAGAGTGTGGTTAAAGCAGACGCGGTAAGAAACTAACTCAAAATGATCAACGTAATTTTCAACCTGACTTAATGTCATCATTTTATAAAAAGGAGAAAGGCGCTATTAAAGAGAACTAGTGATGTAGCTAAAGAGGATTTATCTATACTTTCGGATTCAAGATTCTTTATCAGGAGTGTGAAAAGCATGGCCCATGCAAAAGCCTTATTATCCGATCAATTATTAGCTAATGCTCATGATCCCAGCTGGTATCTTCCATTTTCCGATTCGATTGCAAATCTATCAGAAGAAGATGCGTTTTGGAAGCCAAACGAAAATTGCAATAGCATTGCTGAAATTGTTCAGCATCTCCTTTACTGGAACGAAACATGGCAAACAAGGTATGAAAAATCTGATGTTAATGCTGTTCCATCTATAGGTGATAACAATAAGAGCTTTGTCATTCCGGAAAATGAAAACTTTAGCCACTTAAAGGAGCGTCTTTTAGAAGTTTTGCTGAAGTGGCAAGATCTATTATCGGAAGAGAAGGTTGAAAGTGAAGTAAATGGATTTCCGGTACCTGCGAAATGGTGGGAGATACTTGGAAATGCAGCAACACATAATGCTTTTCACATCGGACAGATCATTTTTATCCGTAAGCTGCAAAATAGCTGGCAAACGGATGCTGTCGAAGGATAATCCGATTATTCATTCAGGTTAAAGCAGAGGAATTGAGTTTAAAAAGCAGAATGGAGCGGTGAAAGGCGGGCTTATTTGAATAATTTCTTACATTTTTAGGATAATTGCTGACTATAAAAGAATAATTGCTGACATTTTTAGGATAATTGCTGACTATAAAAGAATAATTGCTGACATTTTTAGGATAATTGCTGACTATAAAAGAATAATTGCTGACGCTTTTAAAGTAATTGCTGACTTTCAAAGGATAATTGCTGACTTCCCGAAAGCATTTGCTGGCTCCATCCCTAAGTCTATCGGCTCAATTTCCAACCTTCAAAAATCTGTAACCCAGCCTTAACAAAAGCTTGTTATGGTTAAAAGGATTACAGATCAGGAGGAGATTGACCGTGAAGAAAACCGCTGGAGCTATTATTATTTCACTTATTGCTGCGTTTCCTGCATTAGGACAGGCGAGCGCATCCGAACTGGACCTCGCTTCCAAGTGGGCACCTGTTCATTATCAGGATACGGACAGCACCGATTATGATGCAGACTATCTGACTTCCGCCAATTATGACGGGGATTGGAACATGAGGAATAATTGGGAGAATCAGACTCAGGATCCCGGCAGGCTAAAAGGAAGTGCCTACTACTCTGTTTCGGAAACGGAAACGCACTGGTTCATTATCTACAGTTTCTATCATCCGAGAGACTGGACAGATTATCCTGATTTCGGGCTGGACACGCATGAAAATGATCTGGAAGGAGCCATGATGATTGTCAGAAAAAATGGCAGCCCTTCAGGCGCTCTTGAAGGAATGGTTACTGTTTCACACAATCATTTTTACTCATTTGTACCGGCTGGAAGCCCGCTGACAAATGGGGAGGAGAACATTGACGGCTCTATCCGCATGACGGATGGCAGACCGGCAACGTTCCAGGAATCAAAGGGTCACGGCTTAAAGGCCTGGAACGGAAAGGAATTCCCGGGCGGTGACGGAGTGATTTACAGGCCGGCTGCAGAAGGAACCATACCTTCAGGCGGGAATGACCGCAATGCCTCCTATAAGCTGATTTCCGTAACAGAGCCGGGTGGATTATGGGAACGCCGCAGCAGCAGTGAAACGTACGCATCATTTGGAACATTTGCTGGAGATAATGGGAAAGACAACGCAGCCAATGCTCCTTGGGGATGGGATGACTCGGATGACAGCCAAAGCAGAGGAGCAATGGCGCAGGATCCTGCAGTTCTGACTGATGCCTATTTTGACGGACTGGGAAGCTTTAGTAAGAACTATGTGGTCAATCCATTCAGATAAGACATCTAAATTAAAAGCGAAGAGTCCGCACAACAGCGGACTCTTCTTACTTACCTGTGCCAAACGATCAGATGTGATTTGCCAATAATGGAAACGAGTTAAGCATGCTTTTCAAAGTAATGGCATCCCAAGGCATATGCTCCGTTATTCCTAATCCGACAACCTCTGTTTCCTTGGATGCCAGGTGCATTAATTCAAGCAGACGGGGGATCTGCATCGTTCCCTTAGGAGAATAAAGATAGGGCGACTCCGGATTGGCAAATAATAAGGAACGGAAAGCAGCCGGATCAAGCACGTCCAGGTCAAGATGGATGGCCAGGTACTTAATGCCGCTCTCTTTTATCCACGTTTTTACCGAATCCATGCTCTCCGCAAGCTCTTCAGCTCCCGCGGTTCGAATACCCAGTCTTTTTAATAATTCCGTATCATCCGGTATGGCAATTCCTTTTTCCTGAAGCGTCTTGGAGATTATTTCCGCTTCTTGCTGCGCAGGTTTGGCCAGGCCTGCAATAAAGACGTTTTCAGGTTTCAAAGGAGTGGTTACAAAGCTGGCAAACTCCTCCTCGCCTTCCCCAAGCAGATTTCCGAGTGGAAGAGTATGACCGTAGTCATATCCGGGAATTCTCATCAAGTCAGAGTGGGCGTCAATCCACAGCAATCCAAGATCTCCGCGGTATCGTTCATTCAGGTAGGCAAACGGAGCTTGCTCCACCAGACAATCTCCTCCAAACATGACAATGCGGTCCGGCTGATGGGCACTGATAAGATGGCGGGCAGCCTTTAATTGTTCCAGCAGCTGAGTTCTCCCGTAAACACCGTTCTCATTTTCCAGGGGGGTGCCGGCATAAGCTTGAACCGGTACCTCTATAAGGGGCTGACCATTTTCAGGGGCAAGCCATGCCAGCAGCTCTGCTCCAAAAGAATAATGTGGATTGTTCCCGCCCTGCCACTGCGGCATAAGAAGCCGGATTGTTTTTTTGTCCATTTTTCTCTCTCCTTTACTTTCGGTTAAGTCTAGATTACACTGTACGAAAATAAATAAAAGTACGCACTTAATGGATAGATACTATCAGAAAGGATAGTGATAAGGATGGGGATGACTGAGTATAAGGGCAAAATAGAGCGTATTCAGGATACACCTTTTGGCTATACGATATCGGTGATCGGCGGAAAATGGAAAATGGTGATCCTGTATCTCCTTGCTGAAAACCGGGTCGTTCGGTTTAATGATTTAAAAAGACAAATCGGGACGATTACATACAAAACGTTAAGCTCACATCTTAAGGAACTGGAGGCAGATGGTCTCATTCACCGCAAAGAATATCCTCAAATCCCTCCTAAAGTAGAGTACAGCCTTTCCAAAAAAGCGGAAACGCTGCTGCCTGTTTTAGAAGAACTGTGTGAGTGGGGAGTAAAAAACAGACCCGGTCTCTAAATTTACCTGAGAACAAAAAAGCACCCCGGGACACTGAATGAGTGTTCCCGGGGTGCTTTTTTCATTTGTTATGAGCTGGAGCAGTCCGTTCGCCATCAGGCATCCTGATGCGTTCCTTAAAAGCGCCAGTTTAGCTTATACAATCGACTGATTCCTGTCATCCGAATCATCAGGAGAAGCATCGTTGATCCTCATCCCTACAAATACAAAGGTGATCATGAGAATGACCGTAAAGACCCAGCCGTAAATTTTCATAAAGAACAGAATCTTATCATATTGGGCAATTCCGTATTGATTCAGCAGAAACGCTCTTAATGCAGCGTTCAGCAAATTTTGCATAGCGAATACGAAGCTGACCAGATAAAAGAGAGGCAGCAGTTTTGGCTGCTTGTACAGCTTTAGGCTGTCTTCCCGTTTTTGTCCCTGCAAATAAGCGATATCGACCATTAAATAGAGGCCGAACGGCTTTTTGGTTAGGATGGTGGCAATCCAGAAAAGCCCGAAGCCCACTGATACCCAGACGTTATTCTGCTGCATCCGTTCAGCATTTTGAGAAAGCAGATCGATAATCGTGTTAATGCTCAGGGAGGCCATGATAAACAGCCCGGTCACATTGAATTGCTTTTCCGCAAAGAATCGAAAGACGGTATAGATAATTCCGGGAACTGTAGAAAGCAGCATCGCCCAGTAATCACCAAGCGGAGCTTTTCCATATTCCCAGATGACATATGGCAATACTAAATAAAAGAGAATATCTGATATGATCAGGTGTTTTTTCATTTTCATCCTCCTATTTCCTTAGTATAACATGTTCTTTCCAATTGAAATCTCCTATTTTTTGAAGAAGGAATACTTTGATATAATAAAGAAAAACAGCCATTGCGCTTGTGTGTTTACTGATGGCTGAAAGAGGCGGCCGCTGCAGGAAGGGTTGAGTGTATTGATTCATATTGGAGTAACAGGATGGGGAGATCATGATTCCATTTATCCGGATACCATCCGGCCTTCTGACAAACTAAAAGAATACAGTGCCCATTTTCCGGCAGTTGAGATTGATGCGAGTTTTTACGCGGTTCAGCCTGAACGGAACATGAGGAAATGGGCGGAAGAAACCCCTTCAGAATTTCAGTTTGTTGTCAAAGCCTATCAGGGCATGACCGGGCATGAACGAGGGGAAATTCCATTTGAAACGAAGACGGAGATGTTTGAGGCTTTTAAGCTTTCCCTGAAGCCTTTAATAGACGCAGGCAAGATGGCGATGGTGCTGTTTCAGTTTCCGCCGTGGTTCCATTGCAAAAAGGAGAATGTGGATTATTTGCGGTGGTGCAGGCAGCAGATGGCCGACCTTCCATGTGCATTGGAATTCAGAAATCAATCCTGGTTTCAGCCTGATGTAAAAGAGCGGACCCTTTCATTTATGAAGGAAGAGAACTGGATCCATAGTATCTGTGACGAGCCTCAAGCAGGGAAGGGGTCAATCCCGGCAATTCTTGAGATTGCAAATCCTGAGAAAACCCTGGTCCGTTTTCACGGCAGAAACGTTCACGGCTGGAATAAAACAGGGAATGATCAGGAATGGCGCGAGGTTCGCTATTTGTATAAATACAGTACAAAAGAGCTTGAAGAGTGGGCACAAAACCTTAAAGATCTAAGCGGGAAAACAAAAGAACTGTTTGTTCTGTTTAACAATAACTCGGGGGGAGACGCGGCGGAGAATGCTCAGGAACTCATTGACCTGCTCGGTATTACGTATGAGAACCTCTCCCCCCGCCAATTAAGCTTACTTGATTTTGATTAGAATGAGAGAGAAGGAATCGTTATGGAATGGGTTATTTTAATTTTGCTGGGTCTCGCAGCCGGTACACTCGGCAGCTTAGTCGGGCTTGGAGGAGGAATCATTATTGTTCCGGCGCTCCTCTTTCTGTCCGGCTTCCTCGGGGCTGATATGACGCCGCAGCAAGCAGTGGGAACCTCCCTGTTTGTCCTGATTTTTACAGGGTTATCCTCAACCCTTGCTTATATGAAATATAAGAGAGTGGATTATAAAAGCGGCTGGATCTTATTTATCGGAAGCGGGCCGGGAAGCCTCTTGGGAGCATGGGTAAACCGTGCCTTTACGGATGATTCATTTTCAGTATGGTTCGGACTGTTCATGATTGCGATGGCTGTTGTTCTGATGCTTAAGGAGCGGGCTGTCCCTCTTGAAGGACGAAGAGGGAAAAAAGGAATCGAAGGAGTTTACATAGACCCGGCTGGAAAGGAAATCCGCTATTCCTACCAGCCTCTTACCGGAATTGCCGTTGCCTTTGCCGTTGGATTTTTAGGCGGGCTATTTGGGATTGGCGGAGGATCGCTCATGGTGCCGGTTATGGTCATGCTGTTCCTGTTCCCGCCCCATGTTGCTGTAGGAACGTCCATGTTTATCATTTTCCTTTCATCCATAGCGAGCTCAGGCATTCACGCGTACTTGGGAAACGTAAACTGGCTCTATGCGCTGGCGCTGATTCCCGGCGCATATGCGGGCGGAAAGCTTGGAGCTTTTATTAATAATAAACTTGAGAGCAAAACCATTCTTATTTTGCTTAGGATTGTCCTCGTTTTAGTAGGAGTCCGTCTGATTTACCAAGGCATCAGTTAAGGTGTTTGAAGGAGAGAGAAAACAATGAAGAAGCTGCATATTTACCACACCAATGATCTCCACAGCCATTTTGAAAATTGGCCTCAGATTGCGCATTATGTAAAACGCAGCAGGCAGCAGAACTTGAAAGATTCCGAAGAAAGTTTTTTATTTGATATCGGCGACCACGTAGACCGGTTTCATCCAATCAGTGAAGCATCCTTTGGGCAAAAAAATGTGGAAATGATGAATGAGCTTCATTATGATGCGGCTACCATCGGAAATAATGAAGGCATCACGCTTCCCTATGCTTCGTTAAATTCCCTGTACAGCCGTGCAAACTTCCCCGTCATTTTGTCTAATTTATTTCAGCCCGATGGACAGAGGCCGGGGTGGGCCAAGCCTTATGAAATTCTGACGCTCTCTGATGGATTTAAGGTGGGCCTGCTTGGTGTGACAGTCAGCTACAAGCCCTTTTACGAAAAGCTCGGCTGGATCATTCAGGATCCGTTTGAAAGCTTAAAAGAGGTGCTTCCTGGAGTTGCTGAGCAGGCAGACTACCTTGTGATGTTATCTCATCTCGGTCTATATGATGATGAGAAGCTTGCAGAGGAATTTCCGGAGCTGAACCTGATTTTAGGCGCCCATACCCACCATCTTCTCGAAGAAGGAAAATGGATCCGGAATACCTTGCTTTGCGGAGCCGGGAAATATGGAACACATACGGGTCATGTAGAAATGGAATATGATGAGCATACGAAGACAATCATCAAACAGACAGCCTCCGTCAAGGCGATGGATGCCGCGGAGAAAAGTGAAGCGGATGAGAAGAAGCTGCATCATCATCTGCAGGAGAGCATCGCTCTTTTATCAGACCCTATCGCAGAGCTCGACAAGGAGCTGAACATTCGCTGGTTTGAGGAGTCTGATTTCTCCGCGATGCTTGCAAAAAGCCTGCGCTCCTGGTGCGGAGGAGAAGCATCGATGATCAATGCCGGCATGCTCCTTGATTCACTCCCTAAAGGACCGGTTACAAAAAAAGATCTTCACAGAATCTGTCCCCATCCAATTAATCCCTGCAATGTAGAACTCATGGGGGATCAGCTTCTTGAGGTAATCCGGCAGGCATCCACTGAAGAGATGGAGCAGCTTAAAATGAAGGGACTCGGATTCCGCGGTGCGGTAATGGGGAAGATGATTTACGACGGAATTGACGTCACATATGAGATCCTAAAAGACGGCAAGAAACACGTGGCCTCTGTCGCTGTCAATGGACAGCCTCTCGATCATAACCGTAAGTACAAAATTTCTACTGCGGATATGTTTACACTGGGCCCGCTTTATCCCGTAATCGGCCACTCTCCCAATAAGGAATATTTCATGCCGGAATTTCTGAGAGACCTGCTGGAGTGGACGCTTACTCATTAAAAATGGCGGTTCATACTTGAAACCATTCATTTCATCCTTTTCTGCACATATGCTGTTAAGAGGAGGGGGTGTGGAAGTATGGTGACCATTTCACCCATTGTCATAGATGGCCAGATGTTTACTGCCGTTACCGTTAAACTGCCTAAAACCAACTTTATGGCCATATCCAGTGAGAAAGGCTACATCGCCTGCGGAGCATTGGATGTAGCGTTACTTAATGATCAATTAAAGGATCGTGAAATACTTGCAGGGAGAGCAGTCGGCGTAAGAACGATTGATCAGCTCCTGCATGCTCCGCTGGAATCCGTCACCTTTGAAGCACAGAGGTGCGGAATTCACGCTGGTATGACAGGGAGAGACGCTCTTTTACTGATGATATAGAGCTCACGCGTGCCGGTAAAGGGTGAGCTGGACCAAGCGGCGGGGCTTGTATGGGCAGTTCATCTCCGGTTACTTGAGCGCGCAGTTTATTTCCCTGGTACTTGTATTTTGCGGGGAGAAATTACTGCCTCCTTAAAGAGGGTAGAGGAGACTCTCGGAGTACAGCCCTTCTACCTAATGTCGAATGTTAGCGAATAGTCGATATATCAAGAAAATAGCCGATATATCAAGAAAATAGCCGATATATTGAAAAAATAGCCGATATATCGAGGGGATAGCCGATATATCGAAAAAATAGCCGATATAACCGAAAAGAACCCCATATAATCCCAAAATCGCTTTGCTACAACCGGAAATCAGGTCAGATATTCAGAAAAGAAATAGCTGTTTTACATGAAAAACAGCCATTTTAGCCAGTATAACTCTATTTAGGGAAACTCATGAAAATACTATCGTACATCCCCCTGATCGTGCATACATATAGCATGTGAAGGGGGTATTTTTTTGGCTAAATTTCGTAGACGTCTCCCAAAAAGAGGACCGATGCCTTTCCGGTATGTGCTGCTGCTCTCTTTTATTTTTTTTCTTCTCTCTACTGCAGCGGGATTGTATATCGTGAATAAAGAAATTCAGCCGGTGCTGATGAGTATAGCCGAAGCTGAAACACAGAAGATTGCATCCCTCATTATAAATGATGCGTTAAAGAAACAGCTGGAAGAAGAGGGGGATACGGGCAAGCTCGTCAATGCCAATGTGGATAAAGAGGGAAAGCTAATTGATTTGGATTCAAGCGGAGTACGGAAGATGCTTGCGGGCTTTACAGATCATATACAAAGAAATCTCCTGCTAGCCGAGAAAGGAAATCTGGCAGTGCTCGATATTCCGGAGCTAAAGGATTCGAAAGAAAATTTCATTTATCAGATTCCTCTTGGGCAAACAACGGGAAACGTTCTGCTCGGTGGCATAGGGCCGAAGATTCCCGTCCGGTTTGAACTCATCGGCCATGCTCTGACTGATTCCAAGACAACGGCAGAACCATATGGAATTAACAACGCGCTTATAAAAATTAACATTGATGTGAAGGTCAATCTTCGGGTGATTATTCCATTTTCAAGTAAGAGTACAACCGTTTCAACAAGCATCCCGGTAGATATCAAAACCGTTATTGGAGACGTGCCGGACTATTACAACAACGGCGGAGGGCAGGCTCCGGCCATTGAGCTAAAATGAAACCTTAAACCTGCAGTGATGGGTGAGCGGTGAAAAGTACGGTCATATTTTAGGCGGAAAAGTAAGAAAGAACGCGATTAAGGGCGTCCTTTTTTACTTTTTATTTTTCTTATCTCCCCGTTCCCAAATCCGTAAATATGGATAGGGATCAAAAGACCATTCTGTTCGGCCGTTATCTTTGTACATTCCGTAATGGAGATGAGGCGGGAATTTCCCTGCCGTGCCGGGCGGTCCGTAGCCTGAGCTGCCAACAGATCCGATAACCTGGCCGGGCTTTACAATCATGCCCTCCCGTAAGTTCTTGGCAAACCCATTCAAGTGTCCATAATAATGATAGGTGTTTCGAATATCGCGGATGCCGACTCTCCATCCGCCAAACCGGTTCCAGCCTTTCATTTCGATGATTCCATAAGAGGTGGCTAGCACAGGCACACCGTAATCAGCAAATATATCCGTTCCTTCATGAATCCTTCTTCCGCCCCATCCACGGGCATCACCCCATGTGCTCCTGTAGCTGTAATTATATCGAATCGGCACAGGGAAAGAACGGCCAGCCAAATCCAAATTCCCTATTTTATCGATGATCTTCATATGGCCTAAAATAAGGCCTACCGATTTATCTCTTTGATAGTAGTCCCATAAACCAATTTTTATGTTTTCGAGTCCTCTTCCATATTGAGAAAGGAAGGAGGCATAGGAGAACAGGACGTCCTCATCATTTGCCGGATCAGCCTTCCCGTCTCCATCTCCGTCTCTGCCGATCCCTCCAAAAAGGTGAATTCGTGCGGGATTAACGTCAGAAGGATTGGGGTTTAGAGGGCCGCTCCAGCGGTCAGGTGAAATATAGATCCCAATCAGTCCGTTTTGTTTTGGCAAATCTCTTCTCGAAAGCCTGACATTCCGCTCAAATTGATCAGCTGCAGCGAGCAGCTCCCAGGAAATATGAGTTCGTTTTCCAGTTTTCTTAAACAGCATCATCCGCTTTGTATTTTCTGCTTTTTCATCGTTATTTTCTGCTCCCGCTGCATGATGCGGAATGCAGAAAACGGCAAGCATTAGGGCAATCATTATATAGCGCAATGTGAATAGCCTCCTTTCAAGTCCTTTTCCAATATGTTTAGTTTGGAGCGAAAGGAGAATTTCATTAATAGTAAATGTTAGAAATACAGAAAGCGCCTGTTTTCCTTGTCCTTAATTCCTTTTCTATGTTAAAGTGAGGGTTGTAGAAAAAATTTTTACAGGGTAATTACCTGTTTTGTGGTGACGTTTTCATTTGGTTTTTTACTCATGAGACTACATACTGGAGATGATTTTTTTGGCCAAGCAAGAGGAACATTTACGTAAACCGGAATGGTTAAAAATAAAACTGAATACGAATGAAAATTACACTGGCTTAAAGAAATTGATGCGGGAACAAAAGCTCAATACAGTCTGTGAAGAAGCAAGATGCCCGAATATTCATGAATGCTGGGCTGTCAGACGAACGGCTACCTTTATGATTTTAGGTTCTGTATGCACACGTGCATGCCGTTTCTGTGCGGTAAAAACCGGCCTCCCTACTGAGCTTGATCTTCAGGAGCCGGAACGTGTAGCAGATTCTGTTGCTGTAATGAACCTTAAACACGCTGTTGTAACGGCTGTTGCACGCGATGATTTGAAAGATGGCGGATCCCAGGTATTTGCAGAAACTGTTCGCGCTATTCGCAGAAAAAGTCCATTCACAACAGTGGAAGTTCTTCCATCCGATATGGGCGGTTCATATGATAACCTGAAAACTCTTATGGATGCGCGTCCAGATATTTTGAATCATAATATCGAAACCGTAAAGCGCCTTACACCAAGAGTCCGTGCCCGTGCGAAATACGACCGTTCTCTTGAACTGCTGCGCCGTTCCAAAGAGCTTCAGCCGGATATCCCAACGAAAAGCTCTATCATGATTGGTCTTGGTGAAACGAAGGAAGAAATTATTGAAACAATGGATGATCTTCGAGCAAACCATGTAGATATCATGACAATCGGCCAGTACCTGCAGCCGACGAAAAAGCACTTGAAGGTTCAAAAATATTACCACCCTGATGAGTTTGCAGAATTGAAAGAAATTGCTCTTTCTAAAGGATTCAGCCACTGTGAAGCAGGCCCGATGGTCCGTTCTTCCTATCATGCCGATGAGCAGGTAAACGAGGCATCCAAGCAGCGTCAGGCAAATGCATAAAAAAAAGTGTCTCTGCCTCAGGCAGCAGACACTTTTTTTTATGTTGAAGGGATTACGCTAATGTACACTATTTATAGTGTGTTTTCTCATAAAAGTCCTTCATATCCTCGTCCATGTTCTCATTCATTTCACCATAACCCTCGCCGTTTGCATTTTCTCCCTTATTCAAGCTTTTACCCTGAGGAGAATCTTTAAGCATCTGCCGGATCAGTTTGGAAATAATCGCATCGGCATTCGGACTTTGGGAGTCCATTTTACTGTACGATTGAAGCTGATCAAAATAAGACGGGTTATCGGAAATATACACATGATAATATCGGGGAACAGCAGAAATAGCGGTTTTGCTCACCATATCAGCCATTTCATTTCTGTTCTTGCCGCTGCCCCGATAAGCAATCAGAGCTTCTTCATCTGTTACAAGTACTGCCGCTTCCTCAATGCCCGGAAGCTGAACGGATAATCCGCTGATCGTATCGGCAAGCTCTTCCCGGTTAATTCCGTAATACTCTGTCTGCTCTCCGTTTTTAGTCAACCCGCTTTTTTTATGGCGGACAAATCCATAGTTCTCTGTTTTCTGCTCCTTTTTGCTCTCATTGCTTGTCTTTTTGTACATATCTTTTTTTTCATTTACATTAATCGTACTTCCATTTTCATCGGTCATATCCTTTTGCCCTTCCTCACCCATTTGGCATGCAGATGCCAGGAGAAGGACGGCTAGGAAAACGAACGGTTTTAAAAATTTCAATTTCATGCACCTCCTGTTTTTAAGATGGCCATTTTAAAGCAAATTTTCTCTAGTAATTGATGGAGAAGGAAAAATCCGATATGATAAAGAAAATAAACGTCCGCTATAAGGAGCGCTGTCCATTGGTAACCGTACAAAATATTCATTATGAACTTTTTAAAGATGAGAGAGACGGCTTTAACGAAGAAGCCTTTAAAGCGCGGTACTCGGACATCTTAAATAAATATGATTACATCGTTGGTGATTGGGGTTACGGCCAGCTTAGGCTAAAAGGATTTTTCGAGGATCAAAATCAGAAGGCTTCTTATGATACGAAAATAAGCACCCTTGATGAGTATCTTTATGAGTACTGTAATTTTGGCTGTGCCTATTTTGTTTTAAAAAAAATACGTAAATAAGGGGTTTTTTCATGTAAAGCGTAATCTGCATGAGAATTTCAGCCCGAAAAAAGAGCTTATCGCTGTATAGCGAAAGCTCTTTATTACTGCTCATTTGCATCAGGATCGTCGTGAGTCGGATGTGCTCCGGGATCCTGCCGCTGAAGCTCCTGGTGAAGATCTTTATTCTCATAATTAAAGGCGCTGTAGTAGCGCTGTCCTTTTTTCCATGGGGTGGTTTTGTTTTCTACAGGGGTGTCTTTTCCTCTCGGAGCACCATATGGGCCCTCTGGAGTTATTTCTGGTGTAATGTAGTTCCTCATTGCTTCGACATTTGAAAAATCCCGGTATTGATCGTTTTGGGACCGATCCACTGCTTTTCACCTGCCTAATTCGATTTAGGTGTAGTTTTATCGAATTTGGCTCGCCTTATCCCAAATCTTAAACGGTTTCGTACAGAAACTCTCTCAGTTCTGCTGCCTCATCCTCTGAAAGCTGGAATGCATGTTCAATATAACCGGGTTCGTCTAAATCATCTGTACCAACAATTGCAAATCGGCTGCTTTGAAGGTTTAGTACAATCATTTTGCCATAGTAGCGGTTCGTATGCAGCAAAGCCAGATCAAAGCGCTGATGCTCGCCAGTAAAACTTACAAACCTTGTTTTTGTCTCATCCACCTCATCGTATAAGAAAAATCGCTCCATTTAACATTTCCCTCCACTGTATTTTTATAAAATTATACCAAATTCAGAATCTTCCTCCTGTTAAAAACAGAAAATTTTCGCTTAGAAAATCCGATTATTGATATCGTGTGGTAAAATAGACTTACATAAAAATGCGTAATCAGAAGGACTGAGAACATGTTCCGTGATTTTTGTACTATAAACGCTAAGCGGATAATTAAATGGAGCAAGATTATGCTCCCATATACCTATTTGAAGTATTATCCTCCGCAATTCATTTTGAGGAATCCGCTGCTTGAAGGGGTTTATGATGCTGTCATCGACGGAAAAAAAGTAGCGGGAATTGTCATTAATTTTACGAATATAAAGGAAGTTATCTCACAGCTGGACTCTTCTCAGGAAAAGGAATTTTGTCTAAGCTTTAAAAAGCATACCAAATCCATACTGGAGACGTCTGACTTTCAGAATGATATACTTGTTGTGCACAATTATTATAATAAAGGCTTGACCGTTTTTTTGAAAATTGATGAAAATAAGCAAAGCGTCCCCTATATTGAGCAATTCATCGGATATTTTGTATCTAGGATTCAAAAGTGGCTTTCTCAGGATTATCCTTACATTCATTTCACAAGTGAATCGGGCTACATGTTTGTTGACAGAACAGAAGGATCCACCCATGAGGCGATCTTAAGAACCCAGCAGCAGGCGGCTGATATGGCTGAGAAGCGGATTCATTCCAAATATATCGACATGGTGCTGAACATGAGAGACATTGTCCAAAAACAGAATATCAGGCTTCTTGCACAGCCGATTATTGAACTGGATACAAAAAAGGTCCAGGCCTGGGAAATCCTAACGAGAGGTCCTGAAGGCACACCACTTGAAAATCCGCTGCAATTATTTTCAGTGGCAAGGCAAACCAATATGGTCTATGATCTCGAAATGCTGATTTTGGAAAAAGCCATGAGTCTCGTTGAAGAAACGCGGACACAAGAGGATATCTACATCAATTTCACCCCCCTTACTCTGGGGAACAAAAGGTTTGTTGCCTCTGTTAAAAAAGCATTCGAACGTCATCCGGCTGTAAATCCGCAGAATATCATTCTGGAAATTACCGAGCGGGATTCCATTGAGGGAATGGCTTTTTTTAAGGATAATATCAGCGACTTGAGGGATATCGGAATCCGTATTGCAGTTGATGATACAGGAGCGGGCTATGCCAGTCTCCACACAATCAGCGAAGTACTCCCGGATATCATTAAGATTGACCGGTCGGTTATTGAAAATATTGATACGAACCGGGTAAAAGAATCGATGCTGAAAGGACTTCTTCTTATCGCAAGAGAAACAGGATCGCTTGTAGTGGCTGAGGGCATCGAAAAGAAAGAAGAGGCTGATGTACTGACCAGAAATAGGGTAGACTTGGCACAGGGATATTTTTATGCCAAGCCTGGATTGCTTCAAAAAGAACGGGTAGCCTTTTAATAAGGGGATGACTGCATGTATTTTGTAGACAGGGAAAAAATAGAGGAAACACTGAAGCTGATGGAAGACCTTCTCAGCTTTTTTTCAGAAACCGAATCTTTTGAAACGAAAATGGAAAAGCTGGCTCTTCAAAGACTGGGACATTTGACGATTGAGTGCATTCTTGACACCGGCAACGCCCTGATTGATGGATTTATCATGAGGGATCCTGGCAGTTATGAGGATATCATTGATATACTGCTGGATGAAAAAGTGATTGCAGAGGCTGATGAGGAAGGTTTGAAGGAGCTGGTCTTTTTCAGAAAGCCATTAATTCAAGAGTATCTTTCTGCCGATACAAAGCAGCTTGAAAATCTGATGGGCACACATTTTGATATACTGAAGGCTTTTCCTCAAAAGGTGCGTACGTATCTTGCGAATGAGCTTGGCCCGGTATCAGCTTTCAAAAATTAAGTTCCAGCAGGAGTGAACAGCATGAAAACATACAAAGGCTATTTAATTGACTTAGACGGTACGATGTACAAGGGTACGGAAAAGATTGAGGAAGCTGGGCAGTTTGTTAAACTGCTGAATGAAAAGGGTATTCCCTATCTATTTGTTACGAACAATTCTTCGGCCACTCCTGAAAAAGTTGCCGAAAAGCTGAATGCGTTCGATATTCCTGCAGCTCCTGAGCAGGTGTTTACCACCTCTCAAGCCACAGCCAATTATATGCATGAACAAAAACCGGGCGGAACGGTGTATGTAATCGGAGAAGAAGGCATCAGACAGGCACTTGAAGAAAAGGGTTTTTCGTCGGGTGAGGAACAGGCAGATTTTGTGGTAGTCGGTATTGACCGGGGGATTACATATGAGAAACTTGCAGCGGCATGCCTGGCTGTCAGAAACGGTGCACAGTTTATTTCAACAAATGGGGATATTGCAATTCCCACAGAGCGCGGGCTTCTACCCGGGAATGGTTCACTAACGTCGGTAATCACAGTTTCGACTCAAGTCCACCCCACTTTTATCGGCAAGCCTGAGCCCATAATTATGGAGCAGGCGCTTGAGGTTCTTGGTATTCCTAAAGAGGATACGCTTATGGTAGGAGATAATTATGCTACAGACATTCTGGCCGGCATCAGGACTGGAATGGATACACTGATTGTCCATACGGGCGTTACGCTTAAAGAGCATCTTGAGGGTGTTGACGTTCAGCCTACCTATTCTGTCCATTCTTTGGAAGAATGGTTCATGAACATAAAATAAAACAGCCGGGAGAAAAATCTCCCGGCTGTTTTTCCTCATTCCGTATTCGCTGCGCGGTGGGCAAGCCTGCTGGATGCTGCAGCGGCAATTGCCCCAACGATATCATCCAGAAAGGTATGGCACATTCCGGTTGACTTATCATTTAAAAATCCAAGGATACCCGGTTTTTCCTTGTCAATGTATCCATAATTGGTAAACCCAATGGATCCGTAGATATTGACGATGGAAAAGGCCATAATCTCGTCCACTCCATATAAGCCTTCATCGGTTTCAATAATGCCCTGTAAAGGCTCCTCAAGCATTTTCTTTTCTGCCAATTCGTCAAGCTGAATTCCAGTCAGAATGGCGTTTTGGACTTCTCTTTTTGCCAGAACCCTTTCTACGTTGGCTGTACAATCATCCAATTGCAAATTCGGATGATATTTTTTTTGCAAATAGTAGACGAGGTCTGCAATATCAGATATGTTAACCCCGCGCTCTGCCAACTTTTGTCTGGCCTTTTTCTCAACATGATCCATGCTGCGCTTTTCCATCCGCACCATCCCATCTTCATTTTGGGTCTTTTCGTATAGATTCCAGAAGGAGTCCTGCCGGGAGGAGGCCCAGTTCTTCGCTGCAGGACTCGCGCATGCTGCGGAACTATCTTCCAGTTAGGTCGCCTTATATTTAATATTTTATACAATCGTCATTAAATGGTGTAAGCATTCAGCGCCAAAAAGTAGCATATTCAGGCGGTTCTGAGATTAGGATAGGGTAAGACTGCCTGAAACGGAGATGGTTCCGCTGAAAGATTTTTTGAAAGAGCACTTCGGCCTTCAAGTACCTGGAATATTTAAAGCGGGAAGCTATGATGCCTTTCGGGTCCATGGAACGATTGGAATCATCGTTCCCGTACAGCAAATCGACGAACAGGAGCTGTATGAGCTTTATTATATGAGTCAGTATTTACAGGAAAAAAGAGAACCATACGTAGCGGTATTCTGGCCGAGTCTGCAAGGAACGTTATCTGCAGAGAAGGATGGACGACGATATGCGTTACTAAAATGCGCAGATCGCATTGTTTCAAGAGGTCAATCTGCGGGGAGAGAATTGGCTCAGTTTCATCAGAAATCGAGAAGCTATCCATACCAGGCAGATAAAACGAAGCGAATCGGCCAATGGAAGGATCTTTGGGAACGAAGGCTTGATCAGCTCGAAGTCTTTTGGAGAGGGAAAGTGCAGGCGCATCCTCTGGACCATTTTGAAAAGCTGTTTATTGAGTCTTTCCCTTATTACCTTGGACTGGCGGAGAACGGGATTCAATACCTTGTTGATACGGAGCTTGATGACGAACCGCTATTGTCAGACTCAGCTACCATCTGCCATAACCGGTTTCATTCAGAAATGTGGAACAGGGAGTTTACGGTGAAGCTTCCGACGGATTGGGTGTTTGATCACGCAAGCCGGGATATTGCTGAATATTTGCGGTATGATTTTTTCCAAAATCCTGAGCAGCTAAGAAATGAGGGAGGCGTATTCCTCGCTGACTATGACCGAACGGCACCTCTTTCCTCTTTCTCATGGAGGCTGATTTACAGCCGCTTGCTTTTTCCTATTCATTACTTTGAATGCATCGAGGATTATTATTTAGCTCCGGATTCAGAAAAGCCTTATTATGAAAAGAAGCTTCATGAACTTCTGCAGCGGTCGACCGAGTATGAGCAGTTTTTAACCTCATACTCAGGCATGCTTTCAATGAGAACGAAAAAAATTCAGCTTCCTGTCCTCCACTGGCTCGCATAAGACCCCTGGTGCCTATATGGTGCAGGGGTTTTTTAGGCTCACCGCCTGTCCCGTGGAAATCGCCCGCAACGGAAATTATCAGCCGAGTTTAACAGAGCTTTTTAAAAAAGAAGAAATCCGCTGAACATCATTGATAAAGCGTTTACATCCATAGTTAGCAGAAAATTCAGCCTTGTAAAATAATATGACGGGATTTATAATGCAACTATGTATAAAATGTCTATTACATAAATACAAGTGTATTCTCCGGGAGGACATTTGTGTTTTGAGAGAGGGGAGACCATTCAGATGAAAGCTATTCAAGTTGGACTGCTCGGATTAGGTACGGTAGGAAGCGGGGTGGTCAAAATCATTCGCGAGCATCAGGATAAACTAATGCATCTGGTTGGCTGTCCAGTGGAAGTAAAAAAAGTGCTCGTTCGCGAGAAGGATAAGCAGCGTATGGTGGATGTGGATCCCTCATTACTCACAACGGATCCATATGAAGTCATCCTGGATAAGGACGTAGACGTATTAATTGAAGTCATGGGCGGAATCGAGCAGACGAAAGACTATTTGCTGGACGCTTTAAATGAAAAAAAACAGGTTGTTACGGCTAATAAGGACCTAATGGCTCTTTACGGTTCAGAACTCCTTGCTGCAGCTACTAAAAATGGCTGTGATTTATTTTATGAAGCGAGCGTGGCAGGCGGAATTCCAATCCTGAGGAGCCTTGTAGACGGACTTGCTTCAGACCGTATTACAAAAATGATGGGAATAGTAAACGGAACAACCAACTTTATCTTAACGAAAATGAGCAAGTATGGAAGTCCGTATTCAGATGTACTAAAAGAGGCTCAGCAGTTAGGCTACGCAGAGTCCGATCCTACAGCGGATGTGGAAGGACTTGATGCAGCGCGGAAAATGGCAATCCTCGCACGTCTTGGATTCTCCATGAATGTAGATTTAAAAGATGTCCAGGTAAGAGGGATTTCAGCGATCTCAGATGATGACATCAATTACAGTAAGCGGCTTGGGTATACAATGAAGCTGATTGGCATTGCTCATCGGCATAAAAACAAAATTGAAGTCAGTGTTGAGCCGACCCTTCTGCCGGATCATCATCCGCTGGCAGCTGTAAATGATGAATACAATGCTGTGTATGTATATGGAGAAGCGGTAGGGGAAACGATGTTCTACGGTCCGGGTGCAGGCAGTATGCCGACAGCTACAGCCGTCGTTTCTGATTTAGTTGGAGTTATGAAGAATATGAGACTCGGAGTGAACGGAAGAAGCGCTGTTTCCCCCCAATATGAAAAACAGATGAAGAAGGCGGAAGAAATCTTCGCTCAGCATTTCCTAAGAATTCATGTGAAGGATCAAGTAGGGGCATTAGCGAAAATTACCGGTCTGTTTTCAGAGCGGGGAGTAAGCTTCGAAAAAATTCTTCAGCTGCCGCTGAAAAACAGCGAGCTTGCAGAAATCGTCATCGTGACGCACCATGCCTCCCAAAAGGATTTTTCTGAAATTCAAACACAGCTGGATGAACTTGAAGTGGTCTCTCAGGTTAAAAGCACATACAGAGTCGAAGGGAATGGCGGAGTATGAGCTGGGAAGGACTTCTAAAAGCATACAAGGACTATCTGCCGGTTAATGAGGACACACCTGCCCTTACCTTAAATGAAGGCAATACGCCCCTTATTCGCTTGTCTAAACTGTCCGAACAGTTCGGAGTCGACTGGTATGTGAAAACTGAAGGAACGAATCCGACAGGGTCTTTTAAAGACCGCGGTATGGTCATGGCCGTTGCCAAAGCGAAAGAGGCAGGGAGCAATACCGTTATGTGCGCATCCACTGGAAATACCTCTGCCGCAGCCGCAGCCTATGCTGCAAGAGCGGGAATGAAAAGCATTGTTGTCATTCCTGAAGGCAAAATTGCTTTTGGAAAACTTGCACAGGCGGTTATGTATGGTGCCGAAATTTACTCCATTCCTGGAAATTTTGATGATGCTCTTAAGATTGTCCGCAGTGTATGCGCGAAGCTCCCGATTACATTAGTGAACTCTGTAAATCCATATCGGCTTGAAGGACAAAAAACAGCTGCCTTCGAAGTCTGTGATGCACTGGGAAGCGCACCGGACATCCTATCCATTCCAGTCGGAAATGCAGGCAATATATCAGCCTATTGGAAGGGATTTACGGAATATCATCAAGAAAAGCAAACCGGATTGCCCCAAATGAGAGGATTTGAGGCGGAAGGTGCTGCTGCGATTGTACGCAAACAGGTCATCGATCAGCCGGAAACGATTGCAACGGCCATCCGTATCGGCAATCCTGCCAGCTGGGAGCTCGCCGTTGCAGCGGCAGATCAGTCAGGCGGGAAGATTGATGAGGTAACGGACAATGAAATACTGGAGGCATACAGGCTTATTGCCAGATCAGAAGGTATTTTTGCAGAGCCCGCCTCATGCGTGTCGATTGCAGGGGTCATGAAACAGCTGAAAAGCGGAGAGATTCCTAAAGGGGTCCGGATTGTTTCGGTTCTGACTGGCAATGGCTTGAAGGATCCGAATACGGCCATTGATTATAATGAAATTAAACCAATTCTTCTCCCGAATGAGGAAGAGAGTATTTTAGAGCGTCTTAAAGGAGTACAGCCGGTATGAAAGAAGGAGAGATGCTTAAAATTAAAGTACCCGGCAGCACAGCGAACCTTGGGCCGGGCTTTGACTCCATCGGACTTGCGCTCAGCAAATATTTGATTTTGACTGTTTCTTTATCAGATTCATGGTTTTTTGAAGCAGAAAGTCCTGAAACTTCCGGGTTGCCTGAGGGAAAGGAAAACCTTATTTATCAGGTAGCGGAGCGGACTGCTTCTGAGTATGGGAGCAGGATGCCCGCCTGTCATGTTAAGGTATGGAGTGATATTCCTGTAGCCAGAGGGCTCGGAAGCAGTGCTGCTGCCATCGTTGCAGGAGTGGAGCTTGCAGAT
Source organism: Metabacillus sp. FJAT-52054 (assembly GCF_037201815.1). Lineage (NCBI taxonomy): Bacteria > Bacillati > Bacillota > Bacilli > Caryophanales > Bacillaceae > Metabacillus > Metabacillus sediminis. The sequence goes on along the minus strand of NZ_CP147407.1, from coordinate 3,320,672 downwards.
GCATTATGCGGACTCGCTCTTACTCTTGAAGAGAAGGCGAGGCTTGCAAGTCTTGAGGAAGAACATCCGGACAATGCAGGGGCATCCGTGTATGGCGGAATGGTCATCGGACTCCACCAAAAAGATGAAACGAGCATCGTTCACTTGCCTGATTTCCAAATGGACCCAGTGGTCGTCGTTCCGTCATACAAGGTTTTTACAAAGGATGCAAGAGACGTACTCCCGGCAGCCTTGCCATTTAAATCAGCAGTGGAAGCGGGAGCTGTCGGAAATCTGCTCGTCGCTGCTCTCATGACAGGCAACTGGAAGCTTGCAGGAAAGATGATGGAGAAGGATCTGTTTCACCAGCCATACAGAGGAACGCTGACACCTGAATTAGAACTTGTTGCAGCTGCTGCCAAAAAAGCCGGCGCCTATGGCACAGCACTAAGCGGAGCCGGCCCCGCAGTGATCAGTTTTGCGAAAAAGGGAGAAGGTCAAAGGCTTGCTGATCTGCTTCGCAGGCAATTTCCTGACTGTCATGCAGACCTTCTGTTTGTTCCTTCGGAGGGCAGTACGGTCGAACGCTTTTCAAGCTATAACCATTCGGGAAACGTATGATAAAAAGACACGCTGAATCCTGCGTGTCTTTTTAGCGGTGCCATAAAACTAACATGTAATTTGCCGAAGCAAGTATAATGGCAATAAGGAGGAGTGCGCATAATGACCGATCGAAAAATAACATCAGAGGATTTATATAAAATAAAGACCCCTGCTGATCCGCGTATCTCGCCGGACGGCAGCCAAATCGTCTATACCGTATCATCCATTATAGAAAAAACACATACCTATCAGTCCCATTTGCATGTAATCAACAGGAACACTCAAGCAATGGAGCAATGGACATTTGGCGAAAATAAAAATCATTCTCCGCGCTGGTCATCAGGGGGAAATCTTGCGTTTATATCAGACCGTTCAGGAACTCCTCAAGCTTATGTGATGAAAGCCGGCGGCGGGGAAGGCAGACAGCTTACCTTTTCCAGTCACGGCGTATCGAATCCGTTATGGATCGACGAGGACCGCCTTCTATTTCTGACCTATTTACCGGAAAACGATTCCTATGAAAATCCAAAAAAGAAACCGGAATACCCTGTGCCACTTGAAGTGACGCAAATCCGCTACAAATCTGACCGGGATGGATTCATCCGGGGCAGAAAAAGCAGATTATTTCAACTTGATCTGAGCACAGGGGAAACAAGAGAATTGGTAAGCTGCGAAGGAGATGCTGAAAGTCCTTCTGTGTCAGCCGGACAGCTTGCATACGTCCATACACCACCCGAAATTCCAGGTACAGGACTTGTTTCGGATATACATATTAAGAATTTAAAGACCGGAGCGGACAAAAACATAACGGGAGGAAGAGGTATTTTCTCCAAACCTCAATTTTCTCCTGATGGCCGCTGCCTGGCGTTTTTCGGGCATGAGAAGGAATATAAAAGTGCTACCCTTCAAAAGCTTTGGCTCTACAATACGGAACATGAAACGCTGCAATGCCTGACTGGTGAATGGGATATGTACGCAGGTGATGCTGCTGTAAGTGACTCCTTATATGGAGCGGTTTCTCCGGATGTTCAATGGACAGCAGATTCTCAAGGATTTTATCTGATCGTAACGGATCGGGGCAGCACGGGAGTCTATTACGGTTCGATTGAAGGATTGATGTATCCCGTCCGAGTGGAAGAAGAGCATGTTAGCGGGCTTGCAATGCACCCTTCAGAGCACTGGGGCGTGCTTTCAATCAGTACACCCATTTCACCATCAGAGCTCTTTGAAGCGGACTTTCGAACAGGAGAAATTGTGAAGCTTACCCATCTGAACCAGCAATGGCTGGAGGGTACCTTAATTTCAGCTCCACAAGCGTTTGAAGCAGAAGCGGAAGATGGATGGAGCATTCATGGATGGCTCATGAAGCCTGCGGTAATGGAAGAGGGTAAAAAATACCCGCTGATTCTGCAGATTCACGGAGGACCTCATATGATGTATGCCAACACTTATTTTCACGAATTTCAGGTCCTCGCTTCACAGGGCTACGCCATTCTTTACGTAAACCCGCGCGGAAGCCATGGATATGGCCAGGATTTTGTGAATTTAAACCGAGGCGATTACGGAGGCAGTGATTACAAGGATTTAATGACGGCAGTCGATGCTGCCCTTGAGGATTTTTCGTTTGTTGACCAGGGACGGCTAGGTGTAACAGGCGGAAGCTACGGCGGATTTATGACGAACTGGATTGTCGGCCATACAAACCGCTTTAAAGCGGCCGTCACCCAGCGATCCATCAGCAACTGGCTCAGCTTTTACGGAGTGAGCGATATCGGCACGTTCTTCACAGAATGGGAAGTAGGCGGAACTATGCCAGGTGATGCCATGAAGCTTTGGGACCACTCTCCGCTGAAATATGCCGATGAAATCGACACGCCGCTTCTCATCCTTCACAGCGAAAAGGACTACAGATGTCCAATCGAGCAGGCAGAACAGCTTTATATCCTTCTGAAGAGAAAAGGCAAAAATGTAAAATTCATTCGTTTTCCTGAACAAAATCACGAGCTATCCCGAAGCGGCCATCCTTTGCTGAGGGTAGAGCGGCTGAACGCGATCACTGCATGGTTTAATGAGCATGTGTAAAAAAAAAGAAGCCCCCGGTAAAAACCGGAGGCTTCTTCTCATTCATTAAAATACTTGCTCAACTTCCACTACACCAGGTACTTCTTCAAGCAATGCACGCTCTATACCAGCCTTCAGTGTAATTGTTGAACTTGGGCAGCTTCCGCAAGCTCCCAAAAGACGAAGTTTTACAATTCCATCTTCAATATCCACCAGTTCACAGTCTCCGCCATCGCGAAGCAAAAACGGACGCAATTTATCGAGTACTTCCTGTACTTGTTCTCTTTGATTTTCTTCCATAGCTATCGTCTCCTTCCTGCCACTATTATATTCCGGCATGTTAAAAAAATCGAATGCCGAGACTCGGAAATCTCCATATTTTCTCCTATTGTATCACATTTTTTTCGAGAAACCTACGGACAAATGATGCCTGTTAAAAACATATGCAAAAAGCGCGCAAATCGAATACAATGAAGAAAAGCATTGACCGCGGAGGGGGAAAACCATGAACATCGAAGTATATGGTGCAGAAGTATTATGTCCAAGCTGTGTAAACATGCCTTCATCAAAAGAGACACAAGAGTGGCTTAGTGCAGCACTCTCAAGAAAATACCCAAATCAATTCATTGAAGTCTCCTATATAGACATCCATAACCCCGATCTTGAAGGTGAAAAAAAAGAAATAGCCGAAAAAATTCAAAACGATGAATACTTTTATCCCCTCGTCGTCATTAACGGCAATGTGGTTGGAGAGGGCAATCCCCGGCTTAAAACAATTTGTGAAGAGCTTGAAAAACTCGGTCTCGTAAAGGGAGCATAAAGTTCGGTAAGGATTCGGGAGTATTCGACCATTTCAGCACCTTAATTTTCAAAATTAATTAAGTAAAATGACCTATTTCATGGTATAGTTTTCAAAAAGGAGGCTATATCATGAATAATAAAATGAACGCACTGAAAAATCATACAGTCATCCGAAATCACACATATGAATATGAAATCAATCAAACCAAGTGCATGATTGATATTCATCTTGAGAAAGACGGAAAAGGAAAGCTGCAATACAAAGTGTACGTTACAGATCAGAATGGAGTTTTCCATACCAGTTCAGCCGACCCATCAAAATCAAAAGCAGTCAGCAAGGCAATGATGAAGTATTCATGGATTACTGCGTAACCGGTACTTCCTTGTGAAATGAATCGTTAGTTTGGGGAAGTACTCTGATGAGAGTGCTTTTTTTTGCGATTTTTAAGAGGGATCCCGAATTTGAAAAGCTCTGCTGCAGATTGCACTGCGGCGTCTCGCCTGTCCCGCTGCTCTCAGCTCGGAGTCTCACGCCTTCCGCTCCTATCAACAGGTGTTTAAAATCAACATATTGCTTTAACAAAGCCTTTAACAAAACAAAAAAGGCGGAAAGTATCCTCCGCCATGACCAATCAACCTCTATGAAACTTGTACATCCATAAAATTCCTGATTTAAGCAAGCGCGGAACCCGGCCCATAAGCGGCTTTTCGTTAAGTAATCCAAAGCCATGCTTTTTACCGAGCGACCCTAGAATCCCTTTAAGTTTAAATTGCGGGAATGATTCCGGTTCCGGTTCGTTTTTCCATCGTTTCAGCAAAACAATAACAATCTGTTCAGCCTGTGCTTCGGCAAGCTGGGCGCTTGGTGCATAAGGAAGGGAAGCGCAATCTCCCACCACAAATACGCTCTTATCATTCGGAATGTAATGCTGAGGAGTCAGCACGACACGGCCTTGTGTATCCTTTTCAACATCCATCTCGCGAACAATTTTACTAGGCTGAATTCCGGCTGTCCACACAATGACATCACTTTGAACAGGTTCATTATGATTGTAAACAACATTCGGCTCGACCTTCGTAATATTTGCGCCATTAATAATTTCAACTCCATGATCTTCAAACCAGCCCTGTACATAGCGGCTGAGTCTTTCTGGGAACATAGAGAGGATTGTTGCTCCGCGATCAAATAATTTAATCTTTAAATCTTTACGGCTCTCGCGCAGTTCACTTGCCAATTCAACACCGCTCAAACCTGCGCCTACTATGGAAACGATTGCACCTGCAGGCAGGTCATTAACCTTCCGATACGTCTTGCGTGACTGATCAATCGTTTGAATGCTGTATGAATATTCCTGTGCTCCTGGTACAGCATGGTACTTATCCTCACAGCCAAGACCCACTACAAGATCATCATAGCCTAGCGTTTCTCCATTCGTGAACACAATCTCTTTTTCTTTTCGGTCAATGGAAGCAACTTCCCCGTATTTATGAGTCAGGTTTTCATGCTCTGGAAAATCCACCCGGATGTGGTGATCAGAAATAGTTCCGGCTGCCAGCGCGTAGTATTCCGTTTTCAGGCAGTGATAGGGATTTTTATCAACCAGGGTGATTTGAACATCATTTGGAAGGTTATTTGGAAGCAGTCTTTGAAGAATTCTCATTCCCCCATACCCGCCGCCAAGAATTACTAGATTTTTCATATGCGGATTTCCCCTTCTCCCCATGGGAATTAATAAAAAAATAGTATTCTAAACTGATAAAATTAAAGAAAACCTTTTCAAAATGCCACTAAATAGTATATCGAATTTGCTGCAAAATCACAATATACCCCGGCAAAATATCCACTTACTATGTAAAAGTGCTGAATAGTACAACCTTATTACGTAAATGTGTTAAGTTAATTGTATCAAAGTGGACAGAGCTTTTGGAAGCCTCTATCCAATAAACATTGACGATTTTTATCGAAACAGGGTAGGATAAGAAAGAATTAGAGAGGTGATAGCATGAAGCCGATAATTGAATTTTGCATAAGCAATCTGGCAAACGGATCACAGCGGGCACTTGAAACGCTCGAAAAGGATCCAAACTTAGATATCGTGGAATACGGCTGTCTTGGATATTGCGGCAAATGCTTCGAATCCATGTATGCCCTTGTAAACGGTGAAGCCGTAACTGGCGAAACCCCCGACCAGCTCGTTGAAAATATCTATCAGCATCTGGAAGAGAATCCGATGTTCTAATATAAAAAGGATGGCCTCCCGAGGCCATCCTTTTCTATAAACTATTGGACAAGAGCTCTGGCCTCTCTCATTTCCTGCCACCTGTCCTTAGCCATTTCTACCAAACCTTTTTCAAGCGTCTGGCTCTGGTTTTCGATTATACGGGAAAAGTACCTTACCGCTTGAGTTTCCTTCCCGATTCTTCTGCTCAGCTCGCCGATTAAATAGAGCACTCTCATTTCCGTCATTTTCGTGCCTGCATAATCTTCCATCATATAAGATTGAATGTACTCCTTAAGAGCAAGCTCCAAAAAACGCATTTCCTGATCCTCAGTGCCCTCCGAACGGTACATCCAGGCGAGACGGTGAAGCAAACCGGCTTTCACCGAATGTTTTTCATGCTTAAGATCAGCGCAGTAAATCGCAAGCTTATAAGCTGAAAGGGCACCCTGCATGGACCTTTCCTGGCAATAATCATGCTTTGCCCAGTGATTCCATACATGCTCAGTTAGATGCTTTTTGGCTGGAACGGATAATTGAGGAGAAAACTCATCAGAAAATGAAAATCCGCAATTCGGGCACACCGATACATAGTATAGAAGCGGGTTGCAGCTTTCTGATTTGTATTTAGAGTAAAAATCCGAATCGTTGAACTCAATACGGATGAATGAAGAACGGAGTTTTTTAGTTTTGAAGGAAAAATCGCATAGAACACAAGTAGTATTTTTGTCATACAAATGAGCATTTCCCATTCTTATTCTCCTTTCGAATTCAATAAAGTAGTTCTATTATACCATAAAAAGACAGCGAAAACCTGAATCATGTATAATCCAGCTAAACAGAAAAAATAAAAACTCCTTACTAAAGTCGCAAGGAGTTCTTATCGTTCTATTCAAACGGGGGATATTCCTATTGTAGACCGCCTCCGCAAACTTTATACTTATAGAAATCATTTTTTTGGAGGACAGAAAATGGAGACCTTTCAATTTACAAAAATGCATGGCCTCGGCAACAATTATATCTATGTCAACATGTTTGAAGAAATCCTGAATGAATCAGACCTTCCCCGGCTTGCAAGAGAAGTCGCCAATCCATACACAGGAATAGGATCAGATGGAATGATCCTCATCTGCCCATCCGAACAGGCTCCAGTCAAAATGCGTGTATTTAATAATGATGGCTCAGAGGCCCTAAACTGCGGAAACGGATTAAGATGCGTCGCAAAATACGCCTATGAACACAAGCTTGCAGCTGAAACTGTCTTTAAAATTGAAACACTCTCAGGCTTAGTAGAAGCTAAAATTCATCTCAGCGGCGATCAGGTCCAAGCAGTAACCGTGGATATGGGAAAACCAAGACTTCAGAAAAAAGACGTTCCAATGGATGGAGCCCCTGAAGAAACCGCGATAGCCGAAAACATGATCTTCCAGGGAGAAGCTTATGAAATTACCGCACTATCAATGGGAAATCCACATATTATTTTTTATATAGATGATATCCAAACAGCACCACTGACAACACTCGGCCCATCCGTTGAAAAAGATCCGAGATTCCATAACGGAATCAACGTCGAATTTATCGAAGTCGTGAACCAAAATGAACTGAACTTCCGGGTATGGGAAAGAGGATCCGGCATCACCCAGGCATGCGGAACTGGAGCATGCGCCGCTGCTGTCGCATCTGTACTGAATGGAAAATCCCCAAGAGGTGAAGACATCACCGTCCACCTGGCAGGCGGAGATTTGATTATTAACTGGACCGAACAAGGAAACGTCCTAATGACCGGCCCCGCAGAAGTCATCGCTGAAGGAACGTACCATATCCGCTAGCTCAAGAATTTGAGTCTGACCACCTCACCATGTATACTTAACCTATAGCCATTTATAAAAAGGAGTGATCACATGGCTGAAATAATTACAATTACAGAAGCAGCATCCTTTCAAATAAAAGACATGATGAAAGAACACGAAGAAGAAAATGCCTTCCTCCGCGTTGGAATCAAAGGCGGCGGCTGCAGCGGACTCTCCTACGGAATGGGATTTGACCACGAAAAACAAGAAGGCGACGTCGAACTCGAATTCTTCGGCATCCCCGTCCTGATTGATAAAGATAGCGCACCCGCACTAAAAGGCACCATCATTGACTTCAAGCAATCCATGATGGGCGGCGGATTTACGATTGATAACCCGAACGCCATCGCCTCATGCGGCTGCGGGTCATCGTTTGTGACAGCAACAAATAAGGGTACTCCGGAAGAGTGCTGAGGTAAGAAGGTCCTAATTCAGGGCCTTTTTTTCGTGTCCTTCCTCTTTCTCACTCCATTTTAATTCTTCAACGAAATTCTTATAGTTTTCTTCTGAAGGATGGGGAAAGTGACTTAGAGTTTTGTCTTTATTGAGAATCGCGCATTCAAGGCTCTTGACCAAATAAGGGTAACTGCTCCATTTGTAGTTTTCCGCCTGCTGGACGGCCATGGCTTTGTAGGGGTTTAAATGGATGTAGCGGGTTGTGTTGAGGAATTTGGAGATGGTCGTAATGGGGTCAGCGTAGAATCTGCCTTCGAATAGATGGCCTCTATAATGATGCCTCCCGTTGAAATATCGGGCGTAACGAAAGTTTAACTGCTGCATAATTACATTTGGCTGGTATTGAATAACTTCAATCAGTAGATGAATATGATTTTTCATTAAACAGAAGGAATGGAGCTTGAAGGGGTACTTATGCTGGACTTCCTGGAGAATTTTCAAATAGTGGTCCTTATCGCGGTAATCTTCAAATAAAGCAGTTTTTCGTATTCCCCTTGATACAATGTGATAAATGGATCCAGGTTTAAGACTCCAATTTCGTGGCTTTGGCATAGACTCCCGCCTTTCATTATTTTAAAGAAGTATTCTACAACATGCCGTAAACACCTGTTAATAATATGTAAAAAATTCGTAAAATTATATAGAAGGATTTAGGACGGAAATTAGTTTCAAGCTATTAAATCTTTTAAATTACTTGGAAACTTGGAAACCGCCAATTATTATGCAATGCCAGGCAAACCGTCAAAACTCATGAATGCCAGGCAAGAATGCCAGGCAAACCGTCAAAACTCATGAATGCCAGGCAAGAATGCCAGGCAAACCGTCAAAACTCATGGATGCCAGGCAAGAATGCCAGGCAAACCGCCGAAACTCATGAATGCCAGGCAAACGGCCGAAATTCATGGATGCCAGGCAAGAATGCCAGGCAAGCGGCCAAAATTAATGAATGCCAGGCAAGAATGCCATTCAAACCGCCAAAATTAATGAATGCCAGGCAAACCACTCAAAACCACCGATGCCAAATATGAATACAAAAATGGGATAAAAGGAAGAGGCCGGTCAGATGACCGGCCCCTTTCTTCTTATTATTTCTCAAACAAACTAGTACTATGAAGCGGCTGAACGCGCGCTTTTGGATCAATGTATGCTTTTGCGTTGTTGACAGCAGTTGGTGCTTCACCAAAACCGCTGGCGATGAGCTTCACTTTTCCTTCGTACGTACAAATATCTCCTGCTGCGTAGATGCCTTCGATGTTTGTTTCCATTTTTGAGTTCACAAGAATATTATTCTTTTCGATGTTCAGATCCCAGTTTTTAATTGGACCAAGCGAGGAAACGAATCCGAAGTTGACAATGAGGTCATCAATCTCAATGACTTCTTTGCGCTCGCCTTTTACTTCCTGAAGGACGACTTGTTCAATGCGGTCTTCACCGATAATTTCCTCAGGAATAAATGGAGTCATGACTTCGACCTTGGAGTTCATCAGCTGTTCTACGCTGTGCTCGTGGGCACGGAATTTGTCGCGGCGGTGGACAAGTGTGACTTTTTCCGCGATTGGTTCAAGCATAAGGGCCCAGTCAAGAGCTGAATCTCCGCCGCCGCAGATCATGACGCGTTTGCCGGCAAAGGAGTTAAGATCATCGATGAAGTAGTGCATGTTTTTGCCTTCGTATTGCGGAGCATTTTCAAGTTCAAGGCGGCGCGGCTGGAATGCTCCGTTTCCAGCGGTGATGATGATGGTTTTTGTATAGTGGATTTCAGAGTTGGTGGTCAGCTTAAAGACGCCGTCCGCTTGTTTTTCTACTTCTTCCACTGCCTGATCCAAGGCAACGGAAGGGTTGAACATAGCCATTTGCTCTTTTAAATTGTTGATAAGCTCCTGCGCACGGACTTTTGGAAAACCAGCTACATCATATATGTATTTTTCAGGATAAAGGGCAGAAAGCTGTCCGCCAAGCTGAGGAAGACTTTCGATGATTTTAACGCTTGCTTGTCTCATTCCTCCATAAAATGCTGTGAACAAGCCGACGGGTCCTCCGCCAATGATGGTAATGTCGTAAACCTTTGTATCTTCTTTCACAATGCAACCCCCTAATTGATAACTATTCTTACTTATATCATACCATATTTTTTTAGGAAGCTCATCTTCCAAAAAAGATCGGTAAGTTTTTCCTGATCTAGAGATTGCAGCCTTTTCTTTCATAATCGAATGGCGAATAGAATGCAATTTAAGTAAGTATCCTACCTTATTTTCGGAATTTTCGCAACTGATGATTTGGGTTAAATAGAACTTGAAAAACATTTCACAAAGGATTAATATTGGTAATAGGCATAATTGTTAATTTTTTGTGAACCATTCTTTAAATGGTGGATTATTTTTTTGTGTACTATATAGTGAAGTATTTCACAAAGTTTTTGGCGAAAATCAAAATAAAATGGTGAAAAGAAGCGGAAAATATACGAAGGTATTATTTTCAGTTCTCTTATTCCCACAAATTTAGTAAAGGTGATGTGATTTGTCTTGAATAAACCAAAAGTAGTGGTTTTAGGTGCAGGTTATGGTGGTTTAATTACGGTTAACCGTCTTTCAAAATTAGTAGGTGTTAATGATGCGGATATTACGCTTGTTAACAAAAACGATTACCATTATGAAACAACATGGCTGCATGAAGCTTCAGCAGGTACGCTTCATCACGATAAATGCCGTTACCAAATCAAAGAAGTAATCAGCAGCCGTGTGAACTTCGTGCAGGATACAGTAACTGCGATCAAACCGGAAGAGAAGAAAATTGTTCTTGAAAAAGGCGAGCTTGATTACGACTATCTGGTTGTTTCTCTAGGTTCTCAGCCGGAAACTTTCGGAATTCAAGGTTTGAAGGAATATGCTTTTGGAATTACAAACATTAATGCTGCCCGCCAATTGCGTGAGCATATTGAACTTCAGTTCGCAACGTATCAGACTGAAGAAGTAAAACAGGATGACCGTTTAACAATTGTTGTTGGGGGAGCAGGATTCACAGGTATCGAGTTCCTTGGAGAACTTTCCAACCGTGTTCCAAAGCTTTGCCGCGAATATGATATTGATCCTAAGAAAGTCCGCATCATCTGTGTGGAGGCTGCTCCGACGGCTCTTCCGGGATTTGATCCGGAACTTGTTGAGTATGCAGTTAATCATCTTGAGCGCAAAGGTGTAGAATTCAAAATCGGTACAGCTATTAAAGAATGTACGGAAGATGGAATCGTCGTTGCTAAAGATGATCATATGGAAGAAATCAAAGCTGGTACAGTTGTATGGGCTGCAGGAGTTCGCGGAAACAGCGTTGTAGAAGAAGCTGGATTCGAGAACATGCGCGGACGCGTTAAAGTTACTCCTGATCTTCTTGCACCTGGCCACAAAGATGTATTCATCATTGGAGATTGCTCATTGATTATCAATGAAGAAATCAATCGTCCATATCCTCCAACTGCACAAATTGCGATGCAGCAGGGTGAAACTTGTGCGAAAAACCTATCCGTATTAATTAAAGGCCAGGGAGAAATGGAAGGCTTTAAAGCTGACATTAAAGGTACAGTTGCTTCCCTTGGTGAAGATGATGCAGTAGGAACCGTTTTCGGCAAGAAGCTTGTTGGAACGAAAGCATCGTTCATGAAGAAGATGATCGACAACCGTGCGCTATACATGGTGGGCGGACCTGGTATGGTCATGAAAAAAGGAAAATTCAAGTTCTTTTAATAAGTAAGGAAAGGCAAAAGCTTATAGCTTTTGCCTTTTATTATTTTTGGGTACATAATAAAAGGCATATACCATATGATGGAATGACAGAAAGAGGAGTGGCATCATGACAAGTAAACGGGGAAATGTTTGGCTGGCTGCCGCAGGTATCGTTACTGATGAATCGAACAGGTGGCTTGTTGTAAAAAAGAAATACGGCGGTTTGATGGGGAAGTGGTCCTTGCCGGCAGGATTTGTGGATGGAAATGAAACGATTGATCAGGCTGTAATCAGAGAGATTTATGAGGAAACAGGGGTTAAGGCGGTCATCGATGGAATTGTTGGGGTAAGATCCGGCGTTATTAAAGGACAGGTCAGTGACAACATGATAATCTTTAAACTGCGGGCAGCAAGCAATGTGATCCGCATCCAGGAAGATGAGCTCTTTGAGGCAGCATTTATTCCTTACGAGCAGCTGAAAACGGATCCGGATGCGTCTTTGCTGATTACAGCTCTGGCAGAAAAAGATATTCATCCTAAACTGGAGTTATTTGACCAGCTGGATCCTGGAGAGCAATTCCAGTACTCCGCATATAATTTATTTTTATAATTTTCAAAAAAATAAGAAAATTAAAGAAAACAGGAGTGCGGACTTGATGTATTCGCTTTCATTAGCTCTTTTGTCATCTTATCTGACTTTATTGTTGACAAGATACCTGCTATCTTAATTAACAATAGATCGTAAAGGGGAGATTAGAGATGGCTGCATTGAAGGCTGAAAAGAGAGAGTGTCCATATTGCTCAGGTAAGGGATATTTTCAGTTGCTGCTAGGCGGTACAGAAACCTGCGATTTTTGCAATGGAACTGGAAAAAAGTCTTGAAATATAGAAAATTCAGGGAAATTCATATTGACGTATCTAATGCGCTTTCAGTACACTGAAATTGGTGTATTGGAGGTGTTTTAGGTATGATATTGCCGGTATTTATCATTTCAATCGTATTGTTCTTTGTATTGTTCTTTGGAATCGGCTTTTTATTGAACATGCTGCTTAGAATGTCTTGGATCATGGCCATTATTTATCCGGTTGTATGCATTTTAATTATTGATGATACAGCTGCAGCCTCTTATTTCACAGCACCGGGAGAGTCTTTTCCCGCCCTGCTTCATAAAGTAGTTTCTCTTCAGGGAGTAGATGTCACCATTTTAATAAGCGGTCTTGCAGGTGCAATTTGTTCTGGACTGGTTATCCAGACGTTAAGAAAAAGAGGATATCAAATGTTCTGAGGCTTCCGATTGTTCGGAGGTTTTTTTATTTGTTCTGACTCGCAATCATTCAGCCATTAAGGTGTGGAAATCGATTCAGTAACATATCCTTTTGTTACAAATTTTTCAATTTCCCTCATTAAGAATATTTTTGTTTCCGGACGGGAACAAATAGTCTAGTGAGGGGAGTGAGAGTAAGAGAATGAGAAAGCTTGGAATATGGTCGAGGCGTTTTGTTATGGCCATGCTTTTTGCAGGAGCATTGGCTGCAACGTTTGAGGGTGTCTCAGGCGTTAAAGCGAGAGAACTGACCCAAGACTTATATAATAAGTATACATATCAAAATGAAAAAGACGGATCTCTGCGTTTCTTTGGACTTGCTATGAAGTTTTTGCCATCAGATCACCATTTGGCGGCACTAACTTCTTCAAATTCAGCGGTGAGTAAGAATGATTCCTTGGAGACGGCTTTTGATTGGGAGAAGTATCCGAAGCATAAGGTTCTTGCTACCGGCTATACGGCGGGATTTGAGTCGACAGGTAAAAATCCCGGGCATCCTGAATATGGAATTACTTATTCCGGTGTTAAGGTGAAGCGGGATTTGTTTTCTACGATCGCTGCAGATTTAACTGTATTTCCGATTGGGACGGTGCTTTTTATCCCTGATTATGGATATGGCGTTGTGGCGGATAAAGGTGCAGCCATTAAAGGTGACAGGCTGGACTTGTATTTTAATACAGTCGCTGATGTTTATAAAAATTGGGGCAAAAAAGAACTTGAGGTTTATGTTGTTAAAAAAGGGGACGGCAGCTTTACGGAAAAGGAACTGGCAAAGCTGAATGAAAGTGAATCCCTGCAAGCATTCAGACAGCAATACACTAAACCGAAAACTGGATATTAAGGCGAAAAAGGCAGCTGGGATCTTCTCCAGCTGCCTTTACCATTTGGCTATAATTTGCATTTAATTTCAAAGAATTTTCCTTCCTGAATAGATTGAAGAATTCCGAATAAGGGAGATTTGGTCCTTAAAATGGTCTGGATGCAGGATAGCAGCAAGGTTGGCCAGTCCTTCATACAGTCTTGGAGATGGCCTGCAAAAAAGCGCTTCCTGCAGCATAATTACTCTGCCGTTGCGCAGAGCTGATAATTCGGATGACCGAGTCCTTTTTTGAACATGCTCAATTTTCATTTTTGATTCTTTCACTCCGACCCAGACCAGGAAGAAATAATCGGGGTCCTTTGTTAAAATATCCTCCCAGTCCGTTTGAATGCTGGGGATTTCTGTTTGACTGAAAATGTTTTCTCCGCCCGCAAGACGGCTCATCTCAGTCAGCCAGTTTGTTCCTCCAGGAGTGAAAATCGGCTTTGGCCACCACTCAAAATAGACGGAGGGTTTAGAGGAAAGCTCCAGTGACTTAATTTCAAATTGCTTTACAATCGAGCGGAGCACCTTCGTTTTTTCCTGTGCCTTATCAAGGCAGCCAGTTCTTTCCCCTAATCTCATCAGATCCTCGTTTAAATCTTCAAAGGATTGCGGGTCAAATACCATATACGGAAGATTTCTCCGTTCGAGTTCTTCAATATTTTTCTCCATGCCCGGGACACTGAGGGAAGCGAGCACTAAGTCGGGCTCGCATTTTTCGAGATCATCCATCCGTATCGACAAATCGGGACCGAGTCTTGGCAGGTGTTTAATTTCCTCCGGCCAATCCGAAAAATCGTCGAGTCCTACTAATTGGTCCGCCAATCCCAGGCAGACGGCAAGCTCGGTATTGCTGGGGCAAATCGAAACAATTTTCATCTGGTTCACCTCATGCCCTATAGTTGGAAAAAGAGGTAATGCATTAACAGGGTAAGCAGAATTCCAGTAATCCCGCCGAAAAAAACTTCAATTGGCTGATGGCCTAGTAATTCCTTTAGCCTCTTTTGTTTTTCCTGTTCCTGATTTTGCTGCCAATCTTTCGCTTCCTTCATAAAACGGTTAAAATCAATGACCAGTTTATTAAGAACAGTGGCTTGTTCACCCGCATGGCGGCGAACTCCCGTTGCATCAAACATGGTGATAACTGCAAATATTGCCGACACGGCAAATAGGGTGGAACCGAGACCTTCTTCGAGTGCCACTGCTGTTGTCAGGGCAGTTACGGCTGCTGAATGGGAGCTGGGCATACCGCCTGTACTGGTTACGAGTGACCAATCCCATTTTCTAATGGCAATAAAATGAATGGGTACTTTCACAACCTGAGCGAAAAATATCGCAGTCAGAGCAGCTATTAAAGGGAAATTATAAAATATATCCATAATGGATTCTCCTGCCTTCCATATGTATCAGCACTTAATTGTGTTTAAATTCCCCCCTTCTGATAAAATAAAGATAACAGGCGAAGGGGGACCGCTTTATGGATGGTTATCCGGAGGAATACTACCAGTTTTTCATCCATTTTAATGAAGGCGATTTCTATACGTGCCACGACCTCCTGGAGGAAATGTGGCTGACAGACAAATCCAACCTGTTTTTAAAGGGTTTGCTTCAAATGTCTGTTGCCCTTTATCATTACAGCTACGGCAACTTAAAAGGGTCAAGAGCCATGATGCGCGCTGGCAGGCAGTACATACAGTCCTACCGCCCGATTTACTGGGGCATTAATTTGGAAAAAGTAAGTCGGTTCATGGAAAATTGTTTACTTATTATACCACAGGTCCCGGATAAGGTACCGTATGAAATGACTAAGGAGCTGCCCAGACTCCCCTTGCTCATTCTATACCTTGAATAGACCGATTAAAAACACGTGATGGAGGAATGTGACATGTTCAAAGTAATGGATACGCTTACTGGAAATGAAGAAACCCTGATTACAGGATTATTTAAAAAGACACAGCCTTTGCAGGGCACACTTGCAGCTATAGATGAGAGCCTTGAAGGGCATGTGACGGCATTGCTAAAAGAAGGGGATATTAGTGCGGACTCCATGGCCGTTGCGAAAATTTTTCCTTTAGGAAAAACGCATTTAAAAAGAATTTACATTTCCGGGCTGGGAAGGGAAAAGGAATGGGGTTTCGAAGCAGCAAGAGAAGCATTCGGCAATATCGTGAAACGCCTTCTTGCTGACCGGAAAACAGAGGCAGTCATTGATTTGGACTCTTTTACTTCTGAACACCTGAACGGATTGGAAGCAGCACACGCATTGGCTGAGGCACTCGAGCTCGCTTCCTATAAAATTAAAGATTATAAGCATAAATCAAATGAACCTGAAAAAAAGATTGAAGAGCTAACGGTTTTGACGAAAGAAGATGCTTCCGAGATAAAAGCCGCTTTATTTGTTGGAGCTGCACATGGGAGAGGCACAAATTCAGCGAGGACGCTTGTGAATATGCCGTCGAACATTCTAACGGCAAATGAGCTTGCAGAACATGCGAAAATGCTTGCCGATCGATATGGCTTCGAGTGTGAAATTCTTGAAAAAGAAGAGATGCAGAAGCTTGGTATGGGCGCGATGCTTGCTGTAAACCAAGGTTCCGCTGAGCCTCCTAAAATGATTACGCTGAAATACAATGGAAATGAGAACAGTACGGAAACAATTGGCCTTGTAGGCAAAGGAATCACCTTTGATACAGGCGGATATTCCATTAAAACGAAATCAGGAATTGTCGGAATGAAAACGGATATGGGAGGCGCTGCTGCCGTGCTTGGAGCGATGGAAATTATCGGCGAGCTAAAGCCTGAGCAAAACGTAGTGGCGGTTATTCCTTCTACAGACAATGTCATTTCAGCAACTGCCTTCAAGCCGGACGATGTCATCATTTCCATGAGCGGAAAAACAATTGAAGTGTTAAATACCGATGCCGAAGGAAGGCTTGTCCTTGCAGATGCCATCACATATGCCAAACATCATGGAGCGACCCATTTAGTTGATGTTGCGACTCTGACCGGGGGAGTAATTGTTGCATTAGGAAATGATATGACGGGTGCAACGACGAATAATGACGCCCTTTATGAACAAGTGACAGCGGCATCTAAGGAATGCGGGGAGCCAATCTGGCAGCTGCCGATTACAGAAAAAGATACAAAACGTGTAAAAAGCAGCAAAATGGCAGATCTGAGTAATTCTCCTGGAAGAGAGGGACATGCGATTATGGCTGCGGCTTTCTTGAAAGAGTTTGCTGAAGATACTCCGTGGGTCCACTTGGATATTGCAGGTACTTCGGTTACGAACAAAGAAAGCCGTCTTGGACCATCTGGTGCGACAGGAGTCATGGCAAGAACACTCGCTACATTCATAGAAAATTTTGAGGTCTAACAAGAAACAGGGCTTCCGCCTAACTCTCTGGACAATCCGACTGCATAGTTTACAGTAGGCAGGATTATACAGAAAGAGTTTTGGAGGTTATGTGATGAGTGAACAAATTAATTTATATGAAGATATGAGGCGGCCATTTGGCTTTGGCGGCTTTGGAAGACCAGGGTTTGGCTTTGGAAGGCCGGGCTTTGGCTTTGGAGGCTTCGGCCGTCCGTTCGGCTTTGGCTTTGGAAGACCATTCGGATTTGGATATGGCTTCGGGCCATTTGGCTACGGCTTTCCCTTGGGCTTGGCGGGAGGATTAGCTGCTTCTGCCTTACTGAGCCCTTATTATGGGTATGGCTATGGATATCCGTATTATCCGTATCCATATTATGGATACCCTTATTATTAATTAGAAACAGGCCGGATCGATCAAGGATCCGGTCTTTTCTATTGGAAAATTCCTTTAACATACTAATGTGATAAAACAAACCGTTGACATAGGTTCTCATTCTGTGATAATTTAGGAACATGTCATTTTATTGCTCTACCATATTAGCAAACTAAAGGATTTTTGGAGGTTCTGTTATGAATGCTGTCATTTTAGCTGTTGCCGTTCTTCTAGTGCTAAGCCTTGTCAGAGTAAATGTTGTATTTTCTCTGATTATCGGTGCATTGGCAGGGGGGTTCGCAAGCGGCTTGGATATAAAAACAATTGGAGAAGCTTTTACTTCCGGATTGGGAGGAAATGCTGCAGTCGCTCTCAGCTATGCATCACTTGGTGCATTTGCCGTTGCGCTTACTAAAACCGGGCTGCCGGATGCAATGGTGCACTTTGCGATTAAACTAGTAGGCAGAGAAGGAGAATCGAATAGAAAAACTCTTTCCAAGGTTTTGATCTTATTCATCATCCTGCTGGTTTCGATTTCTTCTCAAAATATCGTACCTGTTCATATCGCGTTTATTCCCGTTTTAATTCCGCCTCTATTAAAGATCTTTAATCAGCTTCAAATTGACCGAAGACTTGTGGCTGCTGTTATTACATTTGGTTTAATTACACCGTATATGTATATTCAAGCAGGTTTCGGAGCAATTTTTCATGGGATTTTAAGAGATAATATGAAGCAAGCGGGACTTGCTATTAAACTTTCGGATATTCCAGATGCCATGCTCATTCCTTCTTTAGGAATGGTAACCGGCTTAATACTTGCTTTCTTTTTCTATAGAAAGAAAAGGATTTATGAAGATCGTGAAATTACAGGGGCAGAGGCAGTAGCCTTTTCTAAAAAATCTCTCAGCTTTGCGGCAGCGGCCATTATTATATCCCTTGCTGTTCAGTTATACCTGTCACACCTGGAGATTGAGGGAGGAATGATTTTCGGAGCCCTTGCGGGAATTGCGGTTCTCTATATTACAGGCGCGATGAAATGGAAGGAAGCAGATGGAATCCTGACAAAAGGGATGCAGATGATGGCATTCATCGGATTCGTTATGCTTGCTGCATCGGGCTTTGCCAGTGTAATGGAAGAAACCGGCCATATTGAGAAGATGGTGAGAGGTGCTTCAGCACTAATCGGAGATAACCAGTCATTAGCTGCGCTGCTCATGCTTATAGTTGGACTGCTCGTCACGATGGGAATTGGGTCTTCCTTTTCAACGGTTCCCATTATTACAGCTTTATTTGTCCCATTGTGTATAAACCTCGGCTTTAGTCCTTTAGCTACGATCGCTATTATTGGAACGGCAGGTGCACTTGGAGACGCAGGTTCACCTGTATCGGACAGTACACTTGGTCCCACATCGGGCTTAAATGCAGATGGACAGCATGACCATGTCTGGGATACTACTGTTCCGACATTTCTCCTCTATAACATTCCGCTTATCCTGTTTGGATGGATAGCGGCAATGGTTCTCTGACTTCGGTATATCGTCTGTTTTTAAAGACTTTATATATAGCCATGATTGGAAAAAGGGCCTTCTCTAGGGGCCCTTTTTCGTTTGCAGAAATAAAAAGACTGCCGGAATCCTCCGGCAGTCAGATATTATGCTTGCAATTGTATATTTTTCCATGCGTTAAGGAGTTCAGCGTCGTCCCAGTCGAACAAATAATCGGCTGCAGATGGGGTATAATGTAATACTTCTGTTTCATATTGTTCGCGGTCCAGCTCACTCAAAAAATAGCGTTTAATCGCTAATCCAGACATGATCTTCACCTCTTTTATTACGATACTTGCATTATGCCAAAATGGAGCTCTATTTATACCTCCGGCGGCAATAGTTATTAGAATACCTCAAATCCCAGGGCAATTCAACCCATTTTGTTTATTTTTCCCTGATATTTTATGCAGTAATGATCTGTAAGTTGTATGATTTCTCCAATTTCGCTTGATTGAAAAGGGTATTTTGGCATGCGATGCTGTTTTGAAATAGATGAACAGCAACCCGAGGAGCGGACGCTTAGAAAAGAGCAGTGAGTGAAAGCCGTGTCCGATAAATGAGAGCAAGTGTCCGATATGCGCATGTGAGTGGCCGATAAAAGAGAACAAGAGTCCGATATCCGCGTGAATGAGCGATATCCGGTAATCAGTGTCCGATAAATGGGAGCGAATGTCCGATAAACGTGAGCGAGTGTCCGATATGAGCGTGTGAGTGGCCGATAAAAGAGTACAAGAGTCCGATATCCGCGTGAATGAGCGATATCCGGTAATCAGTGTCCGATAAATGAGAGCGAGTGTCCGATATGCGCATGTGAGTGGCCGATAAAAGAGTACAAGAGTCCGATATCCGCGTGAATGAGCGATATCCGGTAATCAGTGTCCGATAAATGAGAGCGAGTGTCCGATATGCGCATGTGAGTGGCCGATAAAAGAGTACAAGAGTCCGATATCCGCGTGAATGAGCGATATCCGGTAATCAGTGTCCGATAAATGAGAGCGAGTGTCCGATATGCGCATGTGAGTGGCCGATAAAAGAGTACAAGAGTCCGATATCCGCGTGAATGAGCGATATCCGGTAATCAGTGTCCGATAAATGAGAGCGAGTGTCCGATATGCGCATGTGAGTGGCCGATAAAAGAGTACAAGAGTCCGATATCCGCGTGAATGAGCGATATCCGGTAATCAGTGTCCGATAAATGAGAGCGAGTGTCCGATATGCGCATGTGAGTGGCCGATAAAAGAGTACAAGAGTCCGATATCCGCGTGAATGAGCGATATCCGGTAATCAGTGTCCGATAAATGAGAGCGAGTGTCCGATATGCGCATGTGAGTGGCCGATAAAAGAGTACAAGAGTCCGATATCCGCGTGAATGAGCGATATCCGGTAATCAGTGTCCGATAAATGAGAGCGAGTGTCCGATATGCGCATGTGAGTGGCCGATAAAAGAGTACAAGAGTCCGATATCCGCGTGAATGAGCGATATCCGGTAATCAGTGTCCGATAAATGAGAGCGAGTGTCCGATATGCGCATGTGAGTGGCCGATAAAAGAGTACAAGAGTCCGATATGCGCGTGAATGAGCGATATCGGTAATCAGTGTCCGATAAATGAGAGCGAGTGTCCGATATGCGCGTGTGAGTGGCCGATAAAAGAAAACAAGAGTCCGATATGCGCGTGAATGAGCGATATCCGGTAATCAGTGTCCGATAAATGAGAGCGAGTGTCCGATATGCGCATGTGAGTGGCCGATAAAAGAGTACAAGAGTCCGATATCCGCTTCAGCCGCAAAAAAAAAAGGAAGGCAGCTCCCGGCTGCCTTCCTATATATCCCTTTATGCTGCCCGCTGTTTTGTTTGACGGTTTCCCTTTTTTACCTGATGATAGATACGCGGAGTGATAAGGGCTGCGAAGATGGTGAACACAACATCTTTAACGGCGAACCATACCATGATCTGCCATGCTGCCAAGTAGGAAAGCTTGGCCCCTGCTACATAATTGATGATTGCATACATGTAGGTTGTTCCGAACAAGTAAATTACGATGATTCCTGCAAATGCAGCGGCCATAAATACCGGAAGCTTCGGATTTTTGTTCCATTCTACGATTTTTCCTGCTGCATAAGCGGCTAATATGTAGGAAAGAATAAATCCGCCGGTTTTTCCAAAAAGAATGCCAAATCCCGAAGAAAATCCAGCAAAGACAGGTGCACCTGCAGCGCCTATAAGTGCATAGACCGTCATAGATACCGCTCCCAAACGGCTACCGAGCAAAAGCCCTGAAAGCACACAGAAAAAAGGAGCCATTGACAGCGGTACTCCCGCAACCTGCAAAAACGGCACCCATGAAGTTAAATTTGCCCCGACTGCCATTAAAGCGGCAAACATGCTGGCGTATACTAAATCAATTGTCTGAAATTTTCTACCCATCCCATAATTCTCCTTTACACCTATAGGCTTTTATATATAGACTAATAGAAGGTGTTATTAATGTCAACTTCTATTATTTAAAGGTTAACATAAAAAGGCGGTGAACAAAATGTACTTCGGCAAATCCAAAGCCCATGCTAATTCAGAACGTGTACCTCCTAACCAGCATGTAACGAAAACCTTTCCGGTTCTGCACGCCGGTTCGGTTCCGGAATATCGCGAATTGAAGAGCTGGAATCTTCAGGTTTACGGACTTGTAGAGAAGCCTTTGCTTCTAAGTTTTGAGGATTTGATGGAATTTCCTCAAGCAACTATCTCCAATGATATTCATTGTGTAACGGGATGGTCCAGACTTGATAATCAATGGACAGGTGTTAGAGCAAGGGATATAGCTCATGCAGCGGGAGTCAGCGGCGAAACAGGATTTGTTGTTCTCCATGCCGAGGAAGGATGGACGGCAAATCTTCCGTTAGAAGACTTTCTGAAGGAGACAAGTCTGCTGGCTCATTCTCATGATGGTAAACCATTAACGCCAGAGCATGGATACCCGATCAGAGCAGTTTTTCCGCATCTTTATTTTTGGAAAAGCGCTAAATGGCTTAGGGGAATTCAATTTACAAAGCAAAATCATCCTGGATTCTGGGAAAAAAACGGCTACCATATGAACGGAAACCCTTGGAAAGAGGAGAGATTTTCCTGGGACTAATGCTTTATTTTTGTTTTTGGAAAAAATTAATACTTGAAAAATAAAAAACTTTCGTTATAGGGGGCGCGAAACCGCTCCTACATTGTTATAATAAATACTATGCTGGCATATTTACAGCAATCTAATTACCGAGGATTTAATGGAGTGTAGACTACATGTACTTTACGTTATTGGCTATTATTGCGATCATTCCTTTCGTATTAGGTGTTGTGATTTTATTTCACAATCGCACTCCTTTTTTTCAAGTTGCCATCAGTTTTCTCCTATTGCTTGCTTTTTGGCAATTAGACTTATCCATTCTATATGGGGTGGAGTTATTTGAAATTGAAGAGGCCAAAAGATATTTCACATTTTTCCGCTTTGGCATTATTTTTAATTTTCCAGTGGTCTGTTATTTCATGTACATTCTTCTCACCCGCTACAGCAAAGTGAGTCTGTTCTCCAAAAAGGTTTTCCTTTGGCCGCTTCGGCTCGTCTTGATTTTCTCCTTTATGTTAAGCACCGCTGTTTATGTGCTCAGCAACACAGCCTTAGGAGTGCGAGGGCTTGAGATGTATTACCCTGGCAAACAGTACCCTAATCACTATTATCCTATTTTTGGAGATTGGCAGTGGCTGTTTGTACTGAACACGAGCTTAACCTTATTTGTTGCCTTCACTTTAATATTTTTCTCCATATTCCTGGCTGTAAAGGAACATCGCTTATTTAGCTTGTATTTAAGCATAACTGTTTTCAGTGTTATCACGATCGGACTTTTAAGCGGGTATAAAATCCTTCCGCTTTTTGTGTCAGGTTTTTCATCTATATTGCTTACTCTAATCATCTTTATTGGTCTTATTCAAAATCTTACCCGCGGTTTGAAGGAGCAAAAAAATCTCCTTCATAAAATTATGAATCTCAATCCCAACTATATTTATGTGAAAAATGAAGACCACCAGTACATTATCGCTAATGAAGCCATGGCTTCACTTTATGATATGGATGTGGAAGATCTTCTGAATAAAACAGACCTGGAGCTGAATCCCCGAAGTGTTCAGGCAGTAAAAATAGAAATGGAAGAGAAGAAGGTTCTGCTTGGGATCAAACCAAAATATGAAAAACTAGATAAAATTGTCGATTTAAGAGGCCAGGTCAAGTGGGTAGAAGTTCTGAAAATTCCCGTAACCCTTGAAGGGAAACAGCTGATTTTATGTATTGGAAATGACATCAGCCAAAGGAAACGGGACGAAGAATACTTTTTAAAAACAGAGAAAATGAGTGTTGTAGGAGAGCTGGCAGCGGGCGTTGCTCATGAAATAAGGAACCCGCTTACCTCGCTTAAAGGGTTTGTTCAATTTTTAGGTGAGGATGAAAACCTGAAGCATCGAAATCATCTTCGAGTCATGGCGGAGGAGATCGATCGGATTAATGAAGTTATTGATGAGCTTTTGCTGATTGCAAAGCCTCAAGGCAAAACTTTTAAAAAAGAAAAAGCTGCAGAGATATTGGATGATGTTGTCTTGCTTATGGAGGAGACAGCCAAAGCTGCTCACGTACAATTCAGCATTACCGCTGATCCGGAACTGTATATCATGTGCAATAAAAATCATCTAAAGCAGGTCTTCATGAACTTAATTAAAAATTCAATTGAAGCAATGGAATTTGGCGGGATGATGACCATCTATTGCTCACTGACAGCTGATGGCTATGCACAATTTATTTTGAAGGATGAGGGAGAAGGCATTGAACCTGACCGGATTGAAAAACTAGGGGAACCATTCTTCACAACGAAAGAGCGAGGGACAGGCTTAGGTCTGACGGTATGCTACAAAATTGTAAAAGATGAGCATAGAGGGAAAATTCAATTTCAGAGTGAATTGAGAAAAGGGACAACCGTTACCATTCTGCTTCCTTTAGATCCAATTGAAGAAGCAAAAAAGAGATTTATTTAATAAAGCGGCCTTATGGCCGCTTTATTTTGAATTTTTTTCTATATGAGCTTCTAATTCGATGGATACATTGCCTTTAAGCGCTCGTGAAATCATGCAGGACTGCTCTGCTTTTTCTGCCAGCCTTTGAGCCAGTCGGATCTCTTTTTCTTCCGCATCAGATGCTAGAATCAAATCAGGGCGGTGAATGATTTTTTTGTACGTGATATATCCCTTTATCACCTCGACGATTCCCTCAGACTCCATCGTGAGACTTTCTACAGGGATTGAATTTCTTTCAAGCATCGCAGCGAGTGTAATGATATAACAAGTTGCTGCTGCCCCTAAAAGCATTTCATCCGGATTTGTTCCCTCACCCGGTCCATCCATTTCCGGAGGGATGGAAATGGCTGTCTTTAAATGTCCGGTTTGTATTTCCCCGACACTATTTCTTCCGCCGGGCCATGTTGCCTGAAGCAAAAAGCTGTGTTCTGCCATTGAAATCGCCTCCCTCGGCTAGTGTAGCGCATCTTTTGACTATAAAAAAGGAAGATGCTCAGCGCATCTTCCTTTTCAACAGAGGTTATACAGTCAATTCTTTATCCAAAGCAACTTCCGCAGGTACATATGTGAAGCCAAGATCACGAGCAACAGCTGCGTACGTAATCTCCCCATTAGCAGTGTTCAGGCCTGCTTTAAGGGCGATATTTTCTGTGATCGCTTTATATACACCTTTATTGGCAATTTGCAATGCGTAAGGTACGGTCACGTTAGTTAGGGCCATTGTAGAAGTTCTCGGCACTGCACCAGGCATGTTGGCAACAGCATAATGAACGACGCCGTGCTTTTCATAAGTTGGCTGGTCATGAGTTGTGATGTGGTCAACGGTTTCAACTATTCCTCCCTGGTCAATCGCTACGTCAACGATGACAGAACCAGGCTGCATGCTTTTTACCATTTCCTCGGTTACAAGAGTCGGTGCTTTTGCGCCAGGAATAAGAACCGCGCAGATAAGCAAGTCGGATTCAGCAACTGCTTGTGCAATGTTGATTGGATTGGACATAAGTGTTTTAATCTGAGTGCCGAAAATATCGTCCAATTCACGCAGACGGTCAGCACTTAAATCGATAATGGTTACATCCGCTCCAAGACCGATTGCCATTTTGGCTGCGTTTGTTCCGACTACTCCTCCGCCAATGATTGTAACTTTACCGCGGCTCACTCCGGGAACTCCTGCAAGCAGAATCCCTTTTCCGCCTTTAGGCTTCTCAAGGAATTGGGCACCGATTTGAGCGGACATGCGTCCTGCCACTTCACTCATCGGTGTAAGCAATGGAAGGGTGCGTCCTGCTGAAACAGTTTCATAGGCAATCGAGATTACACCGGATTGTTTTAGAGCAAGTGCAAGTTCCGGCTCAGCTGCAAGGTGAAGGTAAGTGAAAAGAATCAGACCCTCGCGGAAAAATACGTACTCTGGCTGCAAAGGCTCTTTTACTTTCATAATCATATCGGATTGAGCCCATACATCAGCTGCCATCTCAATTATCTCTGCGCCTGCTTCCAAATAAGCTTCATTTGTAAAGCCGCTTCCTAAGCCAGCTTCTTTTTCTACAAGAACACGATGCCCGGCTGCTGTAAACTGTGCTGCTCCGCCTGGAGTCAGCGCAACGCGGTTTTCGTTGTTTTTAATTTCTTTAGGTACACCTATAATCATAAATCCGTCCTCCTATAAGGTCAGGTATTGGTTTGGAATAAGTTATAGGTTTAGTATAATAGCTTCTTCCTATTTTTTGTTTGTTTAAAAAAGAGAAAGGGCTTCCATGCTTTTGTGAAATTTCACAAAGACATTCGATCCAGCTTCATATCCAAATAAATGGTCATTTTCTCATTCGGATTCGTTAAGTCAATCTCTGCTATTTGAGTGATGCGCTTCAGTCTGTAGCTAAGCGTATTTACATGAACATTCAGCTGTTTGGCGGCAGCATGCACAGAGCTGTCGGCCTCTAAGTAAACCTCAAGCGTCTCAGTTAAATTGGATTTGTGATCAGCATCGTATTCCTTAAGCTTCTGCAAAGAGTAATTTTCAAAGCCCTCCAGCTTGCGCTTTTCGTAAAGCACATCAAGGTACTGGTAGATCCCGAGCTCTGAAAAACTTGTTAAAGACATGGTTTCTTCAGGAAAACGCTGTTTTATTTTTGAAACGGCAAGTGCCTCGTGATAACTTTGTTCAACTTTAAGCGTTTCACCGTAGACTCCTCCAATGCAAGCTTCAACACCCCGGAGTCCAAATCTTTCATCCAGCTGCCTTACAGTTGAGGCGCAGAAATCTTTAATCTCTGTTAAAGCCTGCTCACCGCGCGGCTCTGCCAAAATGATCAGCTGGTTATAGTCAGTTGTAGATAACAATACGTGAACCTGCTGTGTTGTTTTAAGCAGATAATCAATTTGCTTCTCAGCACTTTGGGAAATTTCCGGGCCGAACGTAAAAAGGATGACAGAAAACGTTTGTGGATACTTCACATTCAGCTGTCCGAAGCCCTGCTGAATTTCGTGGATGGACTGAACATTTCCTGTTAGCAGCCTCCAGAACATTTCCTGGCTGCGTTCCTGTCTTTTGGTTTTATTGGCATGGAGATTAAGTAGTTTATTTTTAATGGCCTCTGTCGCTTCTTTTAATAATTGAAGCTCTGAAGGCGATAGCTTTTTCTCAATTTCAAGTGCCCAGACGAATCCAAGGACCTCTTCATTTTTCCAAATAGAGATGGCGACACGGCTGCCGAGACCTACCTCCTCGATTTGATTTACACGGATCGGTTCTTTTGTGTTCATCAGCTTAGGGATCGTCCCGTCCTTCCATAAGCTGTTAATTACTTTCTCAGGCACCCGGCGGCCTATAATAGTAGAAATTCTTGCCGGATCTGTACAATCGTCATGAGTACTGTAGGCAAGAAGCCGATGATTTACGTCCTCTATTGTAATAGGAAGAGAAAGGACTTCACTGATTTTGTCGGCAATATCCTCAAGCCGGTCAAACTGGTAGATGAAAGGCTGATTATAGCGGTCGGTCATATTAGTCACTCCTGATCATTCTTCTATAGAAAAGTATGCGCATCTCCTTTGTAAAAATCAACAAAAAGAGGGGGGGAGGATAAATCCAAAATAATGATGCAGAAACCTCATATTACACAATTCAACATAATTTCCCAGGAAATTCTGGTTATCCTAAACCTGAATTCTCATTAAGGAAGGATGATTGAAGATGAAATCATGGTTGCTGCTTGCTGGTTTGGTCATTATGGTGTCTGCACCAAATTTGGCTTTTGCTGCTTCTGAAAAACAGCCAGTTCCAAATCACTCTAAGCATTTTAAAAAGGATAGGAAACAGGAGCTTCTACGTCTGGTGAAAACCTATACCCCTGAAAAGACGCGTGAATGGGAAACTGCACTGCAAAGAAGAAAAGAGCTTAAGGAGAAGCAGCATCAGAATTATGAAAAAGACAGGAATGAGCTTGCCGGTTTAAGAAAGCAGTGGAAGGAACAAAAATTGCCGGATGAAATTATCCGGAAAAATTCAAGAGAGTGGCGGGATAGCAAGCACAAAGGGCATCACCATCCTGACCGGAAGAGGGTTCTGCAGGATCTTAAGCATGCTTTAAAAGAGAAAGATGAAACAAGTATTAAAGAATCTTTGAACAGTATGCTTAAACGGGTGCAAAACCGAAATAAGGAACTGGAAAAACGGCTGAAATAGGGTTCATTCAAAAATTCTCCACATTCTCCACAGTTCTATCATATTTCTGCGTCAATTTTGCATTATGATCAAAATGGAACTGGACTGCTGAAAAACTGGAAAGTCGTTTAAGTGAAAAGGTACAATAATGAAAAGGAATAAGAGGGAGCATGCCTGCTCCCCTTTTCTGGTGAATCAGAGCTGCTGATTGTTATTCATTGAATGCCAAGCTTATGGAGGGGATGAAATGTCTTATACCGTCTATTTAGTAGAAGATGAAAATCATTTAAATACCGTATTAACCACATATTTGAAACAGGAAAATTGGGAGGTTAAGAGCTTTCATAATGGAATGGATGCGATTAGAAGCATTCATGAACAGCCCCATTTATGGATTCTCGATATTATGCTGCCGGACATAGATGGATATGACGTTATAAAAGAAATTAAAAAAATGAACGAAGATACTCCTGTCATATTTATTAGTGCCAGGGATGAAGACCTCGACCGGATAATTGGTCTGGAGCTTGGCGGAGATGACTATCTTGCCAAACCATTTTTGCCGAAGGAACTGATCATCCGTGCGAAAAAAATTATGAAGCGCACATATGAAAAGCATGAGGAGCCAAGCCTGATTTATGGTCCTTATATCATTAAAGAAAGAGAGCGGACCATTTCTGAAAACAATGAAGTGATTCAGCTGACGTCAAAGGAATTTGATTTGTTTGTCTATCTTGTCAAGCACGTAGGAAGCGCACTGAGCCGTGAGCAGATCTTAACCTATGTTTGGGGGGACAATTATTTTGGCTCGGACCGGGTAGTGGATGACTTAGTCCGAAGAGTTAGAAAAAAATGTCCGAAGCTGCATGTTGAGACCATTTACGGATATGGATACCGGACGGTAAAGTATCTTGAGAAATAAACCGTTATTTGTTCAAATTGCC
Organism: Metabacillus sp. FJAT-52054; assembly: GCF_037201815.1. Lineage (NCBI taxonomy): Bacteria > Bacillati > Bacillota > Bacilli > Caryophanales > Bacillaceae > Metabacillus > Metabacillus sediminis. The sequence goes on along the minus strand of NZ_CP147407.1, from coordinate 3,291,795 downwards.
ACGCTCTTCACAGGTTTAATTGTGGTAATGGCGATTGTCTTTTTTCTCGTTATTCCTTCAACACTAAAGACGTTTTTTACAAATGAACTTTTTCGCACAATTGAAGAGGCGCAGCAGCCATCCTATCCTAATCTGAATTATACGGATCCGGAGAATTCTTCGGCAGATCAGCAAATCCGGTCTGTCAAGCATATCTTTATCTATGAAAATGGCCGTTATGAGGGTGAGCAATATTTGCGGTTGTTTTTAGCTCAAGGCCAGCAGCAAAAAGAAAATATGAAACGCTATAATTTATCCTTCGGTAAAAGTGAAATGCTCTATGTCATTAGAAAAGGCTATGACAGAGAAGGAAACAAAGGATATCTCGTGTCCTTCCTATGGGACAAGTATCGAAATGAACTTATACAAACGTTATTAACACGAATCTTCTTTATTTTTGCCTTAATCATTGTAGGCGGCATAGTCCTTGCTTTTATCTTTTCAAAATGGCTAGTTAAACCGCTCGATTTGATCACGGCTCATGTAAATAAGATTTCCCAGCGAAAGCTTGGCGAATCCCTTCTATTAGACCGGAAGGATGAAATCGGGAAGCTTGCCGTCTCGATTGATGATATGAGGAAGCAGCTCAAAAAACAGGACGAATTTCAGCAAACGATGCTTCAAAATGTTTCCCATGATTTGAAAACTCCGATTATGGTGATTAGAAGCTATTCGGAAGCAATGAAAGATGGGATACATCCTACAGGATCGCTTGAGGGATCGGCTGACATTATTGAAAAAGAAGCGCTGCTGCTTGAGAAGAAAATCAAAGATCTGCTTTATTTAACAAAGCTCGATTATCTTTCCCAGCTAAAGCTTGAGAAAAAACCTGTTTATATCAATGAAACGGCAGAGGATGTTATTGTGAGATTCAGTGCCGCCAATCCTATGGTAAAGATCCGCTCAGATTTGGAGCCATCTGAAATCTATGGCAGTGAGGAACAGGTGAGGGTACTTCTGGAAAACCTTCTCGAAAATGCACTGAAATACGCTAAAAGTACAGTGGATCTGTCTGTGAAACAGCGTGGAGATTCGATTCTGCTCCGCTGCTTCAATGATGGTGAGCCGGTAAGCGAAAAGCTTCTTTCCAATTTGTTTCAGCCATTTGTAAAAGGAGAAAAGGGCAATTTCGGTCTTGGACTTGCCATCATTAAACGAATTGCCGATCTTCACCACGCTTCTATTACAGTGGAGAACGAAAACGAAGGCGTCGCCTTTCAGGTTTTTTTTCCGCGATAAAATGCCGTTCTTCTTGATGAAGGACGGTATTTTTTTGGCAAAACAGCCATTTCAATGGACAACTATTCAAGAGATGTCATACAATATAACGTTTCATTTGATATTGTCCTTCAACTGTGATAATTTGATAAGAAAAATTATTTAGGATAAGGAGGGTTCACAGATGAGGAACGTTACGCTCATACAGATTTTTGACCATCCGATTGCACAGAAATATTTGCAGCGTTCAGGAATTGCCCATGCTGTTTCCGTTGCTTTTCATGCGTATAGACTTTCTGTAAAGGAAGGAGTTGATCCGGATTTGGCAGTGAAAGCAGCCCTGCTTCATGACATTGGACATTATGAGTGGTATACAGACGGGGAATGGGACTTTGAACAATATAAAAAGAATGACATTCATGCCATTAAAGGAGCAGAGCGTGCTCACAAGCTGCTGGTTCGTCTTGGAGAGGACCGTCAAGCGGCGAAAGAAATTGCGCTCGCTATTCTGCTCCATACGGATTCCTACCTGCCTGACGGAAGCTTATCACAGAATCCTCTTCAAAAAGTGGTGAAGCTGGCAGATGAAATGGATGAGGAACCGGATGGCAAACATCACTACAGGAGAATTTCCGAACAGACAGCAAGAAAAAAGATACAAGAACTGGATCAGCTTATAGAACAGAGGAAACGTCCCTTAAAAAGAACGGTATAGCTCGAAGAATCCTAGAAGTGGTGATATCTCCACTGCATCCTTCATACGTTAAAAGTATGAAGATTGCTTTAAGGAGATGAATGCCATGCAGAACCAAGCTCCTCAAATGATTACGATCATTGATCCATATGTATATCAAACGCTTCAGACGGTTATTGGGAAGGATCTTGTTATTCAAACGACCAGGGATACAGTACGGGGGAACCTTACTGATGTGAAGCCTGATCATATTGTATTAAAGGCAAACGGAGACTCTGTGTTCTTTATTCGTATTCAGCAAATTGTATCCATTATGCCAGATAACGATTAGATGTCCCAAGAAGCCGGTTCAGTTGCGAACCCGGCTTTTTATTTTTTGCTTTTCCGGCTGATAAACAGAAGAAAGCGGCTGGAAAGAGAGCAAGATTGGCTGGAAAAAAGAGTTTGGCTGGAAAGCCGCGACTTTCGGCTGAAATTCCGTTTTTACCCGGAATAGCAATGGAATTTAAATACAGGTGAGCGGCAAATGAATTTAGGGTATAGATATAGATGGAATGAATGAAGCTTGATCATATAAGGCCATAAACAATAAACAGATAACTTGAACCATTGGGAGGTGACTCCTTATCCAGTTACGGATAAGGGAATTTTGGATATAGTGAACCTGGTGCTTGTCGCCATACTTATTGCGTTAACCGCATTTTTCGTAACATCGGAATTTGCCATTGTAAAAATCAGGAGTTCGCGGCTTGATCAGCTTATTGCAGAAGGAAATAAAAACGCGATTGCTGCCAAACGGGTCACATCAAGTCTTGATGAATATTTATCGGCATGCCAGCTGGGTATTACAGTGACCGCACTTGGCTTGGGGTGGCTTGGAGAACCGACCGTAGCCCGTTTGCTTCAGCCTTTATTTAAAATGCTGCCAATAGGAGAGTCGCTTTCACATGTTGTAACAGTGGCGATTGCTTTTGCTATCATTACTTTTTTTCATGTGGTCGTCGGAGAGCTTGCGCCCAAAACGGTCGCGATTCAAAAGACCGAAGCCGTAGCCCTTGCGTTCGCCAGACCGCTGATTATGTTTTACAAAATTGCTTTTCCTTTTATTTGGGCACTTAACTCTTCAGCTCGGTTTATTACAGGTCTTTTTGGGATTAAGCCTGCATCTGAGAACGAGCTTGCTCATTCGGAGGAAGAGCTGAGGATCATTTTGTCGGAAAGCTATGAAAGCGGAGAAATTAATCAATCTGAATATAAATATGTCAACAGAATTTTTGAGTTTGATGATCGTGTTGCAAAAGAGATTATGGTGCCGAGAACGGAGATTGCTGCATTGGACTCTGAGGATACATTTCAGGAGAACCTTGAGCTGATGAGTGAAGAGAAATATACCCGCTACCCTGTTGTGAATGGTGACAAAGACCACATTTTAGGTATGGTCAACAGTAAAGAAATTTTCACTGATTTATTTACGAACATTCATGTTGGTCGCGAAAATATGGAAATGGAAAAATATATTAGGCCGGTTATTGAAGTGATTGAAACCACTCCGATTCAGGATCTGCTGATTAAAATGCAAAAAGAGCGCGTCCATCTGGCTATTTTGGTGGATGAGTATGGCGGGACAGCAGGACTCGTAACAGTTGAAGACATTATTGAAGAAATTGTAGGGGAAATTAGGGATGAGTTTGACCAGGATGAAGTTCCCGAGGTCCAGAGAAAGTCTGAACATCACTATATTTTTGATGGAAAGGTCCTTCTGCATCAAGTAAACAATCTTCTTCATCTGCAAATTGAAGAAGAGGATATTGATACAGTGGGAGGATGGATGCTCACAAGAAATGTTGACATTAAAGAGGGGCAGACGGTCTTTCATGAGGGCTATGAGTTTACCGTCCGTGAAATGGAAGGGCACTTGATCCGCTCAGTGGAAGTACTGAAACTCCAGTCCGAAAAAGAAAAGGCAGCAAATATACAATAAGTAAAGCGCGCTGGACTTCCAATCCGCGCGCTTTATTTTTCGATTTTAATTGATTAGCATTGACATAGAGATGTATGGATAGTAGCTTGAAGATAAAAGAATAAACTGGTTTAGGAGGCAGGTGCCCGTTGCTGAAGTCTAAAGTGCATTTTTGGACGCTTGAAATATTGCTGATCCTTTTGATCATCTTCGTATGTACCAAAGTCTCGTTTATATTTTCACCACTGGTATCATTCACAACTACCCTCTTCTTTCCAATGCTTATTGCGGGTGTCTTGTTCTTTATTTTTAGCCCAATCGTCCGATTTTTAGAAAAGAACCGTGTGCCGAGAACCTTGGCTATATTAATTATCTACTTGATTTTTATAGGCCTGATTGTCATGCTTGGTGCAATTGCAGGACCGCTGCTGTCACAGCAGGTAACGGATCTTTTTAATAGTTTTCCGGACTATGTAACGGAACTGACGCAGTTTATTCAAAATCTTTCTCAATCTACTTGGTTTAAATGGATCATGACTCAGGATTATGTTTCGATTGAAAAGATTGAACAGTCTCTCACTAATTTTGCCTCTCAGCTGCCTCAAAATCTGACTGCCAGCATCACGGCTGTTCTTGGGGTCGTAACGAATATTACTTTAGCGATTGTAACGGTGCCTTTTATTTTGTTCTTTATGCTGAAAGACGGGCATAAATTTCCAGTGCAGGCGGTTAGAGTCTTGCCGAATACATACCGTCATGAAGGAATCAAAATCTTCCATGACTTGTACGACACCCTTGCAGCCTACATCCAGGGACAGCTGCTTGTTTCAATTTTTGTAGGAACAGGATGTTTTATCGGGTTCTCAATAATTGGCTTGGATTACGCTTTGATCCTTGGAATCGTCGTTTCTATTTCTAATATCATACCGTATCTTGGACCATTTCTCGGGGCTACGCCAGCAGTGGTTATCGGCCTTCTGGATTCTCCGACTAAAGGTTTGCTTGCCGGACTGGTCGTATTAGTCGTTCAGCAAATTGACGGGAATCTTTTATCTCCTCTGATTATTGGAAAAAGAATCAATACACATCCGCTGACCATTATCCTCCTGCTGATTGGAGCAGGAAGCTTCGGTGGAATCATCGGCATGATTCTTGCGGTTCCCACATATGCGGTTTTGAAAGCAACGGTTTTAAATTTAACGAGATTGATTCGTCTTAGAATGAGATATCAGGCTGAAAAAAGGGCAAACGATTTGAAAAATCCGAAATTGTAAAAAAGACTGGCTCAATGAGTCAGTCTTTTTTTGGCTGAATATATACTTTCGGATTCTTTTTTTCTGCTGGTTTGCTTTTTCCGTATACCGTTCCAATATTAAGCTGTCCGGGCAATTCTTTTATTCCTAATTGGCCCAGGTTGTTGCTTAAATCCACCTCTTTCATGTCCACGTGCTCAACATGAAGATTTTGAATATAAACAACGGGGATTTGACCGGTTTTTTCCGACGGGTTTTCAGAATTTCCTGCTGCAAGCAAATGATTTTTAATAAAAGAAAGTTCATTCTGCAGCATAGATAAGGTGTGTCCAAGCTCTGCCTGTGTTTTTCGGATCATGATCGAATCAGCACTTGATGACTTAGGCTCTGGGCGGCTGTCGAGCTGAGAAAGGGCCGCTGACAAGTTTTGAATGGATTTCTCAAGCTTAGCAAGCTTTTGCTGGATGGCTTGTGTTTCCGCTTCTTTCTTCTTTTTTCTGAATAACATGGACTGATCCCACACATGTTTGCAAGGTAATGTATTATATGGAATTACTGCCCGTCATTATGACTTTCTGCAAAGTTTATTGAGACGGCATCTTCTTCGTCAGCCTTTTTAAAGGTGAGTTCTAAAATCCCATTGGCATATTGGCTTTGGATTGACTCTTTATCTACAGGATAGGGAAGTGAAATGACCCGTTCAGTTTCTCCGTAGCTTCGTTCGGAAGAAACTCTATATTGAAAGGAATAAGGCGGACGAAGATCTCCTTTGAAGAGAATTTTCGTTTTAGTGGAATCAAGAGTAACCGTAAAATCTTCTTTTCTGAAACCGGGGATCTCTATTAAGACGGCAAGAATGCCATTGTGCGAGTAAAGATCATATTTGGGAAACCCTGCATCTCCCCGGGATGAAGATGTAGATGATCCAGGGTTCCCGGCTTCTTCTCCATCAAAAATAGATTTCCAAAAATCATTTTTCTGGCATTTTTCGGTAAGTTCCATCCATTTCTGAATTTTTTCTTTATCCAAGTGTCACCCTCCTGCTGATCAAATTTGAGTAGTGACTGGAAGTGACGGGTTCGCAATTTGATCCTGGTCACTAACGTCAGGATCGGCATTGGCATTTCCCATTATGGAGCAGTTAGGAGATAAGTCTCCGACTGTAAAACTTGCACCCACGGACTTTGCATTGGCTGTATGGCTGTTTTGGGTAACGTTTCCGAAGTCGATATTTCCGTTTTGGGCTACGCCATTTACTTTTATGTTAAATATGTTGATCTGATAAGGCATAAATGCCATTCCTCCTTATGACTGACTGGCGATAAATTCATCAAGATTGGCAATGTTGGATTGATCATTTTGATCCGGATCGATATATATATTTTCCATAAGGGAGTCAGCAGGTGAAAAATCGCCGAAGGAAGAATTCGATCCTGTCGATTTAGAACTGGCAGTATGACTGTTATGCACAGTTTCGCCTATATTTACGGAACCGTTGCATGAGATGCTGTGAATTTTTAGGTTGAACAGATTAATCGTAGTCGGCACAATGTCACCTTCCTCCATTCGCTTTTACAGTGTATGCCCGCTTAAGCCCAATTGTTCGTTTGAACCGTTTAATGCCAAAAAGCATAGGCTGAATAAAAAAGAGGTGAGGATATGCCGGCATTTGTAGGCCCGATGGAAGTAGAGAGTGTTTCAGGTGTTTTTAAGGTGGGAGATACGTTTACCATTTCTCCTAAAAGTGTGCTGAAGTCAGCTGTTGGTGCAGGAGCTCTTTCCAATGGAGATGGGAACCAGCTTGTAAACCGCAGAAACGTAACGAATGATTATGATGCGGATGTTATCGATCAGACGGATGCGCTAAATGCATAATTGCATTTTTCAAGTATGTTAAGATTCATCAAAAACATTGATTCCTTTGTGAACTTTATGTACGATTTAAGTAGAGGTGATTTAATATGAATGAAACAGCATGCATCGCAAAGCTTGCCTGTGTGTCTCAAAGCAAGGTGAATGAAGTGCTTCATTCAGAAAGAAAATCTCCTGAAAAGAATCAGGATACGCTCAAGGTTCTTCAGGCAGCTGAAACGTTGAAGCCGATCAATATAGAAATAATAAAGTGATCAGCCTTACTGGGAAGGATTCAGAAATGAAAATTAGAAGAGCGCATCTGCCTAATACAGATAAGGTCTTTATCTATGAAAACAAGAAGGAAGAATTTAGTCTCATAGCCATACCTGAGAAATATTGGTCTATAGTAGTGAAATATGAGGAAGCTTTTCAAGAAGTTGATGAGAAGCTCTTAAAATCCCTGATTAAAGTGACGGATGAGGAGGAAGCGAAACTTCTTGCCGGGAAAATCAGGCACTGGATTACTGAAATGTAAAAATAGGCGCTCTTTGGGCGCCTATTTTAATTGGTATAGTTAAGAAAGTCTAACACTTCGTCGATCATGTGCTGGCGTGGGTAGAATTTATACAGGTTGGAAGAGAGCCTTACTGGGTCGCCGAAAAAGAAACGCTCATATTGAGTCTGTCTTCCTCCAAAAGAGCTCATTGTTACATCCCAGGCAAGGCGGAACAGGGCCGTTTTTATTTTTCCGTCGATGGCGGCACCTTGTAAATAATGCTCTGCTTTTTCACCTATTTCTGATTCGAAATCTTCCTCGGAAGCAATCGTCATGAAGCCGCCGGCGCCAATAAGCTGGAGGATCTCAATGTACCGCGGATAGAGCTTGGAATGAAAAATGATAGCAGAGTAAAGGGGCTGAAGATTCGGGCACATCGTCCCCCAGCGGTCAATTGAAGCCGTTTTCTCTGATTTGTAGTGAAGGGCGCTAATTACCTCTGTTCCAATGATTAATTCAGAGATTTTTTCCTGAATATGCTGATATTCGCTCACATTAAGTGTGGAAACTAGAAGCTGGGCGAGGCCAAGCAGAAACTCCAGTTTAACAAGCTGCCGGTTCACCACCTGATGAAGAGCCTGGGAAGCAAAGCAGCTTTCATTAAACATTCGGACAGCGAGGTCGGGACGGTGATAAAAAAATACCCGGTCCCAAGGGACAAGGACATTATCGAAAATGATGACGGTGTCCATTTCCTCAAAACGGGAAGATAAGGGATAATTAAAGGATGATTCTCCTTGTGCAAAGGACTCTCTGCATAAAAACGACAATCCTTTTGTATTGCTCGGGATGGAGAACGAAAAGGCAAATTCCTTTGTCTGAACTCCGCCTCCTGACGGGAAGACCAGAACTTCGTCAGTCATTCCTCCTTCAGTTGCGAGAAGGCGTGCCCCTTTAATAACAAGGCCATCGGAGGTTTTTTTCACTACCTTTGCAGCGACAGGATGATGTTCAGAATCATAATAAGTAGATGAACGGTTTGATTGAGGATTAATAAAGCTATGAGTGAAGGACAAATCTTCTTTTTTTGCTCGTTGATAATGCCGCATAAGATTTTTGGCGAATTCCTCATCTTGATCCTTAAGAATGGGAGAAGATGCTGCTAGAGCCATCGATGCGGTGTTCATATAATCAGGTGTCCTGCCCATCATGCCATGGGTTTTGCGTGCCCATTCCGTCATCATTATGCGCCTTTTCTCTAGATCTTCTCGCGTTTGCGGCCGTAAAAAAGACATCCCTGCCCGATTGTTCGTATCAGGGCATAAAAAGGTCATTCTGTCAGCCTTCTCACTGTCACGCTGTAGATCATAAAGCGAGGCTTTGGTCTGGATGGCCCCCTTATATGCTGGATGCTCTGAAATTGGTCCTTCAATTTTCTTGCCTTTATACCAAATAGCAGGGTGCAGCTGGTTTAACCGATCGATGAATTGTTTTCCTGAAATGACCGGCAATGTTTTCACTCCCGACAGATGTTTGTTCGAACAGAATAACGAATCCTTTTTCACTATATGCTTTATATAATGGAACGTGAGCCCTTTAAATTAGGTGTTTTTCTCAAAAATCTATCATGAAACATTAAAATAGGAATACAAATTGAACTACCCGCCCCTTCATTTTCTTATAGGAATTTGAAGTGGGGATTCCAGAGCTATGGCATTCTCATACCAAGTAAACTGGCTAACCCCGTGTCCTAAAGGATTTATTCTCGATTCTGCAAAGTACCGCGGGCAGACCGGTCGAGTCTAAAGGAATGAAAATAAATTTTAAATGTGTTTAGAGGGGGAGGGAAACGGCAAAACTGAATGGCGTAAAAAGGAGGCGTTTAGATGCAGGATGGAAGCTTTTTTAAAGGAATGATCTGGGCCACAATTCTAAGCGTGCCATTATGGATTGCTCTATACGGGTGGATGAAGCTGATATTGCATTTTATGCAGGCTTAATCCACCCTTTTTTGCGATACAGTCTGAATGGCTTGTCCCCGTTTTTCGTTTAAGCATTTTCCTTAAACAGGGGGAAGAATAGAAGCTTCTGAAGATCTGCTGTAGGCAAAGTGCTGTGAAAGCGTTCATAATTAAAGTACAATATCTCATGAGAGGAGTTTGATATAAATGGAACGCATACAAATCGCAGAAGATTTATCATTTACGCGCATTATTCACGGCCTATGGCGTATGGCAGACTGGAATATGAGTAAGGAAGAACGGCTTAATCTAATCGAGCAATGTCTGGACCTTGGAATTACCACTTTTGACCATGCTGACATATATGGTTCGTATACGTGTGATGTTTTATTTGGAGAAGGTTTGGCACTGAAACCGTCACTCAGAGACAAAATGGAAATTGTGACGAAGGCAGGCATTGCGCTCGTTTCAGAAAATCGTCCTGAAAATCGGTTGAAGCACTATAATACAAGCAAAGATTATATTGTTGCTTCTGCAGAGCAGTCTCTTAAAAACCTTCAAACAGATTACATAGATGTCCTATTAATTCACCGCCCAGATCCATTTATGGATCCAGCAGAAGTGGCCGAGGCCTTCAAGAAGCTGAAGAAAGAAGGAAAGGTTCGCCAATTCGGAGTATCGAACTTCAAGCATTCCCAGTTCCATATGCTTCAGTCTTATCTTGATTTTCCACTCGTAACAAATCAGATTGAGCTGTCTGCTTATCAGCTTGAAAATTTTGAGGATGGAACAATGGACTTGTGCCAGGAAATGAAAATTCCTCCAATGGCATGGTCACCTCTTGCAGGAGGGGAAATTTTTAAAGGAGAAGATGAGAAAGCGAAGCGTCTGCATCCAGTTCTTGAGCAAGTTGGAGAACAAATCGGTGCCCGCGGTATTGATGAAGTTCTTTACGCCTGGCTTCTCGCCCATCCTGCTAAAATCATGCCGATTGTAGGGTCAGGCAAGGTAAACCGCATTCAATCAGCAGTAAACGCACTTGATTTAAAATTGGACAGGCAGCAATGGTTTGACATTCTCCATGCATCCATGGGCCACGAAGTACCTTAAACAGTAAAACCGGTTAATTTAACCGGTTTTTTTGGTGCTCAGGAAATGATAAAACTGGTCTGTGTGGATAAGCTTTATCTGAGTAATTCTTTGGCCTGCTCCAGATCCTAGCCCTATTTTTTAGGTCATGAGTTTATCAGCCTGCAGGATGCGGGTAAGTATTGCGCTGCGGCAGGAAGCCAGGACTTCATCTTTCAAGGCACTTGCGCTTTTGTCCAGAAAAATTGACGAGCCGGATGAAACATAGTAAATTGTATATACAACTATTATCGCGGGGTGTTTTCATGTCAGACACGCAAGAATTATTTGTTAAATGTCTTTATTTTTCAGCAAATCGTCTTTCAAGATTAATGAATCGTTTTGCAGAAGAGGAATTTGCCCCGACAGGACTTTCTCCCTCTTACGCCTTTTTATTAATGACCGTCTATGAGAAGCCGGGACTGACCCAAAAAGAATTAAGCGAGAATCTTCATATAACTCCATCAACCAGCACCCGGTTTATTGATAAATTAGAGCTGAAAAAATTTGTAGTCAGGAAGAATGAAGGAAAGCTTGTCAGAATTTATTTAACAGATCAAGGTGAACAAATTCAGGAAACAATTAGGCAATGCTGGAAAAACCTTTATAAACGGTATGCGGAAATCCTTGGACCAGAAACAGCCAGAGAAATAACAAAAGATATCCACTTTGCAAATGAGACTTTGAATCAAAAATAAAAAATTTTTTAACAGTTGATTGTATGTACAAACAACTGTATACTTTCTTTAGAATCTAGATTATTGGAGGAAAACCCATTGAAAAAAACAACTCTCATTATTGCTGCACATCCTTCTATGGAGCAATCCGTTGTTAATAAAGCATTAGCTGAACGAGTGGAAAAAGAAACAACTGCAACCGTTCATTATTTATACGAAGCTTATCCGGACGGAAAAATTAACGTGGAAAAAGAACAGGCGCTGCTGCTTAGCCATGACCGCATTGTATTCCAGTTTCCTTTTTATTGGTACAGCACTCCAGCTCTGTTAAAAGAATGGCAGGATACTGTTTTGACTTATGGCTGGGCATATGGAAGCGGCGGAGATAAATTGCATGGCAAGGAATTTTTAGCCGCGCTGTCGACTGGCGGCCCAAAAGAAGCATATAACCGCGAAGGGTACAATTACTTTGAAATGGAAGAGCTTCTTAAGCCTCTTCATGCAATGGCTAACCTCACTGGGATGAAATATATGGCCCCATTTATGGTACAGGGTGTTAGAATGCTGACAGAAGATCAATTAAAGGATGCTGCTGAAGAGTATGTATCCTATGCAGTAAAATCCTTATAATTCAATTAAACAAGGGCTGCCTGATGGCGCCCTTGTTTTAATTTTGTTCAATGACTTTTCTTCTGCTTTGATGTTTTTTTCGAAAGTATCCAATTCCTGTAACAAGAATGACAGCTGCTAATTCAAATGTATAAGTAATCCATTCTTCCTTAAAATAAGGTTTAAGAAATGGTTCCTTTACAATCATTTTAGCTGCGGTCCATGCTAGGATCGCTGCTCCGATCACAATGATAACAGGATATCGGTCGATGAATTTCAGGATGATTGTGCTTCCCCATACAACAATAGGAATGGAAATAAGAAGCCCGAGTGTGACAAGCAAAATGCTGCCGTGTGCTGCTCCGGCAACTGCAAGCACATTATCGAGTCCCATTACAGCATCCGCAATAATGATGGTGCGGATTGCGGACATCATACTTGTTCCGCTTTTCACATCATGTTCTTTGTTATCAGTAAGAAGACGGTAAGCAATCCATAATAGAATAAGCCCTCCTGCTAAAAGCAATCCTGGTATTTTCAGCAGATATACAAATGCAAAAGTGGCTATTGCCCTTATGATTATTGCTCCTAAAGTTCCCCATAATATTACTTTTTTACGTTGTCCAGCAGGCAAATTCCTTGCAGCCAGACCAATCAAAATTGCATTATCTCCTGCGAGTACAAGGTCAATGACTACAATGGATAGCAGTGAACCTAAAAAGTCAGCAGTGAAAATCTCCATGTAACCACCTCACCCTTATTTTTAGCCTATCCGGATTTAATATGCTGTCCGTATTTTGCTAATTGCGGCTTACCATCTAAGGGAAGCGACAAGATGGCCATGAGTTTTTAAAAGTAAAATGTTAATTCCGTCCGGTGTATAAGTAACATCAAATGGTGAAACTAACCCGGACTGGCGGATCAGCCTCATTACTTCCTTTTTATTCGATGATTCTGCGCTCCTTCTTATCCGATATGCATATTGGGGGGAAGAAGATATCGTTATAAGCACTTTTTGCATATCGCTAAAAAGTGAAGCAGCTTCTCTTGCGCTTAAGCGAAATATTTCAATGTAACTTGAACTGAATGGCGGGTCGGGCAAGTACAATCACCTCCTATCCAATATCTTTAAACTATATGTCCGGAATACATGAGATTTGTCCTTTTTGTATAAAAAAGGAAGGGTTTCGGAAAACGAAAGCGAATTCCTCTAATAAGACAAATTTTGGGAGGGGTAGGTTTTGCTCGAGCCGAAAATCTTTGAATTGGAGAATAAGCTGGTGTTTATCTTTGTATTCCATCACGAAGGACATGCGGTCGAAGCAGAATTTCTTTGCTCAAACAACAATATTGTAGATTTGATTGTAAGATACAAAGGTCCTGCTGAATTAGCCGCAGTTCGTTCGAGAGCCGAAATACTTGCGGAGAAGGTAATTGAGGACCATTTATCCAGAAAAAGTGAAGATAATGAGTATTCAGACTCAAAATAACTGGATTTATAGGATAATAAACTTAACTGAAAATTACTTAAATATAAACACAATGGACTATTGAAAGGTTTGCGGTATCACGCACTGAGAATTTCGCCTTATTTTCGGTTACAAACGGTCTACACTCCTATACAATTAAGTTAACAAAGGGCTAGTGGCTTCCCATACGCCGGCCTGATCTAAAAGAAGGAGTGTGGAAGCGATGACACAACACAAGATTGAAGAACTGACACAGATTCTTCACCAGCTGGAAAAGGAAATTCGTGAAACCAAACAATCCTTGCAATCCATTAACAAAAGCATTGATAAGTATGACAAATACGCATATGTAAAGGTTTCTTAAGGCTCTTACATAAAGAGCTTTTTTCTTTGCATACAGATCATATAATAAGATGAAACAGAAAGCAGCCCCCTTAGTGGAGGCTGTTTTTTTTATTGAAATTATGTGAAACTCTTTATATTAATGTAAATATTTTATAATTATCTATTAAAAAAAATGCATATATAGTAATATTACTTTTAAAGGGGTGATTGCAATTAGTGACCAATTACACTTGAACTTAGACGCAGTAATAAAGGCATCTGCGCAATCGGTAACCTCCAAAGTGAAAAATACCGCAGCCCGGGATCGAATTTTGTCGTTTATCGGTACGAAGGATCATGCTTTTTTTGGAAAGTTGACCTATATCCATGGGATGTTATTTGCGGTAGAGCAAAAGCGGACTGAACAGTTCATTGAGGATTTGCATAAACTTGCGGCCGCAGTTGAACTTTATGCGCTGTCATTTGATATTTTTGATGATTTGGAAGACGATGATAATTATAAAGAACTATGGATGCAAATTCCCACTGGAGAAGCGCTTAATCTCGCTACTATGATTTACACAATCAGTATCCAGATGATTGCCGAAACGGACCGCAGCGGGTTGCTAATTCCTATAGTAAATAACTATTCAATCAACGCAATGACTGGGCAGCATGAGGATCTGACCGGATCTGCAGATTCAGAAGATGCATGTCTTAAGATGATGGAACGTAAATCTGGGTCATTACTTGCAATGGCCTCCATGATTGGAACCATGTATTCATATGGAAGTGAAATCCCTGTAGTCCATGAGTATGCGATCCAGATTGGAATTGCGGCTCAGACTGAGAATGATTTTCGTGACTTATTTCAACTACATAAAAGTGATCTGTCTGCTCAGAAAAATACACTCGCACTTTTATATATAAAAAGACAGTTTAATGAAGCTTCAAAGGGATTACTTAAATTTATTGAGAGCGGTAAAACTTTTGAAGAAGAATATGGCGACATGAAGACGTATAAAGAGGCACTGCTTAAATCAGGAGTTATACACTATTTAAATGTGATGAAGCAGATAGCCATTCAAAAAGCGACTACAGTTATGAACAACCTGCCATTAACAACTGATCGAATTGAGATATTAAAATCTCATTTGATAAAATAAGCCATTTAGGAGATGAAAAAGGATGCAAGAAATCGTAAACTATTTAGTAGAGAATCCGGAAGTTCTTGAAAAAGTTGTTAATGGAGAGGCTAGCATTTTGGGATTAGATAAACTTGATGATTTAAAAGGACTGCTAGAAGGTTTAATAGGTGCGGGCAGAACAGTAAATATGATTTGGTATTAATTAATGCTATAAACTAACAAGGGATGTTTTTATGTTTTTTAACAACAAGAAGACATACTATATAACTCTATTTATTAGTTGTATATTGATAATATATTTTTCTTTTATTAATATTAATTACCCTTACATTGGAGGAGTTGCAATCCCAGATGATAAGGGTGAATTTTATATTACAGAATTAGAACCTAAAACATGGTCACAGAAAAACTTAAAGGTTGGGGATCTTGTTCTTAAAATTGACGGAAAGGACCCCCAGTTTCATTCCCAAACCGCGAAGTATGGGTTACTTGAACAGTTTCATACTATTAAAATAAAAAGAGAATCCAAGGTAATTGATATCAAGGTTGACGAATCAATTCTTTATTTTCAAAATTTATTTTTAATAGTTATACCTTTTACATTGTTTCTTTTGTGTGTGTTCTGTAGTTATTTTATTTATAAATCCAATAAAAAAATGAATCTCCAATCAGCATCTATTCTGATATGGTTTCTTTTCGCGATATCAATGGCGTACTTAAGCACCGGTGGTTCTTCCAGGGGAGATTTATTTGGCCGTTTCGCTAATGTTACGTTGTTTTTATCAGTACCTGTTACTTATCTTCAGTTTATTTACTATTATTTTAAAGAGATTGGCGTTGAATTATTTAAAAAGAAATTTGTATACTTAGCGTATGGTATTCTCCTAGTTAATATTTCAACAGATATTTTTAGGAATGTAACGAATACCTATGTATATGCTACTTATTCCGAGGTCAAAGCTTTAAATTTATTATCTTTTCTTAGTTTATTTATTTTAATATTTACTCTTAAAATTATAGGCTTAAGGAGAGTAAAACTATCAGAACAAAAATATTTTGTTAAAGTGCTTATTATTACCAATGTGCTAGCATTTTCCCCATTTTTATTGCTATATGTATTACCATTTATTATATTTAACAAACATATATTTCCACCAGGAGTTCTAGCTTCATTCTTGCTTCTAATACCATTTTCTCTTGTATATCAATTCTTGGCGACCAAAATTTATGACATTGAATTTCTACTGGGACGTTTTAGATATTATGGACTTCTTGCTATTTTACCTACTTTAGTGACTGTATATATAGCACTTAGCCTAGATAATAGTGCAAGTATATTCTATCCAATACAATTATCTATTTTTATTTATTTAATTATGCTAGTTGTATTCTATCTTAAAGAGATATTTGACTTCAGGTTTAAATTAAAAAGGTTTTCTGAAAAATATAATTACCAAGATAGCATTTTTAAATACACAAGCGAGATAAGAAAAGCCAATAATCTAAATCAAGTTATTACAGAACTTAAAAGGACCATCACAGATGTTTTGTTAGTCAATAAATCTTATTTTCTTGAAGTTAGTAAAGATGAAAAAATCCTGTCTAAAAATCTAGAAGCTGACTTAGAAGAAATTAATCTTTATAAAAAAGAATTTTCAAGTGTATTGTATGAGATTGGGAAAATAAAAGAAGTGGATAGGGGATTTTTGATTAATATAGGGGAGACAGACAATAGAAATTATATTCTGCTTTGTCTTTCCTCCATAAACACGCCAAGGCTTACAAGAGATGAGATTTCCTGGCTTAAAGCTCTATCATTTTATACAAATGTTTCTTTAGAGAACTACCTTAAAATTGAGGAGCTAATGAATCATTTAGAGACGGTTCAAAGGGAGGGAACAAATCCTTCCTGGCTGACAAAGCTTTTCTTCTCCATCGAAGAAAAACAGCGGTCTAACCTGGCAAAGGATTTGCATGATTCGGTTCTGCAGGATTTGATATCTTTAAAGAGGCAGTGCGAGGTTGCACTTGTTGAGCTCGAAGCTGCTCCAGCCGATTTAAAGGATCAGCTTGAGGATATGAATGAGAATATGACCAAGATTATTAAAACAACAAGAGAAACGTGTCAGGAGCTTCGTCCGCAGCTGCTGTATGATTTAGGCCTAGTAAAAGCATTGAATAAACTTGTCACGCAATATAAAGAAATTGCAGATTTTGAGATCCGGATGAACGCCGGGAAGTTCCAGCCTAATACCGACTTGGATGTACAATTAAATCTTTACAGAATTATTCAGGAACTTTTGAATAATGCTAATAAACATTCACATGCAAGTAATGTCCTGATTATGCTTGTTTGCATTAAAGATAAAATCGTTCTTCATTATGAAGATGATGGAATTGGATTTAATCAAAGTGAGATTAGTTATAGTTCTGAAAACATGGGTCTTTCCGGTATCACCGAACGTGTAAAGGCGTTAAAAGGGACGCTGACGATTGAG
This sequence comes from Metabacillus sp. FJAT-52054, assembly GCF_037201815.1. Taxonomy (NCBI): domain Bacteria; kingdom Bacillati; phylum Bacillota; class Bacilli; order Caryophanales; family Bacillaceae; genus Metabacillus; species Metabacillus sediminis. The sequence continues at coordinate 3,274,467 of NZ_CP147407.1, read as the reverse complement.
ACTTCCAAAGGGCAAGGATTTAAAGCAGTAATTGAAATATAACTTTTTCAATTAAGGACTTGGCGAATGCCAAGTCTTTTTTATACAATAGGACTAGTTTCATGGAGAGGTAGGAGGGCTATGATACATATTTTAGTAGTAGATGATCACCCGGCAGTCCGGGAGGGTACGAAAGCCATCTTGGAAAAAGATCCTGAGGTAACGGTCGATTTTATGAATCCTCCCTTTACGCTCGAGGCAGTTGAGCAGATGGATTTCTCAAGCTTTGATGTGATATTAATGGATTTGAATTTAGGCGATGTTAATGGAATGGAACTATCCAGAGGGATTGTTGAGCAGAAATCGGATTGCAAGATCATACTTTATACAGGGTATGAAGTGGAAGATTATTTTGAAGAAGCGATTCGCATGGGGATCCATGGGGCAATTAATAAAGCTGAGTCCAAAGAGAAGATTTTAGCATATATTCGTCACGCGATTAAGGGTGAAATTATTCTTCCTTATAGCTACCTGCAAAGCTTGCTATCTCAGCAGAAAATCAAGAATTCCGAGCAGGTTCTTGAGACGGACTGCCTGAATGAGCGGGAGAAGGCGATTTTGCAGGAGGTTGAGAAGGGGCATACTAATCAGGAAATTGCTGATAACCTCCATTTAAGCAAGCGCTCCATTGAATATAGCCTGACTTCTATTTTTAATAAACTTAATGTAGGCTCAAGAACCGAGGCTGTTTTGATTGCAAAGTCTGAATCAATTATTGATTAAGGGCAATTACCGTTTGCTTCTCACATATAGTTAGAAGAAATTCTCTAATAGGATGTGAGTGCATGCAATACGGGGGATATATGCCTGTTTCAGGCGGCCAGGCGAGGGACAGAAAAGAGTATTTGATGGAAGTGACCGGACAAGGCAGTGCGGAAGCAAGTCCGGATACAGCCATTATTCAGCTTGGAATCGTAACAGAATCCAAGGATGTAAAAACAGCACAGGATGAGAATAAGGCCCGGTTGGAAAAAGCCGTTAATGCTTTATACAGGCAGGGAATCGATAAAGGAGATATCCAGACGATTTCATATAATATCTCCCCTAAGTACTCCTTTCAGGACGGGAAACAAACGCTTGAAGGGTACGAGGTCGTGAATTTGCTATCTGTTAAAACAGAGAGGCTTGATCAGATCGGGGCGATTGTTGATACCGCTGTCAATAATGGAGTAAACCGGGTTGACCGGGTTCAGTTTAAGCTTGAAAATACAAAGCCATATGTGGAAGCCGCTTTAAGGGAAGCCGTTAAGCAGGGCTTTGAAAAGGCGTCAGTACTAGCCCAAAGCTACCAGGTATCGCTTCAATCTACACCGGTAAAAGTAGTAGAAGTGTCAAAGGGGTTCGTTCCCTTTGAAAGAGAAGGCGCTGCATTCATGGCTTCTTCAGCCCCTACTCCCGTTTTTCCAGGGTCATTAACGGTTACTGCGGAGGTGCGGGTTCACTATCGATACGGGTAGAAAGACCTGTGAATAACAGAACTTTACAAAAAATAAACAAATTCTCAATATTTCCATGATATTTATCCCTTATGATGATAGTCATGTATCATGAACGAATCATATTAGGGGGATGGAATGAATATTTTGGCGGTTATTCCCGCATTGTTCTTATTTGCAGTTTATTTTTGTTTTGTGGCCAGCCTTTTGAAAAAATAACCAGACATTTCAGCTTAAAAAGCTTTATGATAATAGATAGGATGAGAACATGGGGGAGGGGTAAGAATGGATATTACAAATACAATGATTGAGACCTTAGGGATTGAAGTGAAGGAGGTTTCCGATCAAGGTGTTATAGCGGTTATGCCTGTTGATGAGAGGACAAGACAGCCGTTCGGCATTTTACATGGAGGTGCATCTGTTGCTTTAGCTGAAACAGCAGCAAGCATAGGAGCATTCCATTTCATTGATCAGGATACGGAGATTTGTGTAGGGCTTGAGATTAATGCCAATCACATCCGTTCTAAAAAAGACGGTTTTGTCACTGCACATGCGGTTCCATTTCACAAAGGCAAATCGACGATGGTGTGGGATATTAAAATAACAGACGAAGAAGGACAGCTAATCTGCATTTCAAGATGTACTATGGCCGTTATCAAAAAGAAATAAACGAAAGGAGCAGAATTGATTCTGCTCCTTTTTATTTGCGTGGACCGTTTTGTTTAATATTACTGCAAGTGAGATAAGAAAACTTTAGGGGAATTTGAAAATCATGAGAAGGGATGAAAAAATTGGACTCAAATTCATCCAAATTCAATACAAACAAAAAAGAAGCGGAATTTACTCTGCTCCTTTTTCTATTTTATTTACATATTTCAATGCTTCCCGTCTGCTTAAGGGTTTTAGTTCTTCGGCAGAGGTAAAAGCGATTACCCAGTCAGGATCGGTCTTAGAATATTCCCTCAGAGCCCAGCCGATTGCTTTTTGAATGAAAAACTCATTAGAATCAGACATGCTGCAAATATATTCTGCAAGCTTTTTTTTATTCGTTTTTTCCTTATACTTGAGCTGATATAGAAGGGCAGTGCGTTTCACCCACATCGATTCATGTTTAATCCAGCGATCCGGTTGAGATGCTAAACAAGGATTCTGTTCAATCAGGTATCCGGCAATATGCGAAGCAAGAAGATCGACTGTATCCCACCATGGCTTCGTAACGATTAATTCCATTACAAAATCCAAATCGCTGTTCTTCAGAAGTTTCTTCTTTTTGATAAGCAAATCGATTCCTGCATATACACATTCCCTATAGGGAGATAAAAACAGCCTATGAACAATAACTTTTAATTCGCTGTTCGTTTCAGGCCACCCGTTTTCCGCTGCATATTGTGTGAGGAGTCTTTTTCGTTCAGGAGCCTTGATACCGAGAAAGGTAAATTGATTTTTCATATAGGCTTCCATAGCTTCTTTGTTTCCTGACACCGCATGGCGCTTCATTCGTTCAATAAGGTCTTCAGCGTAATCAGGTTTCATGCTGTTTAATCTCCGCTGCCCTTTTCTTCTGAAGATCGTTTTGCACACTATTCTCCCATAAAGGAATTTTCGTGTTGAAGGCGGCCCTCATGATCAAATGTCCTGCAACAGGTGATGTAATAAATACAAACACAATTCCTAGCAATACTCTTGAGTTGAAATGCCCTTGTATCAGGAGAAAGTATAGAAAAACTCCGAGCAGCAGAAACATAACACCTAAGGTTGCCCCTTTGGACGCTGCGTGGTTCCGGGTGTAAACGTCAGGGAGCCTCAGGACGCCAATGGAGGCAATTAAACAAAGCAAGGCACCAAGAAGGATAAGGGCGGCAATGATCCATTCACTGATTGCGGTCATTTTCGATTATTTCTCCTTTCTCAAGAAATTTGGAGAAAGCCACTGTGCCGATAAATGCAAGAATTCCAAGTAATAGGATTACATCCAAAAAGGCATTGGTCTTCAGGAGGACGGAAGTAACCCCTGTCAGTCCAATCAGGTTAATGCCGATTGCATCAAGGGCGACGACCCGGTCGGGAACGGTCGGACCTTTTACAAGGCGGTAAAAATAGAAGAGGGTGGAGAGGGCCAGAATGAGTAAAGACAGCTTCATGACTGTTTCGAACATATTACCGGCTCACCTCCTTGATTGCTTTCTCAAATGAATCGCGTATATCTTTCCTGGCTTCTTCTTCACTGCTTATATCCATAGCATGAATATAAAGAGTTTTGTTGTCGTCTGAAATTTCTACTACCAGTGTTCCGGGTGTTAAAGTAATCAAATTAGAAAGAACAGTAATTTCCCATGCTTTTGTAAGCTCGGTTTCATATGAGAAGATCCCGGGAGTAAGTTTCAGCTTCGGTGTGATGATGATTTTTAAGACTGAAAGATTGGCCATGATCAGCTCTTTCATAAAAATGGTAAGCAGGGTAAAAACAGCGATCACATTCATAAGATAAAACCGGGTTGAGAAAAAACGCCTCATCCCAAAGATAATCAGCAATCCGAAGAGTAATCCAACGGTAAAGGTTACAAGTGTGTATGTATTTTGAAGAAACATCCATAAAAATGCAATAAAGAAATTAAGCAATAACTGAAAAGCCATTTACATCACTGCTCCTTTAAAACGGCTTCTATATATATTGACGGGTCCAATAAAGTCTCAGACGCCTGTGTAATAAAAGGGGCGATGAATTCTGTTCCCAGTCCGAATGCTGCAGACAGCGCCACCAGGATGACTGCAGGATACACCATTCCTTTTACGGAAGGATTCCCATTTATAGGTTTTTCCTCGCCCCAAAAGCCGTTAATAAATATTTTCATAACCGAATAGAGGACGAGCAGACTGGATAAAAGAACGACTAGCGATATCGCATATTCACCCGCCTCAAATCCGCCTTGAATAACCTTAAGCTTACCGATAAATCCGCTTAGCGGAGGTATGCCTGCAAGGGCAATGGCTGACAGGAAGAACATCCATCCGGCGAGCGGATAATGCTGAATCAGTCCCCCCATTTTCTTTAAATTAGAGGTTCCGGTAATACTGATCATAATTCCTGCCAGGAAGAAAAGAGCCCCCTTGATGATCATATCGTGGAGCAAATAGTAAATCGAGCCCTCGATTCCTGCCGGGTTAGCCACAGCTACCCCGAACAGAATAACACCTACTGCCGTAATAATATTGTAGATCACAATCTTTTTAACATCCCAATAAGCTATGGCTCCAATAACGCCAAACAGAATAGTTAAGGCAGCAAGCCACGCCAGAATTCCATGAGTGAAGGCTTTATCATGAATAAAAATCAGCGTGTACACTCTCGTAATGGCGTACACTCCAACCTTCGTCAGCAGGGCGCCGAATAGGGCTGATACCGCTGCTGGCGGTGCCTGATAGGAACCTGGCATCCAGAAGTACAGAGGGAAAATGGCCCCCTTCATTCCAAACACAATGAGAAATAGAATGGCAATTACGGTCAGCAGCCCCGATTGTCCGTTTTCGCTTATTTTGACACTCAAGTCCGCCATATTAAGTGTGCCTGTAACGGCATAAAGAAATGCGACTGTAATGACGAATAGAGCGGAGGAAAAGATATTTACCGCAATGTATTTAATGGATTCCCTCAGCTGCCTTTTTGTTCCGCCCAATACCATTAGAACATAGGAAGCCATTAACAGGACTTCGAAGAATACGAACAAATTGAATATATCTCCTGTTAAAAAAGCACCGGTAACACCCGTCAGCAAAAATTGGACGGCAGGATAGTAAAAAAAGTACTCCCGCGCTTTTCCCACTGTACGGAAAGAATACAAAACCCCTGTCAATCCTATAATACTAGTGGTCAGGACAAGCAGACTGGCATACATGTCCGCAACAAAGGTTATTCCGTAAGGCGGGGCCCATCCTCCAATTTCCACAATCTGAATTCCGTTTTTGTGAACAGTCCAAACGAGAATGGAGGATGCAGTGAGAGCGGCTATAGAAAAAATGACGCTCAGAATTCTTTGTACAATTGGCTTTTTATTAAAGAAAATTAATAATATGCCGCCTATTAAAGGGAAAATCAGCGGCATCATGACCAGGTTGTTACTCATGTGAATCAGTTCCTCTCATGTGATCCATGTTATCCGTTCCAAGCTCCTGATAAGACCGGTACGCAAGAACGAGCATAAAGGCCGTCACTCCGAAACTGATTACTATGGCGGTCAGGATCAGTGCCTGCGGCAGCGGATCAACGTACGATTTTGCCTTTTCCCCAAGAAGCGGCGCAGCCCCGCCTTTAAGTCCGCCCATCGTTAAAATCAGCAGATGAGCACCATGACTTAGCAGTCCTGTCCCGATAATGATTCTAAGCAAACTCTTTGAGAGCATTAAATAAGTGGCGGCCATAAATAATATTCCGCATACAATCGACATCATCACTTCCATTATTCAGTCTCTCCAATCGTTTGAATGATGGTCATGGTAACGCCCACAACAACCAAATATACTCCAAGGTCAAAAGCCGTTGCAGAGGCGACCTCGACCTCTCCCAAAACAGGAAGGTGAACCGGCCCGTGCGCATGTGTCAAAAACGGGACCCCATACAAGAAGGAGGCTAGTCCTGTACCAAGCGCAACAAGCAGGCCAGTTGCCGCGACTTTTAGAAAATTAACCGGAATGACGGTAGCAACCGTTTTGACATCATACGCTAAAAGCAGAAGGACAATTGCAGATGACGTCATAAGTCCTCCGACAAAACCTCCTCCTGGTGTATAGTGGCCAGCGAAAAAAATGTATATGGAATAGATAAAGATGATAAAAAAAACAATATTCACAACGGTTTGCAAAATTAAATCGTTCGTTTTCAAGTTGGTTCGCTTCATGACTCTTCCCCCTTCGACAACCGCAGCTTGACCATCGCAAAAATACCAAGAGCAGCTATTCCCAGGACAGTTATTTCAAATAAAGTATCAAAGCCCCTGAAGTCTACCAGAATGACGTTGACCATATTTTTGCCGCCTGCCTCTTTGTAGCTGTTTTCTATAAAGTAGGAAGAGATGGTTTCTGAAACTCTTTGACTGTTTGCAGACAGGGCAATTAGTGTGACAACTGTTCCAACTCCAAGGGAAACCAGGAAATTCGCAAGTTTAAACGGGAGTTTCTCCCGTTTTTGCAGTTCCGGCAAATAATAAAAGCATAGCAGGAATAATGAGACTGAAATTGTTTCGATAACGAGCTGTGTTAATGCAAGGTCAGGTGCCCTGAAAAATACGAAGAACAGTGCCACCCCGTATCCGACTGATCCAAGGGCAATGATGGATGTCAGTCTGGATTTTGCAAATAAAATTGTTACGGCACCCAATATCATGACAGCAGCGAGAACAATTTCGTATATGCCGATGGGAGCATTTCCGGCTGTTTCAAACGTAAAGGCGGATTTAGAAAAAAGTGCCCATCCTGTCATCAGTACAACAAATGTAAAAATGTAGCCAAGATAGTCGCGAAGGAAACCCGTCATATAGAGCTCCTGTACTTTCAAGGATCCTTTATCCAATCCTCTTAAGGATACATCGTAAGCCTTATTGAGCGTAAGTTTTTCCGGAAACAGTTTGTATACCAACTTCCACTTTGCCAAACCCAAATACAGCAGGATACCAAGGCCAATAACGCCAAGAGTCATGTACAGCTCAGGGCCCCATCCATGCCAGTGTGAGATATGAACATGAAACTGTTCCCCGTCCTCCAGTAAGTATGGAAGGATGGAGGCTGTTGCCGGTTCAATAATGCTGAAAGACAGCACATTTGGAAAGATCCCGAATAAAACGACAAGTGACGCGAGAATAATCGGCGATATAAGCATTCCAAGAGGTGCTTCATGTGGTACCTTATCTAATTTTTCCGGCTGATATTTTCCAGTAAACGTCTTGAACACAATAATCATACTGTAGATGAATGTGAAAACACTTGCAATCCAGGCTAAAACCGGGAACAGAATACCCCATGTTTCCACATTGAATAAATTAAATTCTAAGAGTTTCAGCATGCTCGTGAAAAACATTTCTTTGCTCAGGAAGCCATTGAAAGGCGGCAGACCCGCCATAGAAAAGGCACCGATCACTGTTATGGTAAAGGTAATCGGCATAAAGCTCATTAAGCCGCCTAATTTTCTTATATCTCTAGTTCCCGTTTCATGATCCACAATTCCGGCTGCCATAAACAAACTTCCTTTAAACGTAGCATGGTTGATCAAATGAAAGATCGCCGCCACCACTGCAGCTGAAAACATTTTATTATCCAACGACTCAAAATGAAGCGAAGCCGAGCCGGCACCCAATAGGGACATGATCAAACCGAGCTGGCTAACCGTTGAAAAGGCAAGAATGGCTTTCAAATCAGTCTGTTTAATGGCATGGAATGAACCCCAGGCAAGGGTAATGATTCCGATTCCTGTTACAAGCCAAAACCACTCTGGAGCAAGTCCAAAAACAGGGGTGAACCTGGCAGTCAAATAAATGCCGGCTTTGACCATAGTTGCTGAATGAAGGTAGGCACTAACAGGTGTTGGCGCCTCCATAGCATCGGGAAGCCATATGTAAAACGGAAACTGGGCCGATTTTGTAAAAGCTCCAAGGAGAAACAGCAGCATGGCCGGGAGAAAATAAGGATGCTCCATAATTATAGGCGCCTGTGTGACCATTTCCCGGATGCTGAATGTATTCGTCACCAGATAAAGCAGGATGATGCCGCCAAGCATGCAAAGCCCGCCAAATACTGTAATCATCATGGATTTTAACGCGCCGTACCTTGATTTTTCACGAGTATGCCAATACCCGATAAGCAAGAAGGAGGAAAGGCTCGTTAATTCCCAGAATGTATACAAAACAATCATATTATCTGATAATACGATCCCAAGCATGGCCCCCATAAACAGAAGCAAATAGACATAGAACGTATGGAGCTGTTCCTTTGCTCTCGGCAGATAATAGATGGAATATAGGATAACGAGTGCACCAATCCCTGTTATTAATAGGGCAAATAACAGGCCGAGTCCGTCCACATAGGCAGTAAATTGAATGCCCAGTGATGGGATCCAATTAACGGTAGAGTATGTATTCGAGCCGCTGCTGACCGGATTTATGTATCGGAAGAAATAAATAAAAAGAAATACCGGAAGAAGAAGGACGAACCACCCGGTATGTACGCTTTTGAACCATTTATAAAGGAATGGAACGAATAGAGCCATTATAAAAGGAAGAAGAATGGCTAAATGCAGCAATGACATGGTTTACCCCCAATCTAAGTAATATAAAAATAGCGAACGGATTTGGAAATGGAAGGAAGTTTCCTCTTTTTTCTAGTATGAACCTGAGAGAAAAATTTATCATTTATTTTCAGGTTCATATGAACTCATAATAATCATAACAAATAATAAATTTTTTGTATAACGCTAAGATTTAGAGAGATGATGAACAGCAAGGAGTGATCTTCATGCTGAAGGTAAAAGCAATAGCCGGTTTATTAATTTTAACCGTTTTGAGTACGCTCATCTGGTTTGCACAGCTTCAGGCGAATGAACATCATGGCAAACAGTTTGTTTTATATCCGAATAGGCGAGTCGGCGAACTTGAAATGAATGGACCGCGTAATATTTGGCATGTTCCAGAACCGAAACGAGTGGAGTCGTTTAGCCCCAGAGAATATGTAAAAGTCATACCTCGTTCGTAAAAAAGAGTCTTTACAAATATTTCCCGCCTAAGCATAATGGAAAAGAATGCTTATGGAAGGGACGACTTTATGAGAAATACTTATTTCACCAGCTATTTTCCTTTAATCTCACTATTGCTCTTTAGTACTTCCTTATCCATTTCCACTGTCATGTACGTATCAGACGTGCTAAAAAAAATCGGCATATATAACAGTATGCTTGATTTCTTTTCGGAGAGTGAAATGAAAATTGCGTTATTTGCGTTATTTGCTCTTCTTTATTTTATGATTTTCTCTGCGCTGAAACTGATTGCCAATACAGTTACCGAACTTTCCTTTCTTTTTTTCTCACAAGATGCGGAAGGAGTTACACTGAATAAAATAAGAGCGGGATCAGCCTTCTATCTTGCTGGAGGGGCTATTTCTCTCTTCCTCGTTCAATTCAGCTGGTTAATCGGAGGGATTTTTCTTTTATCGACCCTTTGTTATTTTGTATTTATCATCTATCAGGCAAGCTCAATGGTAACATCGTGGTCTCTTATAGGAATGGTTTTATTTAATATCCTGTTCTGGTTTGTATTTACCCTTGGTTTGTTTTATTTATTCCTCCGCCTTTATAATGGTCTTATTAATAGTTTGCCGATGTAAAAAAGGCTGTCAATCCTTAGTGGATACGACAGCCTTTTATTATTTTAGCTTTGTTAAACTTGGCTAAGGACTATTCTAAAAAACGTTTCCGAATGGAGGGGTCAGGAAGCATGCAGCTGTCCTTTTTGCCAAACCACTTGTACCTGTTTCGTGCAATGAAGGAATATCCCGCATCTCTTATGGGTCTTGGAATGATGAGCAGAATGCGCAGCATGTTCATGGGAAATGGGAGAAGGCCGGCTGTTTTAAGGGCCGCTTCCGATTTTACATACACGTTGTCATCAAAGGCGAGGACAAAAGAATCGAAATTTTCGCAATCAAGCTGATTTTTTTTCAGCAGCTCCAATCCGGTTTCGGACTGAAGCGAAGCAAACCTGAATACTGCATCTTTATCCCGCTTAATGACAAACTTTACAATACCCTCGCATAAATTGCAGACTCCGTCAAAAAGAATGATAGGGTGGTTCATTTTATCTTTCTTCTGCAACTTGGTCACCGCCCATGATCATTTTCCAATACGCAAGGAGACTTCCGTCTTTATATATAGATTCAATCGAACCATTATTGTCTTTCCCAAACCAGACGGCAGCGGTGTAGGAATCGGTGAGTCCGGAGAACCATAAATCATTGTAGTCATTCGATGTTCCGGTTTTTCCGCCTATATAATTTGTTTCAAAGGCTGCTTTTTTACCGGTTCCCTTTTTTACGACGGATTCAAGCAAGTCCCGCATGACTGTGTTCGTTTCATTGCTCCACACCTGCATAGGGGTATCCTTCCATTCAAAGAGGACCGTTCCATCTATAGAAAGGATTCTTTTAATGGCTCTTGCCTGTTGATACTGTCCGCCGTTGCCAAAGGCTGTATAGGCATTTGCAAGCTCAAGAGGCGAGAATCCTATTTTAACTCCTCCCAGAGCAGCTGCATAATTATCAGGAGGAATACTGCCGCTGAATGAAAAAGGCTTAAGATACGCAGCTGCCTTCCCGATGCCGACGTCTTTCAGCATCCTTACGGCAGGGGTGTTATAGGATTGGCTAAAGGCCTTTTCAAGAGTCACCATGCCATACTCTTTTTTACTATAGTTTTCAGGACAAAACGTTTCAATGCATAAACGGTTGGCATTAATGAGGCTGGACTTGGACGCCTTTGTCTTTTCAATATAGGGAACATAATCCAAAAGCGGTTTAATAGCGGATCCAGGCTGTCTCTTCGCCTGGAAGGCTCTATTAAATTCATGCTTCTTATAGCGGTTTCCGCCGCTCATCGCCACAATTTGATGCTTCTTATGATTGATGATGACCGCCGAGGATTGATGGCTTTCATCCGAATATTTTTCATTTGCCGTATAGAGTCTTTCCTGGAGAAAAGGATCTAAATACGTTTCGATTACGATGCCGGATCTGATTAACTCAGCAGCAGCGCTTTTAATCTGTTCAGGGTTTTTAAGTTTGTCCTTGCTGGCCACAGCTTTTTTTAGTTCTTCCATTACATAGTCCGTATAATCAGGATAGCGTTCTTCCTTCTTTTTAATGGCTAATTCAATCGGCTGGCTTTTCTCGGCTTTCAGCTGATTCTGATTCAGCATTCCAATGTCAGCCAAAAGCTGCAAAAGCCTTTCCTGCCTTTTTTTAGTCCTGTCAGGATGCTTTAGAGGATTATAGAAGGAAGGGTTATTCGGAATCGCAGCTAAGTAGGCCATTTCAGCGGTCGTTAAAGCCTTCAGCGATTTACTGAAGTAATAATCTGCCGCCGCTCCGACCCCATATACACTGTTCTGAAAGTAGATTGTATTTAAATAGCTTTCCAGGATTTTTTCTTTTGACCATTTCCGCTCCAGCTGGATGGAGATCAGCAGTTCACTGAGCTTACGGTTATAGGTTCGCTCATGATTTAAATATAAGTTTCTGGCAAGCTGCTGCGTAATTGTGCTGCCGCCCTGGTCAAGAGACTTATTTTTAGCATTGAATAGCATGGCTCTTGCCGTCCCTTCAAAATCAAGGCCGGTATGCTCATAAAAGCGTTTATCCTCTGATTGCAGAAAAAGCTCCTTCATTTGTGGGGGGATATCAGCGTACCGGATGAAAATCCGATTCTGTCCCTCGGTGGTCAGCTCGGAGATAACCGCACCTTCAGAGTCCTTTATATAACTGTTCATAAAAGCAGAAGGTTCTTTGAGAGGAAGCCGTTCATCAAGGGCCTCAGGGAGGGACCTCAGACTTTCAACAGCCTGTCCGGAGCTGAGCAGGAGGGATAAAAGTATAGGGATAAGCAGCAGGATGAAACTCCAGCCAAACCATTTTCTCAACGCTGTCACATTCTTTCGTCTAGGCTCCATTATCTTTAATAGGCAGTAAAACCTTTAGAGGGACCGAATTTGGAACCCTCCACTCTGATGTAATCCTAGCATTGATTTCCAAATCTGAGAAGGATTTTTTCGCGCACAGAGACAAGGGAAACGTGCAGAAAAAATGTGTGCTTTTCCGATTAAAATTTTTCTAAAAATACAGTTAAATTAAGGAGGGCGGTGATATAATGGTAATAAAATGCAGGGAAGAAAGGAGGAAGAGCATGGACGGGTCAAAACCTCTGCTGTTTATTGATTTTGAATTCAGCATGCCTGACGGTAATTCAGGCTATAAAGGCTTTTATGCTGAAATTATTGAAGCTGGTCTCGTCTTTTCAAAAAACGGAAAAGTTGAGCAGGAATTTTCATCCTTTGTCACGCCTGTTAAAGGGAAACGTCTTACAGAGCGCTGCAAATCATTTCTGGGGATTACTCAGGCCCAGGTGGATCAGGGAATTTCTTTTTCTAAATTAATTGAAGCTCTCAATCGGCTGGACTCTCCTAAAAAAGTGGTAACCTGGGGAAACATGGACATGAAGGTTTTAAGAATGAATTGTGAAAAAAACCGGTGCGCTTTTCCGTTTGAAAATGATGAATTTATCGATTTGTCTATGGAATATAAGAAATTTTTCGGGGACAGAAATCAGACAGGTTTATGGAAAGCCGTTGAGGAATATGGGAAGAAAGGAACGGGGCAGCATCACAGGGCCCTGGATGATGCATTAACAACGATGAAAATTTATAAGCTGATTGAAAAAGATAAGAAATATCTAGAAAAGCCAAATCCCACTACGATTGGTGACCGTGTAGATTTCTCCAAACTTCTAAGCAAGTTTGCAACATAAAGCCAAATCACTAATCATTGTGATTTGGCTTTATGTTTAGTTAGAGTTTATAATCATTTTCAAGCTGATCAAGACAGGCCAATGACTTTTTAGCCCATAAAGATTCATCATTGTTTAGTAAAATTCTCATTTGATCAATTGACTTGAGAAGCGACATGCTGTAATCCGGCAAATCCCCTTCCAGAGGTTTGACCATGTTTTTCGGCACATTGGTTTGTTCGTTGTAGCTCAGTGCCCGCCTTTCATGAAAGAGGGGAACCTCTGCCTCCTTAGGAATGTGCAAATCCCCCTGCTGCGGATGCTTTAAAACGGCCTTCACCTGTACAAGAATATGCATAGGCCGGATCGCTGTTACAACCCCTGCGTACTTCCCTGTTTTGTAAATCCCCGTTACATAATCGCCTGGCTGAAATTCCATACAACTCATTCCCCATTCCGCTCATTTTTGTACCATTTTACCACACATAAAGGCAGTCCAAAAAAAGGACTTGGTATAATTCGGCAGAAAGCTGTATAGTGAAGACAAGACTGCACAAGAAAGGTGGATCCGCTTACATGGGTTTTGTCCTATCCTTGTTCCTTTATTTCCCTGAAGATAAAGCCGAGTATATCCCCGCTGCCTTCCATATGGCTATTTTCCTGCTATTAGCCGTTCTGGCTTTCCGTTTTATCATTAAGCTGTCAAAAAAGGAAGAGCGTGAAGTAAACGAGAAGTATAAACATATAAAGGAAAAAGATTTATAGTGTGCGCACGGGCAGTTGTCCTGCGTTTTTTTTATGAAATTTTTATGAACGAGTTTGGAAAGGGGCTGACTCGGTCAACCGGCTAAAAAGAATGGCGGAAAGGGCATATAAGTGAGCACTGACAAATAAAGTGCACTATCGGCCAGAAAAAAGGGTATGGCCAGATCCTGGTCTAGAACGGCTAAATTAACCTGTCGGCCGGCTAAATTAACGGCAGAACGGACAAATAAAGTGCGCCAATGGCCAGAAAAAGTGGTACGGCCAAATCCCAGTCTGGAACGGCTAAATTAAAGTAGGGAACGGCTAGATTGAACGGCAGAACGGACAAATAAAGTGCGCCGACGGCCAGGAAAAGTGGAACAGCCAGATTCCAGTCTGTAACGGCTAAATTAAAGTAGGGAACGGCTAGATTGAACGGCAGAACGGACAAATAAAGTGCGCCGACGGCCAGGAAAAGTGGAACAGCCAGATTCCAGTCTGTAACGGCTAAATTAACGTGTCGAACGGCTAAATTACGGGCAGGACGGACAAATAAAGGGTTCCAACGGCCAGAAAAAAGGGTACGGCCAGATTCCAGTTTGGAACGGCTAAATTAATGGGAGGAACGGCTAAATTAACGGCAGAACGGACAAATAAAGTGCACCAATGGCCAGAAAAAGTGGAACGGCCAGATTCCAGTCTGAAACGGCTAAATTATCGGTAGGAACGGCTAAATTAACGGCAGAACGGACAAATAAAGTGCGCCCACGGCCAGAAAAAGTGGTACGGCCAGATTCCAGTCTGAAACGGCTAAATTAATGGGAGGAATGGCTAAATTAACGGCAGAACGGACAAATAAAGTGCGCCAATGGCCAGAAAAAGTGGTACGGCCAAATCCCAGTCTGGAACGGCTAAATTAAAGTAGGGAACGGCTAGATTGAACGGCAGAACGGACAAATAAAGTGCGCCAATGGCCAGAAAAAGTGGTACGGCCAAATCCCAGTCTGGAACGGCTAAATTAAAGTAGGGAACGGCTAGATTGAACGGCAGAACGGACAAATAAAGTGCGCCGACGGCCAGGAAAAGTGGAACAGCCAGATTCCAGTCTGTAACGGCTAAATTAACGTGTCGAACGGCTAAATTACGGGCAGGACGGACAAATAAAGGGTTCCAACGGCCAGAAAAAAGGGTACGGCCAGATTCCAGTTTGGAACGGCTAAATTAATGGGAGGAACGGCTAAATTAACGGCAGAACGGACAAATAAAGTGCACCAATGGCCAGAAAAAGTGGAACGGCCAGATTCCAGTCTGAAACGGCTAAATTATCGGTAGGAACGGCTAAATTAACGGCAGAACGGACAAATAAAGTGCGCCCACGGCCAGAAAAAGTGGTACGGCCAGATTCCAGTCTGAAACGGCTAAATTATCGGTAGGAACGGCTAAATTAACAGGCAGAACGGACAAATAAAGTGCGCCGACGGCCAGTAAAAGTGGAACAGCCAGATTCCAGTCTGAAACGGCTAAATTAATGGGAGTAACAGCTAAATTAACAGGCAGAACGGACAAATAAAGTGCGCCAACGCTTGAACGGCGATGTGCAGGCGTACTCTGTGATTTGTATAAATCCCTCTTCCTAAGAAAAAACTAGCCTACAAAGGGTTTTTTACTCCGCCTTAGCGGATGGTATTAACCCCACAAGGCTTGAGAGGAAACGGCCGCAAGCTTAAGCAGGATAACTTCGGAGTTTCACTCTACGGATGGAGGTTCGGGTTTTGAGAAAATGGATGGGAATGTCCGCAGCAGCACTTATTTTGGCAGGCGGCTGCAGTCAAAAGGAGCTGACCTCATTCGGGGTCGAAATGTTTAACACAGACGGTGATTCACTTGGAACAATTAAACTATCTGAACAGCCTGAAGGCGTTAAATTTGATATTGTATTGGAAGGTCTTCAGCCGGGGGAGCATGGATTGCATATTCATCAAAATCCGGAATGCCAGGGGCCCGATTTTATTACAGCCGGCGACCATTACAATCCTGATAACAAACAGCATGGACTGCTGAATCCGGAAGGGGCACATCTTGGTGATCTTCCTAATATTGTGGCAGAGAATGATGGGAAAGCACAAGCTAAACTCTTTGGCCCGAAACTCACGTTGAAAAAGGGTGCGAAAAACTCGCTGCTCTTTAAAGAAGGGACATCACTCATTATTACTGAAACAAAGGATGATGGAATGTCTCAGCCTGCTGGAGAATCAGGTGCCAGAATAGCATGCGGGAAGATTACAGAAAAAGAAGCTATGCGCAAAGACAAAAAAGAAATTGATATTGAAGCAAAGCCCTGACGGCCAGTCAGGGCTTTAATTTATGGTCTGAGAATTCGCCCTGATGTTTTGATGAGGAAGGGAGGGGGGATTCTGCTGGTTTATATATGGGCAGCGATACGGTTGCAGAGGTTCCGGAACCAGGCTCGCTTTTATAACGCAATGTTCCTTCGTGCTGCTCTACAATTGAGAACGTCACCGTCAGTCCAAGACCTGTTCCCCTCTCTTTTAGAGTGAAATATGGCTCGCCGATTCTTGCAAGCTGTTCAGGCGTCATGCCGACTCCATTGTCTTTAATTTTTATCCGGATATAATCATGGGAAGAATAAGCCGTAATTTTAACCTCGCCATCTGATTCGGAAACAGCCTCAACTGCGTTTTTGAGCAAATTTAGAAAAACCTGCTTTAACCTTGATGAATCACCGTGTACGTATAAATCCGGAGCAATGCTGTTTTTGAAATGGACATTTTTAAAATTGGCATAGGAGGTCATAATTTTAACCACTTCATCCAAAAGATTGCTTAAAGAAAGCTTGTTTTTCTCGAAGTACTGCTGTTTGGCAAGATTAAGGTAATCCGTTATGATCTCCTGTGCACGGTCAAGCTCGGATAGAACGAGGGTGATGTATTCTTCATTTTTTGGATCCATATTTTTGCGGTCGGTCCCAATGAGCTGAATAAATCCTCTAACTACTGTGAGCGGATTTCGTACTTCATGGGCAACGCTTGCTGCAAGCTCGCTGACGATAGAAAGTTTTTCGGATTTAATAAGTCTTGCCCGAAGGAAGGCATTCTCTTTCGTGGAGTTTACACAATAGATGGTCATTAGAAGCACAAAGGTAAATAATAGGAAGCTGAGGAACATTTCAAGCAGACTTTCGGCTAATGAGAACGGAATCAGCTTAAAAAATATAAGAATCGTTAGAATCAGGTAGGTTAAGGATGTTTTGATTCCGCTGAAAAGGAATCCGAGCAAAAGCTTTGTTTGAATAGTAAAGTCATTCCATTTTGATTGAAGCATGAGAGGAACAATTAAAAAAAGAGGGGTAATGATGAGGGATATCCAAATGACATCGCCTCCCGAATATAATCGATAGAGCAAGGCAGTACAGGTAACCGAGATGCCGGTCATAGGTCCTCCGTATAAAACCGCCGCCAAGTATGGTATGTAATGCAATCCATACGGAAGTCCGTCTATCACATAAATGGGGAAAATCATGCAAAGCACAGCTGAGAGGCTGCAAAGCAAATAGATGAGAAAAAGATTGGGTTTCGGAATAGTGGGTGTCGGCCTGTTGAGCCAGATTGCCTGATAGAGATAGATGGGGAACAGGATAAATGTCACTTGCAATATTAAATCCTTCAAATTCTCCATAAAAGTCTCCTATGTCATTGATAGTGTTATTATACCATTAATGGAAAAAATATGTTGTTTTTGTGTTTGTAAAAAATGAAGTTTAAACCTGTATCCAAGTAAAAAAGCCCTCCTTCAGGAGAGCTTCGATTTAGGAGGAAAAGGCTGTTTTTACCCTTGAAAGTCCATCTTTTAAAGTTTCGATCGAACAGCCCGCGTTGAGTCTGGCAAAACCCTCTCCGCCGGGACCGTATTTTGTCCCTTCCTCGAGAGCCACCTTTCCTTTATGGAGGAGCCGTCTTTTGATTTCTTTGTCATCAAGCCCCAGTCCCCGGCAATCCAGCCATAAGAGATAGGAGGCATCCGGTTTGATAGCAGTCACCCCCGGAACTTGATTGTTAAGAAAATCAATGGCATATTCCATATTCCTTTCTATGTAGGCGTTTAGTTCGCCAAGCCATGCTGCACCATGGCTGTAAGCCGCCTCCATTCCTAAACTTCCAAGTGCATTGAGGGTAAAGAATCCCTGCCGATGAAGCGTTTCATCCATTCTTCTTCTCAGTGAGTCGTTTTCAATAACCATCACAGAGGCTTGAAGGCCGGCAAGGTTGAATGTTTTGCTTGGAGCGAAGCAGGTTATGGAACGGTCTGAAAATTCTTTGCTGATGGATGCAAAGGGGACGTGCTTATTCCCGAACAGCATCAGATCAGAATGGATTTCATCTGAGACCATAAGTACATCATGCTCTGCGCATAGTTCGCCTATTTTCTTTAATTCGTCAACGTTCCAGGACCTGCCCCCAGGGTTGTGCGGATTGCATAAAAGCATCATTTTTACTTCGGGATCATCCATTTTTTTTGCCAAATCGTTAAAATCAATTTCATAACGCCCTTCCTCAAGAATAAGCTGGCTATTAACAATTTCCCGTCCGTTTCGTTTGACCATGTCAAAAAACGGTGTATAAACAGGGGATTGAATCAGTACTTTTTCTCCTGGCTCCGAATAGGCTTGGATTGCAAAGCTTAATGCTGTTACGACTCCCGGGCTGAACAGGATCGCCTCTTTTTTAAACCGCCAGCCATTTCTTTTCTCTGCCCATTCTGTAATCGCAGTCTTGGTGCTTTCTCCTATAGAAGAATACCCGAATATTCCATGGTCGATTCTTTTCTTTAACGCCTCTAGAACTTCTGCTGGGGCTTTAAAATCCATATCGGCTACCCACATAGGGAGAACATCAGATGTGCCGAAAATTTCGTTGGTTAAGTCCCACTTAACGGAGTTGGTTTGGCGGCGCTCAACAATTTCATCGAATTTATTCATTTCTTCACCTCTTAAACGGATTTCTTCTTTATATCGTAAATGTGATAAAATAAATTTGCAAAAATACAGTCCGGGTGATGATGAATATGGAAACACAAGCTGCAAATGAAATTATGATGGAAATCCTATATAAATGGGATCCATTGGGCTACGGAGAAGGATTTTATGATACCGAATCTGTAGATGTCGTTCAGGCTGTGCATGAATTACATCATTCTTCAGAGCTTGCGAAACGAATTCAATCCATTTACGAACATTCCTTCGAAAAATGGATTCCCATTGAGGATTGCTTGCAAATGGCTCATCAATTACTATTGGTTAAGGAGCAGGCAAGCTGCTGAATCAAAAAAAGCCGGTGCATAACCGGCTTTTTTCTCTTTTTCCTTAAGCATGTGAAAAATTCATGATTCTGTCCATTACATGCATCGGTCTTTCCTCAGGAACAAGATGTCCTGTTTGAGCCAATTCAAACAATGATGCGTTGGGCAAATCTTTACTCATTCTTCTCCCTACTTCTACTGGTACGATCTTATCTTCCTGTCCCCAAATCAAAAGGCTCGGTACTTCAATTTTCTTTAAATCTTCCTGTGAGAGATCCCCTTCTCTGTCCCGGATCATACGGGTCAGTGCCATGAATATGCTGTCGTCAATAAATGGCTGCATATAACCGTCCATCATTTCCTGATCAATCAAAGAACGGTCATAAACGACATTGCAAAGGTTTTTGAAAACTCCCTGGCTGGAAAGCCAATGCTTAATGCAAAGATAAAAATAGGGAACATAGGATCCGCATATCATATAGTGCTTCATGCGCTTCATGTAGCCGGAGCTGCAAAGCAAGACGACTTTTTTAAACATTTCCGGTTTTTCCTTTGTCGCATACAGTGCCACCTGGCCCCCCATGGAATGCCCTACCAGCACCGCATTTTTTACTTCAAGTTTTTCCAGCAGCTCAATGACAACCTTTGCCATATTGGAATAAGAGTGTACAAATCGGATCGATTTTTCTGTTTTTCCAAATGGAGGAAGATCAATGGCGATAATCCGGAATTCTTCCTGAAGCAAAGGAATAAGTCTTCTATAGCTGAACGTGGAAGATAAAAATCCGTGAAGCAATACCATGGTCGGTTTTCCGGGATGTTTTTCATATAGCTCATAATGAATATTGATGCCCTGCAGATTCATTGTAGAATGGCAAAAAGTTGGGTTCATAATCAACACTCCAGCCATGATAGTTATTGACAGGTATTCGTAAGAAACGGCAAAACGTGTCCGTTTGGAACAAATTTTGACCGATTTTTTATTATTGTGTCCGGGAAACGAAGTCCCACTCATGTAAAAAATACCCCGATTGGCTATTTCGAAAACAGAATTTTCAGTTAAAAAGATTGTTTTCATGTTATAATGTTCTGAAGATTTTACTACAGGAGGGGTTAACGTGAAACTGAATGAAAAAGAAACAGAGGTGCTGGAGATCCTGGAAGAAAACAGCAGGCTGTCGATTGACTCCATTGCAAAAATGGCTGGAATATCCTTTGAAGAAACCGAGCAGATTATTCATAAATTAGAGCGGGAAAAAGTCATTATCGACTATGCGGCAACGATTGATTGGAGAAAAGTAGAAGGTCATGAAGGTGTGACCGCCATGATTGATGTGAAGGTCGCTCCTAAGCGCGGTGTCGGTTTTGATGAAATTGCAGAACGGGTTTATCGCTTCAAGGAAGTGCAATCTGTATATCTCATGTCCGGAGCTTATGATTTAAGTGTCGTGATTGAGGGGCGTTCCATGTCGGAAGTGGCCAGATTTGTGTCAGAGAAGCTTTCAACACTGGATTCTGTTCTTTCGACAACGACTCACTTTATTCTAAAAAAATATAAGCATGATGGACGCATTTTTGAAACTGGAGAAGAAGATAAACGGATGGTGGTCACTCCGTAATGGATAGTTCCCGTTTCTTATCAGCCAGTGTAACCGAACTCAAGCCTTCCGGTATCCGGAAATTTTTTGATCTCGCTGCCAGTATGGAAGGCGTCATCTCACTTGGAGTGGGTGAACCGGATTTTGTCACATCATGGAGTGTGCGTGAGGCATGCATTCTTTCTCTTGAAAAAGGTCATACAGCATATTCCGCCAATGCCGGTCTAATGGAGCTCAGAGAGGAAATCAGCTTTTATCTTGATCGGAAATTTCATGTGAATTACGAAGCGGAACGTGAAATTTTGGTTACAGTAGGAGCAAGCCAGGCCTTGGATTTAGCCTTAAGAACCATAATCAACCCCGGTGATGAGGTGATTATTCCCGAGCCATGCTTCGTAGCATATGGGCCTCTTGTGAAGCTGGCGGGCGGAATTCCCGTTTATGTATCCTCCAACTCGAACAATGGGTTTAAAACGCTCCCGGGTCAAATAGAAAAGGCAATTACTCAAAATACAAAGGCTGTTTTGATTTGTTCTCCGAGCAATCCAACCGGATCAATGCTCAGCAGAAAAGATTTTGAAAAAATATCAAATATTATAAAGCAGCATGATCTCCTGGCCATTTCGGATGAGATTTATGCGGAGCTTTCCTATGATGAGGAATTCACGAGTCTCGCTTCATTGGAGGGAATGAGAGAGAGAACCATCACAATCTCAGGATTTTCAAAAGGTTTTGCGATGACGGGCTGGAGATTGGGATTTGCAGCTGCTCCAGCACCTTTGCTGCAGGCGATGCTCAAAATTCATCAATATTCAATGATGTGCGCCCCTACGATGTCTCAGCATGCAGCACTGGAAGCACTAAGAAATGGTGAAGAAGATGTACAGCGGATGAAAACAGATTACCGGAGAAGGCGGAATTATTTTGTCCGATCTTTAAACGAAGCGGGATTTCCATGTCAAACGCCGGGCGGAGCATTTTATGCTTTTCCCTCAATTGAATATAGCGGATTATCATCTGAGGAATTTGCTGAGCAGCTTCTGCTGGAGGAAAAAGTAGCGGTTGTGCCCGGAATTGTTTTTGGCTCTTCTGGAGAGGGTTTTGTCAGATGCTCGTATGCATCATCACTTTCTCAGCTTGAAGAAGCATTGAAAAGAATGGCTTCCTTTATGAAACGCAGACAGCATGCAGGGGCACAGTGGAAAACACTTCAGGATTTTTAAGCAAAAAAAAGGACAAAGCGAATTCGCTTTGTCAGATAATAAAAGGGGGGAATACTAGAAAGCCTTTGATGGTTTTAGTATTCCCCCCTGTTTATCCTATTAAACCTTTTTTATTCACTTTTTTTATATTTTTTCGAATGCGTGATTTCCGCTGCAATCAACAGATGTTAATAATTAACATCATGCTTTAACATACCTTTTCGAAAAGAATTTGCATGAAGTTACTAAAGTCATCTTCTAATCATTCATTTGTCTTTCTGAGGATAAGCTTTGCTCTTTTTATGCCGGCTTCTTGGATGAGCTCTTCCAATTCAGAATCCATACATGAAGATGCTGTGCGGCGTTTTTCCAAAAGCTCCGATGCAGGAATATCAAGGACAGTTGAAAATTTTAATATGCTTAATGTATCCGGCAGTTGTTCTCCTGACTCATATTTTTCAATAGTGGAGACGCCCACTCTCATTTTTAAGGCAAGCTCCTGCTGCGACAGATTTCTTTGCTCACGATAATGCTTAATGTTTTCCCCAATTCTTTTCATGTGAAAATCCCTCCATTAAACATCTTATCTTCCTATTCTTATCCTACTTTTAAACCCGCTGTTCTGCGCTTCTTAAAAATGGATTTTCTGTGAGCAACTTTTGAAACTTTCATTAACAAACCTTCGTTATATGTGCGAAAGGGGGGGGAACACCATGCAGGAGGATGAACTGGTAGCGAAAGCAAAACAGGGCAATACGGCAGCATTTCATCAGCTGGTTGAAAATTATCGGCCTGTTGTAGAACGGTTTGCATACCAGCTTGGTAACCGCCAGGATGACATCGACGATATTACCCAGGAGGTCTTTATTCGGGTTTATCGGTTTCTTGATCAATTTACAAAAGCGAAATTCTCTACCTGGCTTTATAAAATCACGCTGAATGTAACGAGGGATGCTGCAAGAAAAAGAGCATCCGCATTAAGAAAAGTGTTCAAGCTTCAGCATGAGCAGCATGAAGAGTACCCTGCTGCAGAAGCGATTATCATTAAAAATGAGAATGACCGCGCTTTACATATATGTCTCCAGAAGCTTGATGAAAAATATAAAGTGCCCATTATTCTTTTCTTTTTTCACGAAAAAAAATATGAAGAAATTGCAGAAATTCAGAGTTTGACTCTCTCCACAGTGAAAACGAGAATTTTGAGAGGAAAAGCCAAGCTCAAAAAACTATTGGAGGATTTTGAAAGGAAAGAAGGTGAAACACATGGATGAACAAACCTTTGAGGAACGCCTTAGACAATTAGGGCACTCATATGATGGAATGCCGGACAGGACAAGTGCACAGGAAATCACTAAAAACATCCTTCAAAGGGAGGGAAAGAAACGCCGTTTACGTTTGAGCATGCCGGCTGCCGCAAGCATCGCTGGAATCATCCTGATCGGCGGGCTGCTTTCATTCCAGCTTTTTAAAGGTCCTGAATCTTCGCCAGGTGAGGGGAAACCGGGGATTTTATCACAGGAACAAGACCCTCCATCAACAGAGAAAATAAAAGAAAAATCCGAAGAAGCGAGGGCCCTTTACAATGAGCGGCTTAAAAAGCTCAAGGAAAAGCTAAGAAATGAAGACGCGGAATTATATCCTTTCGTTCAAGAAGCAAATCAATCAATAAAAAAATTCTCATTAAGGCCTTTTGCAAATGAAAAGGAGCTTCAAAACCAGTCGGAGCAGCTCCAGGAAAAGGTTAAAATGCATGTTTCCTCTATTGATGAACAAATGGATATGCTTCAGGAAAAAGCTAAGCAAGGAGAGACTATCTCAGATGATGACCTTCTTCTGCTTCTTGCAAAGCAGGATCAAATGTATGATAGATACAATGAAAAATGGGAAAATAGTGCGGATCTGATTGCTCCTGATTTTGAATCTTTTAAAACGGTCATTGCTTCCATGAACGACGGGACCTTTGAAAATGAAAAGCTTAAGCCTGTTGTAGAAGAAATTAGAGGGGCTGGCTACCGGTTCTTTGATGCGGGAGAAGGGATGATTAATATTCAGCCGGATTACGGATGGCCAAAGCAAAAGCTCGGCGGAAGAATTTCAGCTTCCTATAGTGAGTGGGCGGATTTCAACCTCAACAAACCGTATATGGCTGACAACACGATTATTGATGATATAAAAGCTGGAGAAAGACTCGTGGAAATGGAAGAATTTGCACTGAGCAACCCCAACTTCACCAGAATGGATAAAGTGAAAACGGCATATCGTGATCTTTTTCAAAACTATGTGAGCAAAGGGTTCTTTGATCCAAACCGTAAAGCCCCATCTCAGGAATTTGAAGAAAGTTTACTGAACTTAAAACGAAAATTTCCGGACTCGGATACCTTTAAGGAGATCGCGCTTTTACATCAGAAGTATAAGGATGGAAAGCTGGATAAACAGGAGAGTTACGCTATACCTCCATCCATGCAGCCAGCTGTACCCGAATTTTCACAGCCGGTAATCCTTTTTCCTTTAACAGAGCAGATGAGCGGCATGTACAAAGACCTTCAGGCATCAAAGGATCCAGTAGCGCTCATTGCTGAAACGGGGTATAAAGGAAACATGAACACGGAGCAAATCACGGTTTTAAGGATTTATCTTTATGCGATGCTAAAAAAAGATTATGAAACGGCATATATACTCACAGATACGAAAAAGTCAAAATCCGAATTTATTCAGGAAGCTCAAAAAGCGAAGGCTGATTTTTTATCTTTAAATACAAAAGCCAAGTATTTAAAAGTGAATGCCTCTGATGGAGAGGAGGGCATTACAGCCCTTGAACTGTATTCATTGGAAGGGATCGAACAAACATTTTATCTGAAAACAGGCGGGGGAGGTTTATCTTCGCGAGTACAAATTGGCAGGCAGGAATAATGGCAGCAGGTTTATCCTGCTGTTTTTATTTTTTTTGAAAAAAACCGCAACTTGTGATATACTTTTTACTTGCGTATATGTAGACCGAAATATAAAATTTTTAGGAGTGTTTAATGATGACAGCCACTTATGAAGTTGGAAATGTATATACAGGAAAAATTACAGGCATTCAGCCGTACGGAGCGTTTGTAGCGCTTGATGGCGATACTCAAGGCCTTGTTCATATTTCTGAAGTAACACATAGCTTTGTTAAGGATATTAACGAGCATTTGAAAGTTGGAGAGGAAGTTCAAGTGAAAGTTCTTTCCATCGACGAAAAAGCAGGCAAAATGAGCCTTTCAATCCGCGCGACTCAAGAAGCTCCTGAGCGTCCTGAAGTGAAAAAACAGCCAAGAAAGAAACAACCGGCTGCTTCAGCTGCTACTTCTTACTCTTCCGGTGATTCTGCACAAGGTTTCAACACACTGAAAGAAAAGCTTGAAGAGTGGATCGAACAATCCAAAAAGTAATCAACAACTCCAGAAGACATCCGCATATAGCAGGGTGTCTTTTTTGTTGCTTTAAATAGGCAGTAAGCTAAGTAATCAAGCACCTGCGAACTGCAATCAACAGCAAAGTTTAACAGCGCTAAAAAAAAAGAGGCACTCAATGCGAGTGCCCTTCTTCATCCATATAAATGGTTATCTCATATCTGGCTTCGGTTCAGTGCGTCCAAGTTCCGCAGCAGGCTTGAAAAGAAGACCAATGTTAATCAAACCGGCAATTCCAACTAAACCATAAATGATGCGGGAAAGGGCTGCATTCTGTCCTCCGAAGATTGCTGCTACCAAATCAAATTGGAAGAAGCCGATCAATCCCCAGTTAACAGCTCCGATAATAGTAAGTACAAGTGCTGCACGCTGAATTCCACTCATGCATATAACCTCCTGTTGTTTGATTTATTCCATATTAATTTGCGGACTGGTTAAAAAATTATGCACGTCAATTAAATTTGATTAAAATGCAAAAAACAGAAAATACTAACCGAAGCGCATTTCTTTACAAAAGATTGTGCGAGGGTAGATAATACAGATGTAAATTTGAGGAGGCGATTTTAAATGGAAAACTTTACATACTATAATCCAACTAAGCTGATTTTCGGAAAAGGCCAGCTGGAGCAATTGAAGAACGAACTGCCTCAATACGGCAGCAAGGTATTGCTTGTATACGGAGGCGGAAGCATTAAACGCAGCGGACTTTATGATCAAGTCATTTCTGTACTGAACGAAATAGGAGCGGAAGTATCTGAGCTTGCAGGAGTAGAACCGAATCCGCGTCTTACAACAGTAAGAAAAGGTGTGGACATCTGCAAAACGGAAGGAATTGAAGTTATTCTTGCAGTCGGAGGCGGAAGCGTAATTGACTGTACAAAAGCAATTGCAGCAGGCGCTAAGTATGATGGAGATGCATGGGATATTGTTACGAAAAAACATGCTCCCGCTGATGCTCTTCCATTCGGAACGGTTCTTACACTTGCAGCGACCGGTTCAGAAATGAATGCAGGTTCTGTTATCACGAACTGGGAAACACAGGAGAAATATGGATGGGGCAGCCCGCTTACATTCCCTAAATTCTCGATCCTTGATCCAGTTAATACATTCACTGTACCAAAAGACCATACTGTATATGGCATTGTCGATATGATGTCCCATGTATTTGAACAATACTTCCACCGTGCGTCCAATACTCCATTACAGGACCGCATGTGTGAATCTGTTCTTAAAACAGTTATCGAAACCGCTCCAAAATTGCTGGAAGACCTTGAAAATTATGATCTTCGTGAGACGATTTTATACAATGGTACGATTGCTCTTAACGGTACACTTCAAATGGGAGCGCCTGGTGACTGGGCATCTCATAATATTGAGCATGCTGTTTCAGCTGTATATGATATTCCGCATGCAGGCGGATTAGCGATTCTTTTCCCAAATTGGATGAAGCACAATCTTCATGTAGATGTCAGCCGCTTTAAACAGCTTGCTGTTCGAGTGTTTGATGTCAATCCTGAAGGGAAAACGGATGAAGAGACAGCTCTTGAAGGAATCAGCCGACTGCGTGAATTCTGGAGCAGCCTGGGGGCGCCGAGTCGTCTTGCTGACTACAATATCAATGACGAGAACCTTGACATGATTGCAGACAAAGCAATGATTTACGGGGAGTTCGGACGTTTTAATGCGCTTAAAAAACAAGATGTAGTCGACATCTTGCAAGCATCATTGTAAAAAGTAAAAAGTAAAAAGTAAAAAGCTGATTTTCCTTATGGGAATCAGCTTTTTAAGTACTTTCATCATTGTGTATAAACAGAGCCATTGTGATCATGTCGGCATATTCGCCATCGGCATAGCGGATTTCCCTGCACATCCTGCCTTCTTCTTTAAACCCCAGAGCTTCATAGAGCCGGATCGCCTTATCATTATTTGAGAACACCTCCAGAGTGATTTTTTCAAGCCCTTGCTCAGCTTTGCACCACTCAATCATTCGTCTCATTAATTCCTTGCCGATTCCATGACCTTGAAAACTATTCTTGACGGAAATCCCGAAGGAGCAAACATGACTCCTCCTGTTTCTTTTATGCCGGTTTACGCTCAGCATGCCAATTAAACTGCGTCCTGCAAAGGCCAGTAAAATCATCCCGCCGTCCTGATAGGTTTGTTTAATCCAGTACTCTTCATCTTCAATCGATGGTCGATACTCACCCGCTTCACTGATCATGTAGGGCGTTTCGCCAAGAATTTTCTTTATATACCTTGTCATTTTAAAAGCATCTGCCTGCGTGGCAAAACGGATCATCGTTCTCATGGGTTCCTCCTAGATAGGCTTGAAATCAGGAAAAATTTCCATCTAACTATTAATGTAACAGCTTTTCAGGAGGAGTCAAAAGAAAATTTGGTCTTGGCATCGCTTACAATCAGGGCTTGGCTTGATTTAAGGATACAGTTTGGTTAAAGTGAAAGAGGCAAACAAATTAAGATTGGAGGATGAATATATGACACATGTTCGTTTTGATTATTCCAAAGCGCTGTCATTTTTCAGTGAGCACGAAGTTACATACCTGCGTGATTTTGTTAAAGTAGCGCATCATTCCATACACGAAAAAACAGGGGCCGGCAGTGATTACTTAGGCTGGGTAGACCTTCCTGTTAACTATGATAAAGAGGAATTCAGCCGCATTCAAAAAAGTGCAGCAAAAATCAAAGAGGATTCCGACGTATTGGTTGTCATCGGGATCGGCGGTTCCTACCTTGGAGCAAGAGCTGCGATTGAAATGCTGAATCATTCCTTCTACAATGTCCTTTCCAAAGAAGACAGAAAAACCCCTCAGGTGATTTTCGCTGGAAATAACATTAGTTCTTCATACATGAAAGACTTAATGGACGTCTTAAAAGGCAGAGATTTTTCAATTAACGTGATTTCTAAGTCTGGAACGACTACCGAGCCTGCCCTTGCTTTCCGTATTTTCCGCAAGCTTTTAGAAGAAAAGTATGGAAAAGAAGAAGCGCGCACCCGCATTTATGCTACAACGGATAAAGCACGCGGTGCTCTTAAAACGCTTGCTGATGAAGAAGGCTATGAAAGCTTTGTGATTCCTGATGATGTGGGCGGACGCTATTCTGTATTAACAGCTGTAGGACTTCTGCCGATTGCTGTAGCAGGAAACGATATTGAAGCAATGATGAAGGGTGCAGCGGATGCGATGAACGATTTCTCAAGTTCTGAGCTTGAAGAAAATGCTGCCTACCAATATGCCGCTGTTCGCAATGTTCTATACAGCAAAGGTAAAACCATTGAAATGCTGATTAACTATGAGCCTGGTCTGCAGTACTTCTCCGAGTGGTGGAAACAGCTCTTCGGCGAAAGCGAAGGAAAAGACCAAAAAGGCATTTTCCCTTCTTCAGCTAACTTCTCAACGGACTTGCACTCTCTTGGACAATACGTTCAGGAAGGACGCAGAGATTTGTTTGAAACAGTCTTGAACGTGGAAAATTCCCGTCATGAATTGCTGATCGAAGAGGAAGAAAATGATCTTGACGGTTTGAACTATCTTGCCGGAAAAAACGTGGACTTTGTTAACAAAAGAGCGTTTGAAGGAACAATGCTTGCTCATACAGACGGAGACGTTCCAAACCTGATTGTCAATGTTCCACAGATGGATGCATACACATTTGGCTATCTTGCGTACTTCTTTGAAATTGCCTGCGCGATGAGCGGCTATCTACTTGGTGTCAATCCGTTTGATCAGCCTGGTGTAGAAGCGTACAAAGTAAACATGTTTGCATTGCTTGGCAAACCTGGATTCGAAGAGAAGAAAGCAGAGCTTGAAAAACGCTTAAAATAAGAAAACAAAAGGAACTGTCCAATTTTGGGCAGTTCCTTTTTGTATGAAAGCCTGTGTAAAGGAAAACCTACCTTTTAGAACGGAGGTGTTCCTATGATTGAAATTCCTTCAAAGCTTGAAGGTCAGCAGTTTAATTTATTTGATTTGGAGTCAGAGCTTAAACCGCTTGGATATTCCATCGGCGGAGGCTGGGATTATGAGAAAGGTTCATTTGATTACAAAATCGATGATGAAGTTGGATATCAGTTCCTGAGACTTCCATTTTTTGCAGCGAGCGGTGCTTTGGACTCTAAAAATACAACTGTAGAGCTCGGTACGCCTTATTTATTATCTCATAAATATCAAATCGGTCTCGATGATCATGCAAGGATCGGCAACTTGCAGGCATCCTTTAATCAATTTTCGGAGCCGCAGGTTAAGGATGCTTCTTTTCCAGAGAAGTATATTGACCTTGGAAAATCATTAGTAAAAGAACTTGAAACGGTTCTTCTTTCCTAATAGCTCTGTAAACTTAGCTGTTCATTTCCTGTGCAATTTAAAATCAAAATCATTCTTCAAGTTAGCCATCCAAATAAAGAGACAAAATGAAAACCGAAGACTGCTCGCGATGTATGAGCATGTTTCCGGTTTTCACTTTTGCACACGTGGTTTTTATTAATTTATTCATAATCGTTTAATCTGTAGCGAAAATAAGCAATAACCCGGATTTTACAATACAAAAAATAGATTTAATACTGTTGGTGTTTCAGCAAATAAACAAAATCGCCTTATCCCCTTCGTGCACGGTGAAATCAGCTGCGGGGTTATAAATCAGCTGATCATTACGCTTTATTCCGACAAGGATGCTTCTATGTTCAAGAAAGTAGAGGCTAAGATCCTTGAAAGGGGTCTCGCACAGCGGAATAGGGATATCATTCACCTCGATATGCTTCCCTTCACCCGGATTGACCATCTCTGTACTTTCCCGAACGGAATGCTTGTGCAGGACTCCATTTACCATAATGTGACTGGACAATTCAAATGTTTTAACAATTTCATCTGCCCCTGCACGAATCGCATTTGCTGCCTGATGGGCTGTTTGAATTTCTGCAATGGTATATGTATCAGGGTTTAATCCTTTTACGGCAAGAATAATGAGAATGGTTTGCATATCCGCTTCTGTTTCATTCTTATGCTGATCAGAGGTGATGACGACAGTCCTCGCTTTCACCGAGTTTGCATGGAGCAGTGTGCTGTCCTGTATAGCGGGCCCTTTGATAAAATGGATGTGGTCAATCGGAGATTCCTCTAGCGTCTGATCAATTAATACGATTTTCTGCTCAGGGGTTGCTTTCATCATGGATCGGATCATCTCAGCAGATTTTGCATTCCATCCTATGATAATGACGTGGTCTTTGCTTTTGAACATGAGACTCCCCCTTTTATAACGGTGCTGAAGCTCCACAGCCGCTGCTGCAAAAGTAGCGAAAAAAGCTGTCGCGAAAGCTGCCCCAAGCAATATAATCAGCATTCCCACCGCTTTTCCCACTATGGTTTTTGGGACGATATCACCAAATCCAACCGTGGAAATTGTTACAACTGTCCACCACAATCCATCAAAAAGAGTAGGATAGGTTTCAGGCTCAATCCATGTCATGATCATAGCGAAAATCAGAATCAGGAACAGGACAAATAGCGCAATTCGTGCATAAACAGGAAGCTTCTGCCAAGCCGTGATTAAGAGGCTTTTACTCATTTGCTTTTCCTGTTTTGCTATCTGTGAAGGAGAGAAACTCTTTAATTAGCGTATTGATCTTGTGCTCAATTGTCTTTTCACCATAAATCTCGATAGCCTTAAGAATGATGTTCTCTGTCTCGGCAGTAAAACGGAGGATCGGTTTGTCTTCTTCCGATTGATTATAAATCTGGATAAATACATCCAGTGCCTCATTCATTTGATCAATAGCTTCGCTAAGGTTTTCCTTCTCTTTCCCTGAGATTTTCATGGTTTCACCTTCTGCATCCAGTCTTTATTGTGTAGTATGCACTTGTTAATCCATCTTCTTTCTGGATAACTCCGAAAAAAACTGCAGAAACTAGCAGGAGCAATGGTATGGGAGAAGGAGCTGTTTATAAATGATCGGGGTCAATTTACTTTTAGTGTTTTTATTAATCGCTGCAACTGCCTTTTTTGTGGCAACAGAATTCGCCGTTGTAAAAGTCCGCAAATCACGTATTGACCAGCTCGTCGCAGAAGGGAACAAAAATGCCGTCTATGTAGAAAAGGCAATCAATAACCTTGATGAGGCACTTTCTGCCTGCCAGCTTGGAATTACAATCACCGCTCTTGGTTTGGGGTGGCTCGGGGAACCTACAGTGGAAAAGCTCCTTCATCCTCTCTTTCACAAATTAGCCTTGCAAGAACCGCTGTCATCTATTCTTTCTTTTGTGATTGCCTTTGCTGCTGTTACATTTCTGCACGTGGTTATTGGTGAACTTGCCCCTAAAACCGTAGCGATTCAAAAATCAGAGGAAGTCACCCTGCTATTTGCTAGACCGCTGCTGGTATTTTATAAAATCATGTTTCCTTTTATTAAAGCGTTAAACGGGTCAGCAAGAGTCATTGTAAGGCTGTTCGGTTTCCACCAGGCATCCGAGCATGAAGTAGCGCTTAGTGAAGAAGAACTGAGAATCATTTTATCCGAAAGCTTTGAAAAAGGAGAAATCAATCAGTCTGAGTACAAATATGTAAATAAAATCTTTGAATTTGATAACCGGCTGGCGAGAGAAATTATGGTGCCAAGAACGGAAATGGTAACAGTTGACCTAAATGAGAGCGTCCGTGAAAACATGGAAATCATGAGAAATGAACGGTACACAAGATACCCGGTCCAGGCAGAGGATAAAGACAATATAGTCGGCATCATCAACATAAAAGAAGTCTTTCATGCGCTGTATCTAAGCAAGGATGTTAAAATGGCAGACATGATTCGGCCTGTCATTAAAGTAATTGAAACCATTCCCATTCAGGATTTGCTGATGCGGATGCAAAAAGACCGAATTCATTTAGCTATTTTAGTTGATGAATATGGCGGGACTGCGGGTCTTGTCACTGTAGAGGATATCATTGAGGAAATCGTTGGGGATATCAGGGATGAATTTGATGCAGATGAGCAGCCTTATTTAAGGAAAATCGCGGAAGGACATTATTTTGCGGATGGAAAAATTTTGTTAGAGGAAATTAATGACCTGCTCGGTACGGAGCTTGAAGAAGAAGAAGTGGATACATTAGGAGGCTGGATCCTGACAAAGAAAATTGATATTCAGCAGGGCGAGTCCATTTCTGAAGGAACGCTTACGTTTCTTGTAATGGAAATAGAAGGACATCATATTAAGCTGATTGAAGTAAAACAATCGAAGGCATACATGCCGAAGGAAGAAACCGGAAATGACTGCTAAAAAGAAATTCCATTGAATTCATCCGATATTTCTGATAGCATTATTCTGTTATTCTGCACTTATTAGAGATATTGGATGGAGGTTCATTTATGAAAGCCTATCGCTTTCCGATTATCCTTTTATCTTCCATCATCATTGGAGCGGTAATAGGATTAATTTTTGGAGAAAAAGCCGTTGTACTTAAGCCATTCGGCGATGTATTTTTAAATGCAATGTTTACCGTTGTTGTTCCGCTAGTATTCTTTACAATTGCTTCGTCCATCGCAAAGATGGGAGGCACGAAGCGTCTTGGAAAAATCATGGGGAGCATGCTTGGTGTATTTTTATTTACCGGGCTGATTGCGGCTCTTTACATGCTCGTAATCGTGAATATTTTCCCGCCTGCTGAAGGTGTGAATATGAAATTTGAAAAGCCGGAAGCAGTTGAAGAGGTGAGTCTTGCTGATCAAATCGTAAGCACGTTTACGGTACCTGATTTTGCAGACCTATTCTCAAGGAGCAATATGCTTTCCCTTATCGTTTTCTCTGTTCTGCTTGGAATTGCTGTTTCAGCAATCGGTGAAAAAGGAAAGCCGTTTTCACAGTTCCTTACTTCAGGCTCTGAAGTGATGATGAAAATCGTTTCTTATATTATGTATTATGCACCGATTGGATTGGGTGCCTATTTTGCCACACTTGTTGGGGAATATGGTCCGATGCTGCTTGGAACCTACTTCAAATCAGGAATTCTTTATTATGTTTCTGCATTCGTTTATTTCTTCGCAGCGTTCACAGTCTATGCATTTATGGCAGGTAAAAAACAGGGAGTTAGAGTATTTTGGAAGAACATGCTCTCGCCAACCGTTACCTCTCTTGCCACCTGTTCAAGTGCTGCCTCCATCCCGGTTAATCTGGAAGCATCAAGAAAAATGGGAGTTGCGCCTGATATCAGCGAAACAACCATTCCTCTTGGGGCAGCTCTCCATAAAGACGGGTCCGTAATTGGAGGAGTACTGAAAATCGTTTTCCTTTTTGGGATCTTTGGAAAGGAATTTGCGGATTTTGGAACGATGACAAGCATAGTGCTTGTAGCGATTTTGGTTGGAACCGTCATGGGAGCTATTCCAAGCGGCGGAATGATCGGCGAAATGCTGATTTTAACTCTATACGGTTTCCCGCCGGAAGCACTGCCGATTATCGCAGCTATTTCTACCATCATTGATCCTCCTGCAACCATGCTGAATGTAACAGGGGATAATGCAGCAGCAATGCTCGTATCCCGATTGGTGGAAGGTAAAAATTGGATGAAGAAACAAGCCGGACGTATTTCTTCTAAAACCGCATAAAGACATTAAAAGCTCAGATATATTTCTGGGCTTTTTTTAAAAGGCTCTGTTAAAGCCTGGTGTTGATTATTAACACCTGTTGATTGGAGCGGAAGGCGTGAGACTCCTGCGGGAGCAGCGGGACAGGTGAG
This sequence comes from Metabacillus sp. FJAT-52054, assembly GCF_037201815.1. Taxonomy (NCBI): domain Bacteria; kingdom Bacillati; phylum Bacillota; class Bacilli; order Caryophanales; family Bacillaceae; genus Metabacillus; species Metabacillus sediminis. The sequence goes on along the minus strand of NZ_CP147407.1, from coordinate 3,240,423 downwards.
ACCCCGCAGGCGCAAAGCGGCGAGGAGGCTCAACGCCCGCCCCGCGGAAAGCGAACGCCTGCAGCGGAAATCAACAGCTAAGTTTAACAGAGCTAAAAAATAAAATATGTTCATTCTTTAACATTTTTAGAGTATAATATGGTTTAGAAATTTATCTTATGTTTTTTTGAAATGTAAGCGAATACTTAACAGGGCAGCTGTCCCTTTGATAAAAGGAGTGTCATAAATGAAACGCATCTGGTGGAAAGAAGCGGTAGCCTATCAAATTTATCCGCGCAGCTTCATGGATTCAAATGGTGATGGAATTGGAGATATTAAAGGAATCATTTCAAAATTGGATTATTTGCAGGATCTTGGAATCGATGTCATATGGATTTGTCCGATTTTTAAGTCTCCAAATGCAGATAATGGATATGATATTAGTGACTATCAGGATATTATGGAAGACTTCGGAACAATGGAGGATTTCGATTTGCTCCTCAAAGAGGTTCATGCACGCGGTATGAAATTGATTCTGGATCTTGTAGTGAATCACTCAAGTGATGAGCATCCTTGGTTTATTGAGTCCCGTTCTTCTAAAGATAATCCAAAGAGAGATTGGTATATTTGGAGAGACGGCAAAGATGGCAAGGAACCGAACAACTGGGAAAGTATTTTCAGCGGGTCCTCATGGGAGCTTGATGAAAAGACCGGTCAATACTATTTGCACGTTTTTGCTGCGAAACAGCCTGATCTGAACTGGAAAAATAAAGACATGCGCACGGCTGTATACGATATGATCAATTGGTGGCTGGATAAAGGAATTGACGGCTTCCGTGTAGATGCAATCTCGCACATCAATAAAAAAGAAAACTTCCCGGATCTGCCAAACCCGCATGGACTTGATTATGTATCTTCATTTGACTACCACATGAACGTAGATGGAATCATGGAGTATTTAACTGAGCTGAAAGCGCAAACGTTTGCGCGTTATGACATCATGACAGTTGGAGAAGCAAACGGTGTAAAGCTGTCTCAGGCTGAAGAATGGGTTGGAGATGAAGATGGAATCTTCAACATGATCTTCCAATTTGAGCACCTTGGTCTTTGGGATAATGGAACAGAGGGACATGTAGATCTTGTCGAATTGAAAAAGACATTAACCAAATGGCAAAAGGGTCTTGAAGGAAACGGCTGGAACGCTCTTTTCCTTGAAAATCATGATCAGCCGCGTTCTGTTTCCACATGGGGAAATGATACAGAATATTTGACGGAGAGCGCAAAGTCTCTTGCTGCGATGTACTTTTTAATGCAGGGAACTCCTTTTATTTATCAAGGCCAGGAACTCGGTATGACGAATGTCCGATTCCCATCCATTGACGACTATGATGATGTAGCTATGAAAAACCTTTACAAGTTTGAAACGGCCAAAGGACGTCCTCACCAGGAAATCATGGAAATCATCTGGCTGAAGGGACGGGACAATTCCCGGACTCCAATGCAATGGAATAACGAAGATAATGGCGGTTTTACTGCAGGTACTCCGTGGTTTGGAGTGAACGAAAACTATGACACCATTAATGTTGAAAAACAAATGGCGGATCCGGATTCTGTATATCACTTTTTCAAAGACTTGATTAAAATCCGAAAAGAAAATGAGGTATTTGTATACGGTGACTACGATCTAATCTTGCCGGAAGACAAACAGATTTATGCGTATACTCGAACACTGGGATCTCAAAAAGCGCTTATTATCAGCAATATCAGCTCTAAACCCGCTTTCTATCAATACAGCGCCCTGCCGCTGTCAAGCGAAGCTCTTCTGATTTCCAACTATGAGTGCGCACTCCATAAACACATGACATCAGAAACACTGAAACCTTACGAAACTCGCGTCTATCTTTTTGCGGAATAAAATGGTATATTCGACCTAGTTCGACGCCGTTTTTATTTTCAGAGGATATAACGGCTCATTAAGCAAATGGATTTCATTTGCTTTATGGGCCTTTTTTTATTCACCTTAATCCTCACGCTTTAAAATGGAAATATAGGTAAAATAAAGTGGATCTTGAAACAATAGGAGTATCTCAATGGAAAAATATAAAGCAAAATTGCTTGAAAATATCCGGAAGCAGCTTCAGAGCTGGTATAAGGGAACGGAAGAAATCAATGGAAAAGAGCTGTATAAATTCCTTCATTCTCTGGCCGGAACAGCACCGACAATCGGTATGCAGAAAATTGGGGATGCAGCAAATCTGCTCATGAAAAGATATATGGAGATTCCGGGGGAAATGTGGTCAACAGAAGCCATCCAGCAATTTCTTTCTCCATTACTGGCAGTTGCATACGATGAAGATTCAGTCGATTTTACAGGAGAAGCCCTTTCCAAAAAGTATGCTCCTGAAGAGAAAGACCTTATTATGCTCATAGATGATGACCCGACTCTCCTAATCTATTTAAAAGACGAATTGGAGAATGAAGGATTTACAGTTATGGCTTTTACTGAAGGGAAAAAAGCATTAAAGGCTTTCTTTGATCTGGATGCTTCCTGTGTCATTATCGATATTCATATGCAGGAGAAAAGTGGACTGGATATTCTGGAAGAATTCAAAAGGTACACCAATTTCCGGTTTATTCCGGCTGTCATGATCAGTGTTGATGATACTAAGGAAACGAGAATGAAAAGCTACCAGCTGGATGCGGACGATTTTATTCCTAAGCCATTTGATTTGGATGAATTAATCGTACGGGTGAGAAGACTTGTTACGAAGAAAAAGAACATGAAGGAACTGATTATGCTTGATGAACTGACCCGTGTTTACACGAGAAAGCATTTAAGTCCATCTTTTCTTCGTATCGCTCAGCAAATGGATCGGGAGCATCAGCCCTTCAGTGCAGCAATGATTGATCTGGATCATTTTAAATCCATAAATGATACATACGGCCATCTTACAGGAGACCGGGTCCTGGCCGGGTTTGCGAATCTGCTCAAGCAAAATCTTCGCACTGGTGATCTTGCATTTCGGTATGGGGGGGAAGAATTTCTCGTTTTATTTCCAAGGACTGATGTAAATACGGCCAAACAGGTTTTGAATAGGATTCTTAATCGCTTCATGGAACACCCATTTGAATCAGATGGTGAATCATTCCGAGTCTCCTTTTCAGCAGGGGTCTCGGCAGCGTGCTTAGCGGAGGGACTTGAAAATACGGTCAAGGCTGCAGACCATGCTTTGTATAAAGCAAAACAAACAGGACGTGCAAAAATTACAGCGGTTGAAGCTCTGGGTCCTGTAGAAGCTATGCGTAAAAATCTGCGTTTTGCCATCGTTGATGATGACCCGATTATTCGGACGATTCTTCAAGATCTATTCCAAAGCAGCAGCTTAAATGAAAAGTTCCTTTTAAATGTCCAAACCTTTGAAGACGGATTGCAATTTCTTCAGTCAGACTGGCATCTTAAAGATCCACACTCCTTCTCCTTCATTGTCCTGGATGGTATGATGCCTGAAATGGATGGGATTGAAGTGCTGAAGGTTATTCGGAGTCTAGAGCATCAAGAACAGTTCACGGTCGTTATGCTAACAAACAGGACCAGTGAAGAGGATATTACAACCGCCTTGAAGCTGGGAGCGGATGATTACGTAACAAAGCCGTTTAAACTAGCAGAAATCGAATCTAGAATCTTTCACCTTATTAAGAAAATCAGCAGCTAAGGAATAAAGGTAAAGAATGAGCCTTCTTAGGCCGATAAATAGGAAGAAAACACAAAGCGGCTATATGCAGCTAAGGGGGATTAATGATGGCTCGCCTTTTACTTGCTGAGGATGAAGAGGTTTTACGGATGCTCGTATCTGACACATTGGAAGATGACGGACATGAAATCGATGAGGCTAGTGACGGAGAAGAAGCACTGAATAAAATAATGGCTCATGATTACGATTTAATCGTGCTTGATTATATGATGCCGGTCTTTACGGGTCTTGAAGTCATTGAAAAAGTCAGAGCTATACCCGAAAAGAAACATTCCAGGATACTAATGCTCAGTGCAAAAAGCCAGGTATCAGATCAGCGGGCGGCAATGGAAGCGGGAGCCGATTACTTTATGGCAAAGCCATTCAGCCCAATCCAGCTGTCTGAAAAAATAGAGGAGATCTTGAAATAGAATGAAGAAAAGTCTCACCAGGCAATTCAGTTTTTTGACCATTTCCATTCTGATTATATGCGTTTCCCTATTTGCATTTTTTTTAATCAATCAAAACAGAGAAGCTTCATTGTTCAGTGAAAACAATAAAGCGCTAAATAAAAAAGAAAACCTGGCCATTGAATTGGATTATGGTTTTAATTTGGCCATCTCCGAGTTCCGGGCTTACTTCGCCTTTGGGAACGAGGGGTCAGAATCCACCTATAAAAGCAATGCAGCAAAACAGCAGGAGGAAGTCCGGCTGACATTAGAAAAACTTGAAAAATGTGCAAGTGAAAAAGAAGATCTGGCTTTTTATCAGGCAGCACAAGCTTTCTATCAATATTATTTTGAAGAGGCAACTCCAAAAGCGGTTAAACTCTATGAGTCCGGTGACCGTAATGGCGTAGCCAAGCTAGCCATTCAGGGCGGAGGTTCTGAAAACGTCAGGAAATTCCAGGAAAGCATGAAAAATTACCGTGTCAGTCTGGACCGGAAACTTGAAGAAAATGAACAGCTTTATACAAAAGGACTGCAAAATAGACAGATCAGCTTTTCTATTCTGCTCATTCTGCTGCTTGGAGGCATGTCTTTCCTGATCAGAATGTTAACAAGAAGAATCAGCAAGCCTTTAGTTGAGCTTACCGCAGCGGCGAGCAACATAGCTTCGGGAAGGGAAGTGCTGTTTGAAAACCGTACGAGCCGGGATGACGAGCTGGGTGTCCTTCATCAGGCATTTGAACGGATGAGCTACAGCATCCATGAAAAAGAGCAGGATTTAAGCGCTCAAAACGAAGAACTCGTTGCCCAGCAGGATGAGCTCCAGGCTCAGCAGGCTGAGCTTGAGGAAGTGCTTGAGCAAATGAGGGACAGGGAAAATCAGCTGGAGCTCCGGAATGAATTGATTAATGGCATTTCAAATACGCTTGATAAAAAAGAGCTGCTGAAGAGCATCATTGCCACACTTGCACCGATTGCGCGAGCAGACAAAGCGATGATTGTTCTTATGAATTATAGGGAGCATGCTTCTGCAGGTGTAGAGGACTTGGAGGCTGAGCAATTTCTGCAAAATCTTCATTCAGGTTTTACAAAAAAGTTAGTAGAAAACCGAACACCCTTTACAGTGACAAGAGAAATGATCGCATCTGAAAAGGGTTATCACCAATCCCTCATGTACTGCTTCGATTTGTTTTTACCTGTGTTTTCTTCAGCTGGAGATCTTGAAGCCGTCCTTCTTTTCACAAGGTATTCAGGAGATTTTTCTCAGGACGAAATCAATAACTATATGACACTTGTAAAAAACATTTCGATTTCACTGGAAAAAATTAAACTGTACGAGCAGACAGCGGAAGAGAGACAGCTGAACAGGGATATAATGAATACGGTCCATGAAGGCATCCAGCTTGTTGATACCAGGGGAACCATTCTTTTAATGAACAAAACCATGCATGAACTGATCCGGGATTGGGAGGAAAAGCCGTCAGAGAAAACACCATTTACTAAATGGATGGCAGCATTTGAACCAAACATTAAGGATCAAGCGGAATTTAGGACCTTTTTTCAAAAGGCAGTCTTTGCAGAAGTAAAAGACCAAGAGCTTGAATCCTTCCATTACCAGCTTCGGGGAGATTCGGGAACGCAGGTCATTAAAGTATATGTAGAGCCCCTTTACCGAATGGACCATCGAATAGGAACCGTAATCGTTCACCGCGATATTACTCATGAGTACGAAGTGGATAAAATGAAATCAGAGTTCGTCAGCACGGTTAGCCATGAACTTCGAACACCGCTTGCAAGCGTACTCGGGTTTACAGAGCTGATGCTGCATAAAGAACTCAAACCAGAACGCCAGAAAAAATATTTAACGACGATTTTCCAGGAAGCAAAGCGTCTCACATCCTTAATAAATGACTTTTTGGATGTCCAGCGTATGGAAGCCGGAAAACAAACCTATGAAAAGAAATACGATGACTTGTTTCCCCTTCTGCAGCAGCTTGCTGAATTGCAGCAAATTCACGCCGCTCAGCATCTGATAAAACTGGAACGAATGACAGAGCAAACGCTGGTGCTTGGAGACAAGGATAAACTATCACAGGTATTCAGCAATCTGATCAGCAACGCAATCAAATATTCTCCTAATGGAGGAAATATTGAAATTCTTGTCTATGAAGAGGAACAGTACTTGAATATCTCCGTCAAAGATGAAGGACTGGGGATTCCTCCGGAAGCGATGGATAAATTATTCAATAAGTTCTACAGAGTCGATAACTCCGATCGCCGAAGAATCGGCGGAACAGGTCTTGGGCTTGCAATTGTAAAAGAAATTGTCAAAGCCCATGAAGGAATGATCAGTGTTCAATCTGAGCTAGGAAAAGGCAGTGTATTCACAGTGCGCCTCCCGCTTGTTATCCAAATGGTAAATGAATCTGCGGAGGAAACTTCATCAGATCATACTTACACCAATGTCATTATTATTGAAGATGACTTGAATCTGGCGAATCTGCTGAAGACCGAGCTAGAGGAGAGCCATCTAAAGGTTGAAATATTTACAAACGGAAAAGAAGCATTGCATCAAATCAGAGAGCAGCGTCCAGATGCCGTCGTTTTGGATATTATGCTCGATGACCCGTCCTACACCGGATGGGATGTGCTTGAAGAAGTAAAGGGATGTGAAAAGTTGAAACAGGTGCCGATCTTCATTTCATCGGCCCTTGAAGAGAAAGAAAAAGGAATTCAGCTTGGGGCAAGCGATTATCTAGTTAAGCCCTATCAGCCGAGCCTTTTATCAAAACTCATTCTTCAAACCCTCCTGCAGCGGGACTTGAATGGACAAATATTAATTCCGGCAAGCGAAATGGATTAATTGGAAAGACACTCGATTATGTGGCGGGTGTCTTTTTCTTGGCTACAAATAAGTTTGGTTTTGGCTGATTTCCGCTGCAGGATACTCCCTTTCCGCGGGGCGGGCGGTGAGCCTCCGCGGCGCAAGCGCCTGCGGGGTCTCACCTGTCCCGCTGCTCCCGCAGGAGTGTCGCACCTTCCGCTCCAATCAGCCTAACCCATAATTGTTCGAATTACTTTTTTAAAAGCTCTGTTAAACTTGGCTGTTGATTTCCCTTGCAGGCGTTCGCTTATCCTTTGGGGGCGGTGAGCCTCATGCCTTCCGCTCCAATTAATAGGGGTTAAAAATCAGCATAATTCTTGCTTTAACATAGCCATATTTAAAAAACCCCCGGAATGGCCATACAGAATCCCAGGGGTGAGGACAATTTAAATCATTTTCTCTGAGCAGGACTTATTAGACAGCAAGGTGTTCCGAAGCACCTTTTAACATCTGTTCCCATTCTTCTTGAATGATAAAAAAGCGTGGATTAAACAACCATCCATTTTCAAACGGGTGATTACCTGAATATTAACAATAAGGTATAGGGATATAATTCCAATTGCAGAAGCGTATGATAAACTTCAATTAAATGAAGCTGAAAGTGGTGGGGGAAATAGATAATCACAAGTTTAATGAGTTCATTAAAATTTCCAAAAAACTAAATGAAATTGAGGTTATTCCGTTGTTAATGGGATCGGTTGGTTTAGAAGTGATTACGGGGGAGAGCTGGGATGCTCAAGACATAGACATTCATGTACCAGGCGATAAAAGAGGATGGGAAGTGCCGCCGGAACGATCTATACATAACTGGATGGATATTGTGAAAATCATGACCTTAATGGAGTACAGCCTAATTGACTTGCATGAGCACGGGTTCTATAAAGAGGGATTATCAGTTGAATTTGGTATTATCGACACTTTACCAAATTTCGCAGGGGTACAATTAGAAGATTTAGAAATACATCAAATGGGGAACGCAAAGTATTATTTACTAAATCCTTCGCAGTATTTGAATGTTTACAAATCTTCTTCAAAGGATAGTTACCGGGCAGACAAAAATAATTATAAAGATTTAAGAAAAATAGATTACTTAAAAAATATGATAGGCTATGTTTAAATTTCACATGATTATTTTGGTGATATTTGGTAATATATAATTAGAGATGTAAAGAGAGGGGAATCTGTTCATATGTGGAATGCCTTGAAATGATCGTTAATTAGATAGAGACAATTGCAGTCCTTTGCTTTAAGGATGCGTTTATTTGTCGATCTTAAATCATTCAAGGGACACATGGTGTGGACAATTATATTCCAAATGCCGAGCAGATACCTTTGTATATCTGCTTTTATTTTTGGGTGAATTCATCTCTATTGACACAATCATACAGTCCCTAAATTGGGGGAATTTTAATGGATAGTCAGTACGGCAGCGAAGAAAAGCTAACAGGAGGGAATGTCTCCAGCGTATATCGGCTGGGGCTTACTGTTCGACGAGAATTAAAGCCTGATAGTGTAAAAGTTCATACATTGCTCAATCACCTTGAAAGCAAAGGCTTGAACGGTGTGCCAAAGTTTCTGGGTATTGATGAAAAAGGCAGAGAGATTTTATCCTTTATTGAAGGAGAAGCCGGGAATTATCCGTTAAAGAAATATATGTGGTCGGATGAGGCTTTAAAAGAAATTGCAAAGATGCTTCGCCGCTATCATGATGCGGTAAGTGACTTTCCGATAAAAGAATCCTGGCAGCCTATCGATAACACCCCGCAGCCCTTTGAGGTGATGTGCCATAATGACTTTGCCATCTATAACATTATTTTTCGTCAAGAAAAACCAACAGGTGTGATTGACTTCGATCTGGCTGCTCCTGGTCCTAGACTTTGGGATATCGCCTATACTCTTTACACGTGCGTCCCTTTAAGCAGATTGCATCATACGGAAGCTGGTGAGGCCGTTTATTACGACCCGCTAAAGGATAGTGAACGGATAAAACATAGAATTGAGAAATTTTTTGATTCCTATGGCATAGAGGGAATGAAAACAGGGTTTTTAAAGATGGTATTGCTGCGAGTAGAAGGATTATGTAAAACCATGCAAAGGAAAGCCAAAGAAGGCGATATGGCGTTCCAAAAAATGATTGATGAAGGACATTATCAACATTATCAAGAGGACCTTCAATTCATTCGTGATTATGGAAAAGAGTGGGTTTAAGAGTGGGATTTTGTTGAACTAACGGATTTAAAGTAGGTATAGGAGTAAGCATGAGGGATCTTGATTCTGTATGTTTATCTCAAGGATGTTTTGAACTAAGTTCTTTGAAAAATAATAGGTTTGGCTGATTTCCGCTGCAGGATACTCCCTTTCCGCGGAAAGCGAGTCCTGCTGCGGAAATCAGCCATACTCATTCCAATTTGAAGCTATCAATTAATAATAGTTTCCGTTTAAACATTCTCCCACTGTGATATTAAATAAACAATGAGTAGTTTAAAACTTGGAAAAGGAGTTTTCTCATGATCACTCATACAATAGAGACAAGGGAGCACGATGAATTTAAAGAGATTACAGAGCTTGTTCAGGAGGAGGTAACCAAGTCCGGCACGAAATCTGGCTTTGTCTTTGTCTACTGCCCTCATACGACAGCCGGAATCACCATCAATGAAAATGCCGATCCCGATGTAAAAAGAGACATGATTGAAAGATTCAATGCCGTATTCCCTTGGGAAATGGATTCAGACCGCCATATGGAAGGAAATACAGCAGCTCACATGAAAGCAAGTACCGTCGGAGCATCCGAGCAAATCATGATAGCAGACGGCCGTCTCGTACTTGGAAGATGGCAGGGAATTTATTTTTGCGAGTTTGATGGTCCGAGAACCCGCAGGATTTTCATAAAAATAACTAGTGATTAATTGTTTCCAGCACATTCACACTTGAATCCTGTACAGAGTGTTTTACACTTGAGAGGGTGATGAATTTGGAGATTGTGGATTATTCCTATAAAAAAAGAGGAAATGTTGAGTTTGTTTTTTCCCCATTTCCTCATTCCAGAGTTCTTCTTTGTCCGATAAAAAATTACTTCTTTGTCCGGTATGTAAAATGGGATGACCGGGATCCCATTGTGGAGCGGGCCGATTTGGAGCACATGGAGTGGCTCGTAAACAAGCACTTCGGATTAGAAGCCTGGTACAAGCGGAGAAGGGCCTTTAAGCAGCCCGCAGAGCCTGAATAGACGGCTTATAATGCGGATGTTGAGCTCCCAATCCTTGAAACAATTGCTCTATTTTGATAATAAACAGGCAATCCGCTGTTTGCCGGGCTGAAAAAGTACAAATATTTATAGTCCGGCCTGGTTGTCTGTGAAAGAAGATAGGCAGAACGCTTTGACCATGGATACCGGTATCCATTCAGGCTTTTGATTACCGCGTCTGCATCTTTGATCCCCATCCCATGTCCAAAATACTCTTTATTCCCCATCATGATGGTGTTTTCACCCCTCCATTGAGGATATTGGGCGTCGAAATCCGGGTTATTGAAGTAAAGGCAATCCCCCGGGATAAAATCATTTCCGCGCTGAGTACGGATGTTTAGATCCTCATCATGCCGCCAATCCCTTAATACGATGCCTCTGAATAAACGATCAAATGCCTGGGCACCAAGGCTGTCGAGGGCTGCTTTATAAAATAAAATCACAATAGCCGTAGCGCATTCGAATGCGTAAAAGCGGCCATTCCTAAAAATATCCTGAATTCCCGCCGAAGAAGGAACCCCCTGCCTTAAGATAAAGGCTCCCCTCTCAGTCAAAATCCATAAAGCCGGATTACACATTGACGTTTCAAAAGTAGCAAATTCGGCACCGCTATACGTTAATGCTCTCGCAGCCTCAATGACCTTGCTTCTCATATTTAACTCAAACGAAAATTGTTCCAAACTTACAAATACATACTTTTCTTCGTATTTATCCATATTTAAGATCATTTCTTTTTGAACAGATGTTTTCGCTTCTTTTTTTAGTTTGCTGTAATCCATTTCCTTGTTCTGAATGATAATCAAGAGAGTTCCTCCCCACCAGGCATATAGTTAAGTCTATGCCGGGGATGGGCGAAAGGATTATTGATTTCAGAATGCGGAATCATTCATATTTACCTTTGAGGCACAGTTTTTGAAATACATCTTACATGACAAGCCAGAAAAAATCATATAAGATAAGGAAGTCGAAAAATATCCCTACTTAATTCATTGGAATTATCGTATTATTATGGCGGGAGAAAAAATAAGGAGGAATTTAGTGTGGGTTTTGTAATCTTAAATATTGTTTTGCTGCTGCTCATCATAGCAGGTCTTTTTTACATGCAAAAAAAGCATGTCTCATTTTCTAAACGGGTGTTTACCGCATTAGGAATCGGAATTGTGTTCGGATATGCCCTGCAGGCCGCATATGGCGCTGAATCGGAAGCGCTTATATCCTCCATAGACTGGTTTGGCATAGTGGGGGACGGTTATGTAAAGCTTCTTCAAATGGTTGTTATGCCCCTTGTGTTTATATCCATTGTTGCTGCTTTTACCAGGCTGAAACTGTCAGCGAATATCGGGAAAATCAGCGGACTAATTTTAGCCGTTTTATTAGGAACAACGGCTATCTCAGCTGCTGTCGGAATTACTTCAGCTGCAGGCTTCGGACTGGAAGCCATTCAAATTGATCAAGGTGACGCAGAAAAAGAAAGAGCGGCGCAGATCGAAGAAAAATTCAGTGAAATCGAAGGACAGACATTTCCTCAGAAGGTAGTTGAATTGCTGCCGGCAAATCCATTTCTTGATCTGACGGGTGAACGTCCTTCTTCAACGATTGCTGTCGTTATTTTTGCGGCCTTCATAGGAATTGCTTTCCTTGGAGTGAAAAGGAAGCAGCCAGAACAGGCTGAAATGTTTTCAAAAATCGTTGACGCTGTTTATGCAATTGTCATGAGGATTGTAACACTGATCTTGCGTTTGACTCCGTATGGAGTACTTGCCATTATGACTTCGACAGTGGCGCTAAGCGATTTTGATTCAATTTTAAAACTGGGTAAATTCGTCATTGCATCATATATAGCGCTAGCAGTCATGTTTATCATTCATTTGCTTATTATTTCTATTTCAGGATTGAACCCGATTCTTTATGTGAAAAAAATAATACCTGTATTATCGTTTGCCTTCACATCCAGATCAAGTGCAGGTACACTGCCGCTCAATGTAAGCACGCAGACTAAAAAGCTGGGAGTGCCAGAAGGAATCGCGAACTTCACCGGGTCTTTCGGCCTTACAATTGGCCAAAACGGCTGTGCAGGGATTTATCCAGCGATGCTCGCAGTCATGATTGCTCCGACACAGAATATCAACCCTCTTGATCCGGCATTTATTCTAACGCTGATCGTCGTTGTAGTAATTAGCTCCTTTGGAGTAGCGGGAGTGGGAGGCGGAGCAACATTCGCTGCCATTCTGGTCCTGTCCACAATGAACTTGCCGGTTGCTTTAGCAGGTCTGCTCATCTCTGTGGAACCTCTGATTGATATGGGGAGAACCGCTTTAAACGTTAGCGGAAGCATGACAGCAGGGATTGTAACAAGCCGCGTAACGAAGGAACTGGATACAGAAACGTATAATAACCGGCATGCTGAAAACGCAGAGGCTTATTAAATCCTGCTGGAAAGTACGAGAAGACATCTTTAGAAACAACCCCCTCCTTTAAGCAGACAAACAGTTCCTCGTGATACAATAGCATGGAACAAAGTTCTGCTAATCCGAGGAGGGAATTATATGTTTGCAACAGTTAAAGATTTTTTAAACGAATGGCAACAGGAGTCTTTGTTAACCCAAAAAACACTGGATGTGCTGACAGATGAATCACTAGGCCAGGAAGTTTCGCCGGAACTCTACAGCATCGGTAGCGTTGCTTGGCACATTACTGGATCTGTTTACTATTTTCCTTCACAAATTGGAGTAGAATTTGAGCATCCTGATCTCCAAAAAAAAGCACCTGAATCCGCTGCTGAAATTAAAGAGACTTACATAACACTCAGCCAGCGCTTAGCAGAAGCATTGCCGGACCAGGTCACGGACGAGAGAATGCACGAAGTGGTTGATCTTTTTGGATATAAGCTTCCTGTACAAGGTGTACTTCGTTTACTTATCCAGCATCAGGCACATCACCGTGCACAGCTGACCGTACTTATGAGACTTGCTGGATTGAAGGTCCCTGGAATTTATGGACCAAGCAAGGAAGAATGGGAAGCAATGAATGCGCAAAGAAGCTAATATGTGAAAACTTTTGAAAAGCCGGGTTCACTCCCGGCTTTTTTCTATGCTTATAAATCGGATAAAGCGTCTGATGCTTGTTAATACAGCAATTATGATGAAAAAGTGTTTCAACATTTCCGGTAAGGGAAAGGATAAGTAGCATATTAAATAAGGAGTGTTTCAGATGTCCGAGAAAAATCATATGATTGACCGAACAGGCGATGTAGATCCAGGTAAAATTGAAGACGTAGTCAGCCGGATCGGTGTAGATAAACAGGAAGAAATCCTTGAAAACTTTGATGGCTTCAAAAAGTATTTAAGGGAAAAAGTAGATGTAGGCAAAAAAATAGGCTTGAGCGAGGAGCAGCTGGCGAAAACGACTGAGCGAGTCGCCAATTATCTGGCAGATCACGTAAACCCGAAAAACCGGGAAGAGTATCTGCTGCAGGAGCTTTGGAAATCGGGGGATAAACAGCAGCAGCACGCATTAGCTCATATGCTTTTAAACATGGTGGAGAAAGAATAGTAAACGAAAAAAGTACTTCCTGACGCGGAAGTACTTTTTTTCTGGATGAATTCTTTTAAGAGTTGATCGCCTTTACAAAAGCAATGGCAGCCGATTTACTGCTTTGAGGGTTTTGGCCGGTAACAAACCGCGTGTCAGCGACGACATGATCTGAATAGGCAGCTGCTCCCTCAAATTGCGCACCCTGCTCTCTCAGTTTGGATTCAAGCAGGAATGGCATTAAGGAATCAAGTCCTGTCTGCTGTTCTTCCTCATTTGTAAAGCCTGTTAAGCTGACTCCGTCGACAAGCCATTTGCCGTTTGATAGCTTCGTTCCGACAAATCCTGCCGGCCCATGGCAAACAGCGCCAATTACTTTATTATTTTCAGCAAAATAGGCAAGAGCTTTTTGAAGAGCAGGATCTTCCGGAAGATCAAACATCGTTCCATGGCCTCCAGGCAGGAAGATCCCGTTGAAATCCTGCGGGTTCAGTGCAGAAAGCACTTCCGTATTTTGAAGCATAGCGATGGCATCATCCCATTCATCCGGAGGCGTTCCTTCCACGCTATTAGGGTCAATAGGAATTCTTCCTCCCTTAGGACTCGCTGCTCTAACTTGAAACCCGCTATTTACAAATTCATTATAGGGCTCTGCAAATTCACCAAGCCATAAGCCTGTTTCATGCTCTTTATCAATCTCGCTTGAGTTAGTTAATACCATTAAAATCTTTTTCATGTCATTTATCCCTCCCAGGGTTTTCAGTACATTGTATATTTAACCTATATAGGTGCACTCTAACCGTATTTTTTTTCTTTTTAGCCTTGGCTGAGAAAATTTGGGTTAAAATAAGATGAAATTCTGAGGGGAATGAGGAACAGCATGAAAAAATGGCTGAAGATATTTATCGCAATTTTAACAAGCGCCGTCGTCCTGCTCGCTGGAGGATTTTTTGTCTGGTCCCAATTTACTTATAAGCCGTCGAAAGATCTGACCAGGCTTGTTCCGGAGGACTCGTACACTGAAACAGACGGGATCTTATATTTTGACCCTTCCGGCACTAAAACAGAGGCAGGAGTCATTCTGTATCCCGGCGCGAAAGTAGAACCTGAAGCTTATGCATTCATCGGACAGGAGCTTGCAAAGACGGGGATTACGGTGGCTATTCCGGAAATGCCATTTCATTTTGCCATTCTCGGAACCGGAAATGCAGAGAAAGCTCAATCATCCAGGCCTAAAATAAAAAAGTGGTATATTGGGGGCCATTCTCTAGGAGGCGTGGCGGCAGCAAATTACGCAGCAAAGCATGAGAAGTCAGTGGAGGGCGTGTTTTTTCTTGCATCTTATCCAGCTGAATCAGCGAAATTAAAGCAGACGAATGTGGACGTTTTATCGATATCCGCTGCCAATGATGGACTTACGTCACTTGATGACATTGAAAACTCAAAGAAAAATGTTCCTGATGATGCCCTGTTTTATGAAATAAAAGGCGGAAATCATGCGCAGTTTGGACTTTACGGAAAGCAAAAGGGGGATCATTCAGCAGAGATTCCAGCAGAAGAGCAGCAAAAGCAGATTATTCAATACATCGAAAATTGGATAAAAAGAGGGAGCGGCAAGTAATACCGCTCCCTCTTGCTATGTGCAGGGAAACATAAGCCCCGCGTCATTCATTATTGAACAGTTTCTGTTTTTTTCTTAGGAGAATAGGCAAAAAGCAGTGCGATTGCTCCGACTATTGCTGCAATTAAAAACGGAATTTTCACTCCTGCAGCCTGCCCTACTAATCCTGATACAACAGGTGCGAATGCAGCTCCCAGCCAGCGCAGAAAATTATATCCTCCTGAAATAATGCTTCGTTCAAAAGGAGCCTCCATTACATGGCTTGTGAATAGAGCATTGTTCAACCCGGATACGAGACCGGAAAGAATAATGATCATAATCATAAGAGGGGTCGAGCTGACGAAAAAGAGCAATAATAGCAGTACCGTGAAAATAGCCAGCGTTACTGGGAGAATCTCTTTTGCCGTCCATCTCTTTTCAAGGGTGTGACTAAGCCCGGCGGAACCGTATGCAAGACATAAACCCCATCCGAAGAAAACGAATCCAATCTGGATCGTATCCAGTTTTACAACAAGAGGGGAATAAGCCAGCACCACAAAGAAACCATAATAATAAAGCATTCCAGCAAGCGCCGTTTTAATAAATGGCTTGTAGGCGAAGAGCTGCTTTAGTTCTTTAAGCCCGGCGGGTTTCCGCTTTTGTTTGTTAACAGGTTCATATACAAACAGCATGACCAGCAGGAAGGCAGCAAAAATAAGAAGACCTGTCGCCATAAACGGGAATCTCCATGAATGACCGCCAAGTACTCCTCCTAATAAAGGACCGCCAGCCATTCCGAGACCGATTGCTGCTTCATACAGCCCGACTGCTTTATGAGAGTCAATGGATAGGGCAATGAGCAGTGTCATGGCTGTTGCGAAAAACATGGAGTTCCCAAGCCCCCATCCAGCCCGGAAAATGGAAAGCTCCGCAATGGTATTGGAGACGCCGCAAATAAAAGCAAAAACCGTCACGATGGCCAATCCGACGGCCATCATTCGTTTATCTCCAAAGCGGCTTGCTAAAATACCTGCAGGGATCATCATGATCGCCATTGTTAAAATATATGCTGTAAACAGTAACTCGACTTGCCAATGAGTAGCTCCAATTTGGTCTGCAATTACAGGAAGAATCGGGTCTACGACTCCAATTCCCATAAAGGCAAGAAAAGTTGCGAGAACGGTTATATTCCGTGCAAATGCTTGTTTTTTCATTCCAATCACCTTACTCTTTCAAAAGTTGTGCTGCTTTGTCCTGAAGCTGTGAAATCTCATTTCTGAAATCCTGCATCCGTTCCATTTTTTTATCAATCATGAAGATTTGTTCGGATAGCCCGGCTGCAATATGCTCGAGTTCCTCTCTTCGTTTTGAAGTATCACTTGAATTGCGGTAATCCTCGCGATGGTGCTGAATTTTTTCACGGAGCTTTACAAAGTCCTGAAGCTCCTGAAGGGAAAAACCAAGGATATCTTTTGCGAGCACGACTTTTTTTAACCGTTCAATGTCATCCTCACTATACAGACGGGTACCGCCATCTGTTCTTTCAGGCTCTTTAATCAAACCCAGCTCTTCATAATAACGAATGGTCCTTTTGGTCAGGCCTGTTTCTCTTGCTGCATCATCAATCTTAAACTTATTCATCCGCACCATTCCTTTCGTACTAAACTAACCTTAACGTTAACGTTAGATTTTGTCAAGAACTCTGTGTTTACTGTATAAATATGACCGATTTTTCTCATATTAAGAGGGATTCATTATTATAGGAGGTGAGCATATGGGTATTTTTGGTAAAGACAACAAATCAGAAAAGCAATCGCACCAAAGCCAAAACGATGGCCAGGCTCTTCAATCTGCTCTTTCAGATGCAGAACAGGCGCTGCAAGGCGATCCTTTGAAAGAAGCAGTTGAGAAAAAGAAAAATAACCACCGTTAATAAATGGCATAAAAAGAGAACGGGCTTTTACAGACCCGTTCTTCTTATTTTTCAGGCAGCTTTTTATTGAGGAAAAACGTTCCGAATGGAATGACGGAGGCGACAAGTGCTAATCCCATTTTGATAATGCTCCAGCGGTGGCGAAACGCAGCATTTGCAACAGCCAGAATAAATAGGACAAAAAACAGTCCGTGAAGGGAGCCGACAATTGTTACTGCCATTGGCATGTCTGCGAAATACTTAAGCGGCATAGCGATTCCAAGAAGAACGATAAAAGAAATTCCCTCAATTGTTCCTATGAACCGCAGTCTTTTGATTGGGGTAGAAACCAGCATATTCAATCTCCTTCCTAAACGTGTGCTAGGACTATTATATACAATCCTTTCAGCACTTCATGTCCATTTTGTTATTTGTCACAATACGTACACAGAAAAAAAGAAATTGTCGTTAAAAACACAGTTGACTTATCGGAATTATTTGAATAAACTTGCATTAATAGATACAGAGACTGATCGGTCAACCGAAGGTCCTGAACGTTAACACGTTCAGGGCCTTTTTCAGTCCAAAGAGGAGGAGAAACTTTGAATAAGCTCATTATTTTTATTTTCGTAGGACTGCTTGCCCAATTTATCGATGGTGCGCTTGGAATGGCATACGGGGTCACATCAACAACCTTGCTCCTTACCTTTGGCATAGCGCCTGCTATTGCATCTGCCTCCGTGCATATTGCCGAAGTAGCAACAACTGCGGCATCTGGGGCGTCCCATATTAAGTTTGGGAATGTGGATAAAAAAACGGTATTAAAACTGATTATTCCAGGTTCAATCGGAGCGTTTGCAGGAGCCTGTTTCTTAAGCAATCTTCCAGGTGATCTTGTAAAACCCTATGTATCGACTTTCCTTCTTGCTCTCGGGATTTACGTCACCATCCGCTTCCTATTTCTTGTCCGGCAGCAGCAGAAAGTAGAAGATAAACTTGAAATATCTGCTAAAAAAGCGGTTCCGCTTGGACTAATCGCTGGATTCTTTGATGCAACCGGCGGTGGAGGCTGGGGGCCAATTGCGACGCCAGTGCTGCTTTCCCAGAAAGGCACCTCAGCTAGAAAAGTAGTCGGAACTGTAGACACAAGCGAATTTGCCATAGCTTTATCCGCATCCATTGGATTTATTATCTCTCTTGGATGGGAACAGGTGAATTGGCTGTGGGCAGGAGCCTTAATGATTGGCGGAGTCATCGCTGCTCCGCTTGCTGCCTGGCTGGTCCGTAAAGTACCTGCTCATTTACTTGGAGTTCTTGTCGGCGGTTTTATCGTGTTAACAAATGCAAGAACACTATTGCAAATGTGGGTGCCAAATCAAAGTTTTCATCCAGTCATTTACGGTATTATTCTTCTTTTATGGGCTGCAGCGATAGCATTCTCTGTTTTAAAATATCGTGAAATATCACGAAAAGAGGAAGCGGGGGAATATCAGCTGTAGAGGAATTCAAAAAATGAGTGCATTTATCTAAATTTTAAAGTGAAAATCAAGCAGCAAAAACAGGGCAGCACCACGTGGCCCTGTTTTTTTGACGATATTTAAATTATGTATGGTAATGTTTACATCTGTTGATTGAAATGAATACCTGCAACGGAAAAACAGCCGAGTTTAAAAGCGTTATTCGTATAAATCGGTTAAGCATTTTTCCGCAGAAATAGACAAATTAATTAATAATTTACAAGAAATAAATACCTATTCATCTATTATTTGCTATAATATGACTTGTTGTTCACTAAATGGAAAAAGGAGTTATACTGATATGCTAAAAGACACCCGTCCATATCCCTTGTTGCTGGTAACGGTATTACTGTTAAGCTTCATCATCCCTACCCCTCCTGCCAAAGCGGAATCTATGTCCATAATGGGATCCTCCATGCTGACCTCGAAGCAAATGGGCGATTATGTCCTGCTAAACAATCCAACTCCCAAACTAACAACTGTTACAATCTATCAGCTTGCGGAAATTTATCTTGAAACGGGCAGAAAAGAAGGCGTCCGGGGAGACATAGCGTTTGCCCAGGCTATCCATGAAACCGGTTTTTTTAATTACGGCGGCGATGTGGTTCCGCAGCAAAATAACTATGCTGGAATCGGCACAACCGGAGGCGGAGTAAAAGGTGCATATTTTAGCACACCGGAAGAAGGAGTACGCGCGCACATTCAGCATTTGAAGGCTTATGCCAGCACCGAACCGCTGTATACCGAGCTTGCAGACCCCCGTTTTAAACTGGTTAAACGCGGCATCGCCCCATTATGGTCTGACCTGAATGGAAGATGGGCAGTTCCAGGCAGAGGCTATGGGGAAAAAGTTTTGGAAATTCACTTCGATATGGCAAAAATTACGCTTGCTATCCCAAAAGTGTATTTGCCGGCAAACCACAAATTGCCGGTTGCAAAGCTAATGATTAAATCAGAGGTACCAATGCTTGCACCTGACGGGTCCCTCTTCAAAATGCTGAACAAGGATGAGAGTATCCGAGTTTACGGTGTTTTAGGAAACAGCTATGACGTTGGCGGCGGGTATTTAATTGAAGCCAATAGCAGCAAAATGAGTGCGTACATAGGCAGAATTTTAATAAAAGACTCAAAAACTGTGATATACAGCCCGGACGGATCTGTTCTCAGACCGGTCCTTAGCGGAGAAGCTCTTCGGGTTTATGATTACGATGAAGAGGCGTATCAGGTAGGCGGAGGCTATTATGTTTCCGCAGCGGACAAGCCTATTTATCACCTTGGCCGCATTCAGTTTTCAGCTGACACGGCTATGATTAGCCCGGATGGGACTGTTTACAGCACATTAAAAAAGAATACAGAGTCCCGCGTTTATGGAATTAATGGAAACCAGCTGGATCTTGGCGGCGGCTATACCGTAACCTATGATCCGCAGCAAATGAAATATGTAAATTAACCAAAAACCGGACAGCCTCTGCGGCTGTCCGGTTTTTGTTCTTCATTTAGGATGTTTGATTTTAAACAGTTCATTTAAAAGTTCCCAGTTTTCAGGGAATGGCTCCCCAAGAACCCAGTAGGCAACTCCGCGTAGTTTATAGTCCTGAATAAGTTTAAATTTAGCTCGGGCACTCTGTTCATTTTCAAACCAGACCACATGCTTTTTCCCATCGTCTCCTTTGTAGTAAAAGAAAGGAGATTGACTTTTATTGTCAAACTGAACTTCTGCTCCTTTTGCAACGGCAAGGTCAGCAGCTTCCTGAGGAGCAATTCTTTTAGCAAAGGCACTTCCTTTCTTATAAGGAAGGACCCAATCATATCCATAAAGCGGAGCACCCATGACAATCTTTTCTCTTGGTATTTCTGTAAGCGCATAATCAACTACTTTCTTTACTTGTTCAATTGGAGATACAGCCATTGGGGGTCCGCCTGACCATCCCCATTCGTAGGTCATCAAGATTACAAAATCCGCCAGCTCTCCATGGCGTTTGTAATCATGAGCACCATGCCAAGGTCCAGCCTGCTCATCGCTCGTCTTAGGAGCAAGGGCTGTAGATACAAGATAGCCTTCTTTTTGAACCCGTGGAATGATGGTTTCCAGGAATCCATTGAAAAGGGCACGATCCTTTTCACGAATATGTTCAAAATCAATATTCAATGCTTTATAGCCTTTAGCTTTCATCGTATCAAGCAGGCTCGTCATTAATTTTTCAGAGGCTTTTTTGTCTGTGAAAATTTTATGGGCAATATCCGGTGAAAAATTTCCATCCATAAAGTTTGTAAGGACGAGCATTGGAACTGTGGAAGTGTCTTTAACGGATGAGAGCGGCTTTTGATCATCCAATGGAATCAGGCTGCCGTCTTCTTTAACCCTGTAGCTGAAAAAGGCGGTATAGGAAAGAAGATTCCCCGTATTGCGGACTTCTTTTGAGGCTGCATTCGCATCTACCGGCTCAAGGAACCCAATAGTTTCGATTTTCCGTTTTTTAAATTCTGTCTCAGAAGGATTGGTATCCTTCGTTTTGTTGCTGATTTGATCAACACGCGGTTTCTCATTTACCTGATTGGCAGAGCGCATCATTTTGTTCTTCGTTTCGCTGTCATTAGCGTTTCCGGTATTGCCCATGCATCCGGAGAGAAGCATGGTGAATCCTAGAAGGAAAAGGGTCATCCTCTTCATTCGGATCCCTCCTTTTTTTTCTTAGATTGTCTAACAGATGCTAATTTATGCATGGGTGCTGAGAGGAAGGAAATAAGTGGTTTACATTCCTTTCCAGAATATTATTCGTCAAATTTCTCTGGAAAATGGTATAGTATTAAAGGAGATTTACATAGCTACGTGCACAGATTGAAGGAGGCAGCATCATGCAAATTGGATTAATTGGACTTGGAAAAATGGGCTACAACCTGGCCCTTAATATGAAAGATCATGGCTACGATGTCATAGCAAATGACGTAAGTGCAGAGGCACTTCAAGCTATACGGGGAGAAGGAATCGAGACGGCTGACAGCATCCAAATGCTTGCAGAAAAACTTCCTTCGCCGAAAATCATCTGGATGATGGTTCCTGCAGGGGAGATAACAGAACATGTCATTCAGCAGGTATCCGCTCATATGAGTGAAGGAGATATTCTGATTGATGGCGGAAACTCCAATTACAAAGAAACAATCAGACGGGGCCAGCAGCTCAAAGAAAAAGGAATTTACTTCGTGGACTGCGGAACAAGCGGCGGAACAGAAGGTGCAAGAAACGGGATTTGCACCATGATCGGAGCAGAACCTGAAGCGTTCGCGGCAGTTGAGAAGCTGTTCAAGGATCTTTCTGTTGAAAACGGATATCTTCATGCAGGCAAGCCCGGAAGCGGACACTTCCTCAAAATGGTTCACAATGGCGTGGAATACGGAATGATGCAATCCATTGCTGAGGGATTTGAAATTCTGGACAAAAGTGATTTTGATTATGATTACAAAGAGGTTTCACGAGTATGGAACAATGGATCGGTTATCCGCTCATGGCTCATGGAACTAATGGAAAATGCATTCTCTAAAGACCCGGAACTTGCAGGAATCCGCGGTGTCATGAACTCTTCAGGTGAAGGGAAATGGACAGTGGAAGCAGCGCTTGATTTCCAGGCTTCAGCGCCTGTTATTGCCATGTCATTGTTCATGAGATATCGTTCCCAGGAAAATGATACGTTCCACGGCAAGGTCGTTTCTGCCCTACGAAATGAATTCGGCGGACATGCTGTTGTGAAAAGTGAAGAGTAATTGATCAAAAATTGACCCCGCCGTATGAGTATACGGCGGGGTTTGTTTTTAAAAAATTACGGGTTTCTAAGCAGCGGAAATCTGTCTTGAGAACGGATATGAAGAGTCCTCCCTCTTCGTTTTAATGTTTAGCAATATGAGCATGGGGTAATTTAAATACTAACATCACATCACTTGTTTGAAAGGAGAATCACCCATGAATAAACGAAATGGATTAATTATTTCAGGTGTTGCTTTATCAACTGCAGGTGTTGCTGCTACCGTCTATTTAAAAGACAGATCCAGACGAGAGAAAGTGACAGACGGTGTTAAACAGGCTCAGGACAAAGTTGTTTCCATGTTCTCAAAAAGCAAAAACAAAGAAGAGGATAACTTTCCAATCGATAAAGGCGGCAATCCCGATCCTCAGGATGTCGAAGATAACAAAATGGTCTCTGAAGGAGCCCAGTACAGCGTCCAATACTATAATGATAATAAACAGCAGTAGGATGAAAAGCCCCAATCCTGATTTCCAGGATTGGGGCTTTTACTGTATGATAAATGCAGAGGTGATGAAAATGGTCAAAGGATCTCTTGTAGACGATGAAACCCGCTGCACCCATTACCATAGCCAGCTTGATATCATTGCGATCAAATTCTGGTGCTGCAAAGAGTATTATCCATGTCATATTTGCCACGCGGAACATGCAGATCATCGAGCCCAGGTTTGGCCAGCCGAAATGTTTGATGAGAAAGCCGTCTTATGCGGAAAGTGCGGAAATGAACTGACGATTCATGACTATTTGGAATGCGGTTCTGTTTGTCCGGAATGCAAAGGAAGCTTTAATCCGGGGTGCAGCGCTCATGCCGGCTTGTATTTTCAGGTTCTTTGATTATTTTTCCTGCAGTGGTATAATAATAGAATATTACCAATATTTAAGTTTGCTAGGGGAGCCGGTAGTCCGGCTGAGAGGAAAACACATGAGTTTTTGACCCTTTAACCTGATCTAGTTCGTACTAGCGTAGGGAAGCGGCACTGTTCATATATGTATGTTCAGCCCATTTCCCTACGCGAAATGGGCTTTTTTGATGGAAAAAACCTTCACTGGGGGTGCCGATGCGGCTGAGAGAAGCGATTCGCTTTAACCCTTACTACCTGATCCGGATAATGCCGGCGAAGGGAAGTGGTATGCAATTGCTTTTTTGCAGCCGCTTCTCTTACAGAGGGCGGTTTTTTGCTGCTCTTAAATTGGAGGAAACAGCAGATGGAATTTCATGTCGTTACAAATGGAAAGCTTGGATTCGAAGAAATCACCGAATTTATGAAACTTGCAGGTTCAAAGATTGATTATCTCCACATAAGGGAGAAAGAAAAAACAGCTATGGAGATTTATGAAGGTGTCCGATTCCTCATAGCGTCAGGCATTCCCGAGGAGAAATTGATTCTGAATGACAGGACGGATATTGCTGCGGCGGCAGGGGTAAGGAGGGTGCAGCTCGGATATAGGAGTCTTTCGCCTTCTGTGGTCAAATCAGCAGTTCCGGACATTCACGCCGGACAATCGGTTCATTCGCTTAAAGAAGCTTTAAGTGCCGAAGAGTCAGGTGCTGATTCCGTTCTTTTTGGACATCTTTTTGAAACGGAAAGCAAAAAAGGCGTGCAGCCGAAGGGAATTGAATCAGCAAAGAAACTGGCATGCCGGCTTTCCGTTGATGTCCTCGCAATTGGAGGAATTGAACCTATGCATATTCAAGCTTTGTCGGAAGGAAAGATTGCTGGATTCGCAGTCATGTCCGGAATTTGGGAGAGCAGAAGCCCGGTCAGAGCAGCAGAAGAGTATAGGAATGCCATTACGGCATGCAAGGAGGTGCGATTATGAAGGAAGTAGACGTATGTATTATTGGGGGCGGTGTAATTGGCTGCTCTATAGCGTACGAGCTTTCCAAAAAAGGATACAAGACAGCTATTTATGAAAAAGGAAAAGCCGGTCAGCAAAGCTCAAGTGCTGCAGCGGGTCTGCTTGGTGTACAGGCTGAATGGGATGAATATAATCCGCTGTTTGACCTGGCTAGAGAAAGCAGAGAGATGTTCCCCAAGCTTGCAGAAGAATTAAGAGCTGTCACAGGAATTGACATTGGCTATGAGGAAAAAGGAATTTATAAAGTAGCTGAAACAGACGAAGAACTTGCTCAGCTTGAAAAAACAGCCGCATGGCAGATGGGGACAGGAGAGCCTGTGCAGCTTATGACAAAGGATGAGCTGAAAGAAAAAGAGCCGCTGCTATCAAATTCCGTTCTAGGAGGAGCCTATTATCCTAAGGATGGGCACGTCATCGCACCAGCATTAGCGAAGGCGTATGAGCACGCTGCACTGCTTAATGGAGCAAAGCTATTTGAGCATACCGCTGTTGATGAAGTATTGATGGATAACGGAAAAGCTGCAGGAGTGAGAGCGAATGGTGAGATGATCATGTGCGGCAAGGTGATTATTGCAGCGGGAGCATGGAGCACTCCGTTTTTAAAGACTTTTAGTCCTTTAAGTGAAACGTATCCTGTTAAAGGAGAAATGATCAGTGTGCTGAGTAAAGAAAAACTGATCAGTAAGCCTTTATATAAAAATGGTTTTTATATCGTACCTAAAAGAGGCGGCAGGTACTTGGTGGGCGCTACCGTGAAGGAGAGGGATTTTTCTAAAGATGTTTCGCTTTCCGGGATGATGCATTTGATGGAAACTGCAAAGCGGATTCTGCCGGCAATTGCCCAGGCGGACTTTGAAAATGCATGGAGCGGGCTCCGGCCTCAAAGTGCCAAAGGAGCCCCTTACATGGAAGAACACAGTGAACGAAAAGGTCTTTACGCTTGCACCGGCCACTTTCGCAACGGAATTCTCTTGAGCCCTGCTTCAGGAAAGGCTATGGCGGAGTTAGTTGTAAAAGAATCAGCATCCATCGGGAGGTAATGCAATGAAGGTGAAAATTAATGGGAGCTGGACGGAAATTCCAGATTCAATCCATTCAGTTGCCGAACTGGCTAAGCATTTGAATATTGATGGCAAGCCAATCGTAATTGAAAAAAATGCACAAATCCTGGAGCGGGAAGATCATCAGGATGAAGCTGTTGCACACGAAGATCATTTTGAAATCGTTACATTTGTAGGAGGCGGATAACATGCTGAAAATAGGACCCCTTTCATTTCAATCAAGACTGCTGCTTGGAACGGGAAAATATCCCGATTTTGATGTTCAAAAAAAGGCGATTGAAGAATCAGAAACAGAAATATTAACATTTGCGGTTAGAAGAATGGATATATTTGAAAGCTCTCAGCCAAACCTGCTGGAAAAGCTGGATTTGAACCGTTATTCTCTTCTTCCCAACACAGCTGGCGCTAAAAACGCGGAAGAAGCGGTGCGGATTGCGAAGCTCGCGAAAGCTTCCGGCCTTTGTACGATGATTAAAGTAGAAGTCATCGGTGATTTTCAGACGCTTCTCCCGGATCCTTTTGAAACGCTTAAAGCATGCGAAATCCTTTTAGAGGAAGGATTTATCGTCCTTCCTTACATATCGGATGATGTCATATTGGCAAAACGCCTTCAAGAAATGGGCGTTCATGCAGTCATGCCGGGAGCGTCACCGATTGGATCAGGAATGGGCATTGTCAATCCGCTCAATTTAAGTCTCATTATCGAACAGGCTTCTGTTCCGGTTATTGTGGATGCTGGAATTGGGAGTCCGGCAGATGCGGCCCTTGCCATGGAAATGGGAGCGGATGGAGTCCTCCTTAATACAGCGGTGTCAGCTGCAAAAGATCCTGTTAAAATGGCCGCTGCCATGAAGCTTGCCATTCGTGCAGGCCATCTTGGCCGGGAAGCAGGCAGAATTCCGAAGAAACGGTACGCATCTGCAAGCAGTCCAAGTGAAGGAATGAGCGTCATTGAGTGACCGGTATTCAAGGCAGACACTTTTTTTACCGAATGGAGAAAAAGGACAGGCTGAAATCTCCTCAAAAACCGTTCTTTTAATCGGATGCGGTGCACTGGGAAGCGGAATAGCTGAAACTCTTGTCCGGGCAGGAATAGGCAAACTGATTCTTGTGGACCGGGATTATGTAGATGAGAGCAATCTGCAGCGGCAGCAGTTGTTTACAGAGCAGGATGTGGCAGAACAGCTCCCAAAAGCGGAAGCTGCTAAAAGAAGACTGCAGCAAATCAATCATATGACTGACATAGAAGCCTGTGTCATGCATGCCAGCCCTGCTTCCACTGCAAGAATTGTAACCGGTGTTGATTTGATCATGGATGGCACCGATAATTTTGAAACACGATGGATGATTAATGATCTGTCCCACCGTTACGGCATTCCGTGGATTTACGGGGCGTGTGTAGGAAGCTACGGTCTATCCTGCACCTTTATTCCGGGAACCGGACCTTGCTTAGCGTGTCTGATGGGCAGTATGCCAATGGGAGGCGAAACATGTGATACGGCAGGGATTATAGCTCCTGCTGTCAGTATGACCGTTTCTCATCAAACCGCTCAGGCATTAAAAATTCTATCAGGAAACATCCACGCAGTCAGAACAGAACTTTATTCATTTGACGTATGGAATAACAGTTATTCAGCATTAAAAGTGAAAAACATGAAGAAAATGAACTGTAAAACGTGCGGTTCTGATCCTGATTATCCATATTTGAAGGATGAAAACACCGCGAGGACGGCCGTTCTTTGCGGAAGGAATACCGTTCAGATCAGGCCCCCAGAAGATGTGAAAATCCGCTTTGATCATATTGCGGAGAGGCTTGCAGGAAAAGTAGAAAACCTATCCTTCAATCCATTCCTGCTTTCCTTTACAAAAGGGTCATTTCGTCTGGTTGCGTTTAAGGACGGCAGAGTACTGATTCATGGTACAAAAAAGACCGATGAAGCAAGATCATTATATAACCGCTACTTTGGTTAAAATAAGGAGCCGGCCTTTTACTGGCTCCTTATTTGCTGTTACCATCAATGTGTTTAATTCCTTAAATTAACGCTTAATGATACAGGAAAACGGGTAACAAATAAGATG
Source organism: Metabacillus sp. FJAT-52054 (assembly GCF_037201815.1). Taxonomy (NCBI): domain Bacteria; kingdom Bacillati; phylum Bacillota; class Bacilli; order Caryophanales; family Bacillaceae; genus Metabacillus; species Metabacillus sediminis. The sequence continues at coordinate 3,212,779 of NZ_CP147407.1, read as the reverse complement.
TTTGTGAAATCATTCATAGAAATAGGTGAGAAAATGATCCGATTTGAAAGAGCTACAAAGGTTTATCCAGATGGGACAAAGGCAGTACATACAATGGATTTGGAAATAAAAAAGGGAGAATTCTTTGTTTTTATCGGTCCAAGCGGATGCGGGAAGACAACCACGATGAAAATGATCAACCGCTTGATCGATGCTTCAGACGGGAATGTTTTCATTCAAGGAAAAAACGTTCAGGATTATGAAATTCATGAGCTAAGATGGAATATTGGCTATGTGCTGCAGCAAATTGCCTTGTTTCCTCATATGACGATTGAAGAGAATATAGCAGTTGTCCCTGAATTGAAAAAGTGGAAATCAGATCGAATCAGAAATCGGGTCGATGAGCTTCTTGAAATGGTCGGGCTTGATCCTGACACATACAGAAGCCGGAAACCAAGCGAGCTATCGGGAGGACAGCAGCAGAGGATCGGTGTCGTCCGCGCCCTTGCGGCAGATCCTGATATTATTCTGATGGATGAACCCTTCAGCGCACTGGATCCAATCAGCAGAGAAAAGCTTCAAAACGATATAGCAGATCTTCAAAAAAGAATCAAAAAAACGATTGTTTTTGTAACCCATGATATGCAAGAGGCTTTGGCACTTGGGGACCGCGTCGCTATCATGAAAGATGGTGAGCTGATTCAGGTCGATACACCAAATGGACTTATTCAAAATCCGGCAAACGATTTTGTAAAAGAATTTATCGGTTCAAGAGCCGTACCTGAGCGCAGAGTCCGTCAGGCGAAAATCGGTGAGCTTTCATATGCATTTCAGCCGGTGCCTGCGGAGTTTCCTGATCTGCCGATTAACCACGATGCGTCTGTTCAAGAAGCAATTGAACGCTTAAAAGGAAAACCTGCTCTCGCCGTTGAAAAAAATGGGGCCATTATGGGCGTTATAACTTCAGAAGGTATGATGGAATACCTGGCTGGACAGCTCGGAATGGAGGAAGTCAGATGAACTCATTCATTACCACCTTCCAGGAGCGGCAGGACCAGCTGTGGACAGCCCTGCTCGAGCACATTCAAATATCGTTTATTGCACTCATCATTGCTGTGATTATTACGATTCCGCTCGGCATTCTATTGACGAGAAAAGCAAGGCTTGCTGAAGGAGTAATCGGAGTTACAGCTGTCTTGCAAACCATTCCTTCACTTGCTTTGCTGGGACTGCTTATTCCCCTTGTAGGGATAGGGGTTGTGCCGGCTGTTATTGCGCTCGTTATTTATGCACTTCTCCCGATTCTGCGGAATACGTATACCGGGATAAAAGAAGTCGATCCCTCTCTTGTTGAAGCAGCAAGAGCAATGGGAATGAATAACAGAAAACGCTTATTCAAAGTAGAACTTCCGCTGGCATTGCCCGTTATTATGGCCGGAATCCGAACAGCTATGGTATTGATTGTCGGAACGACCACTCTTGCTGCATTAATTGGAGCAGGAGGGCTCGGAAAGCTGATTCTTCTTGGAATAGACCGGAATGATAACATGCTGATTATCCTCGGAGCGATTCCTGCCGCCCTGCTTGCCATCTTTTTTGATGTATTGCTAAGACTGGCAGAAAAAGTTTCTACAAGAGGTTCAGCAAAAAAAGCTGGAATTGCAGCGCTGGTCATCGCTCTCATTATCGCGGTGCCGCTCGCCTGGGGATCAGGCAAAAAGGATATCGTCATTGCAGGAAAATTGGGCTCTGAGCCTGAAATCCTTATTAATATGTACAAACTGCTCATTGAGCAGGACACGGATTTAGAAGTAGAGCTGCAGCCGAGCCTCGGCAAAACCTCCTTCCTTTTTAATGCTCTTGAGTCCGGTGAAGTGGATATCTATCCTGAGTTCACCGGCACTGCACTTTCTACATTCCTGAAAGAGGAACCTAAAGGCGGGGACGAACAAGCCGTCTATGAGCAAGCAAAAAAAGGCATGAAGGATCAATACAGCATGGCCTATTTAGAGCCGATGCAATTTAACAACACCTATACGCTTGCTGTTCCAAAAGATACAGCCGAGCAGTTTGATTTAAAAACCATTTCTGATCTAAAGCAAGTTCAGCAAAACATGAGAGTAGGATTCACCCTTGAATTCTCAGACAGGCAGGATGGGTATAAGGGAATTCAAGAGCTCTATGGAATTAAATTTCCGGCATTAAAGACGATGGAGCCGAAGCTTCGCTACAGTGCAATTCAATCCGGTGAAGTGAACTTAATTGATGCGTACTCAACCGACAGCGAACTGGCGCAATACAAACTCGTTACGCTGGAAGATGATAAGGGTTTATTCCCTCCTTATCAGGGAGCCCCTCTCTTAAAGCAGGAAACGCTGGAAAAATATCCAGAGCTGGAGGAGCCGCTCAATAAGCTGGCTGGTCAAATTACAGATGATGAGATGAGAAACATGAATTATCTCGTAAACGTTAAAGGAGAAGCAGCTGAAAAAGTAGCAAAGGATTATCTAGTGAAAACGAAACTTCTGAAAAAGTAACTTTGCTTAGCCGTGCACAATCGCACGGCTTTTTTTATTTATAAGGAGTAAAGACTTATGTTCAGAATAATAAGAATAAACCATTGTACTCATGAACGGAGACTAGTAATCGTTGTATATTCACATATGTAAGCGCTTTATTTTACTAAAGGAGAGGAAGCGGTTTAATGGCGAAGAGAGTGAGAAGAATAACAGGTTTTGTTTTGATTTTTGTGCTAACGTTTGCACTGCTGATCCCGGCACAGCGATCCATGGCGGCAGACAATGGAACGATGATGCAGTATTTTGAATGGTATTTGCCAAATGATGGCCAGCATTGGAACAAAATGAAGAATGATACGGCTTATTTATCAAGTATAGGGATCACTGCCCTTTGGATTCCTCCAGCTTATAAAGGGGCCAGCCAGGCGGATGTTGGCTACGGTGCATACGACCTTTATGACCTGGGAGAATTTAATCAAAAAGGGACGGTTCGAACGAAATATGGAACAAAAGCTGAACTTGTTTCTGCCATCACCTCTCTTCACAGCAAAGGCATTAACGTATATGGCGATGTCGTAATGAATCATAAAGGCGGAGCGGATTTTACTGAAAATGTAACAGCAGTCGAGGTCAATCCGAACAACCGAAACCAGGAAACATCCGGTGACTACCAAATCCAAGCCTATACGGGCTTTAACTTTCCTGGCAGGGGCAATACCTACTCCAGCTTTAAATGGAACTGGTATCATTTCAACGGAACAGATTATGATCAATCCAGAAACCTAAACAGAATCTATAAATTCAGGGGAACCGGAAAAGCATGGGATTGGGAAGTATCAACCGAATACGGAAACTATGATTACTTATTGTATGCGGATGTCGATTACGATCATCCGGATGTTGTAAACGAAATGAAAAAGTGGGGAACCTGGTATGCCAATGAATTAAAGCTGGATGGATTCCGGATTGATGCTGCGAAGCATATTAAGCATTCTTTCCTTGGAGACTGGGTACAGTCAGTCCGCACATCCACTGGAAAAGAAATGTTTACAGTGGCAGAGTATTGGCAAAACAATCTTGGATCTCTTGAAAATTACTTAAATAAATCCGGCAATAATCACTCAGTATTTGATGTACCTCTCCACTATAACTTTCAGGCAGCCTCTTCACAAGGCGGTTACTATGATATGAGAAATCTATTAAATGGAACGGTTACTTCCAAACAGCCAACAAGATCGGTAACGTTTGTAGATAATCATGATACACAGCCAGGACAGGCTCTGGAATCAACTGTGCAAAGCTGGTTTAAACCTCTTGCTTATGCTTTCATATTGACACGGGAGTCTGGGTATCCAAACGTGTTTTACGGGGATCTTTACGGAACAAAAGGGACAAGCGGCAGAGAAATTCCTTCATTAAAAACAAAGATTGAACCTTTATTAAAAGCTAGAAAAGACTTCGCATACGGTACCCAGCGGGATTATATCGACAATCAGGATGTAATCGGCTGGACAAGAGAAGGAAATACTTCCAAATCCAATTCAGGACTGGCGACTCTTATTACGGACGGTCCGGGAGGCGCTAAGCGGATGTATGTCGGTACACAAAATGCAGGAGAAGTCTGGTATGATCTAACGGGGAATAGAACGGACAAAGTAACTATAGGTTCAGATGGCTGGGCGAACTTTAATGTAAATGGCGGATCTGTATCCGTTTATGTCCAGCAGTAATAACCGTCAAAAAAGGACTGCCATATGGCAGTCCTTTTTTGCTTGAGTCATTCAATCGGTGCTTGTGCAAACCTGTCGGAAAATTCCTTCCATTTACACAAATGCTCTGTTCGATTATCCTTAATATGACATGTACTCGAACAGGAGGGACATAGGAATGAACTCACGCTATGAATCCAGAACCTATAATAATAGAAAAAATAAACGCAGGCCGAAGTGGGTAAAGCGGCTAGGAGCTGTGGCTGTGGTCATTGCTCTTCTTGCAGGGGCAGCCTATTATTTTATTCCTAAAATGGCTTCAGACCAAATTTCAGGCTATTTAGATGCAGAAGTCGAGAAAAACGGCGGCTATGAAAGGATTAGAAATGCGGCGAATGCCAACCCTGAAGTAAAGAAATTCCTGGAGGAGGGGGCAAATGCTGACCCTGACTCCCTCCCATTTACGTCAAAGGAAGATGCTACAAGAGTGGTTATGACGAAGGTTGGACCAGGTAATCTGCAGAAAATCCAATCCATGTCAAAGGATGGTTTGGACGCAGGAGAGCAGCAGGAAGTCCTGAGAATAGCAGAAGACCACCTGTCTGCAGATGAAATACTGGCACTCAAGTATGTTGCCAATAAAGAAATCAATCAATAATTGGATGATTAAAGACCAAATTGTTGGGGAAAAAACAATCATCACTCTAGTGAATCTTTAACCAGTGAAGGAGCTTATGGACCTTGGAGAAAAGAAAGAATCCAATTATACATTTTCTAGGGGGCAGAAAAACCGCTTATGTGCTAGGTATTTTATTGCTCCTTGGGTTGAACATTTTCCTGTATACAAAAGTTTCATTTATTTTCAAACCGATTACTGCCTTTATAGGGACAGTCGCACTTCCGGTGATTTTGGCGGTTGTGGCATACTACCTGCTCAGACCGATTATGAGATTATTAATGAAAGCAGGGGTCGGCAGGACGACCTCCATTTTCTTATTGCTGATTCTGATTATAGGATTACTTGTGCTTTTAATTATGTCAGTCGTTCCATTTCTGGTAGACCAGACGAAAAGTCTATTCACCTCGTTTCCGGGATATTGGGATAAATTTATAACCGGATTTGAATCGTATGTAGAGGGACAGTCCTATCTCGCCCCTATATATGAAGATTTGAAGGACCGCAGCTCTGGAATCTTCAGCTCAGTTGGAAGCAATGCTTCAAATGTCGCTTCTGAAACACTCAGCGGGTTTACTAAAGTACTAAGTGCATTAACGAGCGTAACCATTGGATTGGTAACCGCTCCGTTTATCCTTTTTTATTTGCTGAAGGAGGGCGAAAAACTCCCTAATGCATTTATACGTATCCTTCCACCGAGAATGCGCGGGGGGACTAGAAAGGTATTTCGCGAAATTGATGAGCAGGTTAGAGCCTATATCCAAGGCCAGCTGCTAGTGAGTCTTTGTATAGGAGTCATGCTGTACATCGGCTTCCTTATTATAGGCATGGACTATGCAGTCGTTCTGGCAGCCATCGCCAGCGTGACAAGCGTTGTCCCCTACCTCGGCCCTGTGATAGCCATAACACCGGCCATTATTATTGCCATTGTCACATCGCCATTTATGCTATTGAAACTTGCGTTTGTCTGGACGGTTGTTCAGCTGCTGGAAGGAAAGCTCATCTCGCCTCAGATTATGGGGAAATCCCTTCGTGTGCATCCGATCACCATTATTTTTGTCCTGGTAACGGCTGGACACCTTTTCGGAGTCCTTGGGGTAATTCTTGGAATACCAGCATACGCGATCATAAGAACATTTGTATTCCAATTTTTCAAGCTTTACAAGCGCCGCTACAACCGTTATTATGCCACCTCCCCAATAGACGAGCGGTATGAAGAGGATAAGATTGAGTAAAGCAGAAGAGACAAGATTAGGAAAAAGAAAAAACCTGCTGAAGGACGGCTTGTCCCGCGGCAGGTTTTTTGGTTTTTAAATATGATTTACATGATCATCAAAAGAATGATAATCGCAATAACGATACGGTAGATTGCAAACGGAATCAGCTTCACACGATTAATCATTTTTAAGAAGAACCGGATTGAAATCAGTGCGAAAATGAAAGCTGTGATGAATCCTACGATAAAGAAGGGAAGTGAATCGCCCGTGATGAATTCCCAGTGCTTAAGCAGGGAGATTCCGCTTGCGCCAGCCATAACCGGCACAGCCATAATGAACGTGAAATCAGATGCAGCTCTATGACTGATTCCAAGCAATACTCCCCCGGAAATCGTTGAGCCAGAACGTGAAAACCCCGGCCATAGTCCGATACATTGAAACAGTCCCATCATGAAGGCTTGTCTGTAAGACATTTTATCAACAGTCTCTGTTTTCACCTTCGGCTGAAGCAAATCTGCTGCAATCATCAGGAGAGCACCTCCGATCAGACCAATCACAACGGTCTGAACAGAGAATAGGTTTTTATCAATATAATCAGCAAATGCAAAACCTAAAATCCCTGCCGGCAAAATCCCGATTATAACCGTTATTAGAGAAAGCTTTGATCCGCTTGGATTTTCAATTGCAGATTTTTTTGTTTTAATTCCGAGCATATCAAAAAATCTTTGTCTGAAAACGACAACCACAGCCAGTATCGATCCAAGCTGAATAACGACTTTAAATGTGTTGGCTACTTCTTCCCCAAACAACTTTTGGGATTTTAGCCACAAATCATCAACCGCAATCATATGACCTGTTGAAGAAACAGGTGCAAATTCCGTAAGTCCTTCAACAATTCCAAGTATCATGGCAACAATTAAATTCCAAATATCCATATCTTCTCTATACCTCGACTTTTTTCATACTTTACAAATTTAGCGTCCTTACAAAAATACCATATTTATTAATAGTTGTGGTAGACCATTTATTAGGAAACGAAAAAACAATGCCCTAATCCGGGAAGGATCAGGGTCATTTTTTAATAGTATGGAGAAATCATTAAATAGACAATAACACCAGTCAAACTAACATACAGCCAGAGAGGCATCGTCCAGCGCGCGATTTTTCGGTGCTTTTCGACTTTCATATTCAATCCCCGTGCAAGTGTAACAAGTGCCAGCGGAACAATAACGACTGAGAGGAGAATGTGAGAGATCAGGATAAAGTAGTAAATCGGACGGATAATCCCCTCGCCTCCAAATGGTGTATTCGGCGCCAATGCATGATACGTTACATAAGAAACCAGAAACAGTGCTGTCGTAGTGAACGCTCCGAAAATATAATTCCGATGGCGCTTAATATTCTTCTGTTTGATGATGGAATACAAAGCCGCCAGCAGGAAGATGAACGTAAAGCTATTCATTACCGCATTGAAAAACGGCATAAAGGTTAAATCGATATGACCAAGGTTATTTCCCTTCGGCATAAAGTACAAGACTGCCACTAGCGCGTTTATCGCAATGGTCAATGTAACAATAATCGGTGTATAATTACGCTCTTTAGTATTCATATAGTAGCTCCTTTAAAGTTGCTTTCACTTTGCTATTATAGATTTTTTTAAGGTCAGAGTAAAATGCAGAGAGGCAATATGAGGGATTTTTCTTAAAAAATATTACAGAACGTTGAACGGACTGGATGTGAGGAGAGACGAAACAGAGGGGGTACCAGGCATTGACGGAAACTAGTAGGAATACCAGGTGCCAGGGCAAAGCGAGGAAATCGGTGTAATGCCAGGCAAGAATGCCAGGCAAGAATGCCGGGCAAAGCGAGGAAATCGATGTGATGCCAGGCAAGAATGCCAGGCAAAGCGAGGAAATAGGATGATGCCAGGCAAGAATGCCAGGCAAAGCGAGGAAATAGGATGATGCCAGCCAAGAAAATGGGATGATGCCAGGCAAGAATGCCAGGCAAGGCAAGAAAATGGGATGATGCCAGGCAAAGTAAGGAAATCGGTGTGATTTCAGGCAAGAATGCCAGGCAAGGCAAGAAAATGGGATGATGCCAGGCAAAGTAAGGAAATCGGTGTGATGCCAGGCAAGAATGCCAGGCAAAGCAAGAAAATGGGATAATGCCAGGCAAAGCTAGCAAATCGGTGTGATGCCAGGCATGTAAAAGAAAACCGGGTAACCGAAAGTCCTGCGTTATCCTGAACAATTTTATTTCTCAACAAAAAAAGAGCTGGCGTCAAGCCAGCTCCAACCAGTTTATTCAGCTATTACAGCCACAATCTTCCCTTTAACATGCCGCTCCGATAGGCGGACAAGTGCATCGGGAATCTCTTCGAGTGAAATTGTTTCAGAGAGCAGGGAGTCGATTTTCCCATCCTTAAGCAGCTGCAGCATTTCATCTCCCATTGCTGCTAAATCTTTTTGGGATTCGAAATCTGCTTTATGGATAGCTCCGAGAGCAATTTCATGGAAGGAGATGACCTTGGTAAATGGTTTAAGACTGGATGTGTCAGGTGCTCCTGCGATGTGTGCGAGCTGGCCGCGGTAGGCGATATAATCCAGAGCTTCTGTTGAGGTTTGACGGCTAACCGTATCAAGTACGGCATCCACCCCGCGTCCGTTTGTTAGCTCGAGTACTCTTTCTTTTACATCTTCTGAACCATAATCGATTACGTGGTCGGCTCCTAGAGATTTCACGTAGTCATGGTTGGATGAGGAAGCCGTTGTGAAAACCTCAAGTCCTGCGTTTTTGGCAAGCTGAATTGCAAATCCGCCAACTCCGCCTGCTCCCCCTTGAATGAGGATTGTTTTGAATGTATGAAGCGGAAGCTTTCTGAAAAGAGCTTCATACGCAGTATATCCAGCAGTAGGAAGAGCAGCAGCATCTTTAAAAGAAATTTCATCAGGTATGCGGGATACCGTATGAGCGGTCGTTACAGCAAACTCTGCGAAACCGCCGCCTTTTGTCATATCACCGTGATAAACCACGCGGTCTCCTTTTGCCCACTCTGTTACACCCTCACCAAGTTCTTCAATGGTACCAGCAACATCTAAGCCCAATACATGCGGGTAGCTCCAGCCTGGATTTCCGTTGGCAGCTGTTTTATAGTCAACAGGATTAAGGCCGACTGCATGCACCTTGACGAGAATTTCTCCTTTTTGAGGCGACGGTGTTTTTAATTCGCCGGTTTTCATTTGTTCCCATTTGCCTTTTTCCTCTAGCAGCATTGCTTTCATTCGGCTCAACTCCTTAAAATTAGTATTGTCCATTCCATTGTATATAATAGATATAATTGACTGTTTTGTACAAGAAGGCACTTTTTTGTACGATAGTTACCGTTCGGAAACTTCGGCAGGAGGATAAGGGATGAAGAAATTAAATGATGAGTATCAATGTGCAATTAATCTGGTTATTGATTTAATTGGAGGAAAGTGGAAGGTTCTGATCCTGTGGAATCTTAACGGTGAAACGAAAAGGTTCTCAGAGCTTTTAAGATCAATGCCCTCTGTTACTCGCAAAGTGCTTGCCCAGCAGCTTAGAGAGCTTGAAGAGCATGGTTTAGTTACTCGAAAAACTTATGAAGCTGCCCCTCCAAAAGTAGAATATTCTACGACTGATATGGGAAAGAAACTGCAGCGTACCCTAAACGAAATGTGTTTGTGGGGAGATGAATATGCAGAAAAGCATCAGATTAAAATGAAAGAATGCTGGACAGGGAATGAGGCTGCAGCGGAGTGATTGACTTTGAATGGTATCGGAGCTTTATCAGTATATATAAACATCAATCCGTATCGGAAGCGGCTAGATCCCGCATTCTGACCCAGCCTGCTATGAGTCAGCATCTAGCGGCATTGGAAGCAGAAGTAGGGGAAGCTCTTTTTACCCGGACTACAAGAAAGATTACCCCAACAGAGCGGGGGAAGGAACTGTACTCAAGGCTTGCCCCTTTAATAGAAACTTTGGAAAAAACAACGCTGGAGATCAGACATTCAATCCAGTCGTCACCTACGATCATGATTGGCTCGCCAATCGATTATTTCTCTGTTAGAGGCTTAGAGAAACTCAAGAATTCCTCCCTCAGAGTGATCCATCATCAAGGAGAGTCAGAGGAGCTCTTTGACATGCTTGATCAAAACCGGGCCGATGTGATCATTACGACCCAGAGGTTCAGTAAGCCTGGAATAGAATATAAGCTTATTGAAAAAGAGGAATTTTTTGTTTCCATTCCAAATGGTATGGCCGGACCAGCAGATGAGGACAACGCCGAAGCTTGGCTGCTAAGCAAAAAATGGATAAGCTACGGGATGGAGCTGCCCATTATCAGAAGACTGTGGCGTGAGCATTTTAAAAAGAGGCCGGAACTCGATCCGCATTACGTCATCCCGGATTTGAGAGGTATTTTAACAGCAGTTGAGAAAGGAATTGGAATCAGCCTTTTGCCGCATTATCTGATTGATGATTCGGTTAAGCGAGGGACAGTAAAAACGGTACTTCAGGAATATACGGTGTTAAATGAAATTTATTTAGGCTATAAAACGAAAAATAAAACGGATCCATTTTTTCAGGAGGTCATTGATGAGCTTTTGAAAGGATAATTCACCCGGCAGAAATTAGATCTGCCGGGTTTTTTCGTACTCGCACGTTAATATGCCAGAAAAGATCATTGAAATCCAAATTGTAATCTAACTGAAATAATTTTAATGAAAGGCTTCAAAAGCTGATTGTGACGGTAAACATTCATTACAGATATATCTTTCTGATAGAGGATGATGACGGCAGAAAAAATACCCAGTTTGATAGGCCGGGAGATACGGGTAACACCCACAATAGAACGGAATTGAAAGCGGCACTCCCGCCTTTCAGTTTAGAAAGGAGGACGCAATCAATGAGCTCTAGTAATAAAGACCGTTTTAAAAAGCTTGGCTATGGAAGCCTTGCTGCCGCTGGAATGAGTGCCATGCTCATACCGGGTGTCCGGGAAAAAGTCCTTCCAAAGGCAGTAAGATGGAAAGCTAAGGAAAAAAAACATGAAGTTAAAGAAGAAATGAATGAAGAAAAAGAAGAACTAAAGGATGCAGCTAAAGACAGAATAGCACATGAAATGAAAAAACGTGTTCAGAAGAAGATGCAGTCCAAAGTAAATGAAGCTGCGGGTAAACTGGAAGCAGCAAAAGAAGAAAATGCCGAGAATGTGCATTCAAAGGCGGAAGAAATGAGAGATAAAGTTCAGGAAGCTTTATTAAATGTAAGATCCAAGCTGAAAAACTTTAAAGAAGCCGGAGAAACGTTTCAGGAAAAAATCAGACCTGATGATAAGGGCCGTTTGAAAAGCGTCAGAGATTTAAAAGGCGTGAATCAGCTAAAGAGCGCCTCGCAGGTGAAGAGTGCGGCAAATATGAAGAAACCTAGCCAGATTAAATCAGCAACGGATATTAAAACAATCAGTTCAATTTCAAATTCTTAATTAAAGAAGGGAGAAAGATAAAATGGCTGTTCAAAAAAGTACGGATAGTTCAAGTCTAGCAGAGGTAGTCGATCGGATTCTGGATAAGGGTGTAGTAATTGATGTTTTTGCCCGCGTATCACTGGTAGGTATTGAACTTATTACAATTGAAGCCAGAGTCGTTATTGCGAGTGTTGATACATGGCTCCGCTACGCAAATGCTGTAGGGCTGCTTAGAGATGACGTGGAAGAAGATAACGCACTGCCGCAGCAGTCGAACGAACGCGATAAACAATTCAGCATCTAACAGAGACTAAAAGAAGCCTGCCGGGGGAATAAAGACCCGGCGGCTCCTTTTAAATGTGAAAACGGCGGTGAATCCAGTGAAGATTAAAGAAGTAATGAAATCATTAAATGAATTCTTCTCAGAGCATATAGCTCCCCCCCATAAAATAACTTCCATTGAACCTACTGAAGAAGGATGCAAAGCTGTTGTGGAAGTCGTGGAAGAACGTGAATATATGAGAAAGTATGCCAAGGATGAAATGCTTGGGGTGTATGATGTGACATTGGATGCGGAATATGATGTGACCTCATATACCCGTAAAAGTCTAAGACCGAGAAGCGCCATGATGGATGAACAGGAATAGCAGACAGCGTGATTGGAGGGGTAAGAGATGACCGTACTGAAAGAAGCTAAACAGGCTGGAGCAAAAAATCCGGATACTTTTTATAAAGAAGCATTTGCGGACATTATGGAAAGATCCGCTTCTTATATTAAGGCCGGATATCCAGTCCATTTTACAGGCCCATCCGGAGTAGGGAAAACCACCCTTGCTCTCAATCTTGCGAAAAAGAGAAAAAGGCCTGTTATGCTCATGCACGGAAATCACGAACTTTCCAATGCAGACCTAATTGGTTCCTTCACAGGATATACAAGTACTAAGACAGTCGACAACTACATCCGTTCCGTTTATAAAAGAGACGAAAATGTAACAGAGACTTGGAAAAACGGAAGGCTGCTGGAAGCTGTACAAAATGGGTACACCCTCGTTTATGACGAATTTACCCGATCCAAGCCGTCGACGAACAATCTGTTTTTATCGATTCTCGAGGAAAAGGTTCTTCCCCTATACGGCACTAAGCATACAGAGCCTTTTGTTAAGGTGCATCCTGAATTTATGGTCATCTTTACGAGCAATCCTGATGAATACGCTGGCGTTTATCAGACTCAGGAAGCTCTGCTTGACCGGCTGATTACCATACCGCTCAGCTTTATTGAACCAGAAACAGAAGCAGGAATTATAGCCAAAAAAACAGGCGTCACAGCAGAAGAGGCAAAAAGCATTTCTCACTATACATCCAGTCTAAGGGACCTATGCAGGAAAAAAGGCAAGGAAGGTCCGAGTCTAAGAGCTTCCATAATGATTGCACAAATGGCGTATGATCAGGAAATTGAGATTGATGGAAAAAATGAAGCCTTTCAGCAGCTATGCCAGGATATTGTCTGGTATCAAATGCGAAAATCTCTTGAAAATGAAAGTGATGCTAAGATTCAGCAAATCATTCTATCAGAATGCAAGAAAATTTAGGGGTGACCATTGATGAGCGAAACTGGAATATATATTTTTTGCGGCATACAACAGCCTGAAACAGGTGCAGATTTCGGCGAAATGACGCTAGAAGGAAACGACTACTCTATTTTTACTATTCATTATGAGGATGCAGCGATTGTTGCTGCAGAAGTTCCAATGAAGATTTACCATCCGAACAAGGAAAATGTAATGGCCCATCAGCAAGTTGTGTCTTCCGTAATGAAGAAAAATGATACGGTGATTCCAATCAGCTTCGGAAACATCTTTAAATCCCAGGAAGATGTTCAGATGCTATTGAAAAATCTTTATCCGCAATTCAGCAAGCTTTTCCCTGAAATTAAAGGGAAAATGGAGCTTGGTTTGAAGGTTGTCGCGAAAGAGGACTGGATCAATGAAGAGCTTTCAGGCCGCAGCGACATTCTAAAAATGAAGGATTCGGTTAAAGGCAAGTCTGAAGAGGCAAGCTATTACGACCGAATCAAGCTTGGCGGAATGGCTCAGGAGTTTTTCGAGAAGCTTCAGAGGCAAATAAAAAAAGAAGTATTTGAACCACTGCAGCAAATTTCAGAGGCAGCAAACAGCAATAAACTGATTGGTGAAAAGATGCTTTTAAATGGCGCATTCCTTGTTGACCGTAAATATGAAGAACTGTTTGACAGCAAAGTAAATGAAATCCATCAAAAGTGGGAAAATAAAGTAGACTTCCATTATTCAGGACCATGGCCTGCTTATAACTTCATAAACATCCAGCTCAAGGTAGAAGAAACCTCATGATTCATAAACTCTTCACCGCCCCATTGAACCTTGTGGTCAAGGTAGGAGAGAAGATAAAAGAAGAAGCGGATAAAGAGCTGTTTGATATTCCGACGATTCAGCAGAAGCTTATCCAGCTTCAAATGATGTATGAACTGGAAGAAATAGAAGAGCAGGCTTATAAAGAGCAGGAAGAACAGCTGTTAATGAGATATGAAACGGCTAAAAGACTGGAAATGGAAGAATACGAAGAGATGCTGAAGCAGGAGAAGTGAGGGATTAATATGAGTAAGTTAATTTATTTATACGGGTTGGTCCCTACTGAAGAAGCAGCGGCAGCAGCAGTGCCATCTTTTAAGGGATTCGATCAGGAGCATGATGGCTATTCTATAGAGTTCGGAAGTGTAACAGCGGTCATCTGCGAGCTTGATCCGGCTGAATATTCCGAAGAACAAATTAAAGAAAAAGTAAATGAGATGGAATGGCTTCACGAAAAAGCATTCCATCACCATGAAATGCTTATGATGCTTGAAAAAAGCTACACACTCATACCAACAAAATTCTGTACCATTTATTCATCACTTGAAAGCCTGACCGAAACGGTGAATCAGTATCAGGAGCGTATGCTCGAGCTATTCAGGTATCTGGAAGGCAAGGAAGAATGGAATGTGAAAATTTATAGCGATGACAGCCAAATGAGAGAGTCATTTGCAGAAAATAATCCGACTGTTTTGGCCAAGAAAGAAGAAATAGCCCAGCTTCCGCCCGGAAGACAATATTTTGAAAAAAGAAAGCTCGAGCAGCTTGTGGATCGTGAAATGGAACTTGAGAAAAACAGGATTTGTGAGCAAATTCATGAAGACCTGGTTCCATATTCCGACGACAGCACGATTAAGAAAACATGGAGCCAGGATGTAACGGGCAGGGATGAGCAAATGTGCTGGAACAGCGTTTACTTGCTCCCTAAGGACCAGATAGCGCAGTTCAAGGAAAAAATTCAGCTTGCAGCGGAAGCTCATCAGGAATCAGGCTGGAAGTTTGAGCCGACCGGACCTTGGCCGCCCTACCATTTCGCAAATCTGCTAGCAGGTGAGGAGAGAAAACATGGATCAGCCCCGGCAAATTGATAACAGCGATGTATCCTTGCTCGATATCCTGGATGTCATTCTTGATAAAGGCGTAGTACTGAGAGGGGATCTCATTATTTCAATTGCCGGAATTGATTTGATTTATCTTGATTTACGAGTCTTGATTTCTGCTGTGGAAACCCTTGTAGAAGCAAGCGGAAATAATACACTTTCATCGACCGAAATGGATCGTGAAAGAGAGGAGCTTGTTTATGTCACAGAATCCCGCAGGCGCTAAAACCGGACTTCAAAGCAGCAATGGAAAGATCAATCTGGATCCGGATTCTGCTGAGCAGGGTCTTGCCCAATTAGTCCTGACGGTTATTGAGCTTTTAAGACAGCTTGTAGAACGCCACGCCATCCGCCGTGTTGACGGAGGAACGCTTACTGATCAGCAAATTGAGGATCTTGGGGTTGCTCTTGCAAACCTTGAAATAAAGATGGAAGAAATGAAAGACATTTTTGACTTAAAAGATGAAGACTTAAATATAGACCTTGGCCCTCTCGGCAATTTGATTTAATCATAGGGATCGCCAACAAAGCGAGGAGGAATTAAGGTGAATGAAATTCAGCATAACAGCGGCTCGAGTTCGATTGTAGATGTTCTTGAGAAAGTTTTGGATAAAGGTGTAGTCATTGCCGGTGACATTAAAATCGGCCTGGCGGACGTAGAACTTCTTACAATCAAGATCAGGCTGATTGTCGCCTCTGTGGATAAAGCGAAAGAAATAGGCATGGACTGGTGGGAGAATGATCCTTATCTAAGCACCAAGGCTGCCAATAACAACAGTGAGGCGCTTGAAGAAGAAAACAAACGCCTGAATGAAAGAATTAAATCATTGGAAGAAAAAATGGATTCTCAAAGACTCGTTTAATAAAAAATAGATTTGAAGTTTGCTAACTTAATTGAACCTTAGGAGGAATAGAAAATGGAACAAAACAATCAAAAACAATCAAAAGTAAAACCGGTAAAAGCAGAGAATAGCAAGCAGGATAAACAGCAAAGCCAAGATAAGACGGCTAAAGCTAAACGTCCGGCTGTTGATAAAAACTTCCTGTCCGGATCACTTGTAGGAGCACTTGCAGGAATCGGCGCTACATTGCTTCTTGCTCCTAAAACAGGGAAAGACATGAGGTCGTCTATTGGAAAGCAATCATCTTCTGTATTAGACAGCTGCAAGCAATTCGGAGGCAGCACGAAAGAAAAATTGTCCTCCCTGAAGGACAAAAGCACATCCAAAACGCAGGAAGCAGCCGACAAGATTAAAAAATCCGCTCTGTATATCGTGAAAAAAGAGGATAAATCAAAGTCTGAAGAGCAGGAAACAGCTGAGAATGAGCAGAAGGATGCTAAATCCCAAACAGCAAGCACAGCCACTGAAGAACAAGAGGAAACGTCATCTGCAAAAGAAAACGAAAAGATGATCCAAAGTGCAGTTGATGAAGAGAACGAATCAAAAATAGATGATACAGATCATAATAAAGAAGAAACGAATGAAGTGAAAAATACAGCAGGAACTGAAGAAGCGGATTCAGATAATCAGGATGAAACTGATGATCAAGATGATAGCGAAACTGGATCAGGTGCCCAGGCTAAGATGGAAGAAGAATCTGTTGTCGAAACAGAAAAGCCTAAGCCTGCTCCTGCTAAAACAGCTGCGCGGACAAGAACAGCAAAAGCGAAGAAAGCACCGGCTGCAGCAAAGAAAGCAGCGGAAGAGAGTAATGAAACAGTCGTAAAGAGTGAAGATGATACAGTTCAATCAAACTAAATAGATGAATTAAAGGAGGGCCTGTCATGAGTGGAAGTGCGAAGGATAGTATTTTGGAAATGCTGACGCACGCAGCAAATAAGCATGATTTCTCACTGGATATTACGTTAAACATGAAGGGTTCTCTTATTACCGGAACACTCGTCTCAGCCAGAGAATATTTTGAAGAAATGAGCGGGAAATTCGAGGGGGGAAATGACCTCTCCAAAGCAATCAGCGAAAAATTGCTGGATGCAAGCAAGCAAAACGTTGAGCAGGCAGAGGATGTTACGTTTATCCATCTGAAGAATACGAGGATCTATTGCGGAGACAGCAAGCCGACTCCTTCAAAAAGCGAGTTTTTATGGAGAGGAAGACTGGATCAGACAGATGGCTTCTTCATTGGTAAAATCTCTGAAGACTAAGAGTTTTTTTAGAAAAGTGAGCAATGGATGGCCTAATTAAACGAGTAATTATCTTTATCTCTATAAAAAGCCAATCGGATTTTCCGATTGGCTTTTAAACTTCTTAATCTTTATTTTGCAAAGCCTCGCAGCCTTCATCACCATTTCGAATCTTAATGGCATTTGATAACTCATAAATGAAAATCTTTCCATCTCCGGGTTTGCCTGTTTTAAGAATTTTGCAGGCGAGATCAATGACATCCTGTACCGGAACCTTGCAAACAACAATTTCAATTTTGAGGCGTTCATACATATTTATTTCTTTTTTCACTCCGCGGTAGAGCTCTGTAAATCCCTTTTGGAGACCGGCACCGAAAACATTGGACACTGTTATCCCGCTAACCCCTATTTTAACGAGCTCCCTTTTAAACTCTTCAAAACGGTCCGGACGGGAGATAATTTCGATTTTGGTTAATTTATCACTCATAATTTACGCCCCGCTTCCTAAAGGTTAGACTCTTGATAAGCTTTTTCGCCATGTAAGGTAAGGTCAAGACCCATTGATTCCTCTTCTTCACTGGCACGGATGCTTACTACAAAGCTTACAGCTTTAATTAGTATAAAAGTGACCACCCCTACGAAAACATAGGTTGCACCTATTGCAATCAGCTGTTTCAGCAATAGCCCTGCATTTCCGTAAAAAAGTCCGTCAGCACCGGCAGAGTTTACAGAAGTAGTAGCAAATAGTCCTGTTGCAATTCCGCCCCATGTTCCTCCAATGCCATGTAAGCCAAAAGCATCTAAAGCATCATCATAGCCGAGCTTTTCTTTAAGGAAGAAAACTCCCCAGAAGCATACGGCCCCTCCCACCAGTCCGATTATGATGGAGGCGGACGGAGTAACAAAACCGCATGCAGGAGTGATAGCGACCAGACCAGCTATTGCTCCTGAAATTGCTCCCAGCATCGTAGGTTTTTTATTGATAAGCCATTCTACGGCAATCCAGCCGATAATTCCAGTAGCTGCAGCGGTGTTTGTATTAATGAATGCCGTCATCGCTACATCGTTAAGTGTAAGAGCACTCCCAACGTTAAAGCCGAACCAGCCAAACCAGATGAGTACTCCCCCGAGCAAGGTTAATGGAAGATTATGAGGAGATACGGAATTTTTGCTTTTTCTCGTTCCGATAACAAGGGCCAAAACAAGACCTGCTACGCCGGAAGAAATATGAACTACATTTCCCCCTGCAAAATCCAATGCGCCTAAATCACGCAGCCATCCTCCTACACCCCAAACCCAGTGTGCAACAGGGGCATATACAAGGAACGTCCACAAAACACTGAACAGGACAAAGGCTGAGAAGCGCATACGTTCTGCGAAAGCGCCTGAAATAATTGCACATGTGAGAACAGCGAAAGTAAGCTGGAACATCATATACAAGCTGTGAGGGATTGTGGCGCTGTAATCAGGATTAGGCTCAAAAGAAACGCCTTGAAGTCCCACCCAATCCAGTCCGCCTATAAAAGGGTTTCCTGCTGTTGAAAACGCAAGTGAATAGCCTGCGATGATCCATAAGACCGAAATAATAGCAATAGAGCTTAAGCTGTACATCGCTGTGCTGAGTACATTTTTGCTTCGAACCATGCCTCCGTAAAATAAGGCAATACCAGGTGTCATTAGCCAAACTAGCAACGTTGCTACAAACATTAATATCGAATCGCCCATCTGCATTGCTGATTCCTCCCCTAAGTCAATTGAAATACTTCATGTTAGTTTATATGACATCAGTTGTTATATAAAGTATCATATGTGAAAGGAAGCAGAATATCAATAAGAATTTTCAAATAAATCAAATGTTTTTTATGTAAACGAATACAACGTGTTAGAAAATCTAACATATAAAAACGTAAAAAAGATCCACCCTCCTTAGAGAGTGGATCTTAAATGGATTTACTTTATCTTACACCCTTCATAAGCCTTTGAATAGCAGGGGAAACCGTGAATAGAATCAAACCGAGAACAATAGCTAATCCGCCTATTATTCCAAAATATACAATCTCGGTTTCGGGTTTGTAAAATCTAACCACCTGTGCATTCATTGCTTGAGCTGCTGCACTTGTTAAAAACCATAAGCTCATGGTTTGCGAAGAGAAAGCAGAAGGTGCAAGTTTAGTTGTAGCGGATAATCCAACTGGAGACAGGCAAAGCTCTCCAATAACAACTAAGAAGAAGCTTAGAACGAGCCACCATGGATTAACAAGTGATTCTGTTCCATTAATGGAGGCAGGGAAAATCATAACAATGAACGATAGACCAGCGAAAATCAGACCGAAAGAAAATTTCTTAGACGTTGAAGGCTGGCGGTCGCCAAGCTTAATCCACATCCAGGCAAATAACGGTGCCAATGTGATGATGAATAAAGGATTTAATGATTGGAACCAGGAAGCTTTCAATTCGAACCCGCCGATGTTCAATTGAGTGCGCTCAGCAGCATATGCAGCCAGGATGGTAGAGCCTTGCTCCTGAATCGCCCAGAATACCATTGCGGCGATAAACAGCGGAATGTAGGCAAGCAGCCTTGACTTTTCAACGGCAGTTGTCTTTTTGCTGTTATACATCACAAGAAAGTATGTGGCAGGAATAAGAATACCAAGAATACTTACTATTAAGATAAATAAATCGATGGTTAAAATACCTTGCTGAGCTAATACAAAACCAATGATAAGGACAATCGCAGCCCCAATCCCGATTTGTGTAAAAGTTTTCTTTCTTTCAGCAGGTGTCAGCGGGTTCGGAACGTATGAACCTGCTTGTCCAAGGTTTTTCTTTTTAGTAGCTGCAAAAACAATTAATCCCAGAAGCATTCCGATTGCAGCAAGTCCAAATCCTAAATGGAAGCTGTACATTTCTCCAACTGTTCCGACAACTAATGGGGAAAGGAAAGCACCCATGTTGATTCCCATATAGAAAATGCTGAAGCCTGAGTCGCGGCGTTCATCTTTTTCAGTATAAAGGTCACCAACAATGTTTGAAATATTAGGCTTTAACAGACCTGTACCAAGAACAATCAATACCATAGAAACTAAGAATGCAGTAAACGTTCCTGGTAAAGCAAGTACGATATGACCGAACATGATTAATATTCCGCCGTAAAAGACGGTTCTGGTGGATCCTAATATTCTATCTGCTACCCATCCGCCGATAATTCCGGACATATAAACAAGAGATCCGTAAATGGAAGTAATAGCCAGTGCGGTTGATTGGTCAATGCCCAGTCCGCCTTTTGAAATACTATAATACATGTAATACACAAGAATGGCTTTCATTCCATAATATGAAAATCTCTCCCAGAATTCAGTGAAGAATAGGGTGAATAAGCCTCTTGGATGTCCGAAGAATCCCTTTTGAGGGACACTTGCTGCTACTTTATCATGGTCCAAAGGTGTCATTTAAATTACCTCCCTCTTATAAGATACTATATTACTATCATCTTTAATTCGTTGTCAAAATATTTCGAGTTGAAAAATTAGGTAAAAAGCATGATTTTGAAAAGGATTACATAAAAAAAACCCTTAGTTAAGGGTTTTCTAGCCAAGCTTTTTATTCAGTTCAATATAACGTTTGTTTAAGCTTTCATCAATTGTTTTAAGTAAAGGATAGCCGAGATCCTTTTGAATTTCGATGGAGCGGTCCTGAAGTCTTTCCAGCTTTCGGAGTTCTTCTGCGGCTTTAGAAGTGGAGCCGGATTTTACAAGTGCATCAATTTTATTCATTAAGCGATGCATGGAAACTTGATAAATTGTCCGCTCGCGCGCAATTTTTGCAGGTTTTACATAGAGCTTCAGCAAAGAATCGCGGTTTGCCGATCCGTAAACTTCGCCAATCTGTTTCTCTGTTTGGGCAATAGCTGCGGATACTCGGTTATATTGACTGTCGATCGAGATTAGATTTGAGCTTGTAATGGCCTTGTTGTAATCAGCTGTCCTGATTTGCAGCATCATTCCGTAAAGGCTTGCCTCCTGGCTTTCCAGACTCCTATTGATAGGTGCGGGAAGGGGTGGATAGCCGCCGGCTTTTTTAATCTGAACTGCACGGTTTTTAAGACGATTCAGTGTTTGCAGCTTCGATTCTGCTTTCGAACTATTTTTGGCTGATACGTCTGCTTTAATTGAATTCATCAATCTAAATTGTGAAATTTCATAAATGCTTCTTTCAACCGTTTTTTTAGCAGGGTTCAGGTATTTTTTTCCTAATTCATCCCTGTTGCTTATACCGGAAACTTTGCCGATTAGCGATTCTGCTTTCTTTAATTCATTTGTTAATCCATCGTACAATCCGTTTACTTTTGAAATACTTCCGGTATTGACAGCCGTTTGATACTGAGCCGTTTTTTGAAAAAGGATTTTCCCTTGGCTGTCAGCAGCTGCATAGCGGGAATAATCCGCATTTAAAGAGTACCCGTTTTTCTTTGCAATTGTTTCAAAGGATTCACTGGATTTTAAAATAACGGCTTTCGTCATTTTATTCACCTGAGGATAAAGCCATCTGACTTCTGAATTATGCATTCTGATGCAGCCTGAACTCACATAGTGCCCGATGGAGTTTTCATTATTATTGCCGTGAATTGCGTAGGTTGTCCCGTAGGTTCCTCTTGCATCAAGTCCAAGCCATCTGTCCCCTAGAGGATTTCTCGGATCTCCTCCTGGGATATTGTCCTTATAATATGGCCGATTCATGATCTTTGTGACAACCCGAAAAGTCCCTTCTGGAGTTAAGTCATCACTTCTGCCTGTCCCTATGCTGAAAACACGAACAAGCTTGCCGTTATTAAAAAAGGCTAATTTGTTGATAGCTTTATTTACAATGAGTAATTGTTCTCCGCTTGCTGAAGCCGGAGTAACGTGTCCGCCAAGCAAAAAACTGAAAATAAGAACAAAACTTAACGTTATTTTTTTCATAATGCCCCCTGTATTTCTATATTTATATAAATATACCAATTAATTATAATCATAATTACCTGATAAATATGTAAAAATTTGTAGAAGTGGAAAAAATATTTAAAGGACAAAGGGAAAAAGTGCTGAACATTTTATGATAGCAAAGTTAAAAGGAGGAAAAGAAATGATCCCTCAAAGAGTATCGCTCCTAACGATTGGAGCAAGAAATGTAAAAAATCTCAGGATGTTTTATCAAAAGCTCGGATGGACAGAAGCGGAAATCAGTTCAGATCAATATGCGGTTTTTAAAACAGCAGGGGTTCTTCTCTCACTTTATCCCCTGGAAGAACTTGAGAAAGATGCTGAAGTTAAACTGATTAGCGAGGGATATAAGGCAGTCTCATTTGCAATAAATGTAGATGAATCGCAGCAAGTAGATGAAGCAATTGAAGAGATAAGGAGGGCAGACGGTGAAATTCTCCGTGAACCGAGTGATGCTTTCTGGGGAGGGAGGATTGCATATTTTGCAAATCCGGAACAGAATCTATGGGAAATTGCATGGAACCCCTCTTCGGTATTTGATGAAAGGGGAGCGATGCTTGAATTCTAATAAAATGTAAAAAAGGCACCTGAATCATCAGGTGCCTTTGCGTATTGCGGCGAGGGACCAAACGCCACATCGTTTGTACCTAAAAGGTGCGTCCCCCGACTTATGCAACTCAGCTCATCGCCCTAGTACTATAACACATTGTTTGTATAGACACAAGCAGTTTTTTTTATTAGTGGAAAACAGGGTTGATAAACCAGGGCGTAAATGTGTTTTGCTAATAGGCAGTAAGCAGTAATTAGTATATAATCTCTTAGAGAATACAAAAGGGGACGAAGGAAACCATGAAAATCGGAATTAGGAATAAAATCCTATTCGGCTATGGCGTCATATTAATTTGCTTAATTATTTCAATTTTACTGATAAGCAATCAAATATCACAAATGCAAAAGCAGAGAAATTTCATAATAAATCACGATATCCAGGTTTTTGTTTTAACCGGTCAGGTTGAAAAGTCACTTCTGGAAATGCAGACCGGCCAGAGAGGCTACGCCATTACTGGAAACAATGAATATGTGAATGCCTACGAGGTTTCCAGAGATTATTTAGAAGATGATTATGCTGAGCTTTACAATTTAATCAAAGATAATCCCTCCCAGCAGGATAAACTTCAATCTATTAAGAGTTCAATCGATAATTGGATTACCAAAACAAGTGAACCGATTATCAGATTAAAAAATGATGGGCAGGATGCTCAAATCCGGAATTTCTATTCGCAAAATCCGGATGCATCTGCGATTAAGTCGGTCCGCGATCAGTTTGAGACATTCCGCGGTACTGAACTGAATTTAACGAAACAGCGGGCAGCGAGTCTCGACACGCAAAACTTATCATTGCGATACACCATGTATGGTCTGATCGTTCTCACGACAATTATTGCACTTGTGATTGGACTTGCCATTTCCAAATCCATCGTTTCTACGGTTCAGCAGGTTATTGGCAACATTAAAGCAATGACAAGCGGGGGAAATCTATCCAGCAGGCTGAATGTACGGACAAATGATGAAATAAAAGAACTGGCAATAGCCACAAATGGATTGCTGGATGTTATGGAAGACCGCAGCTGGGTGCAAACCGGCATCAATACGGTGAATACCCAGAATCAGGGGATTTCTTCCCTTGAGCCGCTTGGAGAAACCTTCCTAAAAAACCTTGCTGATATGACAGACTCGGCAATGGGTGCTTTTTATGTGAAAGACGGCGATGTTTTTGTGAAAAAAGCCGGATACGCATTTGGAACGGAAAATGCCAAAAACTCATTTGCCTATGGCGAGGGACTGGCGGGGCAGGCAGCTATTGACAAGAAGGTTGTTTGCGTTAATGATTTGGGTGCTGATTACCAGCCCATTTCCACCAGTATGGGGAATATTAAACCGAGCAGTTTGATTGTTGCGCCAATTCTTTATAAAAGCAATGCGATCGCCATTATTGAACTATCAAGCTTAGGTGATTACGAGCAAAAGCATATTGAGCTTCTTGAGGCTTTGACCGAGTCCATGGGGCTCACCGTTAACAGTGTGCTCGGCCAAATGGAGATTAAACGCCTGCTTGCTGAATCACAGGCAATGACAGAAGAACTTCAGACTCAATCAGAGGAACTGCAGACCCAATCAGAGGAACTTCAGATGCAGTCAGAAGAACTGCAAATGATCAACGAGCAGCTTGAGTCCCGGAGCGAAGATGCAGAGGACAAATCGAAAGAGCTTGAGAATGCAAAAGAGGAGCTTGAAGCTCAGGCAAAGCAGCTTATGGCTAGCTCCAAGTATAAGTCGGAGTTTTTGGCGAATATGTCTCATGAGCTAAGGACTCCGCTAAACAGCATTCTTATTTTGTCAGAAATGCTTGCAGAAAACACAGGGAAGAAGCTTGCCTTGGAAGAACAGGAATTCGCAGAAATTATCCATTCATCCGGCCAGGATCTTCTAAACTTAATTGATGAAATACTGGATCTTTCCAAAGTAGAGTCAGGAAAGCTTGAAGTTCATTTCAGCGAAGTAAATGCAGCTGGAATCCCTGAATATATTGACCGGAATTTTGCTCATATTGCTGCCCAGAAGGGACTGTATCTGAATATCACTAAATCTGATGCAGTTCCAGATATAATCTATACAGATGAAAAGCGGTTAAACCAAATTATTAAGAATCTGCTTTCTAACGCATTCAAATTTACGTCAGAAGGCGGCATCACAGTCAATATCGATACAATTCCGGAAAATCAAATCCGCCTTACAGTTAAAGATACAGGAATAGGAATACCTAAGAATAAACATGATATTATTTTTGATGCCTTTCAGCAGGGAGATGGAGCTACTGTAAGGAAATATGGGGGAACAGGACTTGGCTTATCCATCTGCAGAGAACTGGCCAAACTGCTTGGCGGCAGCATTTCACTGACAAGCGAAGAAGGAAAAGGGAGTACGTTCACATTAAGTATTCCTGTTCACCCCGATTTATCCGGTATTACAGAAGAGCAGAAAACACAGATGGAGGCGGCCGCTGCGGCAGAAATAAAAATTGCCCCGGCAATAACTCAGGCAGAACCTGCTGCGGAGGGAAATGCTTTTGCTGGCAGAAACGTATTAATTGTCGATGACGACCACCGAAATATCTATGTACTTGAAGCAGCATTAAAAAATGAAGGCATGAACGTCATTTCAGCAGAAAACGGACAGAAATGCCTGGATATACTAAAAACAAACGACTCTATCGATTTAATCTTAATGGACATTATGATGCCTGTGATGGATGGCTACGAAACGATGAAAACCATTCGTGAGGATTATAAAATGACCGAGGTTCCAATAATTGCCTTAACAGCTAAAGCCATGAAAAATGACCGGGAAAAATGCCTTGAAGCAGGAGCCTCTGATTACATCAGCAAACCGCTTAAAATGGAACAGCTGCTTTCTGCAATGAGAGTCTGGCTTACAAACTAAAAGAGGTAAGAATATATGGAAGAAAATAAATCAACAAATACGGATGCTGCGTTATTTAGTCACCGGGAAGAAATTGAAATGGATTTGCTTCTTGAAGGGGTCTATCGTTTATCTGGCTATGATTTCCGCAACTATATGCGTTCTTCTATTGGAAGAAGGATTCAGAACCGCATGAGAATGGAGCAAATCCCTACTATATCGAGACTTCTTGAACAAGCTATTTATGAGCCGGAGATGCTCGATAAGCTGTTAAATGATTTTTCGATTAATGTAACGGAAATGTTTAGAAATCCAAGTTTTTTCAAAACCTTCCGTGAACAGGTCGTCCCGATTCTCAAAGAGCTCCCTGCGATTCGAATTTGGCACGCCGGGTGCTCTACCGGGGAAGAGGTTTATTCCATGGCGATTCTTCTTGAGGAGGAAGGCCTCGCAGAGCGTACCCATATCTTTGCAACAGATATGAACGAACGAGTCCTTGAGTTAGCCAAACAAGGAAGATTTGTGCTTAACAAGATGCAGAATTACACGAAAAACTATTTTCTATCCGGAGGCACCCGTTCATTTTCGGAGTTTTACACAACAGATGAACGATTTGCCTATTTAAAGCCGGAGCTTCTGAATAACATAAGCTTTGCTCAGCACAATCTTGTAACGGATCAATCATTTAATGAATTTCACGTCATCATCTGCAGAAATGTCCTTATTTATTTTACCGGGGCTTTGCAAAATCAGGTTCATCATCTCTTTCACGAAAGCTTATGTGATGGAGGATTTATAGGATTGGGAGATAAAGAGTCTCTGAAATTCACAGAAGTGGCTTATAATTATCAGGAGTTTAATGCCAGTGAAAAAATTTACCGGAAAATAACGTGAATTCTAAAAGCATAAAAATACCCGATCGTATTCCGGATCGGGTATTTCTTTTTTATATGGGTTATTTGTTCCCTTGAATCATCAGAAGGCACATATCATCTTTCTGAGGAGCGTCCTGTTCCTGGAAGCCGAGCAGATGGATTGGCGAGATGGCAGCACCTGACCATTTTTGACCTGCGATGTATTTAAGCTTCTCAAGCATGGTATTTTCATCTTCCCCATGATTTTCGTAAACACCGTCTGTAAACAGGAGAAGCTGAACGTTATCCGTGTAAGATAGTACTGTACTGCTAATGCTGATTTCCTCGAAAAATCCAACCGCACAGCAGCCTTTATCAAGATCAACCAGTTCGTTATCAAGCAAAGCATACCCAGGAGGATGACCTGCATTTACATATTCCACTGTTTTTGCTTCTGTATCAATCACCAGATAAATCGCCGTGAAATAATAATTATGCTCCTTCGTCTGATTTGATAAAAGTGCCATATACCGGTTCAGCTCTTCGATAACGAGAACAGGGTCGGCCAGCTGTTTAATCGAATCTCTTAACACAGAAGAGATATACATGCAAATTAGGGAAGAGGAAATACCATGACCCATCATATCAAGGAGAATAACGCCGTATTTATTCTCACTGAACCTGTGCCAATAGTACATATCTCCAGCCAATTTATTCGATGGCAAATGGGAAACATGGATGCGAATATTCTCTTCATTGAGCGGGGGATTCAATAAACTCTTTTGAATTTGCATAGCAAGATCAAGTTCATGAGAAAGTTTCTGCTCCTGCTCGGCATGCCAGTCCTTTTCCTGTTTAAGGCGAAGGGCCACTCTAATCCTTGCCAGAAGCTCTACTTTATTGATAGGTTTTGTAATGTAATCATGCCCTCCAACATCAAGCGCCTCTGCAAGTTTATTCGAGTCTTCCAGAGCAGTAACGAAGATTATTGGTATTTCACGCAAATGTTCGACCTGCTGAATTCTTCTGCACGTCTCAATTCCGTCAATTTCAGGCATCATAATATCGAGCAGGATCAAATCAGCTTCCGGCTTAGCGGCAGCTGGTGATTCCATTTTTAAATAGTCAAATAGAGCTTGAGCAGAGGAAAGAGACACATTATCCTCATAGCCTGCATTTTTCAGGATTTTTTCTACAACAAATAGATTAACTGGATGGTCATCAACAATTAGAATTTTCATTACCGGCTCCATACTTAGAATTTAATACTATTATTATACTACTAGATGATGGAAAGCGGGAGATTTGGTGTTGGACTGGCGGGAAAATCGTCTGCAGAACTAAACATGCCGGCTGAAAAACGGTCCAACGCGGCTGGAAAGAGGGCGGTTCCGGCTGGGAAAATTGGTTTGGCTGGAAAGAGCCGTGGAGCGGCTGGAAATCAGAAGGAAACGGCTGGAAACCGGCCCAGCCCGGCTGATAAAAGTACGGTTCCGGCTGGAAAAATTAGTTTGACCGGAAAGAGCCGTGGAGCGGCTGGAAAGCGGAAAGAAACGGCTGGAAACCGGCCCAGCCCGGCTGATAAAAGCGACGTTCCGGCTGGAAAAATTAGTTTGGCCGGAAAGAGCCGTGGAGGGGCTGGAAAGCGGAAAGAAACGGCTGGAAACCGGCCCAGCCCGGCTGATAAAAGCGACGTACCGGCTGGAAAAATTAGTTTGGCCGGAAAGAGCCGTGGAGCGGCCGGAAAGTAGAAGGAAACGGCTGGAAACCGGCCCAACCCGGCTGATAAAAGCACGGTTCCGGCTGGAAAAATTAGTTTGGCTGGAAAGCGCCTGAGACCGGCCGGAAAGAGGAAGAGAACGGCAGGAAAACGACCCGAACCCGCTGGAAAGAGTACGGTTCCGGCTGGAAAAAGCAGTTTGGCTGGAAAGCGCCTGAGACTGGCCGGGATCTCTGGTTTTGTTCCCATCAAAAAAACAACTATGAATAGAAAGCATAATTCTCCCCCAAATAGGGAATGAAGAAGTAGTATTATAATTGATTAGGAGGAGATTAGATGAATCAGGCGGAACTGGTTTATGATGCAAAAGCGATTTTAGCTGAAGGCCCTGTTTGGGATGACAGGGAGGGCTTGTTATACTGGATCGATATTCATGGAAAAGCCATACATATTTTCAATCCTGACACAAAAAAAGACCGTCTAATTGATACTGGAGAAAAGATTGGTGCGATTTCTCTATCTGAAAAAGGCGATTTGATTGCCGCCTTGGAGAATGGATTTTACCGGATTGATAGTAAAACGGGTAAAAAGACATTTCTTACTGATCCGGAAAGCGATAAGCCGGATAATCGATTCAATGACGGAAAATGTGATCCGACGGGGAGATTTCTTGCGGGCACGATGCAGAAAGAGGGCCAGGGTACTACGGGGGCTTTGTACAGTATGGATGAGAATCAAAAGGTCCGGAAGCTGATTAATGAAGCAGGCATTTCAAATGGTCTTGCATGGAATGAGAGCGGGGACACTTTTTATTATATTGATACTCCTACACAAAAGGTTGCTGCGTTTGATTATGATTTGAATTCAGGGAGCTTATCGAATAAACGGATAGTGATTGAAATACCCGAGGATGAGGGCCATCCGGACGGAATGACAATCGATGCTGAAGGAAATCTATGGATTGCACATTTTAATGGATCACGTGTTTCCAGATGGAATCCAAATACGGGAGAAAAGCTTGAAGAGGTAAAGCTTCCGGTGTCACAGGTTACATGTTGTACATTCGGAGGGGATCAGCTTGATGTGTTGTACATTACAACCGGCCGTGAGAATCTGGAGGATGCTGCATTGGCTGAACAGCCGCTTGCAGGTGCCATTTTTCAATATAAAACCAATGCGAATGGAAAAAAGGCTTTTCGTTATAAAGGATAAACGACAGAATCCGGCTCAGGCCGGTTCTTTTTTTTCTTATTCCTTTTGAAAATCATGATAAAATAAGAATGTGAGATTAATAGGGGAGGGTTTATTTATGAGTCAATTGCCGATTTCTGTTCAGATGTATACATTAACAGATGAATGTGAAAAGGATTTTTTGAAAACGCTTAACAAGGTGGCTGAAATTGGTTTTGACGGTGTGGAGTTTGCCGGGTATTACGGAGTTAATCCTGCTGAGTTGCGAAAAAACCTGGATGAGCTTAATCTGCGGGCTTCTGGAAGCCATTTCGTTCTTAAGGAGCTTGAAGAGAATTTAGAGAAACACATTGAGGCTCAGCATATATTAGGGAGTAAGCATCTGATTATTGCCTATCCTTATGACCGGATGGAGAAGGAAGCTGAATATCATGAGCTTGCCCAAAAGCTGAATGTAATGGGACAAAAAATACATGAAGCCGGACTTACGCTAAGCTATCATCATCATGAATTTGAATTGCTCACATTTGGGGATAAAACGGGTTTGGACATTTTAATGGACGAAACGAATCCGGAATGGGTACAAACAGAACTAGATGTATATTGGCTTACACATGCCGGAAAGAATCCCGCCGAATGGATTCAGAAGTACAGCAATCGCTTATCGCTCGTACATATGAAGGATATGGAAGCAAGTGAAGACAAAGCCTTCGCCGAGCTGGGTACAGGAGTAATCGATTTGCAGGCCGTTGTGCAAAAGGCTGCGGCAGCAAAAGCTGAATGGCTTGTAGTTGAACAGGATGTGTGCAAAAGGCCTCCGCTTGAAAGCATTTCAATCAGCTATCAGTATTTAAATGATCTCAAGGTTAAAGGGGTTTAATAATCCGCGACACTGGAGTTCTTAGCTGAATATATGAGTGAATAAGAGCATGATTACACAAAAGAAGCTGTTTCTATACAGCTTCTTTCTTTTTTGGAAAAAATTGATTGACGGGATAGGTGTATTACATATATAGTACAAATATAAAGTGTGTGAACCAAGTAGTACACACAGTTTGAGTGTGGAGGTGTATGATGAGCACGATTTTTAATAATAGAGACCCTGTTTACCTTCAGGTGGTCCGCTACTTCAAAGAGCAAATCGCCACCGGAAAGCTAAAGGCAGGGCAGGAAATTCCGTCCAGGAGGGAGATTGCAGGAATGCTGAGTATTAACCCCAATACGGCGCAAAAAGCGTACAAGGAAATGGAAGAGCAGCAATTGATTTTTACAGAGAGAAATGTTCCAAGTAAAGTAACAACCGATACCTCCATTTTAAATCGCGTACGGGAGGAACTGATTATGGAGGCGGTTGATTCGTTTATCCAATCCATAAAACCAATACAGGTTCCTGTAGAGGAGCTTGTCCAAATTATTCATGAGAAATACAGTCAGACCGAATAGCAGGGGGGATCAAAATGATTGAAGTAAAAGGGATAATAAAGAAATTCGGATTTAAAACGGTACTGGATGAAGTAACATTTGAAGCCGCCAAGGGTGAGATTACTTGTTTAATAGGGATTAATGGGGCAGGAAAGACAACGGCACTAAAAGCCATCATGGGGCTTACTCCCGTCCAGTCCGGTAATATTCTGATTGATGGAGAAAAGCTGAATAAAAAAACGCTGGAGAAAATTACGTACATACCGGATACGCCGATCATGCAGCCCGGAATGACAATCCAGCAGTTCATGGAATTTATGGAGGATTTTTATCCGAACTGGAACCGGGAACGGGCATTTGAGCTTCTTCATTTCTTTAAATTGAATAAAGGGGACAAAATTTCATGCCTTTCAAAAGGAAATGCAGCGAAAGCAAGCTTGCTTATGGGCTTGTCGCTTGATACCGACTATCTCCTGATGGATGAGCCTTTTTCAGGAATTGATATTTTCAGCAGGGAACAGATCACCAATGTATTCACAAGCCATTTGATTGAGGGGCGGGGCGTCATTATTACCACCCATGAAATTCAGGACATTGAGCATCTGATTGATCGGGTGGTTCTTCTTGAAAATGGGAGAGTCTGCAAACAATTTAATGCAGAGGATATGAGAATCTCAGAAGGCAAATCTGTAATTGATGTGATGAGAGAGGTGTATAACGCATGAATCGCTTTTTAAAGCTTGTGAACTTCGAGGTAAATCGGTTTGCGAAAATCTATTTTGGACTGATTATTCTAACCATTCTCGGACAAATGATCGCGGTGTTCATGGAATCAAATAACCTGGTCCGGCATGCAACTGAATACATGGGAAAACAAAGAATTAGTGCTGAACAATACGTTTCGACCATGCAGCCGCTGAGTTTCTCATCCATTGTAAACAGTTTGTTCTATATGGGACCTATACTCCTCTCAATATGCGCGCTATTATTTTACGTTTTTTTTATCTGGTACAGAGATTGGTTTGCCAACAATGCATTTATGTACAGGCTGCTGATGATTCCGGTTTCCAGAATGAATATTTACTTTGCTAAAACCGCGGCGATTCTCTTAATGATCTTTGGTCTGGTGGCACTTCAACTTCTGTTATTACCATTCGAATTTTCCATTTATCAATCCATTGTTCCGCAGGATTTGAGGGGCCTTACCCCGCTTTCATACGTTATGAATTCCAACGCTGTACTCAGTATGATCGTCCCTTCCACCTTTCTGGAATTTGTTTTGTACTATGGCGCTGGAATTACACTGGTACTTGTATTAAATACGATCATCCTGTTTGAAAGAAGCTATAAATGGCTTGGTGCAGGAATTGGGATTGGATATGGTGTTCTGGCTTGCTTAGTTGCTTTAATCCCGGTGTTTTTGGCCGGAACATTGGACCAGTTATATCCAATTGAAATCATATATATCGGGATAGCCTGTGTGGGTGCAATTGCGGTTCTATCTGTCTTTATGAGCCGATTCCTGCTGGCTAAGAAGATTACGGTATAAGGAGCATATATAATGAAAAAATATTGGAAAACGATGCTGATCACCATCATCGCAGTTTTAGGAATAGGGTCCTTTTATGTCCAGTCTGCTTATACAAAAAGCCTTCTTCCTGATTTCAAGATAAAAACAGAGAGCGGAAGCAAAGACATTGGAAGCAGTATTTCTTTATTCGGCAGCTATTACATGAAGGATAATCAAGAATATACAAATGAGAGCCTCCGCATTACGGAAAAGGGATCGGAATACCACAGCCGTCTTTCGATCATCGACCAGCAGGACAGAAGATGGTTTGGTAATACAGATTTCGAGAGAATTCATAAAGATTACCGGGATTTTATGAGAGGCAATAAAGAGTTTGGAGAAATATTTGAAGACGAAAAATGGCTTGTGAGCGCTCAATTGGCTCAGGAGGAAGAGGAAAAGAGAGTGTTCACTTTTGCCATAATGGACAAAAATACAAAAAAACAAATGAAGTTTGATGCAAAGATTCCTGTACAGGATCGATCTTTGTTCTATGTAACGGATGTTCAGAGAGTAAATAATCAACTAAAGGTACTTGTCTATGGAAGTTCAGATGCAAACAGGGAAAATTACACACTATACACGTTTAATATAAAGAGCCGGGAGCTAGCTGCAGAACAGCGTTTCGGCGAGACAGAAACGAAGAATAAAGAAAACTATTATATCACCTTATTCAATGAATTGGATCCGTTAAGACAAAGCGATTACACTGCATATATTAAAAATTATTACAAGCAGGATGGTGAAGACAATCAGCTCGAGCGGAGAGAGTATTATGTAATAAACAATAAAACTGGAACAGAGGAAAAAATATCTCTGCCTTCCAGTAAGGGTGAGATTCAGGATCTGTTCCTTGAGAATTCGCACGTGTACTATACTGTTTCTGAAAATGGAAAAATGAAAGCACTCCGTTATGACATCAAGGCTGGAAAAATTGATCTGGAAAGGTTTATCCCTATTTCTAAGAAATCCTTTGAAGCCGTCGACTTTAAGGAAGGTGTTATGTACGCCGCAGGTAAGAAGAATTCAAATGAATCCTATATAAAAGCCTTCAGCATGAAAACGGGTGAAGAAGTGTATTCAGGGAAGATCGTAAATCGTTCAGTAAAAGCAAATATGACTCTAGACATTCATTCAATTTCTATACCAAGAAACTAAGAGGCAACGCCCTGAAAAGAACAGCAAAAAAGGACATCCATTAGATGTCCTTTTTTGCTGAAACGATCGCTTGAGATAAAGTGGAGCGGATATTGGTTTTCTCAAAAGAAAGCCCAAGCTGCATAGCTGTCATGGCAATTTCAGGACGGATGCCTGAGATTGTAGTCTTAACGCCTATTAAATTTAGGGTATCAATGAGCTGGAAAATTTGCTGAGCGACCATCGTATCAATGATCACAACACCTGATAAATCGATAAAAAGATGTTCAACACCCTTTTGTGAGCATTGTTCCAGCGTATTTTCAAGAATAATTTTAGCCCTTGCTGTATCAATATCCCCTACAAGCGGCAAAAGAGCATCTTTATTGGCGAGGCTAATAACAGGAGAACTAAGCTCGTAAATCATTTCCTGCTGTGCTTTAAGCAGCTGTTTTGAATTGTTCTCGGCTTCCTCTACAAATTTTAAAACGGCAATATCAAAGACTTCCAGCACTTTGTTCATCCAATCATTAGCCAGTTCGCGCGAAACATCATCACGGTGCTCATGAATAAATGCGTTGATCAGTTTGATATACTGCTTGCGGACTCTTTTAAATTCTCTAATAACCAAGTAATTAGGCGTTCTAAGATGGGCTCCGTCCTTTGCAATTTGATGAACCCATTCGTAGAATTTAACTAAGAATGTTTCTTTATCCTCTATAAATATATCAGGTGCATGCATATGGAATTCCAAATTTTGTGCTTTTAATCCCTTAATCACTTCAGGGTCTTTAGAACCATAAACAGTAGAAGGATCATAATTTTCCAGCGTACTGTACCAGTCCTCAGTAAGATTATTAGCATGCTGGCGGAAGTAGTCGCGCAGCGCCTGATTCATATCCATAAATTTCACCCCTAAATAATAAACTCTATTCATTAGTTTACCAGAAAAAAGAAAGAGTTTGTGATATGGGGAAAAATAATAGGGGAAACAGTTGGATAGCGAGAAATGCAAACCGTGCTTTTTTTAGGACCGACCGTCCTAATCGAAAGGAATATCCAGACTGATGGTTTTTTAGTAAAACACTTTATTGATTTACCGTGGCTTAACTAGCTCTGAAAGACCATTCCAGCAGCCGCCAAGAAATAAAGGTTAATACCCTGCGATACTATTTTCTTCATTTCTCTTCATAAATTCAGGAAATAGCCGATTTATATAAATGTAGCAGTAATCAGAGGAGGCCCACAAAAATGAGATTAAAGGATAAAGTAAGTGTTGTAACAGGCGGAGCAGAAGGAATCGGCAGAGAAACAGCGATAAGACTTGCAAAAGAGGGCTCAAAAGTAATTGTTTCTGATTTTAATGAAGAACTAGGAGAGCTTACAGTTCGCGATATTCAAGAAAGCGGCGGAGAAGCGCGCTTTTTCAAAGCAGATGTAACAAGCTTTGAACAAGTAGAAGCACTTGTAGAATTCACGGTACAGACGTTCGGGAATATTCATGTAATGTTCAATAATGCGGGAATCGGAATTACAAAACCATTTTTAGATCATTCACCTGAGGATTATCATAAGGTTGTAAATGTGAATCAGCATGGTGTTTATTATGGAATGCTTGCGGCAGCCCGGAAAATGAAGGATCTGGGTACGGAAGGCGTGATTATTAACAATGCTTCTGTGTTCGGATTTGTCGGAACACTTGGAATTACGGGCTATCAGGCTGCAAAAGGTGCGGTTGTTATGCTGACAAAGCATGGTGCACTTGAACTCGCCCCTCATGGAATCCGAGTAGTAGGAATTGGCCCTGCAGCGGTTAATACAAAAATTGTTCAGGGGTACAGAGATGCTGGATTGCTTGAATATATGAAGAAGCAGCAGCTTACCAGAAAGCTGATTGAGCCTGAAGAAATTGCTGCTGTAACAGCTTTTCTGGCAACAGATGAAGCTCGCTCACTTAATGGATCTATCGTAATGGCGGATGATGGATTTGCAAGTTTTAAATCAGATATCAGGCCTTAACTTACACCAGGCGGCAGTAGGGCTGCCGCTTGTCTTTTAAATTATTCGGGTAAAAGGGGTATTCACATGCAAAATGTTCAGCAGATGATTGAAGCGGACATCAAAAAGAAAAATGTATTAATGTACACAGCTTTCTCCATATCACTTGTTCTTGCTCTATTAAAATCGATTGGAACGAAAGAAACAGAAACGATCATCCTCTTTGCAGCAGAACTTATCCTATTTACAGCTGTTTTCTTCCTATTCCAAAAGATCCTCAAAAAATATCTTCTTTTTCCTTATGCAAGTGTGGTTCTGGTAAACGTGTTTACGATCACGGGAATATTTGTTGCTGGAGGAGGATGGACTGTAGTAGTTGTCACCTTCTTTTTGGCGATTTTTGCAGTTGTACATTTCCAAAAACTGATTTTCGCGATTGGATTTACACTTGGTTTAGTTACCATTATTCTTGCAGGCATGTATAGTGCGAAGGAATTGGCCTCGATTCAGACGAACATCGCCACAGTTATTCTTGCCTATGTACTGTCAGGTCTGATTTTGTCTGTACTCATCCATTTAAATAGGCAACAGTCGGAACATGTTCGTCAGCTTGTTATTGAAACAGAAGCGAAAGCGGCAGAAGAGAGCAGTCAAGCGGCTCAGCTTCATGACAGTATGAAACATATTCTTGAAAGTGTTTCCGTTGCAAGCGAACGCATTCAAAGCAACCTTAGAGCTCAGAGTGATATGAAGGCAGGGATCAATGAAATGGCTGCTGGAAGCTATCAGCAGACAGAGCAAATTTCAAATATTTCTCAAAACACCTCTGTTTCCCATGAAATGATGATGAAGCTGAGCAATCAAATGAAAGAGCTTTTAGAGGAAGCGGAACAAACGCGGAAAATAACTGGGGAAGGAGAAAGCAAGGTTTCCCATTTTACTCAGGATGTTACGGAGATTAAAGTGACGATTTCGGACCTTAACCAATCGTTTCATGAGCTGAGTGAAAAGGTAAAAGAAACCAACACTTTCTCCAACAGCATTAAACAAATTTCGGAACAAACCAATCTTTTGGCTTTGAATGCATCCATTGAAGCTGCACGGGCGGGCGAAGCTGGAAAAGGATTTTCAGTCGTTGCAGAAGAAATCCGCAAGCTTGCTGAAATGACAAACAAAACAGCTGAAAGTATAACAGCCAATTTAATGCAAGTTAACCAAGATAATTCACTTACCCTGAAAAAAATGGAGGAAAGCGAAAGGAAAATTGTAAAGGTTTTAGACTCATCTGAAGATGTTGGTAAATATTTTGAAACGCTGAAGAGAATGATCCAGAAAATGAATGAAGATTTTCTTCATACAGAAAAAGTGTACAGCAAAGTGGTTGACAGCAGCTCAGAAGTAGAAAAATCAACAGCAGAGCTTGCTGCGATTATTGAAGAGTCGAGTGCAGGACTCGAAGAAATGAATGCTTCTGTCGAAACGCTCACCGCTGATAATGAAATGATTTCTGGCTTAATGATTCAGACCTCAGGCAAAGCGAAAGAAATTATGAGTGTGCGTTAAATTTAATTGTTTTCATACGGTATGTGTGGATTGTAAATACTGCAGGGCTCCTTGCAAGCGCAGTGCATCAGGAAGGCTAAAGGTTTGAGCACCCCTGAAAGAATATCCGTGTCATCTGCCGTTGAATTAAAATAGCCAATTACTAAAAGGAGCCTGCAGAAGGCTCCTTTTTACTCGTGAAAAAAAATGCTAGAATTATTACAATGTAATGTCTCTTTCGCAGGAGGCTAATGAGTAGTTTAATTCCATTTTTAAGAATGCTGTGCAGAATTTGCAGCATGGGATGGCTCCTGCTGAGTATAAAGATGGGTTTAAAATAAATGAAAGTCAGGTGAAATATGAAAGGTGAAGAAAGTGAATTAGAGGAATTACGAGCTGAAATTAGAGCGCTGAACCAGAAGGTAACGGACTGCGAGCAGTTAATAAAGGATTTATCTGCCCCCATTATCCCTTCTATTGTACCTGAGACCATTCTGATTCCATTTACGGGAAGGCTGGATGCGGATCGTTTCGAGCTGATGATCACGAAGATTACCGAGTACACTTTTTCTGCAAATGTGAGTACTGCGGTCATTGATTTTACTGCTATATCCAAAAAGGAGATAGGGGAAATTTCTATTTTTGGGAGATACATTGAAAATCTGACTTCAACTTTAAAACTCATGGGTGTACAAGTACTGTTTGTTGGCTTTAACCCTGCTATTACACAAATTCTTGCAGAGTCCGGTATGGCTTTTGTGAAGGAGTTGAACACTTTCTCATCCTTCCGCACAGCTTTGCAATATTTAATGAAGGAAAAAGGCATGGTTTTTCAGAAAATTAATGAGAGTTAAATGTTTTCAGTTGTTTTCTTTAAATGAATAAACACGTTTGTAATCCATTTTGCAATTAGTGCAACACTGAAATAGCCGATAAACAAAGTTAAATAGCTTGCTCCGCGATTCAGCTGAAAAAGCTCAGCAGCAACCATGATTGGTTTAAAGATAAAGGACATGAATGCACTGTACAAAGCCATATAGAGATAATAGTTTTTCTTATGTTTCAGCACCCATTGATAAATGAGCATGTAAGAGACGGGAGCCAAAGAAACGTCCAGCGCAAAACTCACAGGGAGAAAAGGGATCAGCTTGTAGGGAAATAACCAATAACCCTGGCTGGCACCAAATGCGTCAATATAGACATACCAGACATGGGTACTATATCCGTAAAAACCAAGAAAAAAGGCCTTTTTCCTGTCTATAGCAAAATAAAGAAGAATGAGCGGGAGAATCAGGAAGCCGATATTCAGCCAAAACTGCCAGGTATGAAAGGATGAATAAGTGAGCCAGTAATGGAGCCATGCTTTTGTATGCTCCAGCTGGAGTGATTGGATTGTATCTAAGAGTTCCTTCTGATGATTTCCCATATTCTCCTCCATGATTTTAATTGATAAAGTTAGTTTTACGGTCTTTTGGCCGTTTCATGCATGAATCGGCTAATATTTCAAAAGGAGGTTTGGGATGAAAAAGCTTTTTAATAAAAAAATTGTTTTTGCAGGACAGAGAAAAGCAGAAGAAATAAAATCAATCATCGAAAATTATGGGGGAACGTATCTTCATCGTCCTGCTCAAGGAACCGTTTTCTTAAATGACGAACAGCTTGAGAAAGACGTTCGGAACATTATAAGCGGTTATTTTGACTGGATTATTTTAACGACAGGGATGGGATCTGAGGCTCTTTTAAAGAAGGCTGCAGAAATAAATGCAGAAAAAGCATTCTTAGAAGAATTAAGAAGGCTTTCAATTGGAATCCGGGGATATAAAACCGCCAAATTTCTTGCCGGCATGAATCTTGAATCAGCAGTTAGAGATGATGATGGGAGCAACGACGGTCTGCTTAGGGAATTGAGAAAGCATCACTTCAGCGGAAAGAAAGTAGCTATTCAGCTTCATGGCGAGCGCGCTCCTAAACTGATCGAATTTTTCAAAGAACAAGGAGCCGAATGTGTGGAAATCCAGCCGTACCTCCACGTTCCTCCTAATGAAGAAACAATGAAGTCTCTGGTGAATGAAATTCTTCAGAATGATATTGATG
Source organism: Metabacillus sp. FJAT-52054 (assembly GCF_037201815.1). Taxonomy (NCBI): domain Bacteria; kingdom Bacillati; phylum Bacillota; class Bacilli; order Caryophanales; family Bacillaceae; genus Metabacillus; species Metabacillus sediminis. The sequence continues at coordinate 3,173,571 of NZ_CP147407.1, read as the reverse complement.
CTGTTTATTTCACAAGCAAGCCTCAAGGAAGGTTTCTGATGGAATTCGCTAGAAAGATTGGAGTAGCTGAAGAAGTGACACAAGCGTTTTCCGAGCATGTTGTTGCTTTAGCAGTTGGAAAGGTAACAGCACAGACTTTAAAGGAAGAGGGAATTAACAGACTGGTTGTGCCTGATCATGAACGGATGGGCAGTGCAATTGTGGAGCTTGGGAAATATTATGAGGATAGGAAGGAATGAAGGCAGCCTGATTGGGCTGTTTTTTTGCTGTCTAAAAGTGAGCGATTTTAGGAATAGGACCGAATAGTTTTCAAATTCAGTTTATTTCTAATAGGTTGGGGAAAGGAAAATGATAGAAGTTCTTTTTTCGAAATTTTTCAGCGGAGAGGAAGAGGAGACATTGCCGGAAACATTTAATGTGAAAATAAACGGGATTGATGCAATAGCGAGTGAAGATCAGACGATTCTTGAGCTTTTGTCGGCTTCTTCAATTGAGGTACCGAACGTTTGCTATCATCCAAGTCTTGGAGCAATCGAAACATGTGATACATGTTTAGTAAAGGTGAATGGAGAATTTGTAAGATCCTGTTCTTCCACACTTAAAGATGGTGACACGGTTGATACGGACTCGAAACCTGTAAAAGAAGCGCAGATTATCGCCATGGACCGGATACTGAAAAATCACGAGCTTTACTGTACGGTTTGTGATTACAACAACGGCGGATGTGAAGTACATAATACGGTTAAAGAAATGAAAATTAATCATCAAAGCACACCTTTTGCACAAAAACCTTACCCTGTGGATCATTCCCATCCATTTTACCGGTATGATCCTGATCAGTGCATTCTTTGCGGAAGGTGTGTTGAAGCTTGTCAGAATGTTCAGGTAACAGAAACACTATCAATTGATTGGGAACGCGAAAAACCGCGCGTTATCTGGGACAATGATGTTCCTATTAATGAATCTTCCTGTGTTTCCTGCGGTCATTGCTCCACAGTGTGTCCATGCAATGCCATGATGGAAAAAGGAATGGAAGGCGAAGCGGGATATATGACGGATATCCAAAAAGAAACCCTTCGTCCAATGATTGAAATTACGAAAAATGTTGAAACAGGCTACGGATCAATCTTAACGATATCAGATATGGAATCGGCAATGCGCGAGGAAAGAATTAAGAAAACGAAAACGGTTTGCACATATTGCGGAGTAGGATGCAGCTTTGACATCTGGACCAAAGGCCGGGATATTTTAAAAGTAGAGCCTCAGGCTGAAGCGCCTGCTAACGGAATTTCTACGTGTGTTAAAGGGAAATTCGGCTGGGATTTTGTAAACAGCGAAGAGCGGCTGACCAAGCCGCTGATCCGTGAAGGCGATGAATTCCGAGAAGCCGAATGGGAAGAAGCTCTAGAATTGATTGCTGGCAAGTTCACGGAAATAAAAAATGAGCATGGACCTGGCGCTTTAAGCTTTATCAGCTCTTCAAAATGTACAAATGAAGAGTCTTATTTAATGCAGAAGCTTGGAAGAGCGGTCATAGGAACGAACAACATTGACAACTGTTCAAGATATTGCCAAACCCCCGCTACCATGGGGTTGTTCAGAACGGTGGGCCATGGAGGAGATTCAGGAGGCATTAAGGATATAGAAATGTCTGACCTGGTTCTGGTAATTGGCTCCAACACGTCTGAATCTCATCCTGTTTTATCTACAAGAGTGAAGCGGTCCCACAAGCTTCATAATCAAAAATTAATCGTTGCCGACTTAAGAAAACATGAAATGGCTGAGCGTTCCGATTTATTTGTAAAACCTAATCCAGGATCTGATATTGTATGGCTCTCTGCCGTGACTAAATATATCGTCGATCAGGGCTGGGCTGATGAAACCTTTTTAGCAAACAAGGTGAATGGCTTGAAGGATTACGTTAGAAGTCTTGAACCGTACACCATGGAATATGCCTCAGAAGCTACAGGGATCAGCATTGCCGATTTAATTAGAATAGCGGAAATGATCCATAAAGCAAAAACGGTTTGTGCTTTGTGGGCAATGGGAGTTACCCAGCATCTTGGAGGAAGCGATACAAGTACAGCTATCTCTAACCTTCTGTTAATTACCGGGAACTACGGCAAGCCGGGGGCTGGATCCTACCCGCTGCGCGGACATAACAATGTACAAGGGGCAAGTGATTTTGGAAGTATGCCGGACCGTTTCCCATCCTATGAAAAGGTAACAGATCCATCGGTCCGCAGCAAATATGAAAAGGCTTGGGGAGTCGATCTGCCAGCTGAACCCGGATTGAATAACCATGAAATGATTGCTGCTATCCATGACGGAAACCTGAAGGCGATGTATGTCAAAGGCGAAGAAATGGGAATCGTCGACTCCAACATCAATTATGTGCAGGCAGCATACGAAAAGCTGGACTTCTTTGTTGTACAGGATATTTTCTTTACCCGTACCGCACAATTTGCTGATGTTGTTCTTCCTGCAAGCCCCAGTCTTGAAAAAGAAGGGACGTTTACGAATACAGAGCGCAGAATTCAGCGTCTTTACCAGGTGCTTGAACCCCTTGGAGACTCTAAGCCGGACTGGAAGATTATTATGGAGATTGCAAATAGACTGGGTGCCGGATGGACCTATGATCATCCGAGTGAAATTATGGCGGAAGCTGTTCAGCTTGCACCGCTGTTTGCGGGAGTAACCTATGACCGCTTAGAAGGATACAAAAGCCTTCAATGGCCAGTTGCGGAAGATGGAACGGATACTCCGCTTCTTTTTACCGATGGATTTCCATTTCCTGATGGAAAGGCACGGCTTGTTCCGCTTGCGTGGACTCATCCTCTTTCCTATGAATCTGAATATGACGTTCATGTGAATAACGGGCGTCTTCTTGAACACTTCCATGAAGGGAATATGACCTATAAATCAAAAGGAATTACAGGTAAAACGCCAAGGACCTTCCTGGAAGTATCTGCGGCATTAGCAGAGGAGAAAGGGATAAAAACCGGATCACTAGTCAGACTTGTCACCCCTTACGGTCAGGTGAAAGTGCAGGCGCATATAACAGACAGAGTTCGCGGCAAGGAAGTTTATCTCCCTATGAACGACAGCGGGGAAGCAGCCATTAATCTGCTGACAAGCAGCTATGCGGACAAAGATACGGATACTCCGGCATACAAAGAAGTGAAGGCGAAGCTTGAAGTGCTAGAAGCAGAAGGAATCGATCCGCTGCCGAAGGTGAACCACCGGAACGGGAATCCGAAGCCTCAAACAGGGGTGGAAGTTCAAAGGAAATGGGCCCGGAAGGATTATGTCTTCCCGGGAGATTTAGTGAAAAAGGAGCGAAACCATAATGGCTAATGCGACCACTAAAATCAAAAGGCTTGAGTTGAGTGAAGAGGATCAGCGGAAAAAAGACTTGCGTGAAGTGGAAGATGCATTAGTCTCCAATAAAACAGCCATCCTTGAATCGCTTCAGCTTATGCAGCACATGCAGGATCGAGGAATATTGTCTCTACTAAACGGTTTATTCGGGCAGGGAGATAAAGTATTGCACGTCCTGGTGAAGGCACTCGATAAACCGGAAAATACAAACACACTGAAAAACATGCTGCTTATGCTAGGCGTACTCGGCACCGTCAATGTACAGCAGCTGGAACCCCTTTTGATTAAATTGAACAAAGGGGTGGAAAGGGTGGCGGAAAAAAAGGATACAGATCATAAAACCGGTTATCTGGATATCGTCCGATCACTGAAGGACCCTGAAATTAATAGAGCCGTAACCTTGATGCTGACATTTTTAAAAGGGGTCGGCGAGGAGACGGAGCATATGGAAAAAAACAAGCAGCAGGAAGCCGGCGAAAGGGTAGACCGGGGAGAAAATGCATAATAGGTTCAATGGACAGGTACATGGCAGAAGTGTGCCTGTCTTTTTAGAAATATGGATAAGACGGGAGAGAAAAAGATGAACAAGACGAAAAATCGCTGGCTGATTGCAGCTGCGGCTGTCGGCATTCACATTTCCATTGGTTCTGTATATTCCTGGAGCGTATTTACAAATCCTCTGCTTGAAAAACACGGCTGGAGTTTAAGCGCCGTCTCCTTAACATTCAGTATTGCTATTCTGTTTCTTGGATTATCTGCAGCATTCATGGGCCATTTCGTTGAAAAATATGGACCTAAAAAATCGGGAATCATATCCTCAGTCTGCTTTGGAGCGGGAATGATTGGAGCAGGATTCGCTGAGAGCATAGGCTCCCTTTATCTTCTTTATTTTTTTACGGAGCTTTAGGAGGGATAGGTTTGGGAATCGGGTATATTACTCCGGTATCTTCGCTTGTTAAATGGTTTCCTGACCGCCGCGGACTTGCTACAGGACTTGCCATTATGGGGTTTGGATTTGCCTCATTAATTGCGAGCCCGATCATCGCTTCTCTGATTAACAATGCAGGTATTGCGAATACGTTTTACCTGTTAGGTGCTGTTTATTTTGTCCTCATGATTTGTTCTTCTCTCTATTTATCCCCGCCGCCTCAAGGCTGGATGCCCAAAGGAATGGAAGATAGCCGCTCTTCTGAAAAAACGGGTGGAGACCTTGCTCAGCTGACAGCGAATGAAGCAGTCAGGACCATTCGTTTCTGGGCCCTGTGGGCGATGCTGTTTATTAATGTTACATGCGGAATTGCCATTATATCAGTAGCTTCCCCGATGGCCCAGGATATTGCAGGCTTAAGTGCAGGTGCAGCCGCGGCAATGGTAGGTATTATGGGTCTGTTTAACGGGTTTGGAAGGATCGGCTGGGCATCAGTCTCAGATTACATTGGGCGTCCGAATGTGTATACCGCTTTTTTTGCCATTCAGGCTATCGCATTTTTATGCCTTCCCAATTTAACAAACGCTTTCCTTTTTCAGCTTGTAATCTTTATCATCCTGACTTGCTATGGAGGAGGATTTGCCTCTATTCCCGCCTACATCGGCGATTTATTTGGTACGAAACAACTGGGGGCCATTCACGGATATATTTTGACTGCCTGGGCAGCCGCCGGCCTTACGGGTCCCCTGCTTGTATCAAACATAAGAGAGCTGACAGAAAGCTATTCGATTACTCTGTATTTATTTACTGGAGCCTTTCTCGCAGCACTGGCCATTTCGCTGCTTATCCGCTTAAACATCCGCAGCATAAAAAAGAATCAAGGGCATCAGCAGGAGAAAGCGCTTTAAAAAAGGAGAATTTTTGCAATCCCGATTTACAGGAATTAGAACGAATATTATATGGTATAATTGCTATAGAGAGGGAGTGTCCTTTTGAAAAACTCAAACAACCTGTTTCACTCTGGTGAAAGGGCCATTATTAAGAAAACGAAAGAACCCGTGACGATTGCAAAATGCCAATACGTCAAACATATGAAGAAGTTTTCGTACATTGTGAACGAAAATCCCAGTACCTTTTATTTTGAAGAGGAACTGCAGAAGCCGGAATAAGGACGCATCAAAACAGGCCCCCTGCCTATTAGGAGGCCTGTTTTTTTGACTACCTTTTTTTCTCAAGCTTAACTCTGCCAGAAAAGAAGACAGCGCCTCCGCCCATATCGGCTAGCCGGTCAGGAGTGAGGGAATTGACAAGCTGTTTTGTACCTGGGGTGTCAGCCCACAAACCTTGAGTAACTAAGACACCGGGAAGTACAGTATTCCCAACAGCAGCAGTTAGTTCACATTCTCCCCGGTCATTCCATACTCTCGCAAGATCCCCATCCTCAATTCCAAACATTGCGGCATCCTTATCGTTCATAAACAAACGAGGCTGCTTTTCAAGGACTGTATGTTTTTCATTATGGCTAAAGGTTGAATTCAAGAAATTATGGTTAGGGCCTGGAACAAACAAAAAAGGGAAATCCCCGTCCTCAACAAGAGGTGAGTAAGTCGGAAGTGCAGGATAACCATGGGATTTCATCTGCTCGGAATAAAGCTCAATTTTTCCGCTTGGCGTAGGGAGGTTACCCGGAAACAGCGGTTTTACATCGGCTTTCACAAAATCATGCTTTGAAAGTTCGTCATAGCTGATGCCCTGTATATATGGATTGTCGGATTGATCTACCGCCTGCCGGATTAATTCTTCTTCCGAAACGTTAAATAAAGCGGGATCCATGTTGAACGCTTTGGCCAGCATGCGAAAAAGCTCGACATTTGATTTAGATTCACCAAACTTTTCGATAACAGGCTTCTGGATTTGCATATAGTGATGCCAATAGGATGTATAAAAATCCGTGTTTTCAAAGGAAGAGGAGGCAGGCAGGACAAGGTCTGCGTAAGCAGCAGTTTCTGTCAAAAATAAATCATGAACGACAGTAAACAAGTCTTCCCTGGCAAGACCTTTCCGAACTTTATTTCCTTCCGGGGCAACGACAGCAGGATTGCTATTATAGACGAACATTGATTTGACCGGCGGATCCAGTTCGAGAAGGGCGCGGCCAATCTCATTCATATTAATGACCCGTGCGCTTTTAACCTGAAGCAGATCCGGTCGTGTCAGTGCTTCACTGTCATGCTGCAAATAGCCCGAATTCCCTTTGATCGCACCACCGCCTTTTTTTAGCCACTGCCCGGTAATCGCGGGAAGGCAAGCAATCGTTCGAACGTTCATCCCCCCGTTATCATGATGCTGTATTCCATTTCCGATCCTGATAAATGAGGGGGAGGTTTTACCGTACATTCTGGACAGCGTATATAAATCATTAACTGGTATGCCGGTTATGGACGATACGGTCTCAGGATCATACTGAATAACGTGTTCTTTTAATTCTTCATATCCTACAGAATATTTCTCCAGAAAAGCTTCATCCTCGTAATTTTCCTTAAAAAGAATATGCATCATACCGAGAGCCAGGGCACTGTCTGTCCCAGGAAGAATCGGGATAAACCAGTCTGCCATACGGCCGGTCTGATTCTTGTGAACATCGATTACGACAATCTTTGCGCCATTCTTCCGTGCTTTTTGCGCGATTGTCACTTGATGCATATTCGTGCTCACGGCATTGATTCCCCAGAAAATAATCAGTTTGGAGTGAATCGTTTCCTCCGGATCAATCCCGAAGCTTCCACCCATCGTGTATTTGTAGCCGAACGAACCCGCTACAGAACAAATGGCACGATTCAGCAAGCTCGCTCCAAGCTGATGGAAAAACCGCCGGTCGATTCCTTCCGATGAGAGGAGCCCCATGTTTCCGTAAAAGCTGTAGGGTAGGATGCTCTCAGGTCCAGCACTTTCAATCAGTTTCATCCAGCGGGACTTAATGGTTTCAATCGCTTCATCCCACGTAATCCTCTCAAACCTGCCCTCTCCTTTTGGTCCCACCCGTTTCATTGGATAGGCAAGGCGTTTCGGATCATAAAGACGTTCTGTCATATGCCGCACCTTATTGCAAATGCTTCCTTTCGTAACCGGATGATCAGGATCTCCTTCAACCTTCACAATCTTCCCCTTCTCCTTATGTACCAGCAGCCCGCACTGATCCGGACAATCCAACGAGCAAACCGATTTAAAGACTCCGTCAGGCTGTTCAATATAAGATAACAACGCACTTCCCCCTTGGCATTCATTGTTATCCCTAATCTTAAACGAAATTGGATAGGGGATAAAGTGAAACTTCCGTCAGGCGGTTTTGCTGACGGTTAGTTGAACCAATCGGGCCATTACGGGCAGTTAAGGAAAAAGCGTCCGCCAGCATATTTTCAAAGAATCCAAAAAGCGTGCCCCATACTGCCCGTTATGGCGGGATAAAGTGAAACTTCATCAGCGTGTTTTTCGCTGATGATTAGTTGAACCAATCGGGTGAATATACCGCATTTGGTTATTGGATAAAACTTACTTTAATGGATTTTAATGATGAAGAACCTGCCTAATCAGGGTATAGATTACTAGTACTTGTCATAGGGATGAAACATTTTGATTACATACACCGTTTAATAAGAAGTTAGCTATTAAAAAACAAAGGGGATGTAATGATGAAAAAGGCATTACCAATTGTTCTCGCTGCTGGTCTCGCTTTCGGCGCTATGCCTTATGAACCTGCTGCAGCCGCTTCTTCCGGATGGACCAATAACGAATTAAAGCCGGGACAGATCGGCAGAGTTACGGCAATTCAGGATATCAGTGTTTATGAGAAATCAGGTACAAGCTTTAAAGCAGTTTCCAGTTTGAAAAAAGGCCAAGTCTCAAGAGTTTACACAAACCGTAATGGATTGTTTGGTATTGGCGGAGGGAAGTTCGTAAAGGCAGATGGTTCCGTAGCCTATGAAACGCCTTCAAAATCCAGATATGAAGCAGTAAACGGGATAAAATCAATAAAAATAACCGCTAAAGATGCGCCGGTTGAATACCCGCAAATGATAGGAATGAATAACAAAAATGCTGAACAGTCAATTAATGCTGTGATACTTAGACAAGCAAACCAACATGTAGAAAATTACAAGAAAGCTAAGCTGCAAGAAGAAAAGAATAAACAGCAATGGGAAAAGGACGGCAAGCCTTATCCATGGAAGCCTTATGAATACAAAGCAAGCTATGAAATTCACTTCAATAAAAATCATTTGCTGAGTGTGGTCGTTTATGAATATCAATATATGGGCGGGGCACATGGTATGACAGTTGCGAAAACGCTGAATTTTAATTCACTTAATGGTTCCCGTTTCGATTTAACAACAGTGATAAAAAATAAAACAAGCGTGGTGAAAAACTATGCCGCAGCAGATTTGAGAAATCAATCCAACAGAAATCAAACCGCAATTTTTCCAGATGCATTAAAGGAAATTGTCATTGACAGCAATAGGGAATGGACATTTCATAATAAAGGACTGAAATTAATTTTTCAGGAATATGAAGTTGGCCCTTATTCGTCTGGAATGCCCGAAGTGATTGTACCTATGTCTGTATATCAGTAAGCCTATAAGGCCCGGCACATCATATTAATGAAGGGGATTACTTTTAACGGCTATTCTCATAGAATGATTAAATTGCAAAAACCGCATTCTCCTCGAATGCGGTTTTTATATGTCCTTGTTTAAAATCGTTCATTCAAATCCCATCAAATATTTAGAACTGGCCCAGCCTTTTGTTCCGTTGTAATCAATTCGTGCCCAATCACCAGCCCATTCATGAACGGTTACTTTTTTTCCAGCCGGAATAACGAGGAGGCTTGCTGAAGAAGCGGCTGCACTTTTTCTTAAATGCAGGTTCGTTTTAGTAACACCTGTTCCGGCTATTGGCAGCATGAATTTTGCACTCGCATAAGCTATTTTGCCTTTATATTGAAAAGAGACCCATCCAGAAGTGGTAATTCGCTGTATTTCAATTTTTACTCCCTTTCGCAGCGATCCTAGAACTTTTGACTGAGTATTGGCTGCTGCCCGAATGTTTAATTTGCCGGCAGTTACCTCATACGTATAAGCTGCAGAGGCTTGAGCTGTACTGGCTTCAAAGAATGGAAGAGCTGAGCTGAGCGGAAAGGAAAGGATGCCGAGAGCTAATACGGAAGCAGTTGATGCTTTTTGCCATTTTTTCATTTTTTTCACCTCAAATAATTTTTTTCTTGCTTGTATATGGAACGGAATTAGGAATAAAATTGTTTCATTTCTTTAGCTTATAGGCGAATAGTTTAGCAGTAATCCTCCCATCATCAGGAGAGAATTTCTTTCATCAATGGAGAATGACAATTGACATTTTAAAAATAGAATCATATGATAAAAGAAAAAGTTGCGCTAGGTAAAAAAACTAGTTAGGGTGAAAAATAAATGACCAATACTAAAACAGTTTGTCTATACCAAGCGAATAAAGGGGATACCTTAAAAATTACTTCACTTTCCCTTGAAGGAGTTATGCGCAGAAGACTTCTTGATTTAGGCTTTGTCCCTGGAGCAGTGGTGAAGGTAGTCCGCAGAAGTCCGCTTGGCGATCCCATTGCCTTTCGAGTCAGCCAAACGACGATTGCCCTTCGAAAAGAAGAGAGTATGAGAATTGAAGGAGAGTTGATCACTCATGAATAATGTGTACAGAGTCGCATTAGCCGGAAATCCCAATACCGGGAAAAGCACCCTGTTCAACGCTTTGACCGGTCTGAAGCAGCACACAGGAAACTGGGCTGGAAAAACCGTTGATATGGCAGAAGGAACGATGCAGCATAAGGGCGAAACGTATAAGCTCATTGATCTTCCCGGGACCTATTCTCTTTTCTCAAATTCAAAGGATGAAGAAGTTGCGAGAAATTATATCGTCTTTGAAAAGCCGGATATTACATTAGTGGTACTCGATGCAACATCACTTGAACGGAATATGAATCTCGCTCTTCAAGTGCTTGAAATGACAACGAACGTTATTGTTTGCGTCAATTTAATTGATGAAGCGGCGAAGCGGGGCATCAGTATTAATGATCAGCATCTGACAAGAAGACTAGGAGTGCCGGTTGTAAAAATATCAGCACGCAATAAAACGGGATTCCCACTGCTGTTTGATACGATGGACCGGCTTGTGAAAGGGATTATCCAATGTCAGCCGGCCCTGATTAGCTATCATACGGCTATTGAGGAAAAAATCAGCAAAATCGAACCGCTTGTCCGTCCGCTCATTGACGATGACCTCTCTGCAAGATGGGTTGCCCTGAGACTGCTGGATGGAGATGAATCCCTTTTGGATGAATTAAAAGGCCGTATGGCGCAAAAGGAGGAGTTGACACGTGGACTTAAGTATCCAGTTTGACAAAGTATTAAACGAGGCAAGAGACATATCGTCTGCTGAGATACGCGATGAGATTGTTCAGAGTCTTCATGAAAAAAGCAAGGAGCTTTGTGCAAGGACCGTTACGTTTAGTAAAACAAAAGAAGATGTTCGGACTGAAAAACTGGATGCTGTTCTGACATCACCGATTTTTGGATTTCCGATCATGCTGATCATGCTCGGGGCAGTTTTTTATTTAACGATTGCAGGAGCCAATGTGCCATCCTCCATGCTTGGTGAATTCTTCAGCTGGATTGAAGGGTACTTAACAATTTTCTTCCAGTGGATGGGGGCACCTGAGTGGCTATACGGAATATTGGTACTTGGTCTGTTCCGGGGAACGACTTGGGTAATCAGTGTGATGCTGCCGCCTATGGCGATTTTCTTTCCGGTGTTCGCCCTGCTTGAAAACTTCGGATACCTTCCGCGCGTGGCTTTTAACATGGATCGCATTTTCAAACAGGTTGGAGCCCATGGAAAGCAGTCTTTGACGATGGCGATGGGATTTGGGTGCAACGCCGCTGCTATGATGTCTACCCGAATCATTGAATCTCCCAGAGAGCGGATGCTAGCGATCTTAACGAATAACTTTGTGCCATGCAACGGACGCTGGGGAACGCTTATTATCCTTTCATCCCTATTCATGGCAGCTGGGTTTACAGGAGGCTGGGCTTCACTTGTCACAACAGCTGTCATTGTCGGAATCGTATTATTTGGAGTTATCGTTACTTTTTTCGTTTCCTTTGTCTTATCAAAAACCGCTTTGAAAGGCGTTCCAACTCATTACACCCTGGAACTTCCGCCATACCGAAAACCAAAAGTATGGGATACTGTGGTCCGGGCTTCATTAACCCGTTCGATTTCTGTTCTGATGAGAGCGGTAAAGATTGCGGCACCGGCAGCCATGCTTACATGGATTCTTGCAAATGTATTTATCGGGGATACAAGTATTCTGATGTACTTCGTTAACTTCCTTGATCCTTTTGGAAAAATGCTTGGAATGGATGGCTACATTTTAGCGGCATTCCTGATCGGCTTGCCGGCTAATGAAATCGTATTGCCTGTTCTTTTAATGGGTTATCTTTCGACCGGATCTCTTACGGAAGTGGATAATCTGATGGATTTAAAGCAAATTTTCCTTGATCACGGCTGGACGTGGCTAACAGCTTTAAATATGATGCTGTTCTCGCTTCTTCACTTCCCGTGCGGCACGACACTCATCAATATATATAAGGAAACAAAAAGCAAAAAATGGACGTTCATGTCTTTTATCATCCCGACCGTTATAGCCATCGCTGTGACATTTATTCTTGCTCAGGCGGCCTTTCTGTTTGGATGGGTTTAAGGAGTAGTGATTAAAAAGAAGCAAAGATCCTTTAAATGAAGGATCTTTGCTTCTTTCTTTTGGTAAAATAAAGGGATAAAATGGTACTAAAATGTGGGGAGGATGATAAAAATGAAAGCTGCGGCAGTCCCAATTAAGAATCAAATGAATGGTGTATTTGTTCATGTGAAGAATTTAAAGGCATCTGTAGCATGGTATTTTGACCTGCTCGGGCAGGAAGCAGATTTGGACAAGATTCATTCGCCAGTCTGCAACATCCCTATCAATGGAACAACCTCTCTCACCTTGGATGATCACAGCTTTGATGCTCAATTTAAAGAAAGCATCAGCGGGAACCCGATTTTCAATCTTTATGCTCCTGAAATAGAGGAGGCTTATGCTTTTGTGAAAAACAAAGAAATTAAGATTGTAAGAGAACTGGAATGGGCGGGAGAAACAGCATGGTTCAATATACAGGATCCTGACGGAAATGTAATCATGATTGCTAATTGCTAAACGAAAGAAAACAGCCGGGGGGACCCGGCTGTTTTTCAATAACGATCTGTGTTTGGTGGTTTTTTATTTCACACGTCCGCCTGCTTGCGGGTTACTCTCATTCTTTTTATATCATCCTTCAAAAGGATGTAAAGAGAAGGAAGCATAAATAGGGCAAAGCCTGCTTTCTCCAATAATTCTCCGCCGTCCTCATAAAATTTCAAAAGGCTTTCTCCAAACATTTCGGCTCCAAGGAAAATCAGAACAACACCGAGTACTTTGAATAGAACAGATAAGTTCAGTTTCACCGCTGTTTTAAATAGTACGATCGTGGTGGCCACAGCAAGAACAATCCCTAGGATATTTCCTGCAGCAATCAATCCTGCGTGATGTGAGATCTGGGTAAGATTAAAGATCATCAGTTCGAGGCCCTCTCTGAATACGGAAAGAAAAGCCAAAATAAACAAACTGATTTTTGATGCATTGGAAGAAACTTTAGACGTAACCGAATTACTTACATCGCTGTTCCGGTGCAGCCATAAAATAAAGTAAGCGATGAGTCCGGACGCTGCCAGCATCATGATTCCTTCGAACAGTTCTTCAGAAGTGCCTTCCATCTCCTGAGCGCCGGAAAAAACGATCAGTCCGCCGATTATGCTGACAATCAATCCGATACCTGCTCCAAGGTAGACGGATGATTTAAGATCGTGCCGATTAATTCTGGTTGTATGTATTAAAATAATTCCGATAATGAGTGCTGATTCCAGCCCTTCGCGTAATGCAAGAAATAAACTCGACCACATATATGCCATCCCCCGTAATTTATAATGAAATTCATTCTCATTTATATAATAGTGAGAATGAATTTCAATGTCAATATGATTTTAGGAGAATAGTTGGGTATTCTTTTTGAGATTGGGTTTATAGGCTGATTTTAAAAAAGTCATGCATCTCTTTTTCAGGATGCATGACACCATCTAATTACTTTCCCGGTTCCAGTTTCAGTACATCTTTTTTTGAACCGTAACTGGTCAGCGAGGTTTCATGATATGTTCCTTCTACCCAGTTTTTTAGCTGATTGCTGTACCATTCGCTCCTAAAATGCCCGGACTGCCCGGGACTGTTATTGTGATAAGCCTTTGACAAATCAGAAAGGTCAGCTACGAAACGCCATGGAGCACCATGATCAACTACTCCATTTTCTTCATAAGCAGCGGCTTGAACCGTCACCTGGCTGCCTCCGACAGGGAGGGGCTTTTGCCTGTTGAAAACCCACTCGAGTACAGGTGAAGCAGAGGAGAGCGGGTGGGCGAAATAAACCTGATGATAGTCCCCCCACTTCCATGCTTTTGGATCTTTGCCGTATTGATCTTGAATGGCAGCAAGGACGCTCTTCAATGAGGAGTGCAGAACGTTTTGGATTCCTCCTTTTTCTTCAATCCAAACCGATTTTTCTCCGTCTAATGCTTTTCGCAGTAATTCATCGACCGCCTGCTGTTTCCCCTCAAATAGTTCCTCCATTTTCTCAGGGATTTTATCCGCAAACAGAACCCTTGGAAGTTCTTTCATCCATAAATGGAAGATGAGTGGGGCACCGTATTCAGGGTTATCCTCGTAATTCCAGTTCTCAAGAAGGGAGAGGGCTCCTTTTTCCTGTGATGTGAGTTTTTGTTCTTTGAGTGCTTTAAGGAATGAAGGAACAAATTCTCTTGCATAAAGATCCTTTTGATCCATCTGAAGTTTCTTCATGTCATTTACAGTCACCTTATCTTTGCTAGTTAAAAACTCCTCAATCCTCATATACCGATATGGCTGTGCCCAGTGATGACTGATATGGTATGGATAACGGTCATCTATGACTTTGTTATTGGCAGTTGCCAGAAAGCCTTCTTCCGGATTCACGCTTCGCGGGAGCTGATTCCATGGAATGAAACCGGACCATTCATAATCATCTGTCCAGCCTGGAACAGGAAGCAGTCCGTCCCCATTTTTGCGGATTGGAATTTTCCCGTTTGCTTTGTAAGCGATTGTTCCATCCTGGCCGGCAAAAACGAAATTTTGAGTTGGAACGTGGAATTCTTCCAATGCCTTTTCGAATTCATTCCAGTTTTGAGCACGGTTCATGTTAAGAACAGCCTGCAGTTCTGTGCTTGGCATCAACGCGGTCCATTTCATCGCAAGAACCGTATCTTTTTTCTGATCTAATGAAAACTCGGAAATGACAGGACCATGCCTCGTTTCTGTCACTTCATAGGGAATGGTTTTTTTGCCTTTAACAGCAATGGGTTCTTTTATTATCTTCGCCTGTTCCCATTTTCCGTTATGGAGGAACTTTGAATCATCTTGCGGACTGCGTTTCTCAATGTACAGATCCTGTACGTCGGGACCCGTATTTGTTACACCCCATGCAATTTTCTCGTTATGTCCGAGAATGATCCCGGGAACACCTGCAAAAATGACCCCGCTCACATTCTGGGATGGAGAGGTGAGGTGCATCTGATACCAGATGGATGGCGTGGCCAGCCCGAGATGAGGATCATCAGCTAAAAGAGGCTTGCCTGTAACGGTTTTCTTGCCGCTCACAACCCAGTTGTTGCTTCCGTTAAATTCGCGTGGAATGACGGCACTTGCAAACGTATCCTGAATATCGAGCTTTATATTTTTATAGCTTGAGAGGATAGCAGGAGCATCCTTTGGATAACTTGGAAAAAGCTCAAGTGCTTCTTCTTTTGAAAGATGATCCATCGCCCAATAACGAAACGCCTGTCCCTGCCAATGCCCGCCTAAATCAAACGCCATATATTTTCCGATTGTAAGGGAGTCAAGTGGGGTCCACTTGGAAGGCTCGTATCCAAGCAGAGTAAACTCCAATGGAAGTTTTCCCTCTTTTTTTGCCTCCTTTATATGCGCATTGACCCCATCTGCAAACCATTGGAGAACTTGAAGAGACTCTTGATCATAAGCCGATAGGGACGCCTGTGCTGCCCGCCTTAACCCAAGCGTTCTGAAAAATTTATCACGGTCTATGGTGGCCTCTCCAACTACTTCGCTCAGCATACCAGAGGCTTGTCTTCGGCTCAAATCCATTTGGAAAAGCCGGTCCTGAGCCTGGATGTATCCTTGAGCCATATACAGGTCTTTTTCACTGCCCGCTTTTATATGAGGCACACCCTCCTGATCTCTAGTAACCACCGTTTCCTGTGTAAGTCCTGCAATGACTGTTTCTCCGGACAGCTTTGGCAGACTTCTATTAGTGTAAACGTTTACAAAAATAACGCCTGAAATAAGCAGCAGGGTAAAAACAGAAAGGCTTATGAGAAGCCATTTTCTTAACGGACGCTTTTTCTTTATCTCCAACGGAGTATTTGCTTGCATGTCATTGCCCCCTTCTATTATTTTTCTATCTATAATTCATTTATATAGGAATTAGGGAGGGTTAGCACGAAGTATTTTCCAATATATAGAAAATTCAGTAAGAAAATGAAAAGCTAGTAAAGTTTGAGTAAAAAGAAAAAAGCCTTATGAAAAGGCCGATACTTGCAGACTTAAGATCGCTGGATTACAGAAGTGGAATAGCTTTTTATCATCTTTTGCAAGTTTTTATGCCCTTCCCTAAGCTTAATCGTTTCTTCAATAATTTTTTGGAAACCTTCTAAATCTCTATCCGAAGCATTCAATACTGATTTTGGCAGACCTTCTGCAAGCTGCTGTAAAGTAAATTCCTGAATCATGTCATTAACCACCTTTTTAAGTTTTTCGCGCTGATCAACTCTGTTCTTCACAGGCTTTTTATCATCCAGTTCCTCCAGGAGTCCAGCACTTTTTCATTACACAAAAGCTATTCTTATTATTTTGAGAAAAACCGCTGTTTTCCTCCTCCATTCAGGGGTAAATTTATCTTCAATTCTCAGCAAAATCTAATGCGAAAAATCATGATTATAGAAATAACGACAGGATATTCCCCGGATTATCTGTTTTTTACCATTTCATATATTAAATTGGTAAAATTGGAACTTCTCTGCTCAGCCCGCGCATAGATATAAATGTTTAAAAAATTGAACCGGGGGTTGAGGTTTTTGCTAAAGAAATGGCTTATTGTGTTTTGCAGTGTATTTCTTCTGTTCTTTTGGGCAGGTATACCGGGTGCATCTGCAGCAGCAACCAAGTTTATCATCATAAATAAGTCGTCAAACAAGCTTGCTTATTACGAAGACAGCAAGCTGAAACGGGTGTTCAAAGTAGGAACAGGGAGAAGCCAGTCCCTTACACCTGAAGGGAAATTCAAAATTGTTCAGAAAATCATAAACAGACCTTATTATAAAGGAAATATTCCAGGAGGGGATCCAAGAAACCCGCTTGGTAATCGGTGGATGGGGTTTAATGCACGAGGAACATCCGGTTCCACTTATGGAATACACGGTAACAATAATCCAGGCTCAATTGGAGGATATGTCAGCAGCGGCTGTGTCAGGATGTATGATAATGAAGTTGAATGGCTGTATAGTCAAGTGCCAATCAATACAGTCGTAATTATTACAAGCTCAGGGAAATCCTTTGATGCGATAGCCAAATCTTATGGATACAACGTTAAGCCAGGCGGGAATACCGGAACTACCGGAGATACGCTTAAAATAGGAAGCAGAGGAGATGCAGTAGCAGATCTTCAGCGCAAATTAACAAAGCTTGGATTCAACACAGGGGGCATTGACGGTGTTTTTGGTCCTGCTACAGATAAAGCTGTTCGTGCTTTCCAAAAGAGCAAGAGGCTTACTGCAGACGGAATTGTTGGGCCCAAAACATGGAGTGCACTAAATGGATCAAGTTCGCAGCCCGGGACTACCCTTGCGAACAGCGGAACACTAAGAAAAGGCAGCAAGGGCTCTGCAGTAAAAGAGCTGCAGCAAAGACTGACTGCACGTGGATACAACACAAGGGGTACTGATGGAATATTCGGCGCAAACACTGAAAAAGCCGTTATCGCCCTTCAAAAGGCCAGCCGTCTCACAACTGATGGGGGAGTGGGACCGGCAAAGAAAAAAGCCATTTTAAAATAAGGTGCAAAAGTGGTTTCTAACCATTTGATGAGCGAAATGCCGTAATATGTCTGAAAACAAGAAAACACCCTTGCATCCGCAAGGGTGTTTTTAGATGGAGACTAGCGGGATCGAACCGCTGACCTTTTGGCTGCCAGCCAAACGCTCTCCCAGCTGAGCTAAGCCCCCGTAATATTTTTATGCGTTAGCGCATAATATAAATCATAACGATTTTTCGAAAAAAGTCAATATTGTTTTATGATTATTTAAAAATAATTTTGTAAATAGATAAAAAGTGTAAAAAGGCCTAATATTTACAATCAATTTACATAAAGTCACTTTATCCAGAAGCGAATTGAACCGATAATACTATTAGATAGAAAGGCGGGAGGCAATCAGCATGAAAGTGGCGCAGGCAGTGCTCGGATTAGGGCTGGCTCTGTTTTTGATTTACGAATTTTTCGGTGATGAATTAATTAATGCGGCCGGGTTCAAATCACCTATCCAGCATGAAGTACTGGCTGATCAGGAAGTGACGAAGGATGAAGCGCTTCTTCTAGTTGTAGATTTTCTCGAACGGAGCGGAAAAGGGGAAGCTGGAGCTAAATTCCTCGTTGAAACAAAGAATGAATACATTTGCAGTGCCTCCTGGTTTGAAGACGGCACGACTGCGTCAGGAAATGAAGATGTTACGTATTCAGTCGACCGTGTAACAGGCGACGTGAAACTTATCCAAAAATAATAAGCAGCCGGGCTGAGGAAGGCCGGCTGCCGAACGCTGGTTAAGCACCAATTTTTTCTTTTGCTTCTTTAATCTGGAGAAGATGGCGCTCCTCATGGTACCCCACAAATTCAACCCATTGTTTAATGGATAGTTCTCCTAAGACAGGGTGTTTTAGAGCTCTTGAAGTAAGATCGAAATCTTTTGCAAGCAGCTCAGTGAAATTTATAAGATCTCGTCTGGCTTCTTCGAGTGCAGTTATTACCTTAATCCGGTCAATCGGTACAGGACTCGGCACCACATAGTCAGGTGCGGGAACCTTGCGGGACCGGTCGGTCACAATTTCAAGCTGTTTTTCTTCAACCGTTTTATCCTCTGCATGATGGATGGATTTTTTAAGGCTTTCCAGTACGACTTTCTCCATTTTTTGAAGGTGGTCTACAACCTGCCCAACGCTCCATTCATCAGTTGAAGGCTTTTCATTAAACTCCTCATTTGATAGTTCATTGAGTGTGTTAAGCAATTCTTCTCGCACTTTTTTCATGTGTTCATACATAGCCGATTCCTCCTCTTCACGTTCATCATATCAAAACCACTGATGGAAGTCCCTTCATACACTCCACTTAAACTCTCTCTTTAATCCAGTCCAGTGCCTGTTCCCGCAGCTTGAATTTCTGTATTTTCCCAGATGCTGTCATTGGATACTCATCCATGAAAAAGCAGTATTCCGGAATTTTATAAAAAGCGATTTGCCCTTCACAGTATTCTTTAATATGCTGCATCGTCAGGTTGGCTCCCTCTCTGACTCGGATGCAGGCAGCCGTTCGTTCTCCGTATTTTTCATCGGGCACTCCAATAACCTGTACATCTACAATATCAGGGTGCCGGTATAAAAACTCTTCGATCTCCCTGGGATAAATATTCTCACCGCCTCTGATAATCATATCCTTGAGGCGGCCTGTAATTTTAACGTAGCCTTCTTCGTCCATTGAAGCGAGATCACCTGTATGCAGCCACCCGTCAGCATCGATTGCTTCACTTGTCGCTTCGGGCATTTTATAATAACCCTTCATAACGTGATAGCCTCTCGTACACAGTTCTCCCTGTTCATTTGAAGGCATTTCATTTCCTGTTGCAGGATTGATAATTTTAACTTCAACATGCGGATGAGGTTTCCCGACTGTCTCTACTTTTCTTTCAATAGAGTCATCTACAGTTGTTTGGGTAATGACAGGAGATGCCTCCGTTTGACCGTAGCAAATCGTAATTTCGTTCATCCCCATCTGATCCATTACTTTTTTCATCACTTCGATCGGACAAGGAGAGCCTGCCATAATACCTGTCCGGAGAGAGGAGAGATCATAAGATGGGAAAGAATCCAGTGAAAGTTCGGCAATAAACATCGTCGGAACTCCCTGCAAGCCGGTGCATTGTTCCCTTTCCACTGTTTCGAGCACGAGATCAGGGCTGAATTCTATTGTCGGGACCATGCAGGCCCCAACTGTAACTGCAGCCATTGTACTCAATACGCAGCCGAAACAATGGAAGAACGGTACGGGAATGCAAAGCCTGTCCTTATGTGTCAGCTTCATCGAGCTTGCGATTAAATAACCGTTATTGACAATGTTATGATGGGTAAGCATAACGCCTTTTGGAAACCCTGTCGTTCCCGAAGTGTATTGCATATTAATGGCATCATGCTGATCAAGCTCGCTTTCTCTTTGTTCCAGTTCTGCATCTGAAACTGCAGCTGCATGCATTAAAAATTTATTCCAGCCAGTCATTCCTTCAGGACATGAATCACTGCCTATGTAGATTTGGTGTTTCAGCTTCGTTAGCGGATGGCTGGCTCGGCTTTTGATTGACTGAATCATTTCTGTATAGGAAGTCCCTTTATAGCCGTCTATTAAAAATAAAGCAGCTGAATCGGATTGCTGTAATAAATATTCAAGTTCGTGAACCTGGTAGCTCGTATTAACCGTTACAAGAACCGCGCCCATCCTTGCTGTAGCAAATTGGAGAAGCAGCCACTCAGGGACGTTGGTTGCCCAAACAGCGATATGGTCTCCTTTTTTAATACCGATTCCCATAAGAGCCTTTGCAATTTTTGCCGTTTCCTCGTAGAATTCTTGATAGGTATAACGGATTTCTTCTTTAGAATAGACAATAGCTTCACGGCTTCCAAACTCCTGAACCGTTTCCTGAAACATTTTCCCGATTGTCACTTGCTTTAAAGAATTCATAGGACCTCCTCATATCGCTAGAGTTAACGCTTTCATTATACAATATTAACAGAATATTTTAAAAACTATCCTTCTACAAATCTCGCCTTTTTGCAGATGTTTAGTAGGGTGAGGAGATTAATGTGAACAAACAAAAAACATATGCATATATCGCTCTATTTATTGGGGTGCTCTCTGTCTCGGCCTCTGCCGTAATGGTCAAGCTGACCACCACTCCGCCGCCGGTAACGGCTTTTTACAGAATGTTCTTTTCAGTCCTTCTAATGATGCCTTTTTTCCTGTTAGCAAGGGGATCGGGCATCAAGGAAATGACTAATAAAGACTGGCTCTACATTTCAATGGCAGGAATATTCCTGGCCTTTCATTTTATTTTATGGTTTGAGTCCCTCGAATTAACCTCCGTTGCAAGTTCAGTGGTTCTCGTTACGCTTCAGCCGCTATTCGCATTTGCTGGAACTTACCTGCTTTTTGGTGAGCGGGTAACGCGTCAAGCCGTGTGGAGTGCGGCGATTGCCATAATCGGGAGCTTAATCATCAGCTGGGGGGACCTGCAAATCAGCGGATGGGCACTGGCAGGAGATTTGCTGGCGTTAACCGCCTGTTTTATGGTTACTGCCTATCTTCTATTTGGACAGGAAGTAAGAAAGCGGCATTCGCTGATTTTACATACAACTCTTGTTTACGGGATTAGCGCGGCGACTTTGCTGCTTTATTGCTTAGTATTTTCGTATAGTTTAGACCCAGGAAGCGGCGAAAATCTGATGTGGCTTTTGCTATTGGCCATTTTTCCTAATCTGCTTGGCCATTCTTTATTTAACTGGGCTTTGAAATGGATTAGTACGAACACAATTTCCGTCGCCATTTTATTTGAACCTGCCGGTGCGATCATCCTTGCCTATTATGTGCTGAATGAACAAATCATGTTGACTCAGGCAATCGGCAGTGCCGTAATATTTGCAGGAATACTAATTTTTATGGCTGGGGATATGAAGTGAAAAAGATTCTGCTTACCATTCTAAAAGAAATATGGATGATTAAGGAAAGAAATTGGGTATAGGAGAATAGTGAACTTTAGAATGGCGTAGGGGGACTATTATGTATAAAATCCGGAAAGCAAAAAAAGAAGATATAAAAGGGATTGCGGAAGTTCATGTGGATAGCTGGCGGACTACTTACCGGGATATCGTTGATTCTGCCTATTTAAACTCGCTTACATATGCAGAGAAGATGAGCCAGTGGGAGCAAGCCGATCTCGATCATCTGTTTTTAGCCGAAGATGAAGAGGGGAGAATCGTCGGGTTTTCAAGCTATGGAAAGGAACGTACTGAAAAGCATGGGTTTGATGGTGAAATATATGCCATCTACCTTCTGGATGAGGTGCAGCGAAAAGGGATTGGCAGTGCGCTGCTGTTAAATTCGATAGATGATCTCATTGAAAAAGGATTCCAATCTGTCATGGTTTGGGTAATCAGTGAAAATCCTTCCCGGGGATTTTATGAATCCTATTTTCCTGAATTAATAGGGGAAGAAACATTGTCAATTGGAAATCGGGAGCATATTGAATATGCTTTTGGATGGAAGGATATTGAACGGCTTAAATCGATGCTGCTGCAAGGCAATCGAGTATAACAGAAAGATAAGAAGGGCCTCCAATCTGGTAGGCCCTTCTAATTTAGCTGCTGGTAGAACAAATTAGCCAGTATGGCAAACATGAAGGCAAGGGGCACATTAAATACTAATCCCCAGCCGAATACAAGACCTTCCTCATTGCTTACCCGAATTGCTTCCCTATAACTGATTAAAAAATGAATAATTGATAACAGCATGCAGCCTAACATAAAAGAAAAGGTTGGATTCATTGTCTAGCCTCCCGCATCTCCTTCCTATTACTCTAGTACATTCACCAGCAAGCGAAAATAGAACCATCTACTAGATAGACAATAAAAATATTGTGCTATACATTACAAAAATTTCAGTATATAATTTTCTAGATTACAAATATTACAGGGGGACACTGCGGTGAAAAAATATTTCGCGGCATGTCTTGTACTGCTTCAGCTGCTCGTTGCACACACAGCACTGGCTGCAGGCAAGATTGACGTAAACAGCAGCAGCTACAAAGCCTATTTAAAAGAAATTAACTTGACACATGGCCAGTTAGAGACATATTTAGAAAATTTCGATTACAGAATGTTTGATGAATTTGAAGATGTAGAAGATTTAAGAAGTCATCTGGGAAGAAGGGTGACAGATGATGTTCTTAAAGAAATCCTTGCAAAATATGAATTAACAGAAGATCAATTAACAGACCTCCTTGTTGAAAACGGGGATTTATTCGATGGGGAAAAAGTACAGGATGTTTTCTATTTTGAAAATTATCTGCTTGAAACAATTCAAATTGCGGGAGACTATCCGACTGAAATTAATGATTCGACGCTTCAGGAGCTTTGGGAAAGCTACGACTTTGTCTCCCGTGAAGAGTTTGACCAGTTTATGAAGGATCACGGCCTGGTTTTAGAAGATTATGATTCGATCGAAGAGCTTGATGAAGAAATCTATAATTTCATGGAACTTCCGGATATGGAATCTGAGTTTGAAGAAATTTTTGATCAGCTTGGTTTAACGGAAGAAGAGTTTGAGCGTTTGGCTGCACACTTCGAAAAAGTATATCAAAACAATCCTTATATTGACGCACAGCTGATGCAGCTTGGTGACAGAATGATGGCAATCGGTGATTTTGAAAGTGTAGATGAGCTTTCTGAGAAAGACATTCAAGAGATGATTTCCATCTACGGTGAAATGATGGATTTGCTGAATTTGCAGGCGAAATACTACCTTGTTAAGGATGGAATCAAAAAAGAGCTCTCTTTGCAGACAATGATGAGTCTGAATGATGTGGATGGGGCAGACCTTTTCGTCGAGCTTTATGATTTGGATAACAAACTGATTTTAGATATGACCTTAACTTCTGAAATGATTGGATCAGAATTAATTAAAGAAACAGGTAAGGACTTAGTAAAAACGTCTGAAGCAGTTTCATCCATTAAGAAACAGACGGAAAAACCGGGAGCAACAGTTAAAGGAGCTAAAATGCCTAAGACAGCAGGATTTCATGCAAACTGGATGATTGCCGGAGCTTCTTTAATAGCGGTTTCCGTTTTAATTAGAAGAAAGCTGCGTACATCCATCTGATGAAACATTTCCTTTCAACAGTAAAGAAGAAGCGTACGCTTCTTCTTTTTAGTGCCGCGATCCTCTTTGCTGCCGGAGTTTACTTAACTAGTACGAATGCGTTTAAATTAGCAAAAGCTTACTTTTTCTATGAACAGCAGAAAGCGGATTACCATGTGATTAAAACGGCGCCGGCTAAAGCAAGTGAGACAGAAGGCGCTAAACCTTCTCCTTTATATGAAACAAGGCCGGTAAAAGGGGAACGGATGGGGGAATTAATCATCCCAAAACTAGATGCAGTCCTTCCTATTTACCATGGGACAGAAGAAGACGAGCTCGAAAAAGGAGTTGGGCATTTTGCTCAATCTGTCCTTCCAGGGGAGAAGGATAACTCTGTTTTATCTGGACACCGGGATACTGTCTTCAGACAGCTTGGAAAAGTAGGGGAGAACGATCTGCTTATTGTCAAAACATCTGCCGGCACATTTACTTATAAAATTCGCAAAGTCCGTATTGTAGACGAAAACGACCGTACGGTGATTGTACCTAAACCAAGGGCTACATTAACTGTTTCCACATGCTATCCGTTTGATTTTATTGGTTCGGCACCAGAACGCTACGTTTTAATTGCAAATCTTATTAAAACAGAAAAACCGTAAGCCAATATTGGCTTACGGTTTTTTTGCATTGCTTTTGATTAGCCCGGGTGAATTCATAATGACTAACCATATTGCAAGTGCAGCGACAATCCAGGTAGGGATCATCCAGGTTGAGTTGTATACAAGTGAGTAGGTGAAAACGGGAGTGCCCTTTGGTGCATATGAGCCGAAAAAGACAATTCCTGATAAAACATGCGAAGCAAGCCGAAGAATGGAACCAAGCAGGGTAGCCGCCATAACTGCGGTCAGAGTTCTCCATTTATTTTGCTTCAATGCAGAATGTACCCATCCTGCAAACAAGCCGCTCATCCCGGCAAGCATAAAAGGCAGCGGATAGTCCAAAATAGCTTGGGCGGGATGTACGATAAATGCAGGTGCCAAAATCGGCTGCAGAATTCCGGTCAGAAGGCCTGTGAGCAATCCGCCTTTGAGACCCCACCTGAAGGACATAATAAATATTGGAATCATTCCAAGTGAAAGTGACCCGCCTTGAGGCATCTTAATGAAGAAACTTGAGAGCATGTCCAGCAACAGTGCCAGAGCAGTTAAAATAGCTGTTTCGGATAAGAATAGAAGTTTTTGATTTTTCATATGGGCTCCTTTTACAGGCATCGACCAAAAGGAGAAAATAAAAAAGCAATGCGGGGAATGCTCTTGCTTCCACGCACTGCTTTAATCACGAAGTTAAACGATCAAGCCACATCCCTACGCAAGCATTAACTAACAGGTTCAAAGGGTCTAGAACAGATTGTTCATTCTCAGCCGAAGGCTCCCCTAGTGGTCGTATACCGAATTATTTAATTATTTTCACTATACACTATCACACAAATTTCGACAATAACTATTTTACATTTAATAGAATGATGATACTTACGTGCCGCATTTTTGGTACTATTAATTTACCTTATCAAACCAGAAGGAGGAAGAGAATGAAACCATTTACCGAAAAAGCTATTCAAATCATCAAAAATATACCGGAGGGCCGGGTTATGACGTATGGACAAGTTGCATTTGCAGCGGGAAGTCCTAGAGGAGCGAGACAGGGTGTAAGAGTTCTTCATACGATGAGCAGTAAATACAGTTTGCCTTGGCACAGAGTAATCAGTTCTAGGAGAACTCTCCATCAAGGATCAGGATGTTCTTGAAGAGCAGAAAAAAGCCTTATCTATAGAAGGAGTTGAAATCGAAACAGGGAATAAAATATCGCTGCAAAAATTCCAGCATCATTTTCATAGAGAAATTTGAAAAAAATGATTGTCCTTTTAGAGATATAGTGATATATTAATATTTGTCGCTGAAAACAGAAGATATTTCCTTTTGAAACATTGTTGAAAAAGATGTTGACTCTTGTCTAACGGCGTGATATATTATTAAAGCCGCTAACGAAGCGGTTGCAAAAAATGATCTTTGAAAACTAAACAAATCGAAGTGCCAACGTTAATTCTAGAGCAACAAACAAGAGCTAGTCAAACTACTTTTTGGAGAGTTTGATCCTGGCTCAGGACGAACGCTGGCGGCGTGCCTAATACATGCAAGTCGAGCGGACCTCTTCGGAGGTCAGCGGCGGACGGGTGAGTAACACGTGGGCAACCTGCCTGTAAGACTGGGATAACTCCGGGAAACCGGAGCTAATACCGGATAACTTTTCGAACCGCATGGTTCGGAGATAAAAGACGGTTATGCTGTCACTTACAGATGGGCCCGCGGCGCATTAGCTAGTTGGTGAGGTAATGGCTCACCAAGGCGACGATGCGTAGCCGACCTGAGAGGGTGATCGGCCACACTGGGACTGAGACACGGCCCAGACTCCTACGGGAGGCAGCAGTAGGGAATCTTCCGCAATGGACGAAAGTCTGACGGAGCAACGCCGCGTGAGTGATGAAGGTTTTCGGATCGTAAAGCTCTGTTGTTAGGGAAGAACAAGTGCGGGAGTCACTGCCCGCACCTTGACGGTACCTAACCAGAAAGCCACGGCTAACTACGTGCCAGCAGCCGCGGTAATACGTAGGTGGCAAGCGTTGTCCGGAATTATTGGGCGTAAAGCGCGCGCAGGCGGTCTTTTAAGTCTGATGTGAAAGCCCCCGGCTCAACCGGGGAGGGTCATTGGAAACTGGAGGACTTGAGTACAGAAGAGGAGAGTGGAATTCCACGTGTAGCGGTGAAATGCGTAGAGATGTGGAGGAACACCAGTGGCGAAGGCGACTCTCTGGTCTGTAACTGACGCTGAGGCGCGAAAGCGTGGGGAGCGAACAGGATTAGATACCCTGGTAGTCCACGCCGTAAACGATGAGTGCTAAGTGTTAGAGGGTTTCCGCCCTTTAGTGCTGCAGCTAACGCATTAAGCACTCCGCCTGGGGAGTACGGTCGCAAGACTGAAACTCAAAGGAATTGACGGGGGCCCGCACAAGCGGTGGAGCATGTGGTTTAATTCGAAGCAACGCGAAGAACCTTACCAGGTCTTGACATCCTCTGCCACTTCTAGAGATAGAAGGTTCCCCTTCGGGGGACAGAGTGACAGGTGGTGCATGGTTGTCGTCAGCTCGTGTCGTGAGATGTTGGGTTAAGTCCCGCAACGAGCGCAACCCTTGATCTTAGTTGCCAGCATTCAGTTGGGCACTCTAAGGTGACTGCCGGTGACAAACCGGAGGAAGGTGGGGATGACGTCAAATCATCATGCCCCTTATGACCTGGGCTACACACGTGCTACAATGGATGGTACAAAGGGCTGCAAAACCGCGAGGTTAAGCGAATCCCATAAAACCATTCTCAGTTCGGATTGCAGGCTGCAACTCGCCTGCATGAAGCCGGAATCGCTAGTAATCGCGGATCAGCATGCCGCGGTGAATACGTTCCCGGGCCTTGTACACACCGCCCGTCACACCACGAGAGTTTGCAACACCCGAAGTCGGTGGGGTAACCCGTAAGGGAGCCAGCCGCCTAAGGTGGGGCAGATGATTGGGGTGAAGTCGTAACAAGGTAGCCGTATCGGAAGGTGCGGCTGGATCACCTCCTTTCTAAGGAAGAATTATCAGCACCCATGTGGTGCAGCAATTAACGGACGCACTTCGACTTTGTTTAGTTTTGAGAGATCATTCTCTCTATACACTTGTTCTTTGAAAACTAGATAACGATATGAATGTCAAACATTCACACGAGTAAGCAAATAACCTTACGATTTTCTTCTGCGCTTGCGTAGATAGAGAACATCAAGTCTGAAAACATCTGTTTTCAGCTCTAACGAAGATAACGTCTGTTATCAGGTTAAGTTAGAAAGGGCGCACGGTGGATGCCTTGGCACTAGGAGCCGATGAAGGACGGTACGAACACCGATATGCTTCGGGGAGCTGTAAGTAAGCGTTGATCCGGAGATTTCCGAATGGGGAAACCCGCTGCTCGTAATGGAGCAGCATCCTGATCTGAATACATAGGATCTGGAAGGCAGACCCGGGGAACTGAAACATCTAAGTACCCGGAGGAAGAGAAAGCAATAGCGATTCCCTGAGTAGCGGCGAGCGAAACGGGATTAGCCCAAACCAGAAGGCTTGCCTTCTGGGGTTGTAGGACACTCAACACGGAGTTACAAAGGAACGGGGTAGAAGAAGCGGTCTGGAAAGGCCCGCCAAAGAAGGTAACAGCCCTGTAGTCGAAACTTCGTTCCCTCCTGAGTGGATCCTGAGTACGGCGGGACACGAGAAATCCCGTCGGAAGCAGGGAGGACCATCTCCCAAGGCTAAATACTCCCTAGTGACCGATAGTGAACCAGTACCGTGAGGGAAAGGTGAAAAGCACCCCGGAAGGGGAGTGAAACAGATCCTGAAACCGTGTGCCTACAAGTAGTCAGAGCCCGTTAACGGGTGATGGCGTGCCTTTTGTAGAATGAACCGGCGAGTTACGATTACGTGCAAGGTTAAGTTGAAAAGACGGAGCCGCAGCGAAAGCGAGTCTGAATAGGGCGATTGAGTACGTGGTCGTAGACCCGAAACCAGGTGATCTACCCATGTCCAGGGTGAAGTTCAGGTAACACTGAATGGAGGCCCGAACCCACGCACGTTGAAAAGTGCGGGGATGAGGTGTGGGTAGCGGAGAAATTCCAATCGAACCTGGAGATAGCTGGTTCTCTCCGAAATAGCTTTAGGGCTAGCCTCATAGTGAGAGTCTTGGAGGTAGAGCACTGATTGGACTAGGGGCCCTCATCGGGTTACCGAATTCAGTCAAACTCCGAATGCCAAAGACTTATCTATGGGAGTCAGACTGCGAGTGATAAGATCCGTAGTCGAAAGGGAAACAGCCCAGACCACCAGCTAAGGTCCCCAAGTATCCGTTAAGTGGAAAAGGATGTGGGGTTGCTTAGACAACCAGGATGTTGGCTTAGAAGCAGCCACCATTTAAAGAGTGCGTAATAGCTCACTGGTCGAGTGACCCTGCGCCGAAAATGTACCGGGGCTAAACGGATCACCGAAGCTGTGGACTGTTCTTACGAACAGTGGTAGGAGAGCGTTCTAAGGGCTGAGAAGCCAGACCGGAAGGACTGGTGGAGCGCTTAGAAGTGAGAATGCCGGTATGAGTAGCGAAAGAGGGGTGAGAATCCCCTCCACCGAATGCCTAAGGTTTCCTGAGGAAGGCTCGTCCGCTCAGGGTTAGTCGGGACCTAAGCCGAGGCCGAAAGGCGTAGGCGATGGACAACAGGTTGAGATTCCTGTACCACCTCTTTTCCGTTTGAGCAATGGAGGGACGCAGGAGGATAGGGTAAGCGCGCTGTTGGATATGCGCGTCCAAGCAGGTAGGCTCAAGGGATAGGCAAATCCGTCCCTTGGTTAAGGCTGAGCTGTGATGGCGAGGGAAATGAAGTACCGAAGTTCCTGATTCCACACTGCCTAGAAAAGCTTCTAGCGAGGAAAATGGTGCCCGTACCGCAAACCGACACAGGTAGGCGAGGAGAGAATCCTAAGGTGATCGAGAGAACTCTCGTTAAGGAACTCGGCAAAATGACCCCGTAACTTCGGGAGAAGGGGTGCTCTTTAGGGTGAATAGCCTTGAAGAGCCGCAGTGAATAGGCCCAGGCGACTGTTTAGCAAAAACACAGGTCTCTGCGAAGCCGCAAGGCGAAGTATAGGGGCTGACGCCTGCCCGGTGCTGGAAGGTTAAGAGGAGAGGTTAGCGCAAGCGAAGCTTTGAATTGAAGCCCCAGTAAACGGCGGCCGTAACTATAACGGTCCTAAGGTAGCGAAATTCCTTGTCGGGTAAGTTCCGACCCGCACGAAAGGCGTAACGATCTGGGCACTGTCTCAACGAGAGACTCGGTGAAATTATAGTACCTGTGAAGATGCAGGTTACCCGCGACAGGACGGAAAGACCCCGTGGAGCTTTACTGCAGCCTGATATTGAATTTTGGCACAGCTTGTACAGGATAGGTAGGAGCCTTGGAAACCGGAGCGCCAGCTTCGGTGGAGGCATTGGTGGGATACTACCCTGGCTGTGTTGAACTTCTAACCCGCGGCCCTGATCGGGCCGGGAGACAGTGTCAGGCGGGCAGTTTGACTGGGGCGGTCGCCTCCTAAAATGTAACGGAGGCGCCCAAAGGTTCCCTCAGAATGGTTGGAAATCATTCGCAGAGTGTAAAGGCACAAGGGAGCTTGACTGCGAGACCTACAAGTCGAGCAGGGACGAAAGTCGGGCTTAGTGATCCGGTGGTTCCGCATGGAAGGGCCATCGCTCAACGGATAAAAGCTACCCCGGGGATAACA
This sequence comes from Metabacillus sp. FJAT-52054, assembly GCF_037201815.1. Taxonomy (NCBI): domain Bacteria; kingdom Bacillati; phylum Bacillota; class Bacilli; order Caryophanales; family Bacillaceae; genus Metabacillus; species Metabacillus sediminis. The sequence continues at coordinate 3,143,419 of NZ_CP147407.1, read as the reverse complement.
GGCTTATCTCCCCCAAGAGTCCACATCGACGGGGAGGTTTGGCACCTCGATGTCGGCTCATCGCATCCTGGGGCTGTAGTCGGTCCCAAGGGTTGGGCTGTTCGCCCATTAAAGCGGTACGCGAGCTGGGTTCAGAACGTCGTGAGACAGTTCGGTCCCTATCCGTCGCGGGCGCAGGAAATTTGAGAGGAGCTGTCCTTAGTACGAGAGGACCGGGATGGACGCACCGCTGGTGTACCAGTTGTCTTGCCAAAGGCATCGCTGGGTAGCTATGTGCGGACGGGATAAGTGCTGAAAGCATCTAAGCATGAAGCCCCCCTCAAGATGAGATTTCCCATCGCAAGAGTAAGACCCCTGAAAGATGATCAGGTTGATAGGTTCGAGGTGGAAGCGTGGTGACACGTGCAGCTGACGAATACTAATCGGTCGAGGACTTAACCTTTATTCAAGTAAGGCTGCTTTACTCGTGCAGCACATCGTTATCTAGTTTTGAAAGAGCAAAAAAGATTAAAAAATATCTTGATTTCTCCTGAAATCATAGTATAATAAATCTTGTCGCTTTTTTTAAGAATATGTCTGGTGACTATGGCAAAGAGGTCACACCCGTTCCCATACCGAACACGGAAGTTAAGCTCTTTAGCGCCGATGGTAGTTGGGGGTTTCCCCCTGTGAGAGTAGGACGCCGCCAGGCATATCTTATTTTGAATGCTATATTCGGATTACAAACCGAAACAGCCATTCAACAAAATGAATGCAAGAGGATTGGGAAGAGCAAGCAGTGCTAGAAACCGAAGGAGAGAACACCGGAGCGCAAATGAGTGCGTGAGGATGTGAACGACTGAAGGTGACAACGCAATGCGCCGCTCATCACAAGCCGAAATAGCCACTCCACAAAGTGAATGTAAGAGGGTTGGGAGGAGCAAGCAGTGCTAGGAACCGAAGGAGAGAACACCGGAGCGCACATGAGTGCGTGAGGATGTGAACGACTGAAGGTGACAACGCAATGCGCCGCTCATCACAAGCCGAAACCATATGGAGGATTAGCTCAGCTGGGAGAGCATCTGCCTTACAAGCAGAGGGTCGGCGGTTCGATCCCGTCATCCTCCACCATTTATGTAATTTTATATGCGGTGTAGCTCAATTGGTAGAGCACGATCGAAAATGCATCCTGAAATTTCTTCAGCGCATAGATCGAGCAGCTTCTTGACTAAACATCCTGAGATCTGGGCGACCTTATCAAGCAGGAACGGCTTTATACCGTAACTTTTATATGCCGGTGTAGCTCAATTGGTAGAGCACGATCGAATATGCATCCTGAAATTTCTTCAGCGCACAGATCGAGCAGCTTCTTGACTAAACATCCTGAGATCTGGGCGACCTTATCAAGCAGGAACGGCTTTATACCGTAACTTTTATATGCCGGTGTAGCTCAATTGGTAGAGCAACTGACTTGTAATCAGTAGGTTGGGGGTTCAAGTCCTCTTGCCGGCACCACTTTCTTGGTAGCAGCATTTATGCTCTATTAAAAGAGAGCCATTAGCTCAGTCGGTAGAGCATCTGACTTTTAATCAGAGGGTCGAAGGTTCGAGTCCTTCATGGCTCACCATTTACCTTTTTATATGCGGGTGTGGCGGAATTGGCAGACGCACTAGACTTAGGATCTAGCGCCTTACGGCGTGGGGGTTCGACTCCCTTCACCCGCATCATTACTATTGCGGAAGTAGTTCAGTGGTAGAACACCACCTTGCCAAGGTGGGGGTCGCGGGTTCGAATCCCGTCTTCCGCTCCAATCCTTTACGCCGGGGTGGCGGAATTGGCAGACGCACAGGACTTAAAATCCTGCGGTAGGTGACTACCGTACCGGTTCGATCCCGGTCCTCGGCACTCTTATAATAATTAGCGCCCGTAGCTCAATTGGATAGAGCATTTGACTACGAATCAAAAGGTTAGAGGTTCGAGTCCTCTCGGGCGCGCCATATCGGGAAGTAGCTCAGCTTGGTAGAGCACTTGGTTTGGGACCAAGGGGTCGCAGGTTCGAATCCTGTCTTCCCGACCATTTCCTTAAACGATGGGGCCTTAGCTCAGCTGGGAGAGCGCCTGCCTTGCACGCAGGAGGTCAGCGGTTCGATCCCGCTAGGCTCCACCAATAAATATATAAAACACTATATGGCGGCGTAGCTCAGCTGGCTAGAGCGTACGGTTCATACCCGTGAGGTCGTGGGTTCGACCCCCTCCGCCGCTACCATATAGGACCTTTAGCTCAGCTGGTTAGAGCAGACGGCTCATAACCGTCCGGTCGTAGGTTCGAGTCCTACAAGGTCCACCATCATTTATTCTTTGGAGGAATACCCAAGTCTGGCTGAAGGGATCGGTCTTGAAAACCGACAGGGGGGTCAAACCCCGCGGGGGTTCGAATCCCTCTTCCTCCTCCATATATTCTTTATTTTTCAGGTATGATCTATGCTTAGATAGTAATACTGAATAAGAGCAATGTTAAGTTTTAAAAGCATAGCTTTCTATCACCGCGGGGTGGAGCAGTCTGGTAGCTCGTCGGGCTCATAACCCGAAGGTCGCAGGTTCAAATCCTGTCCCCGCAACCAAAATGGTCCGGTAGTTCAGTTGGTTAGAATGCCTGCCTGTCACGCAGGAGGTCGCGGGTTCGAGTCCCGTCCGGACCGCCATTTATTTTTTCGTAGTACATAGGATAATTGAAAAAAAAGTAAGATGCTTTCAATAAGCAAGCGTAAAGGTCGAGGAAGCGATTGAGTGAGCACCGAAGCGTATAGAATACGTGAGGATGTGATCGAAAGAGCTGATCCTGCCGGAAAATTTATAATGGCTCGGTAGCTCAGTCGGTAGAGCAATGGACTGAAAATCCATGTGTCGGCGGTTCGATTCCGTCCCGAGCCACCATTTATATTGAAGTGGCGGTTGTGGCGAAGTGGTTAACGCATCGGATTGTGGTTCCGACATTCGTGGGTTCGATTCCCATCAGTCGCCCCATTTCATGCGGGTGTAGTTTACTGGTAAAACCTCAGCCTTCCAAGCTGATGTAGTGGGTTCGATTCCCATCACCCGCTCCATTTCAATTGAATATGGGCCTGTAGCTCAGCTGGTTAGAGCGCACGCCTGATAAGCGTGAGGTCGATGGTTCGAGTCCATTCAGGCCCATTTTGTTCCGCAGTAGCTCAGTGGTAGAGCTATCGGCTGTTAACCGATCGGTCGCAGGTTCGAGTCCTGCCTGCGGAGCCATTTTCATTATAAGCGTTAAACAGGTTTGTGAGAATCCTTTCACAGATCATCTATTTATATATGGGGAAGTACTCAAGTGGCTGAAGAGGCGCCCCTGCTAAGGGTGTAGGTCGCGTAAGCGGCGCGAGGGTTCAAATCCCTCCTTCTCCGCCATCTGTCTGGCCCGTTGGTCAAGCGGTTAAGACACCGCCCTTTCACGGCGGTAACACGGGTTCGAATCCCGTACGGGTCATTGAAAAAACGCTGCGTCTGCAGCGTTTTTTGCGTTATTCTTTTAAAACTGAAGCAGTTCAATCGGCAATCCAAAATCGCTTAACCACGGTTCCACATTCTTCGATAAACTCCGAATCGAATTTTCCTCCATTTTTTAAAATCGTTTTCTCCGATGCAATATTGGACTTTTCACATGTAACAAGCACATTTTTAATCCCCATTCGTTTTGATTCAGCCAGAGCCAGGGACAGGATTGCTGTAGCATATCCTTTTTGCCGTTCAGAAGGTCTGATTCCATATCCGATGTGTCCTCCCCGCTCTTTTAAGTACTCATTCAGCCTATGTCTGATATTAACAGCTCCAACAATGCGACTCTTGCCCAAAAGAAGCCAATAGGTAGAATGGGGAACAAATTGCTCCGGAATATTTTTACCTTGCTCCTGCTCCTCTAAATAATGGAGATACTTTTCAAAGTCAGCTGGGCTTTCAGCTACTACCCATGGAACAATTTTTTCTTCTGAGTTTTTCCATTCCTCATAAAACTCCATATATGCCTCTTTTAATCTGAAATCCGGTTTGGTTAGAGTTAGCAAGGCAGCGGCCTCCTTGTGCGTCATCTTTTTTTAGAAATATAGTCCAAGCCAGAGGAATCTGTAAGCTTTTTTTGACACAGCTGCTCCATTTTTGAAAGAATTACTGTTTTTAAAAGTTAATTAAGAATATATTGACGAAACATAACCTTTTCCTCACTGTGGTAATTCCTTCATTTTTTCCTGTAATTTAGCTTTTTTAGAAAATTAATATTCGACTAATTACGACACTTTTTTTCAAATAATCATGTTTTTAAAATAATGCTTTTATTTGTTCGTTATAGAGGAAGGCCCTCGCAGCAAAGGGTTTACCTCTATTTTTTTTATACTTTTCTTAATTCTATTTAGAAAAATAACATTGTGTTCACCTGCGATAAATATTTGTTAGATTATGTCTAATTATAAAAGCGTTTGCACAAAAGGATTTTTTTTTCAAAGTAGAGAATTAAAAAGTAGTAAAAGGGGTATATAGATTGAGATACACTCTAAAATGCGGGGAGGGTTTATGCTGAATGATTGCAAGTCCTACAGATTTTGAGGTTCATTTGTTTCATGAAGGAAGCCTGTTTAAGAGCTTTGAACAATTTGGCGCTCATTTTAAGACTATTGATGGAGTAAGCGGAGTTCAATTCACTGTGTGGGCACCGCATGCGAAACAGGTAAGAATTGCCGGTGATTTTAACCAGTGGAAGGGCACGGATTACGTACTTGAGAAAGTAAGCGATGAAGGGATATGGACTGGGTTCTTTCCGGATTTGAAGCTAGGAGATGTTTATAAGTACGAACTGATTGCCAAAAATGGTTCCAGGCTGCTGAAAGCTGACCCGTTTGCTTTTTATTCAGAGCTTAAACCTAATACAGCTTCTATTGTAGCCGATTTAGAAGGGTACAAATGGAACGATCAAAAATGGCAGCGAAAGAAAAAAACAAAAAACATTTATCAAAAGCCTGTCTTTATTTATGAGGTTAATTTAGCTTCCTGGAAGAAGAAAGAGGATGGAAGCCTTTATTCATATAAAGAACTAAGCGAAGAGTTAATACCTTATGCAATCGATCATGGTTTTACACATATTGAGCTCATGCCGGTGATTGAACATCCATATGACCGCTCATGGGGCTATCAGGGAACAGGATATTTCTCTGCCACAAGCCGTTACGGCACACCAAAGGAGTTTATGGAGTTTATTGATGCCTGCCATCAAAACGACCTTGGAGTAATCATGGATTGGGTTCCGGGACATTTTTGCAAGGACGCACATGGTCTATATATGTTTGACGGGGAGCCGGTATTTGAATATTCAAACTATAATGATCGGGAAAATGTAATTTGGGGTACAGCCAATTTTGATTTGGGCAAACCGGAAGTACATAGCTTTTTGATCTCGAATGCCCTGTTTTGGCTGGAGAAATATCATATAGATGGTTTCCGCGTAGATGCGGTAGCCAACATGCTTTATTGGCCAAATAGTGATTCGTTTGAAAATCCATACGCTGTAAGTTTTTTGAAAAAGCTGAATGAGACAGTTTTTGCCTATGATCCTCATACACTTATGATTGCTGAAGACTCTACTGATTGGCCTTTGGTTACTAGCCCTGTTTCGGAAGGAGGCTTGGGATTCAATTATAAGTGGAATATGGGCTGGATGAATGATGTGCTGGAGTATATGGAGACGGACCAGCATGACCGCAAGCATATTCATCATAAGATGACTTTTTCTCTCATGTATGCTTTCAATGAAAATTTCATTCTTCCATTCTCTCATGATGAAGTCGTTCATGGAAAAAAATCACTTCTCAATAAAATGCCCGGTGATTACTGGCAAAAGTTTGCTCAGCTGCGCTTGCTGCTAGGGTACATGCTTGTACATCCAGGGAAAAAGCTTCTTTTCATGGGGTCTGAATTCGGCCAGTTTGATGAATGGAAAGATCTTGAACAGCTTGATTGGTTCCTCGAGGATTATGAGCTTCACCGTGATACGAGGGTTTATTTTAAAGAACTTATGAATGTTTATAAAAAGCAAAAGCCTCTTTATGAATTGGATCATTCTCCGGAAGGATTTGAATGGATTGATGCAGACAACGCGGAACAAAGTATTTATTCCTTCATGAGAAAAGGATCTAAAGAAGGGGAAGTGCTTATTGCAGTCTGTAATTTCAAAAGCGATGTGTACCACGGCTACAAAATCGGGGTACCGGCAGACACGAGATATGTAGAGATTTTGAATAGTGATGATGTTCATTTCGGAGGTTCGGGTCAGGTGAATCTCAAAGAATTGAAAGCTGAAAAAGAGGAACTTCATGGCCAGCCGTATAGCATCAGCATGACGGTCCCGCCATTTGGTTTTAGCTTGTTGAGAGCAATTAAAAAGAGAAGGGAGAACAACAATGAAAAAGAAATGCGTAGCAATGCTTCTCGCAGGGGGGAAAGGCAGCCGTCTTAGTTCATTAACTAAGAATTTGGCGAAGCCTGCCGTTCCATTTGGAGGGAAATACAGAATAATCGATTTTACACTGAGCAATTGCACGAACTCTGGGATTGACACTGTAGGGGTTCTAACACAGTACCAGCCGCTCGTTCTTCACTCTTATATCGGGATTGGAAGCGCATGGGATCTGGATCGTAAAAATGGAGGAGTAACTGTACTTCCACCATATGCTGAATCCTCTGAAGTAAAATGGTACAAAGGCACAGCGAGTGCCATCTATCAGAACTTAAACTATTTAGAGCAATACGACCCTGAATACGTATTGATCCTCTCTGGTGATCACATTTATAAGATGGATTACTCTAAGATGCTGGACTACCATGTGGAAAGGAACGCTGACGTATCGATTTCAGTTATTGAAGTCCCATGGGAAGAAGCAAACAGATTCGGGATTATGAACACGAACGAACAAATGGAAGTCGTTGAGTTTGATGAAAAGCCTCAAAATCCTAAGAATAACCTGGCTTCAATGGGCGTTTATATCTTTAAATGGTCTGTTCTTCAGGAATATTTGGAAATGGATGAGCGTAATCCTTATTCCAGCAATGACTTTGGAAAAGACGTTATTCCGCTCCTGATCGAAGAAAAGAAAAAGCTTGTAGCTTATCCATACAAAGGGTACTGGAAAGACGTAGGAACTGTGAAAAGTCTTTGGGAAGCAAATATGGATCTATTAAAAGATGATCCTGAGCTTAACCTGTTCAGTCAGGATTGGAGAATTTATTCCGTCAATCCGAACCAGCCGCCGCAATTTATTTCTGCAGAAGCAGAAGTAACTGATTCTCTGGTAAATGAGGGCTGTGTCGTATATGGAACCGTACAGCATTCCGTCCTGTTCCAGGGTGTAACAGTGGGCAAAGATAGCTTCCTTAAAAAGTGTGTTGTGATGCCGGATGCGGTAATCGGAAACAACGTCTATATTGAAAATGCCATTGTTCCAAGCGGAATGACTATTGAAGATGGTACGGTTATCCGTTCAAACCCTGGATTAGAAGAAGTCCTCCTTGTTACTCCTGACTATATTAGACAGCAGCAAGTGGCTGCGCGCGATGCAGAAGTCACTGAATAAAAGAACGTAAATTACTTGAGACGAAAGAGGTGGCAAAGCATGAACATGAGCATGCTTGGAATTATTGATGCAACAGCGCATAGCCAGAATATTGATGATTTAATACAAAATCGTTCAATGGCTGCTATTCCCTTTGGAGGAAGATATAGATTAATAGATTTTGTCCTTTCTAATTTGGTTAATTCAGGAGTAGACAGCGTCGCTATATTCCCTAAATACCAATACCGTTCTTTAATGGATCACCTTGGATCAGGAAAAGAGTGGGATTTAAACAGAAAGCGCGACGGGCTGTTCTTTTTCCCTTCTCCGCATTTGCATGATGAATACGATGAATTTGGATCGTTCCGCCAGTTCAAAGACCATTTCGATTACTTTAAAAGAAGCCGTCAGGAATATACGGTTATTACAAACAGCCATACCGTTTGCAACATTGATTTCTGCAAAGTCCTTAAGCATCATATTGAAATGGGCTGCGATGTAACGGAGATCACTAAAGAAGGCAATTCTCTGCAAATGTACGTGCTTAAAACCTCACTGCTTAAAGATTTAATTTCCTCCTATGATAACAATGGTTTTACAACATTAAATCAAGTCGTCAATGAAGGCAGATCCCAGCTAAATATCTGTGAATATGCATTTAACGGGTATGTTTCCGTGATTGATTCCATTCAATCTTATTTCCGCTACAGTCTTGATTTATTAAAGCCTGAAGTTTGGAAAGAGCTTTTCCCTAAAGCTGCGCCAATTTATACGAAAGTAAAGGATGAACCTCCTACTAAATATCTTAAATCCTCTTATGTACGAAACTCTATGATTGCAAACGGATGCCGTATTGAAGGGCATGTAGAAAACTCAATCATCTTCAGAGCGGTTCATATTGGCAAAGATACGGTAATAAAAAATGGGATAATTATGCAGAAATCGTCTGTGGGAGAAAATTGCGTGCTTGAAAACGTTATATTAGATAAGGATGTTAAAATCGGTAATCACGAAGTTCTGAAAGGCACCATGGAGCATCCAATTGTCCTGCGCAAAGGATCTGTTCAAGGAGTGCTGATTAAGTCGTGAAAATTCTGTTTGCCGTATCTGAATGTGTGCCTTTCGTTAAATCCGGCGGATTGGCAGACGTAGCTGGAGCACTGCCAAAAGAACTTACCCGGTTAGGATCTGACGTGAGAGTCATCATGCCAAAGTATGGGCAGATTCCCGAAAAATACAGAAAGCAGATGACAAAAGTAAAAGAGATTGAGGTAGCTGTAGGCTGGAGATCTCAGTTTTGCGGCATTGAAGTATTTGAAATGGACGGAGTTACGTATTATTTTCTGGATAACGAATATTATTTTAAACGTGACTCTCTATATGGGCATTACGATGATGGAGAAAGATTTTCGTTCTTTTCAAGAGCCGTCCTGGAAGCAATTAAAGCGATCGATTTCCAGCCTGATATTATTCATAGCCACGATTGGCATACAGGCATGGTCGCTTATTTCCTGAATGAAGTGTATGCAGCCGATCCATTTTATACTGAAATGAAAACCGTATTTACGATCCATAATCTTGAGTTTCAAGGCGTTTTCCCACAGGAGATCATTTATGATCTCCTGAATCTGGGACATGAGGATTTTACAGCTGATAAACTCGAATTTTATCAATGCGTGAACTTCATGAAAGCGGCAATTATTTCTTCTTCAGCCATTACGACCGTCAGCCCAACCTATATGGAAGAAATTCAGACTCCTTATTACGGGGAGCGTCTTGATGGATTGCTTAGGGCAAAAGGTGCCTCCTTGCACGGGATCTTGAATGGAATCGATGACACAATTTATAACCCGGCAAAGGATGCGTTCCTAAATACACCATTTGATGTGTCAAGCCTTGAGAAAAAACAGGAAAATAAAGCTGCTTTGCAAAAAATGTTCGGACTTCCAGAAAGACCTGAAGTTCCGGTTATTTCCATGGTTACCAGGCTGACTAAGCAAAAGGGTCTTGATCTTGTCCGCCATGTGATGGAAGAGATGGTGGATAACGATACGCAATGGATCATCCTTGGAACAGGCGAAGCCGAATTTGAAAACTTTTTCCGCCATATGGAACATAAATATCCGGAAAATGTAAAAGCGTACATAGGTTTTGATGAGCCATTAGCCCACAGAGTGTATGCAGGATCTGACTTGTTCCTTATGCCGTCTAGATTTGAACCGTGCGGACTAGGGCAGCTGATTGCTCTTCGATATGGCTCAATACCTGTTGTTCGTGAAACCGGCGGCCTGAATGATACCGTTCTTTCCTATAATGAAGCAACTGGTGACGGAAATGGGTTTTCATTCAAAAATTTTAATGCACATGACATGATGCATACAGTCAGACGTGCTCTCTCTATTTACAGAGAGGATAAAGAATTATGGAACCAGCTTGTTAAGAACGCCATGAGCCAGGATTACAGCTGGTCTCAATCTGCCAGCAAATACAATCAGCTTTATACTGATTTGATGGGAAGTGGGAGTATTGTTCTCAAGTAAAGAATCTTTCCAGAAAAGCTTTCTTAAGAGACTGGAAATGACATATGGAAAGACGTTCAGAGAGTCTACCAGCAGGGACCAATACAATACTTTAGGCAATATGGTGAGAGAATACATCAGCACGAACTGGATTGAAACGAATGAAAAAAACCGCTCAGCCAACAATAAGCAGGTCTACTATTTCTCAATAGAATTTTTACTCGGAAAACTAATGGGGCAAAACCTGCTGAACCTTGGTATTCGGGATGTTGTAGAAAAGGGTCTTGAAGAGCTTGGAATCAGCTTATCGGATATTGAAGAGTCCGAATCGGATGCAGGTTTAGGCAATGGCGGTCTTGGCCGCCTTGCTGCTTGTTTCCTTGATTCACTTGCTTCCCTTGATCTTCCAGGCCATGGCTGCGGAATCCGATATAAACATGGACTGTTTGATCAGAAGATTGCAGATGGCTATCAGGTTGAGTATCCGGAACAATGGCTGCGCCATGGAAACGTGTGGGAAGTCAGAAAACCCGATCAGGCAGTTGATATTGCATTTTGGGGATCAACTGAAAGCCGTGAAGTGGATGGAAAACTGGAATTCAAACATGTTTCGCCGGAAACGGTCGTAGCCGTGCCTTATGATATGCCTATGATTGGATACGAAACCAGCACCGTAAATACGCTTCGATTATGGAGCGCAGAGCCCGCCCATCATCCTCCTCTAAATAGAGACTTACTTACCTATAAGCGGGAAACTGAGGCCGTTTCTGAATTCCTTTATCCGGATGATACACATGATGAAGGAAAAATTTTACGCCTCAAGCAGCAGTATTTCCTTGTATCAGCCAGCTTGCAGAGCATCATTCGCTCCTTTCGTAAAAAGAATGGCAGCCTTCATAATTTTCATGAAATGGTGGCCATTCATATTAATGATACCCATCCAGTATTGGCGATTCCGGAATTGATGAGAATTCTTTTGGATGAAGAACGAATGGAATGGGAAGAAGCCTGGGAAATTACCACAAAAACGATCTCCTACACGAATCATACAACCTTGTCAGAAGCCCTTGAAAAATGGCCAATCTATTTGTTTAAACCACTTCTTCCAAGAATCTATTTAATTGTGGAAGAAATTAATGAACGCTACTGTAAAGCTTTATGGGAGAGATATCCGGGAGACTGGAACAGAATCGAGCAAATGGCGATTCTTGCCCATGGATTGGTTAAGATGGCTCACCTTGCGATTGCTGGAAGCCATAGTGTCAATGGGGTGGCAAAAATCCATTCCGATATCCTCAAGATGCGTGAAATGAAGCTGTTTTATGAATTTGAGCCTGAGAAATTTAATAATAAGACAAATGGGATTGCCCACAGAAGATGGCTGCTGAAGGCAAATCCAGAGCTTGCAAGCACAATCACAGAGGCAATCGGCGAGCGCTGGGTGAAGGATCCTGAATATTTAATTCAGCTGAAACGTTTTATCTATGATGAGGGAATGAAAGAAAAAACCGCTAAAATTAAACAGGTGCGTAAGGAACTTCTTGCGCAGAAAATTTTTGAGCAATCTTCTATGAAGGTAGATCCATCCTCTATTTTCGATGTGCAGGTCAAGCGTCTGCATGCTTACAAACGGCAGCTGCTTAATGTGCTCCATATTATGTATTTGTATAACCGGATAAGAGAAGATTCCAACTTCTCCGTCTATCCGCGTACTTTTATTTTCGGGGCAAAGGCTTCACCAGGCTACTATTATGCAAAAAAAGTCATTAAGCTAATTAATTCCTTAGCTGAGAAGGTGAATTCCGATCCTAAAGTCTCCAAGATGATTAAGGTGGTTTTCATGGAGAATTACCGTGTTTCCCTTGCAGAGTCCATTTTCCCTGCGGCTGATGTAAGTGAACAAATTTCCACTGCTTCTAAAGAGGCTTCAGGTACAGGAAATATGAAATTTATGATGAATGGTGCTTTAACCCTCGGTACTCTAGATGGAGCGAATGTAGAGATTCTTGAATCAGTAGGCCCTTCTAATATATTTACCTTTGGTCTTACTGCAGAACAAGTGCTGGACTACTATGAAAATGGAGGATACCGTTCAACCGAGTATTACCATCACGATGTACGGATTCGCCAGGCAGCGGATCAGCTGATTAATGGTTTCTTCCATGAAACAGAAGGGGAATTCGAAGCGATTTATGATTCGCTTATCGCCCATAATGATCAATATTTTGTTCTGAAAGACTTTTCATCCTATGCAGAAGCACAGGAGAGGGTAGAGCAGACCTTCATAAATAGAGGGGAATGGCAGGAAAAATCTTTAATAAATATTGCGTATTCCGGTTCATTTTCCAGTGACAGAACCATTAAAGAGTACGCAGATGGAATTTGGAGAATTAAGCCGATTTAACTTCGCTCAAAAGCGCCGCTCCCATACAGGAGGGGCGCTTTTCGATTATGGAAGTTTCTCCGCAGCTTTATAGTATGTTTCCATACTATGGTTTCCGGCAATGGTTCCGGTTTGAAGAGAAAATAAGCATTGATTTGGAAGATGGGCGTAGTAATAGTTTTTGCCCAGACTGTAATCTGTTATTTTACTTGGCGGCAGAAGGGGGACAAGATCCTCTTTGTTTACAAACCTGCAATAGCGGATGCCAGATTTACTATAAGCAGAGACGAATCGTCTGTTTCCTGTTTTAGGGCTGCCGAAATTATACATATATATATTGGAGTTCCCAGTATTTTTTGAAGCGTCCAAAGAAGCAAGGGTTGCAATGCCGGCCCCGAGACTGTGTCCTGTGAAGTATAGTTTTTTTCGGGAAGAGCGGTTTCTGATGATTCTGTATAAATCTGTTCGAAAAGATTGATAGATTCCAAGAAAGCCATCGTGAACCAGGCCGGCGGATGTATATGGATAAGGAACCTGCTCAATATCCCCTGTAGCAGCCCAATCAGGTTCTGACTGGCTTCCCCTAAAGGCAACGATGATGTGCCGGTCCGATTCAATAATAAATCCAAACCACTTGTTTTGACCAAGTATATTCCCTCTTAATGAGACCACATTGACAAAGCCTTCAGGGGCTTTAAATTCCCCGCCATTCTGTGCCCCATCATAAGCAAGGAGGCAGCAGTCTGCAAGCAGGACAGCAGTCTTTCTGTCAGGCTTATTTAGATCATCCATTCGATTTCCTCCCGTGCCTTTTGCTTCTAACATATGCATGCTCGTGAGAAATGGAGCCATAGGGAATTGGGTGAAAATCCAGGAAGAGTCTAAACGTACCTGTTTTTGTAAAAAATCTCTTTTTTATAGGACAATCCGTTTGGTTTTTTCTAACTGCGAAGTAAAGAGCTGGGGCAGTTCGAATCCTCTCATGGGATAGGTGACTACCCAACTATAAAGAGGAGGAATGCGGCAACATGAAACATACGTATATGCCAGTTATTCTGGCTGCAGCGTTTTCAGCTGCGTCTATCACAATCCCTGCAGCTGCAGAGGAAACAGTGACCGTACAAAAGGGCGATACTCTTTCAGAACTTGCGAACAGCCACAATATGACAGTTACTCAAATGATGCAGGTAAATGGTTTGGAAGGCGATCTTGTTTTTCCAGGACAATCACTAAAAATCGGCGATAGAATTACTGAAGTAAAGGGAGCATCCATACATACAGTCGAAAGCGGAGAAACTCTGAGCGGTATAGCTTTAAAGTACAAAATGAGTGTAGCTGAGCTTAAAAGCTTAAACAGCCTCCAATCCGACTCTATCTATGCTGGACAAGAGCTTGAAGTGAATGCAGATCAGAATTTATCCTCTCTGGACAGCGGGCAGTTTCCTCTAAATGAAGGTACGTATGATCCATTTGTAGATACATGGGGAAAATCAAGAGAGTATGGCGGGGCAAGGGTTCATGAGGGTACAGATATCATGGCTAATGAAGGCACCCCAGTGTATGCCGCTGCTGACGGAAGCGTTTCACGAAAAGGATGGAATGAACTTGGCGGATGGAGATTGACAGTCAATACACCGGATGGCTACAACGTTTATTATGCTCATCTTTCTAAATATGCAGATGGAATCGATCCAGGAACGGATATTAAAAAAGGGCAATTAATCGGGTATGTAGGAAGCAGCGGGTATGGTCCTGAGGGCACTACAGGAAAATTTGTCTCCCATTTGCATTTCGGTTTGTATGACTCGAGCTTTAAAGCCGTTAATCCTTATCCATATTTAACTCAGTGGGAAGCTAATTAATCAAGAGAGCCTTGTCCGGCGGCAAGGCTCTTTGTGTTTATAAATTCATCGAGTAAAACATAAACGATAAGAAGGTGGCAAATGAAGTCCACAGCACATATGGAACAAGCAGAATACCCGCTATTTTTCGAATATTTAACGCAAAGACAGTTAAAATGATTGCAGAAATGGCAACAATGGCGCAGTCAATCGTTGCAAGACCAAGGTTTTTTTGACTGAACTGGAAAAAGCTGAACAATTGATTAGAAAGATAATTCACAATTAGTATGATCCAAAATGCAGGCTTAAGGTTGTTAAGTCCCCCTGCTTTTCGATCAATGATGGTAATTGAAGCCGCAATACAAGCGAAAAGAATTGACCAAATCATTCCGATTGTACCTCCGGCAGGTGTCCAAGCAGGTTTATTCAGCGCATCATACCAGCTTTGATCAATTTGAAACAAAAATCCGCTTATTAAAAATAAGGCATATGTAATAACAAAAATAAGTATGGATCGTACCATGGATGCTCCTCCTCGTTTAACTGATCATTTACCAAACCCCCGCTTCAACTCAGGATCTATGGTAAATGCTTAAAGGCGGACCTCGTTGAAAACCGCTGTATTTCTTTCTATTCACTTATGCTAGCGGTTTAAAACCTGTGGATAGGCTTAGAAAATGGGCGGTGTCCGGAAAATAAGGACTCAAAGCACCTTTCACATGGGATTGGCTTAGGCTGATTTCCGCTCCATCAGCTTAATCCATTATGGTTAAGTAAACAGAAAAATTCATTCATCAGAAACGAAAAACAAAACCCGGAGCGCTTCCGGGTTTCTGCATTATTCTCAGGGGAGCCTTTTAGCTCCTCTATCCTTCGCAGGAAACGAGACCCGGGTGTCAATCGGTATATCGTTCTTTTTCAGATGCAGGAAGATCTCCAAAGGAAGTCATGATGCCTTCTTCGTCAAGGGCGTCCTCATATTTTTCATGTTCATCATTTGGATAGATGGTCACGTTTTTGCCTTCGATATCCGTTCCGGCAAAATTTTCGTAATCCTCTACATAACCTATGCGCTCGTCCGATTCAATGTATGCATCCTCATAATCCTCCATTGGATATTCAAAATCTGAAGGAGATTCCGACGACCCAAAGCTTGCTGTTTCCTGATACGCATCCTCTGCGTCAAATGCGACTGAATCTTTATCGTCAGAAGTGAATCTTCCAAATGGAGGAGACAGTACTTCTTCCTCAATGGGACGATCTGAGGATATGGACTGGTTGGGCGAGTGCTCTTTGCATGTAGTGGCAGATGGGATTGCTTCTAATCGTTCAGCTGGAATATCTGTGCCGCATATTTCACATTTTCCGTAAGTCCCTTTTTCAATCGCCATTAACGCCCGGTTAATGTCACTCAATTCCTCTTCTGCATGTTCATTTAAGGCAACATCTTTCTCACGCTCATACAGCTCAGTTCCTTCGTCTCCAGGGTGATTATCATAGCTGGATAGTTCACCCACTGTGTCATGCGGATGTCCGCTTTCAAGGCCAAAGTGACCGTTCTCGCCGAATCTTTGTTCAAGCTCTGTTTTCGCAGTCTGAAGTTGTTCCCGGAAGGCATTCAGCTGGTGATCGGTTAGCATAGCGGTTCTCCCTCCATACATTGTAATTTGGAATCCTGTACTTAGTATGAGCAAACTGCAAAAAAAAACACGGTCAAGGACCGTGTTTAGAATAGATAGCTGATAAATAGTCCGGCAGCAAGCAGCAGGCCAAACTGTGTATTGGTTTGTGCTGTAGCTACCATAGCGGGCATCATTTCAATTGGAAGACTTTTTCCTCTGAAAGCTTTAACAGCAAAGACTGACTTTGGCACACTCAGGAAGACAAGAAGACTCCAAAAAGATGCGGTCCCTGCAATAATAAAGGCAACAATAAAGATATAAGAGCAGATGAATAGCAGAGCAAGGAAATCAATTGCTTTTTTACGTCCCATTAAAATGGCCAGCGTTTTGCGTCCGTTTTCTTTATCGCCGTCCAAGTCCCTGATATTATTGGAAAGCAGAATGGCTCCGACCAATAAAGATACAGGCAATGAAATGAGAAATGCTTCCATGCTGATTGTTCCTGTTTGGATATAAAATGAAATTAAAATGATAACGACTCCCATAAAAAGACCAGCTGTCAGTTCTCCAAACGGTGTATAGGCAATAGGCAGAGGCCCGCCTGTATAAAGATAGCCTGCAATCATGCATAGCGTACCAATCGCAGCAATCCACCAGCTGGATTGGAAGCAGATATAAATGCCGAGTAAGGTTGATATCCCGAAAAAGGCAAAAGCTAAATTAAGAACAGTTTTCGGCTTAACACCATTCCGGACAATTGCTCCTCCAATTCCTACGGAGTTTTCGTTATCAAGACCCCTTTTGTAATCGAAATACTCATTAAACATATTAGTGGCTGCCTGAATGAGTACTGAGGCTGCGAGCATTGATAAAAACAGCCAAATGTTAAATGATCCTTCCTTCATGGCCATTACGGTTCCAATCGCTACCGGAATAAAGGCTGCCGTTAAGGTGTGAGGCCGTAAAAGCATCCACCAAATCCGCCAATTTTTATCAGGTTCTATGGAAGGAGCTGAATGCGGTTGTGTATCAGGGTGCATTTCTCTTCTCTCCTTTAGTTCACAATAGAAGACAATCTTCTTCAACTATAAGTGTAGTTAAATAGACACTTACTGTCAATGAATCCTTACTGTCATTGCTTCTCAAGGGTTTCCGATTTATTCGGATTCCAAAACGTATTATAATAAGGATAAGAAGCAGAACATGCCTGTTTCATTCTATTGACACACCCTTTATGCGGGTGTATGTTAGAAAAAGCGATTTTTACGGATTACGGGGGTATGCAAGGTGATTACCACAATGCGCAAAACATTCAGGGAGACTTTAGCCTTAGCTGTTGATGATGCCAAACAGGGGCAGCAGGTTATCGTCAGCCGAACCATTCCTGTTCCACATATAAACCCCCTTCATTTTTTTGCTGCAGCGGAAGATCTTTATTCAGGCGAGAGAACATTCTGGATGTCGCCTAATTCAGATGAGACGATGGTTGGAGCGGGAAATGAATGGATTATAGATACAGCTGAACAGTCCAATGCAAGATTTACGGAGATTGAAACCGAATGGAAGCGCTTTAAAAAATATACAGATTCGTCAAATTCTGATAAGGGCCCGATCTTAATGGGCGGATTTTCCTTTGATCCTTTTAAAAATGAGAACCATCTCTGGGAGCCTTATAAAGAAGGCAGGTTTGTTCTTCCGAGTTTTTTAGGTGTATGGAAAAAAGGCCAGAAACCTGAGGTCACAATTGCAAAGGTGATCCTGCCTAATGAAACAGTGGAAGAGGCAGAGGCTGACTTCACTGAACGGGCCTTGTATGTAAAGAAACTTTGCCGCGGTAAAATTACAGCTGGCAGCACTCCTGCGCCATTCGAAATGAATGAGCACCATACAGAAGAATGGCTCGCTTCTATTACAAAGGCGACAGAATCCATTCGTAATGGAGAACTTGATAAGGTTGTCCTTGCAAGAGACATTACCCTTGATTCTGAAACGCCGATTGATGTCCAGGGAGCCCTGAAAACACTGATTAATGAGCAGCAATCCTCTTTCCGGTTTATTTTTGAAAACGGCAGCTCAAGCTTTATTGGAGCTACACCGGAGAGGCTCGTGCAAATAAAAGATCAGCACGTCCGTTCTGCATGTCTTGCCGGAACAATAAAACGCGGGTCATCAGATAAAGAGGATCAGCTGCTTGAGCGTGAACTGCTTGAGGATCAAAAAAACCTGGAAGAACATGCATATGTCGTAAAAATGATAAGAGAAGCTCTTCTTAATCATTGCTCTGATCTTCAATGTCCAAATGGACCGGGAATTTATAAAACCAAAAATGTTCAGCATTTATATACACCGATCGAGGGAGTATTGAATAACCAATCATCGCTCCTTGATATCGTTAAACACTTGCATCCAACCCCGGCACTTGGCGGTTTGCCTCAGGAAAAAGCAATGAGCATGATCAGAGAAATTGAACCGATGCACCGCGGGTGGTATGCCGCGCCGATTGGATGGCTTGACACAGAAGGAAATGGCGAGTTTGCTGTTGCGATCCGCTCAAGTCTTGTGAAGGAAAATTCGGCTGTTTTATACGCAGGGTGCGGAATTGTTAAAGATTCAAATCCGAAGATGGAATATGAAGAGACAAAAATGAAGCTAAGGCCGATGCTTTCAGCTTTAGGAGGCCTGAAATATGACAGGACGTGATTCTTTAACCCGTTATGCTGCAGGATTTATTGATGAGCTTGCAGCACAGGGGATAACCGATGCCGTAATCAGCCCGGGCTCAAGATCAACGCCCTTTGCCATTCTGCTTGCAGAGCACCCTGAAGTAAGGACTCATCTCCAAATCGATGAGAGATCCGCCGGTTTTTATGCTCTGGGAATGGCAAAGCGCCTGCAGCGGCCCGTTGCTTTATTGTGCACATCCGGTACAGCTGCTGCCAATTACTTTCCTGCAGTGGTAGAAGCTCACTATTCAAATGTTCCTTTAGTCGTGCTGACTGCAGATCGTCCGCATGAATTGAGGGATGTTGGAGCTCCTCAAGCCATTAATCAAAATGAACTGTACGGAAGCTATGTCAAATGGTTTACTGATGCAGCAATCCCAGAGGATCAGCCCTTTATGCACCGCTATGCCAGAACTCTCGCGGCACGGGCATACAGCGAGTCAGCAGCCGTGCCAATGGGACCGGTTCATTTGAATTTTCCATTCAGAGAGCCCCTCATTCCTAATCTCGGACTTCCATTCCTGTGGCGGGAAGAAGGAACGAGAGAAAAGCATGCTCGTAAAGCGCAGACAGTCTCGATGGCTGCCGGCTCAGAAATTAAAAGGCTGATGGAGTCACTGAGCGGTGTGGAAAAGGGAATGATTGTATGCGGGGAAATTCATGGGCAAGAATACAAGGAGGCGGTGGCAGCTCTTGCATCAGCGACGGGATTTCCGGTGCTTCCAGACCCGCTTTCCAATATGCGGACAGGTCCTCACTCGAAAGACATGATTATTGAGAATTATGATTCCATATTAAAAGATGAAGCATTAAGAGAGAGGCTAAAGCCAGAAGCGGTCATCCGGCTGGGGGCCATGCCTGTTTCTAAGCCGCTGTTCCTTATGCTCAGAGATTCACCAGAAATTTATCAGATTGTCGTTGATCAAAACGGCAAGTGGCGCGATCCTACTTTAGCAGCTGCAGAAATGCTTTCTGTTGATGAAGCGGCCTTTTGCCGAGAGCTTACAGCTGAAATCAGCATAAGAAAAAATAATGAGTATGCTTTGGCGTGGAAGCATGCCAATCAAATTTACAGAAATCATCTGCCTTTACTTGACGAGGGCGGCGATTTATTTGAAGGAAAAGCATTCCTCAAGCTGATGGAGCTTATGCCGGATGATTCCCAGCTATTTGTAGGAAACAGTATGCCCATACGGGATGCTGATACGTATTTTGGAGTAACAGATAAGAATATTACCCTCTACGCCAATAGAGGGGCCAACGGGATTGATGGTGTCGTTTCCTCAAGCCTGGGAGTGGCGGCAGCTTCTAAATCTCCTACCGTTCTTGTCATAGGAGACTTATCCTTTTATCACGATTTAAACGGTCTTTTGGGAGCGAAGTTGAATGATCTGTCTTTGACCATTGTCTTGCTGAATAACGATGGCGGAGGAATTTTTTCATTCCTGCCCCAATCTGCCGAAGAAAAGCATTTTGAGCAATTATTCGGTACACCTATTGGCCTGGACTATGGAAAAGCGGCTCAATTATATGGAGCAGAGTATTCTCTTATTCACAGTTGGGAAGACTTCGCGTCAGCTTTTAAAACGTCTGCGGGACAAAAAGGTATCCGGATTATTGAGGTTCCTACAAACCGCAAAACACGTGTCAAAATACATCGTGATTTGCTGCAATTTGTTTCCCAGGAAATAATGAAAGATGTAAGCTATGATTAAAACAATCAGAGGTGTGAGCTATCATTTCCAAGTCATAGGTGAGGGTTCTCCTCTTTTGCTCCTGCATGGATTTACAGGTGCAGTCAGCGATTGGGAAGAAATGATCCCAGTACTCACAGGCAGGAAGCTCATTCTAATTGATTTAATCGGTCATGGGAAGACGGAGGCACCTGCTGAAGAAGCACGCTATACAATGGACGAAGTATGCAAGGATCTAGCTGTTATTTTAGATGAGCTGGATATTAACAAAGCAGCTGTTGCCGGCTATTCAATGGGTGGCCGCACAGCTTTGAACTTTTCCATGCTGTTTCCGGAAAGAGTGTCACATTTGATTCTTGAAAGTGCCTCTCCGGGTCTTAAGACGCTTGAGGAGAGAACAAGGCGATCAAACAGCGACAGACTTTTAGCAGAAAAAATAACAACAAGCGGGGTTGCTTCATTTGTTGATGTATGGGAAAAGCTGCCGCTGTTTTCAAGTCAGGCAGCTCTTCCGCAAGAAAAAAGACGGGCTATTCGGGAACAGCGTCTTTCAAATAGCACGATAGGACTTGCCAACAGTCTCAGGGGGATGGGTACGGGTATTCAGTATAGCTGGTGGGGACAACTACACCAATGCCTTCTTCCCGTTCTTATACTGGCTGGAGAGCTTGATGCCAAGTTTTGCAAAATAGGAAGAGAAATGGACGAACTGTTCGAAAATAGCCGGTATATAGAAGTAAATGATGCAGGCCATGCAATCCATGTGGAACAACCCAAGATTTTTGGTACAATAGTAAATGGGTTTCTAAAACAATAGGGAGGTTTTCAGAATGTCATTTGAATGGGTAGCAGAACGTAAGTATGAAGATATTCTTTATGAAACGTACAATGGAATTGCAAAAATCACCATTAATCGCCCGGAAGTACATAACGCATTCCGTCCAAAAACGGTAATGGAGCTTATTGATGCTTTTGCTTATGCAAGAGATGACTCCAATGTGGGAGTTATTATCCTGACAGGTGCCGGTGAAAAAGCCTTCTGTTCAGGCGGAGACCAAAAAGTACGCGGCCATGGCGGTTATGTAGGCGAAGACCAAATCCCTCGTCTGAATGTTCTTGACCTGCAAAGACTGATCCGTGTGATTCCTAAACCGGTTATCGCAATGGTAGCAGGCTATGCAATAGGAGGAGGACATGTTCTTCATATCGTCTGTGATTTGACGATTGCAGCGGATAATGCCGTATTTGGACAAACAGGACCTAAAGTGGGAAGCTTTGATGCCGGATACGGTTCAGGCTATCTTGCACGAATCGTAGGCCATAAAAAAGCCCGTGAAATTTGGTTCCTTTGCCGTCAATACAGTGCACAGGAAGCATTGGATATGGGACTTGTTAATACCGTAGTACCACTTGAACAGCTTGAAAAAGAAACCGTTCAATGGTGTGAGGAAATTCTTGAAAAGAGCCCGACTGCTATCCGCTTCCTTAAAGCTGCATTTAACGCAGATACAGATGGTCTTGCAGGAATTCAGCAATTTGCCGGTGATGCAACTCTTTTATATTACACAACGGATGAAGCGAAAGAAGGAAGAGATGCGTTTAAAGAAAAACGCGATCCTGATTTCAAGCAATTCCCTCGTTTTCCTTAAACCGAAGCTTTACAGGCAGCCCTTAACCGGCTGCCTGTCTTTGTATTAAAAGCTTGGTTAGTTTGGATAACCATTAAGAGAGGAGGCAGAACCATGGAAACAACGACTATGCCGAACTGGCTGAAGCAGCGGGCGTATATGACACCTGAGAGGATTGCTTTAGAGACAGCGGAAGAATCCTTAACTTTTTTAGAGCTGCATGAAGAAGTGCTGGGAAGGGCTGGCGCTTTAGGGGGCCTTGGAATCCAGAAAGGCGATCATATTGCCATTCTGATGGGGAACAGTGCAGAAATGGTTAAAATTATTCATGCAGTGTTTTATTGCGGGGCAACTGCAGTCCTTTTAAATACAAGGCTTACAGAAGAAGAATGGGAGTATCAGTTTCTCGATTCGAAAGCAAAACTCATCATTGCATCTCCGGAATATTATGACCGCGTACCAGTAAATGAAAATAAAAAATTATCCTTAATGGACGCCGTACGTTTATTACAAAAACCTGCAGTCTACGAGGAAGAATACGATTTAAATCAAACTGCAGTCATTATGTACACTTCCGGTACGACAGGAAAACCGAAAGGGGTCATGCAAACGTTCGGCAATCACTATTGGAGCGCTGTTGGTTCTGCACTAAACCTTGGTTTGCATACGGAAGACAAATGGCTGGCAGCAGTGCCTTTGTTTCATATAAGCGGGCTTTCTATTTTGTTCAGAAGTGTTATTTACGGAATGACCGTTAGCCTCCATGAGCGTTTTGATGCCGAATCCATTAATCAATCCATCATCCATAATAAAACCAGTATTATTTCAGTGGTGAGTACGATGCTTGACGGGATGCTGGAAAACCTTAAGGAGTGTTCCTATCCAAAAACATTCCGATGCATGCTTTTAGGCGGGGGGCCAGCGCCTGCGTCCTTGCTGAATCAATGCAAAGAGAAGGACATTCCTGTCGTTCAAACCTATGGTATGACGGAAACCTCCTCACAGTTTGCAACACTCTCCATGGAAGATTCGCTTCGGAAATTAGGCTCTGCCGGAAAACCGCTTTTCCCGTGCCAAATAAAAATTGTGAAAGAATCCGGAGATGAAGCAGGGACAAACGAGCCGGGTGAAATTATGGTTAAAGGCCCGAACGTCATGAAAGGATATTGGAACAGGCAAGAGGCTACAGCGAGAGCGCTTGAAAACGGCTGGCTTCATACAGGTGACATCGGGCGAATGGATGAGGATGGTTTCCTTTATGTTCTGGACAGGCGCTCAGATTTAATCATCTCAGGCGGCGAAAACATATATCCTGCAGAAATTGAATCGGTGCTGATGGAGCATCCTTTGGTAAAGGAAGCAGGAGTTACAGGAGTTACAGACGAAAAATGGGGACAGGTTCCATACGCATTCGTAGTAGCATCAGAAAACCTGACTGCGAATGAACTGCTTCACTTCAGCGCTAAAAAATTGGCAAAATATAAAGTGCCCAAAGGGATTACATTTGTAAGCGAACTCCCGAGAAACGCCTCCCGCAAGCTTCAAAGACATGTATTGAAAGGGATGGTGCAATGATGAAAATTAAAAAAATAACCTTGCATCTGACGGAAATGAAGCTTGTTGAACCGTTTGAATCAAGTCTTGAAAGAGTAGAAAACAGGGAAAGCATGATCGTAGAAGTTCAGGACGAACAGGGCATAGCCGGATGGGGGGAGGGTGTCGCTTTTTCCTCTCCCTGGTATACAGAGGAAACGGTTAAGACGAGTGTGCATATGCTTGAAGATTTTCTGATTCCAATTTGTCTGAACACAGATTACTCCCACCCAAATGAAGTAAGTGCTTCCTTTTCAAGCTTGAAACGAAACCGGATGGCGAAGGCGGCTCTTGAAATGGCGTGCTGGGATCTGTATGGCAGGCAAACTGGGCAGTCCTTATCAAACCTATTGGGAGGAACGAAACGGCATATTGAAGCTGGTATCGTAATTGGGCTGGCCCCTTTAACAGAAATGCTTGCTTCAATAGAACGTGCACTTGCTTCCGGATATAAAAGATTCAAGGTGAAAATCAAGCCTGGAAGAGATATTGAATTAATCAGGGAAATTCGAAGGGTTTATCCTAATTTGCCATTGATGGCAGATGCGAACTCCGCCTATTCACTTGATCAGGCAGACCTGTTGAAAGCACTGGACGAATTTGAATTAATGATGATTGAACAGCCGTTAGCTGCGGATGATATCATTGACCATGCTGTTTTGCAAAGAAAAATCCAAACTCCGATCTGTCTTGATGAAAGTATTGAATCGGCAGATGACGCCAGAAAAGCAATAAACCTGGGCAGCTGCCAAATCATCAATATTAAACCAGGCAGGGTAGGAGGACTAACGGAGACAAAAAAAATTCACGATATCTGCCAGGGACAGGGAATTCCAGTTTGGTGCGGAGGAATGCTTGAAACGGGAATTTCCAGAGCCCATAATATTGCCGCCGCGTCGCTTTCAAATTTCTCCATTCCAGGGGATATATCGTCCTCGTCAAGATATTGGCATGAAGACATCATTGTACCTGAAGTCATCGTAGAAAACGGAGAAATTATCGTTCCTGAAGGTCCAGGAATCGGATTTGAAGTAAACCGGCAGCTATTAAAAAAATATACAAAACAGATTTTTTCGTTTTCTAAATAACCTCCTAAGCCGGGGTTATTATTTTTTTACAAGTAAAAACGCTAAATAAAGGAAGATAAAAGCAATATGCTGCTTTGCCCCAAGCCTTTTTCAGCGCTATACTTTCGTGGAAAGGAGGGATCCCTATTTTATGAATGCTTGTGCTGGATCCAGTGATCACGATCCGCTGAAAAGGAAAAGGTTTATAGCCGCCCTGCTGTTAAAACGCAATGTCTCCCCTGACACCGTCAAGGAGCTGACTCAGCTCTCCAAAGACGAAATTCAAGACCTGCTGCTTCAAGCCCAGCAAACTCTAACCCAATAACCCATCCAAAAGCGCTCATCTGTTGGCACCAGTACGATTTACTGGTGTTTTTTTGTTGGAATTCATCTTAAACAGCATTGCAGTCGAACCCAGGGCTTCACTCCTGAAACGATTTTATTTGCCGAACTTGAACGGATTTGAGATGTTAACGTCAATTTATCAGCGAATTAATGCGGGTTGGAAAGTTCCGGATAACGGGGGGAACCGTGGTGTGAACGGCTGAAATAATGGAAAGTCAGCAATTAACAGGGAAAAGTCAGCAATTAATAGGGAAAAGTCAGCAATTAATAGGGAAAAGTCAGCAATTAACAGGGAAAAGTCAGCAATTAATAGGGAAAAGTCAGCAATTAATAGGAAATAGTCAGCAATTAACAGGGAAAAGTCAGCAATTAATAGGGAAAAGTCAGCAATTAACAGGAAATACTCAGCAATTAACGTAAAAAGTCAGTAAATAATGCAGGTCGCAGATACCTCCTACTCTGTCTTAGCTGGAAAGCAGCGGGCAACCGCCGGAAACGGCACATGAACTTGATTCCACCCAAAATCTAGGACTTTCCACCCAAAACAATTTTCCAGCCGAACTAGCCATTTTTACTTTGGTGAAGTCCCTCACTGTAGCCCGTTCCGCAATAAAAAACCCGGCCAAGTAAGGCCGGATTTACTCAAAGATCCTGCGGTTTGAATGTTTTACAGTCTGTTTCTTCACTTTTGCTTGCATGATCCCCTGCATGGCTGACTACATAGATGGCATCGGCCGTACAGTTGTTGCCTTGGCCCCAGTAGGTGCAGTTGTTTACTTCACATTGAATTTTTTGATGGGACATAAGTTATTCCTCCTTCACTTTCCTTTTATTTTTTCACTTTGGCTCCAAGTGCATACCTGTTATCTTCAGGATTCATTTTCCTCTGCGGTTTTGGGGTTTTTCATAAATAAGTTCCAGAAGAAAATGAAGCCAGGGAATAGAATGGCAAACCCTACAATGTAGCTGATAAATAGAGCATGAAATGTATTGGGATCAGTAAATCCTGCGTCGAGTGTAATATCCGGATAAATCATATATGGAAGATGGGCGCGTCCGTAGGCATAGCTTGCGAAAAAATATTGCAATAAAACAGCGACCATGGCAATTCTCGGTCTTCCCAGAGTGTTTCTGTTTTTAAATGGAATAAACAGAGCTGCTCCGGCAATTAAAAACATGACCACCGAACTGATGAGTGCAGGCAAATATTCCATCATATTGCTGTAAATCCAGCTCGCTTCTGAACGAAGCGTCAGCATGATAAGAAAAGCCATGACAAGTGAAATCGGGCCAGTAATCAGAGCGTCTCTCCGATAAACTTCATAGGCTTTTTCTTCGCCGGCAAGATTGCGTGAGTAGTCGGCAAGCAGCAGAGAGGAGAGAAATAAGGTGCTGCTTACGGCAAATCCTATAAAGGCGAAAACATTGGGACTTGTGAAAACCGTACCAATTTGAAGCTGGTGGACACCATCCACTACTTTGATGTACTTGCCGTGCGTAATAGGCAATATAGAAATCAATAGGGCTGGAATGATAAACCCTGAAATTCCTGAAATATAGGTTAAGGCACGTTCATAATCCTTTGCAATATGGGAGAAGACGAGAAAGCCGCTTCGGATTGCAAGAAGTAAGAGAATCATGCTTCCCGGTATGAGCAGGACGGTTCCAAGAATATAGGCTGCCCCCGGGAAAAAACTGAATACAGCCACGACTATGGCCACGATGAAAACATTTGTTACTTCCCATGTCGGGCTTAAATAGCGGTTTGCGATATTGGTTGCTTTTGTCTTTTTCTGATTTAAGTAAATCATCGACCAAAAGCCTGCGCCAAAGTCCATTGTTCCCATTACAGCATAGATAAAAATAAAACCCCAAAGGACTGTGATCGCGAGTAGTGCATCAGCGGATACGCCCATTTTGTGCTGCCTCCTTATGTAGTCGCTCCAGCGCTTTAATAAACATCTACACCATTTCCTTCACCGGAATTACCTTGAGCAGCCGCAAGATCTTTTTCAACGGTATTCCGCTTGAAGTAATAAAGAAGGACAAGAAGAACGGCGGTCCCTAATATGGCGTACACAACAGTAAAGCATAAAAACAGCGTTCCAATATTTCCGGATTTGGTCACGACCTCAGACGTTTTAAGCAATCGGTAGATCACCCACGGCTGACGGCCTGTACACGCAAAAATCCAGCCGAATTCGATGGAAAGAAGGGATAGGGGTCCGGCTGGAATGCAGACCCATAAAAACCATTTAGGGAAAGGCCTCTTTACGAATTTCTTCCACACAAGACCGAATAGTGAAAGTCCGATCAGTGCACTGCCGATTAATACCATTGCGTTAAAAAGGGTGTGAACGAATAATGGAGGCCAATATTCCTCCGGGAAATCGTTAAGGCCTTTTACTTCTGTATCAAAGCTGTTGCCAGCAAGAAAACTCAGCGCCCAGGGGATTTCAATCCCATATTTTATTTCCTGCGCCTCTCTATCAGTGAATCCGCCTATTGCAAGCGGCGCATGGTCCTGGGTTTCAAACAAGCCTTCTGCAGCGGCTAGTTTTTCAGGCTGATACTCATGAAGCATTTGAGCCGATTCGTGCCCATTAATAGCAGTTAAAAAGGAGGACACGAGTCCAATTAGAAGGCTCATAATAAATGCCTTTCTGTGAAAGGTGAATAGCCGCTCGTTTTTTCTATTTTTCAGCATTTTATAGGCTGCAATTGTGGTGATCATAAAAGCACCGGTCATAAAGGCTGAAAACGCTACATGAGCAGCGGAAACAAGGAAGCTGGGATTAAAAAATGCCGCCCATGGATCAACGTCCACAATCTCTCCATTTTGAATTCTAAAGCCTGCAGGAGTCCCTTCGAAAGCATGAACATTCGTTATCAGAACGGCTGATGCTGTGGCGCCGAGAAAAATAAAAAATACACTAAGAAGTCTTGTTTTCGGTCCGATTCTGTCGTATGCGTAAACGTAGATGGACATGAACAGAGCTTCAATGAAAAATGCATAAATTTCGATTTGAAAAGGAAGAGACATGACTCGTCCAATTACCTCCATAAAGCCTGGCCATAAAAGCGTCAGCTGCGTTCCTGCAATAGTTCCGGTAGGAATTGCCACTCCAAGGAGAACAGCCTGACCCTTTGTCCAGCGCTTGGCCATAATCGAGTAATCAATATCCTTCGTACGCTGAAACATGATTTCAGCAAAAAAGATCATCAATGGAATTCCTACCCCGAGTGTTGCAAAGATAATATGAAATCCCATCGTCGTTCCAAAAAGAGAGCGAGCAAACACTAAATCTGTCATGACAATCCGCCTTTCCTATCTGATTTCCTTTCCTTATTATCCGCTTTTTACCAATCATTATTCGTGTTATCACTCTAGAAAAGCAGACAGCTGATATGGCTGGGTTCATATAAAGCCAGACCTGAAAAACGGGGTACTTAAAGAATCGTCTCCTTCTGAGAACACAATGACTAACCAAAATAAAGACTTATATGAAAACCCCTTGCTATGGTATGTTTTCATTAATGTTTTTTAAAATTTTCCTTTGAAGGGTGCTAATGCTTCGTGACCTTAAATTTTAAAATGGAACGTCCAAAAATCCCAAAAGATCTTAAAGAGGGAAATTTTCAAGACGTATTTAATGATGAAGACCCATATATGTGCAACTGTCTGATTTCAAACACCGAGGCTGATTATGCGGAAATTGATAAATTAACTCTTTCCAAAGCAGTAATTAATCATGTCCGTCTGGTAAATGCTTCTTTTAAAAGAATTGATTTAACAGATGCTGTTTTTGAAAACTGTGATTTGTCCAATGTTGATTTAAGCGAGGGAAATCTAAACAGAGTCGTTTTTAAGGACTGCAAACTAATGGGGCTGAATGTTTCGGAGGCTAATCTCGGAAATGTAACCTTTGAAAACTGTCTGTTAAATTTGGCTGATTTTGTGGATGCCCGTTTAAAACACATTCAGTTTGAACGGTCATCTCTGCAAAATGTGAATTTTTACGATGCCAGATTTAATAAGATCATATTTGAACAATGTGATTTGAACCGCGCTGATTTTACTGGCACTGCTTTGAAAGGAATAGACATAAGCAGCTGTCATTATGATCAGCTGAGTGTAGAGCCGGGGAATTTGGAGGGCTGCGTCGTTTCTTCTGAGCAGGCAATCGGTTTTGCTGCGCTGCTGGGGCTGCGTATTAAAGAATAAGGATTGAGAGACGCTCTTCTATAAAAAGGCGTCTTCTTTTTGGGCTGCTGCAGGAAGCTGTGCTGCCTGATCATCAATCCTGTTCAGCTTGCCAAGTCAAAAAAGCTGCTTTATTGACACAGTCCCAGTCATTTGTTATTATTAAAACGTAAACATTACGATTTACAAGAAAGGGGTATTAAACATGAAACAAGCCATACATCCAAACTACCAAAAAGTCGTCTATATGGACGTGAATAGCGGATTTAAATTTTTAAGCGGCTCAACTAAAGGTTCCAATGAAACAATTGAGTGGGAGGACGGAAATACCTATCCGCTCATTAAAATGGAAACGACTGCAGATACTCATCCTTTCTATACTGGCAGACAGAAGTTTGCTGATAAAGGCGGCCGCGCCGATCGTTTTATGAAAAAATACAATATGCAAAAAGAAGAAGAATAAAAAAAGCCCGCTTCCAAGAATGGAAGCGGGCTTTCATATAGTACGGGTTAGTTGACGCCTACTTGTGTCCAAGCATTTGCAACGGCATTGTATGTGCTGCTTCCGCTGCCGTATAAATCTGCAGCAGATTGAAGAAGGGCTGCACGGGCATTGCTGAAGCTGCTTGTAGGAGTGAGGTATCTTGTTAATGCACGGTAGTAGATTTTTTCTGCTGCCGCTTTTCCAATGCTTTGATTTGTGTAGTAGAATGCTTTATTCGGAATTCCGCTGTTGGTATGAACCCCGCCATTATCAGAAGAAGTATATACATAGTTTGCGAAGTTGCTTGGCTGGCCATAAGCCTCCGGATTGGAAAGGCTTCTTAAAGCATCCCCGGATCTGCCAGGAGTGTAAACATCTTCACCCAATAGATAGTCAGCCGGATCAAGGAAATATCCGAATACATCCGACATGGATTCATTCAATGCACCAGACTGGTTTTGATATTGCAAGTTCGCTGTTCTTTCAGTCACAGCATGTGTAAGTTCATGGGCTACTACGTCCAACGATCCGGAAAGAGCAGTGAAGGTTGTGCCGTCGCCATCTCCGTAAACCATTTGGGCTCCGTTCCAGAATGCGTTGTTATAGCGGCTGCTATAGTGGACGGTCGAGCGGATTGTGCCGCCGTTGCCATCGAAGCTATTGCGCCCGTGTGTGTTGTAATAGTAATCATACACTTTTCCTGCATAGTAATGAGCATCTACGTCTGCACGCTGATTGGAAGCATTAAAAACGTTATCGCTGTCAACGGAGTAGGAACCAGGAAGGGCGGAACCGTTTCTCGCTGTGAACGTCTCGATTACCCCATTCATCGGTTTTGTTATGTCATACAGATAATAAGTATTGCTTGAAAAGTAAGTATTCAGGGATTTCGTATCTCCAAGCACCCCTGTCCCGGACCCGGTTGCATCTGCTACTGCATTGTAAGAATCAATAATTTCTCCTGTATTTGCATCAACGTAAATTTGCCAGTTGGCCCCGTATGGTTTAATGAATTGAAGCTGAACTTTATAAGCCAGGTGGAATTGATCGTTTTTCTTGTAAAGAACGAGCTCGCCTTTTTCATTTGAACTTTTCACATTGCTTTTCTTGACAGGACCTTGAGGAATGGACTGTTCTTCAGCTTCGGTTTCTTTTTTAGATAGATTAATAGATTTCCATGCCAAATCTGCAGCCTTAGATTTGGAGATTTTTGCTTTTGTACTCTTAACCTGTGCTTTAACATCATCATGCAAAGCACCGTTTGCAGCAGTTACTGTACCGTTTTTATCCGTATGAACAATGTATACAGCGCCATCCACCGGTACACCATTTACCGATTGAATGTATTTGTAGTGGGTAAATCCAAGTTCATCTTTTTCTTCGCTCAAGAGAGTCAGTTCATTGGAGGGATCGATCTTTATTGAGTTGTCTTGCTTAAGGAAGCTTCTTGCATCTGCTTCTTTTTGAACTTTAATAGAGGATTTAATACCGGCATGAAAAGATGGGCTGCCTTTGTCTTTCAGCCATTGCTTCTGGACAAGCTGTGCTTTCTCTTGAAAATTATTGTCTTTTGGACCAGTCAAAGCAGATGCAGACGGCAGGGCGGAGCCTAATGTTAATGCAGTACCAATAACTATTGCAGCAAACTTTTTGTTCAAACGAATTCCCCTCTCCAAATATGAAATTGTGTATTACAAATAGAATAGTAGCACCATAAGAAGGAAAAACATATCAAAAGTTTTCTAAAAATTCAAAATGATTAATAGGACTCATATAGCATTGATAATTATAGGGAATAGGATTCAAACGGAAGATAATGTAACAAAATATGATTCTGCATATAAGAAAATATGAAAATTTTAAGAAAAAATCCTTTAGGAAATTGATTTTTTTATTGAAAAATCTTCTCAATTATATGCTTTAAAGCGAAAGTGAATCCGTTTTCTAATATAGTAATTTAGAAGAGGGTTAAATTCGGTATGAAATATGAGAGGATTTGCAAAGGGTAAAAGACCTATCAACCCTATGGGTTTACCATTTTTTATCGACATTTATAGGCCGTTAACTGTGCCTTCAGGAGGTTGAATGCATAAGGGGTTAATGGCAAAATACTCATTTTTCCCATCGCAGCATGGATAAGTCTGATCATTCAAGTCAATATCGACAAGGAGTATGCGTTTTCAATGGAGATTGGAACGGTATTTGGAGGAAGGGAGTATAGTCGTAGCTATATTCGTTTAAAAAACCGCGAGGCCGGATGGCGTCGCGGTTTAACTTTCATTATTCGGTCAATGCAATTTTCAAGGTTTCTAAATTTTTTCTCATAAGACTGAAATAATCCTCACTGTTTTTTGCATCTTCTTCCGTTACGGATTCCAAATTGCTCACAGTTAAAGGAGTTGCGCCAATTTCATTCTGCACAATCTCTGATAGCTTGCTGCTGATGTTTTTTTCGAAAATGACATGTTTGATCCCATGTGCTTTTGCATCCTTAATAATGGAGCTGATCTGCTTTTGAGATGGCTCATCTGAAGCTGATAAGCCCATTATACTAATTTGCTCAATTCCATAGCGTTCCTGCCAGTAGCCATAGGCTGCATGGGAAACGAGAATTTCTTTTTTATCCATTTTGGAAAGAGTATCTTTATATTCCTTGTCCAATTTCTCAAGGTTTGCCTTTAATTCGGCGAAATTCTTCTCAAAGGTTTCTTTGCCTTCAGGGTGTTTTTTAACGAGTGCATTCTTTATGTTTTCGGCCATCTGGATGGAGCGGATTGGATCAAGCCAGACATGAGGATCAGTATCTCCATGTTCATGTCCTTCATGCGCGGCTTCTTCCGAATGTTCATCATGGCCTGCTTCTCCTTCATGAGAATGAGCTGCACTTTTAGCGAGCTCAATGCCTTCTGCTGCCTTAACGATTTCAACATCCTCATTCTTTAGTGTCTCAGCCGCTTTATCAGCAAACCCTTCAATGCCTGCTCCTGTGTAAATAAAAGCATCGCCCTCTGCAATTTTAACCATGGTTTTAGTGGAGGGTTCAAAGGAATGTGCATCCGTGTTAGGGGGATACACACTCTCAACTTCCACTAAATTGCCGCCAATTTTTTTTGTGAAATCTTCAAGGGGGAAAATCGTCGTATATATTTTCAATTTGCCATTCTTCGCCTCGTTCGTCTCACCGCTCGATGAACAACCCGCCAGTGATGAGGCCGCAGCGAGCAGCAAAATTAAAGCAAAACCTATTTTTCTCATTGTGTTTCTCCTCTCGAAATAAAACAGTTCCTAATATCCTTCGCCATTATATCGTAAAGGTTACGATTTGAGAACCGGCAATAGCTAGAAATTTAGTAAATATCGTCACTTTTCTACTATAACGCTTTTTTGAAGTAAAACAAGGCTGAAGAAACGCAAGGTCCTGCAGGTTCGAGTCCTCATGCAATTGGCGCTGCCTGCCGCTAAGGATAAACGAGCATCCGAAAAAAATATGACAGCAGAAAAAATCGCTCTTGCAGTCCGTTCGTCAAATGCAGGGAGTTCGCATTTTAATCATTTTAGTATCAAACGTGATATATGAAATAGACATGATTGCAATGGTATATGCTATATTGGATGTGATATGAATGCAAAGGAGCAGATGACAGTGAAGATACTTGATAACATTTTAGAACACAACCAGACATTCGTCGAAACCAAACAATATGAAAAATTTGAAACAAGCAAATTTCCTGATAAGAAGCTCGTAATTCTTACATGTATGGATACAAGGCTGGTGGAGCTTCTTCCAAATGCCATGAACTTTAGAAACGGCGATGTGAAGATTGTAAAAAGTGCAGGGGCTATAGTGGCGAATCCGTTTGGAAGTATTATGAGGAGTCTGCTGGTTGCTGTGTATGAGCTTGGGGCTGAAGAAATATGTGTTGTCGGTCATCATGACTGCGGGATGAGCAAACTGAATGCAGCGTCCTTCCTGGAGAAAACCAAAAAACGAGGCATCTCTCAAGAAAAAATTGATCTGCTTCGCTACTCTGGCTTAGATTTAGATAAATGGCTTCAGGGCTTTGATAAAGTACAGGATAGTGTTTTACATAGTGTAGATGTAATAAAAAATCATCCCCTGCTTCCGGCCGATGTTAGGGTTCATGGACTGGTGATTGACCCTGGAACGGGCAAGCTTGATTTGATTACGAATGGGTATGAGTAGATTTTTTCTTCTCTGGAACCGGATCAAACCCGCCTGGATGCATAGGATTGCATTTAAGAATTCTTAAGGCTGTCAGCCAGCTTCCTTTTATAGCTCCGTACTTTTGAATGGCCTCTAAACCGTAATTTGAGCAGGTAGGGTAAAAACGGCAAGAAGGCGGAGTCATTGGAGAGATAAATTTTTGATAAAATCGGATGAGCTTCAAAAACAATGTTTTCATGATACGCCTCCCTTTATTAGTGATATGAACGAGTAAACGCCCGGATAAAGGTACCTTAATGTTATAAATTTAAGCTATAGGGAATAAAAAAGCAAAGAACAGAAAAAAACACCAAAGCCAATTAAGTTGATGGTTCTTATCGGAATTGTTACAATAGGTTTATAGAAAATTAGCTGGGAGTGAAAAATATGCCATCAGTAGAAAGTTTTGAGCTTGATCATAATGCAGTTAAAGCACCTTACGTAAGACATTGCGGCGTCCATAAAGTAGGATCCGATGGTGTTGTTAATAAATTTGATATCCGTTTCTGCCAGCCGAACAAACAGGCAATGAAACCTGATACGATTCATACGCTTGAGCATTTGCTTGCTTTTAATATTCGTGACCATGCAGAAAAGTACGAGCACTTTGATATTATTGATATCTCGCCTATGGGCTGTCAAACGGGTTACTATCTTGTAGTCAGCGGAGAGCCGACTGTAAAGGAAATTATCGATCTTCTCGATGATACATTAAAGTCAGCAATTGAAATTGACGAAATTCCAGCTGCAAATGAAAAGCAATGCGGACAAGCGAAGCTTCATGATTTGGATGGAGCGAAGCGTCTGATGAAGTTCTGGCTTGATCAGGATAAGAAAGAGCTTGAAAAAGTATTCGGTTAATCATTTGAAAAGCCTGACAGCAATCCGCTGTCAGGCTTTTTTTAAAAGATAAGAACGTATGAATTTTTTACTTTTGTCCAGCTCCTGGCGCTAGCTGTTCGGCCGCTTCGCTCTCTCGGTCGAGGGCCTTCACGATGAAGGCCCGTTCAGCGTTGCGACAGGACGTCGCGCCTTTAGCTGAACAACCTAACTTGGGCGCCTCTCGGTCGGGGGCTCCACCGTCTCTCACAGCTGAGCAAGCGCCCTCCGCTTTTCTTATGAATCAATTTTTTCCCATCTTCTATAGAAACCGCTTACAGTCTTTCTTATAA
This sequence comes from Metabacillus sp. FJAT-52054, assembly GCF_037201815.1. NCBI lineage: Bacteria > Bacillati > Bacillota > Bacilli > Caryophanales > Bacillaceae > Metabacillus > Metabacillus sediminis. The sequence continues at coordinate 3,108,330 of NZ_CP147407.1, read as the reverse complement.
TAGAAGAAAGTCGAATACGGGATGGGATACTTATGAAATGGAAAAATTGGACATTGCTTGTACTATTTTCTGCCGTTTTATTTCTGACGGCAGCATGCGAGGCAACAGGCAGTAAAGCTTCAGATGTCCCAGAAATGGTCAATGCAAAAATCAGTGTACCGAAAGTGATTCGCAAAAATGAAACTCAAAATTATGAAGTGAAAGTGACACAGGGGAAGGAAATGGTTCAGGATGCAAGCTCGGTTGAGTTTGAAATCTGGGAGTCAGGTTCGAAGGAACAAAGCGAAATGGTAAAAGCAGAACATAGGGGAAACGGGGTCTATTCCATTTCAAAGGCGTTTAAAAAGGATGGGATTTATTATTTGCAAACCCATGTAACAGCGAGAGATATGCATGTGATGCCTAAGTTTAAGCTAATAGTTGGGCATGCTGCAGATAACGGAAATGATAAAGAAGAGAAGGAATCAGGCCATCACCATTAACTCCGCCACGCGGGGTTTTTTATTTACTGCTTGATTTGAGTAGGAGGGATATGATTTAATTATTAAAACGTAATGATTTCGATTTAAGGCATGGCGTTAATATAATAGCCAGTGAAAACTGATTAAGGAAAGGAAGTAAGGCAAATGGCAAAAAAATCAATGATTGCAAAAGAAAAGCAGAGGGAAGCCACTGTTAAAAAATATGCTGCGTTAAGACAGGAACTGAAAGAGAAAGGAGACTTCGAGGCGCTGAGAAAGCTTCCAAGAGACTCTTCCCCAACAAGATGTCATAACCGGTGTGAGCTGACAGGCAGACCAAGAGGATACCTTCGTAAATTCAATATGTCCAGGATCGCATTTCGCGAGCTTGCACATAAAGGACAGCTGCCAGGTGTGAAAAAGGCCAGCTGGTAAATTTATCAGCATGTAAAAGGGAGTATGAACATGAATGATCACCTGATGGAAATTATGGTTCGCGATATTGTAGCCGGATTGCCTGCAAAAAAAAGAGAAGTATATCGCTATGTAGTAAGAGCTGAACAGGAATTGGCAAAGCAAAGTGAGACGAAGGAACAGTTTTTGAAGATGCTGACAATTTGTGCCCCCCATTACCAGGCTGCAGATCAATTTCAAATAACCATTGATGACCTATTGAAATTGATGCTTGACATTGAGGATGAAATAACGGCCGGTTTGGATAAAAGACTTGAAAAATACAAGTGGCTGGATTACTCGGATAGCCAGCCTGCGAACCGACTTCAGTTTCTTTGTATTCTTTAACCAGCTTAACGATCCTAAAGCTGCTTTGAGGTATTAAGGACTCGTCTAATGCAGAAAATCCCCTGCCGAAAAAATAAGAAAGATGTGATAGAATAGAGAACGGAAGCAGGGTTCAAAGCGGACGCTGCAAAAAACTCTATCTACAGCAAGGAGCAGGATACGATGGAAAAAGTATTGGTTTTCGGTCATAAAAATCCAGATACAGATACAATTTGTTCAAGCATTGCTTATGCAGAGCTTAAGAATAAGCTTGGTATGAACGCGGAGCCTGTTCGCTTAGGTTCAATTAATGGTGAAACACAATATGCGCTAGATACGTTTAATAAACAGGCACCGCGTTTAGTAGAAAAAGTAGCGGCAGAGGTTAACCATGTCATTCTCGTTGATCACAATGAGCGTCAGCAAAGTGCGGATGATATTACAGAAGTAAGCGTTCTTGAGGTAATTGATCATCACCGTATTGCAAATTTTGAGACAAGCGATCCATTGTATTACCGTGCTGAGCCAGTGGGCTGCACCACGACTATTTTAAATAAAATGTATAAAGAGAACGGCGTAGAGATTGAAAAGGATACAGCGGGTCTCATGCTTTCAGCCATCATTTCTGACTCTTTGCTTTTCAAATCACCTACATGCACAGAGCAGGATATTGCAGCAGCAAAAGAGCTGGCTGAAATTGCCGGGGTGGACCTCGAAAGCTACGGATTGGAAATGCTGAAAGCCGGAGCTGATTTAAGCAGCAAAACGGTGGAAGAACTCATTTCTCTGGATGCAAAGGAATTCCAAATGGGAACACGCCGGGTTGAAATTGCTCAGGTAAATGCAGTGGATCCTAATGATATCCTGGTTCGTCAAAGCGAAATTGAAGCGGCAATTGCACATGTGGTTGCTGAAAAGGGCTTGGATCTGTTTCTTTTTGTCGTAACAGATATTCTTGAAAGTGATTCCATTGCTCTTGCTTCTGGAAGAGAAGTTGAAGCAGTAGAACGAGCATACAATGTGAAGATCGAGGATAGCAGAGCGCTGCTAAAAGGCGTTGTCTCCCGCAAAAAGCAAATCGTTCCAATATTAACTGAAACATTCAGCTCAACAAACAGCTGATAAATGAAAGGCCCTCCTGCAATCAGGAGGGCCTTCTTCTCTGCATTTGTAATGAACATAAATAAAGAACCGAATCCATTCGGTTCTGTTCATAAGTATTTTTTGCAGCACCTACACAGCGTAAGCCCTTCCTCTCAAACACCCTTGCAGCCCCGAAGCTGCGCCAGTTGAATAAGTGCGCTTATTTTAAATGGCATCTACAGCCTTTTCCGTTTAACAAATTTGACTACAATCAGAGCCAGTACAATGATTAAAATCAGGTTAATTGCAGCTCCGGCTATTTTGAAAACTAAGCCGACTAGCCAAACGATCAGCAAAATCCATATAATCGTCCAAAGCATCGCTCATTCTCCTTTTCGAACATGTGGTTGTATGTATTAGATTCCCCGAACTTCGAAGATTAAAACATACAGGAACCTATTCAAAATAAAAAAACTCTACTTTTCAGCAGAGTCCTTTTTATTGACTGGAGGACTGATTTCCTCCTCCTCCATGGGGTCAATAGTGTGTTCATATTTGTATGCTTTATTGGTTGTAACCACACTTAAGGCTAATACAACGAAAACAATAAGGATGCAAATTCCAAGAATCCATAAGTACATGGTTGTTTCCTCCTTACTGAACAATCCAAATCGAAAACGCTTTCCTTCATATTACCATGCAATAAGGATATTGGGATGCCTTTCGAGACATGATAAAGAGGGAGATTCTTAGCATATTTATTATCGAAGGAGGAATACATAATGTCTCAAAAATTGCTGGACACGGTCAATAAGCAGGTTGCCAATTGGACCGTACTGTATGTAAAACTGCATAATTACCACTGGTATGTAACAGGAAAAGATTTCTTTACACTGCATGCTAAATTCGAAGAGTTTTACAATGAAGCGGGTACAAATATTGACGAGCTGGCAGAGCGGCTGCTTGCCCTTCAAGGAAAACCTGCTGCTACCATGAAAGAGTGCCTCGTGCTCTCGAGTATCCAAGAAGCAGAAGGCGGCGAAACAGCTGAGGAGATGGTACAGCAGCTGCATAAGGACTTTTTGCAGGTTGCTGAAGAACTGAAAGAAGGGATGGAGCTTGCCGCTGAGGTAGGAGACGAAACAACAGGGGATATGCTTCTTGCTATTCACCAAAGTCTTGAAAAGCACAACTGGATGCTGAAAGCGTATCTCGGAAAATGAACGAAAAAACGGAACCCTCGGGGTTCCGTTTTTTATTGGTCTTGCTTTTCGGCGGCGTCTTTTTGAAGAATCCCGGCCTCGATTTTATTCAAAATCCTGAAATACTCTTCTCTTTCCTCCATATTCAGCACGGAAAGCATTTCTGTCCAGAAGAGGTTCCGCTGCTCAATCATACTTGCTACAAACTGATCTCCCTGGTCTGTGAGGACAATCCAGACAATTCTCCGGTCTTGGCTGTCTCTTGCCCTTTTAAGGAGTAAATCGTCCTCCAGCTGGTTTAAAAGGGTGGTGGTAGCCCCCGATGTTAAAAGTAATTTCTGGGAAATTTCTGCTACTTTGCATTTTTTTTGCTTGAAGACGAATTTAAGGATGTGGTACTTAGTGGGGGTCAGATTATACGGCATTTCTTTAATTTTCATCTCGATCAGCTGGCGCTTATGCATAAATAAGGTATCTTTTATCTCATCCAGCCTTTCCAGCTGACTGCTTAAATTGTTTTTCATGAAGGTTCCCCTTTTAAAATAATGAAGTAAGCTTTCACAGTATATAGCCTGACCGAAGATAACTTCGTTCGAGCTCCTGAGCCTTGCCCGTCACCCATCCATCAAAGGATAAGTACTTATATTTTTTTCCGGGGCTGTTCAAGGCAAATGTCTTATATTTCTTTCCCTTTTCTCCTATAAATTTAGTTCAACTTTTATCCAATGTAAAGTAAGGCAAATGTTTTTACTGTAAAAATACGAAAAAATATGTTAAAGTTACGAATCGTAAATACCTTTATTAAAAAGTAACTTTATTATGAAGTATTTTTATAATGGTGAGATCAAATACGAAACAAGGAGGAATTTTTTATGTCCAGAGGACGGCTGATTTTGATTAATTTTGTAGGGATTGTTGTGATTCTTGCACTAGTCGCAGGAGGCGTTTATTACTACTTCCAGCAGACCAATTATGTAACGACTGATAACGCAAAGGTGGCGGGTGACCTTCATACAATTAAGGCCCCTGCAGCCGGAAAAGTATCCGGTATGAATGTTGAAGAAGGCGACGAAATCAAAAAGGGTGCCGAAATTGCAAAAATCGGTGCTGCAACCAGCACTCAGTCAATAAAGGCTCCTGCAGACGGAACCATTATTAAAAAACAAATGGATAATGATCAAATGGCACAGCCTGGCCAAACCATTGCAAGTGAAGTAAACCTCAGTGAACTGTATATCACAGCTAACCTAAAAGAAGATAAGCTGCAGGATATCGAGGTTGGGGACGATGTAGATGTAACGGTTGATGGTGACGGTGGGACAGTCATTGAAGGCAAGGTTGAAAAAATCGGGTATGCAACCAACTCCATTTTCTCTTTAATGCCAAAATCCAATGATGACGGAAATTATACAAAAGTAACTCAAACCGTACCTGTAAAAATCTCTATTACGAATTATTCTGAACAAGTGCTTCCAGGAATGAACGCTGAAGTGAAAATTTCTAAAAACTAAGTCAGATGTTTCTGAAAGCTTTAAGGAAAGGAGGAAATGAGTGATGACACAAAATGCAGCTAAATCAGAGAGCGGCGTCAGGCAGCATATGCCGCTGCTGATTGTATTAATGCTCGGTTTGTTCCTTGCCATTTTGAATCAAACGCTGCTGAATGTAGCCATACCCCATCTCATAACAGAGTTTGGTGTAACGGCCAATACAGCTCAGTGGCTTCTTACTGGATATATGCTTGTAAATGGAGCGCTGATTCCACTATCCGCTTATCTCATTAAGCGTTTTGCAGTAAGACGATTGTTCTTATTCGCTATGTTTTGCTTTACATTAGGATCCTTGATTTGCGGATTGGCTGGAAGTTTCCCGGTGATGATGACGGGGAGGCTGATCCAGGCAATAGGCGGGGGAGTATTGGCTCCGCTCGTGATGACGATTATTGTGTTTATTTTCCCTCCGGAAATGCGCGGGAAAGGGATGGGGATTTTTGGACTCGCGATGATGTTTGCCCCGGCTATCGGGCCGACGCTATCAGGTTTTGTGGTTCAAAATTATGATTGGCATTTGCTCTTTACCGGAATGGTTCCACTTGGAGCTATCGTATTAATCATTGCTTTCTTTAGATTAAAAGACATCACACCTCCAGAGAATATAAAAGCGGATATTTTATCGATTTTCACTTCTTTAGCGGGTATGGGTTTATTGCTGTACGGATTTAGTGAAGCGGGAAATGATGGATGGACAGACCCTGTTGTTTTATCATCAATGGGTGTCGGAATCATTCTTCTAGTTGTTTTTACAATTAAACAGCTTAAATCTGAAGACCCTCTTTTAGATGTAAGAGTGTTTAAATATTCAATCTTTACCTTATCGAGTATTATCAACATTGCGATTACAATATGCCTGTTTTCAGGGATGTTCCTGCTTCCCATTTATTTGCAGAACATTCGGGGCTATTCACCGCTGGATTCAGGACTGCTTTTACTTCCGGGTGCCATTGTCATGCTGATTATGTCACCTGTTTCAGGTATTCTATTCGATAAATTCGGGCCAAGACCACTCGGAATTATTGGAATGGTGATAACAACTGTTACGACATATGAATTTACTCAGCTCACAATGGATACGACCTATAATCATATCCTGGTCTTGTATATGATTCGCACATTCGGAATGTCTTTCCTTATGATGCCGATCATGACCGCCGGGTTAAATCAGCTTCCTGACAGACTTAGCAGCCATGGTTCAACAATGGCCAATACATTTAGACAGGTGGCAGGTTCCATTGGAATCAGTTTCCTTACAACCATTTATTCAAACAGAACGGATTACCATTTGGAAGCGCAGGGTAGTCAGATGAATACTTCTGATCCATTCTTTGCCCAAGCGTTCAGTGAATTTACACAAAAAATTGCTCAGATGATGAGCCTGTCACCTGAAGAGGCGCAGCAGCAAGCTGTTCAGCTCTTATATGCCAAAGTGGTCAAGGATTCGACGATTCACGGAATTAATGACGCATTTTTCTGGGCAGCAGGTATTTCACTAATTGGACTTGTGCTTGCATTCTTTATGAGAGATGTGAGGAAAGACAAAAAGGTTTCGGAAAAACCTTCTGTTTCTAAGCGTCAAGAAGAAATAAGGATGCTCCCTGCACCTAAAAACGTACATTCATAAACAGCCGGAAGAGTTGGGGGAATTATAATGAAAATCTGTATCGTATACGACAGTGAAGGCGGACATACGGAAGCTCTTGCCCAAGCAATTGCAGCAGGTGCTGAAAAATCCAGGGAAGCCACTGTTTATCTAAAAAGCGTCAAGGACGCAGATGTATATGACCTTCCTGAGATGGATGCCATCATATGGGGATGCCCAGGTCACTTCGGTACCATCAGTGCCGGATTAAAGACTTGGATTGATAAACTGGGCTATCTTTGGGCAGAAGGAAAGCTGATCAATAAAGTGGGAGCCGTTTTTTGCACAACGGCAACGACCCATGGCGGTCTTGAAGCCACATTGTTAAACCTGATTACTCCTATGCTTCATCAGGGGATGATTATTGCAGGACTTCCGGGAAACACTCCTGAGAATGCTCTCTACGGTTCCTATTATGGAGCCGGTATTACGTGCCCTGTAGAAAGCACTGAAGTCATTTCTGCAAGCGATCGTGCATTAGGGATGGCTTTAGGGGAACGAGTAGCAGAAGTTACGAAACGCATGTCAAAATAACAGTAGGTGAGTGCAGATGTTAGGCGGTTTATTAATAGTAGTTGCGGTCATATTGCTTGCCATCATTATAATTGCGAATACGAAGGCAATGTCCAGGTCGAAAAACAGGAACGATCTGCCAAACAGCAGGCAGCAGGACGGCAGCCAGCCTGCAGAGCAGAATGGAAAAGAAACAAATCCTGCACCTGCTGCTTCACCGGAACCTGCTCCTTCGGAATCTAACAATATGAATGATCATGCATACCGTAAAGCGTTATCCCAATTTAAGAATATAGAGTGCGAGGAAGCAGCGCACGATTCTAAAATGGATGATGATGCGTATCGAAAAGCCTTGCAAACATTGAATAAAGGGAAACGGCAGTAAATTCTGCAGCTGCCCTTTAGGAAAGAGGTGGGGCCATGTTGAATCCGAAAGAAATGGAATGGCTGGAGCGGGTTCAGGAGAAGACCATTTTATTCAAAAGAAAGGTTTCATTGCTGGTAAAGGAGAATCTTGAGCCGCTTGGGATTACTCCATTCCAGCTGCAAATCTTATGGCTGATTGGAAAAGATGGAGAAATGGGAACAACTCAGCTTGCAGAAAAATTAAAAGTGAAGCCAAGTGCTGTCACGATGGGAACGAATCAGCTCCATAAAAGAGGCTGGCTGAACAGAATCCATCTGGAATCCGATCGAAGACAAATCCGCATAACCCTTACGGCTGAGGGGGAACGGCTTTTGATGAAAGCAAAAGGCACGCACAATGAACTGGCGTCTGAACTTTTTTCTTGTTTTGATGAGAAGGAGCTTGCAGATTTTTTCTGTTTAGTTGATAAGCTTGAGCAGAATACTTTCGTGAAATAGGCATTTTTTAAAGGCGGGATGATGGTGGAATGCTAAATTATGCAGGCCATCATCCAGACAGCCCTATATCGTTCATTAAAAGTACATCCGAAAGAGGGATGTGCTTTTTTTGTTATTCTGTCTCTTTTTCTACTTTATCCAGGATGGATTGAGCCAGGATATCTCTAAGGTCCTCCGCATCCATGTTTTTAGTGAGGTGAAAAACCTCTGCTTCTGAAAGTCCGTTTACATAACTTTCAATTGCAGCTTCCAAGTCTTCTGTATCGGTTCGAAAGTTCATGGCGATGTCTTTTGTAAAATGTTCTTTCCAGTCCAAGGTAAGCCTCCTTTTTATTGAGAAATAAGCCCTTTTTCATTATCTCTTATGTTTGTCCATACCCCTCTGGCCGTAATGAATAGCATAAACTATACCTCTAGTGAAAGGAGGGATGAAGTGAGCAAGGATGCAGATGTCATGACGTTATATTCTTTCACCATGACGGTTCTGACATTTTTACTTGGAGAATTAGAGCAGATGATGTATGTTCTTTTTGCTCTAATGGTTATTGAATTTATTAGTTTTGCGATTTCGAAGTCGATAAATGGCGGATTGTCATTACGGGATGTTTCCATTGAGATTTCCAAAAAAGCACTGATTCTGATTATGGTTGCTGTTGCTAATTTACTGGACAAGGTTATTCCGATGGGATTCTCCATAAAAGATTTTACAATTATCTTTTATATTTTTTACGAAATGCTTTATATTATTACACACGTTTCAAGCAGCGGCTTGCCGGTTCCTCAATTTGTAAAAGACGCACTTGATCTTCTTAAAAATAAAATGAAGAAGTGAGTGCCGAATAAAAGCATGAAGATGCTGCAAAATAAGGAAAAAGGCTTGAAGGTGTGATTGTTTATGGAAGGTTTTGAAAAGAAAACGTATTATGTGACAGTTGGAAGCGGAGAAATATCACAGCTGTCTGATTCATCTGTATGGGATTACCGTATTGAGGCGACAGATGATCAAATCATTGAGCTGAGGAGTTATTTTGAGCAGCAGTATGCATCAGACTGGAAAGGCTTTTTCAGGACGCATGTACCCTATTTGCCTTACCACTTCGACCGGCCTAATGATGCGGTCGATCAGGCGAACATGAATATCTATAGAATGATTTATGAACTAGGGGATGCAGAGGCGAAGCAGCATATCGATGAGCAGAAGATTCTGAATAATATTGAGGATCAAACCTAGCAGAATTTATACAATGTCATCCCATTGTGATAAAATAGAATTGGAAAAGTCGAAAATTGAGGGATCACATGTATCGTTTTAAGGATTATTATCACAATCAGGTTCAGCTATCTTTTGAAAAGAATCCATTTTCCAGCCTTCCGAAGCATGTATGGGTCGTATGCCGCTTTCAGGATAAGTGGCTTTTAACCAACCATGGGGACCGCGGGTATGAATTTCCCGGCGGCAAGGTCGAGGAAAATGAGACGGCAGACGAAGCGGCAATTAGAGAAGTAAAAGAGGAAACAGGCGGTATTGTGTCGTCTCTCCAGTACATGGGGCAGTATCGTGTTTCCGGAAAAGAAAAAACAATTATAAAAAATATTTACTATGCGGCTGTTTCCGAACTCATTCATCTGGATGATTACATGGAAACAAAAGGTCCCGTCCTTCTGGATGAACTTCCTGATAATATACAGCAGGACAGGCGTTTTAGTTTCATTATGAAAGATGAAGTGCTGCAGCAGTCTTTAAAACGGATTATAGGGAACATACAGGACTAAAAGGGCTTGCCGCATACCGGCAAGCCTATTTCAATCCGAATTTTTAATCAGCCTTTTTTCAAGCCAATCGACAAGCTGATACATAATCGTAGCAAACACAGCGATAAGCAGAAGACTAAGAAACACCAAAGTAAAATTGAACACTTGAAAGCCATAAATAATCATGTATCCAAAGCCTTTGGATGATACGAGAAATTCTCCTACGATGACCCCGACCCAGGATAATCCTACATTTACCTTTAAAGAGGAAATAATGACTGGAAAGGAAGCAGGGAGGACGGCTTCTTTAAAAAGCTGTAGCCTTGAGGCGCCAAAGGTTTGCAGCACCTTTAAATAATTCGGATCCAATCCCCTGAAGGATGTGTAAACGACGATGGTGGTAATAATGACAGAAATGATCGCTCCCATTGCTACGATGGAAAAGAAGCCGGGACCGATTGCAACAATTAAGATTGGGCCGAGCGCAACCTTAGGCATAGCATTCAATATAACCAGATAGGGATCCAGTATCCTGGACAGCCTTGGCGACCACCAAAGGATTGCAGCCAGGAGGGTTCCTGCAAGCGTTCCTAGAATAAACCCAAGAACCGTTTCGAAAATTGTGACACTGGCGTTTGCGTATAACGTTCCATCCTGCCACTTCTCCAAAAAGAGCAGCCATATTTTTGATGGTGCACTGAATATAAGCGGATCTATCCAATTATTCTTGCTTGAGATTTCCCAGATACTGAAAAATGCTGCAAAAATAAGGAGCTGGTATAAACGGACGACCATTTTTTCGCGCTTTAACCGATCCAGATAATGGTCATGAAGCTGCTCCAAATGAGTTTTAACCTTGTTCAAGCTGATCCAGCTCCTTCCATATCGATTGGAATAGTTCGTTATAGAGAGGATGCTGCCTGGACTCAAAAGGGGCCAGTTCTCGAATTTCCCGGGGAATAGGAAACATTTTAGCGATTTTCCCCGGATTCGCAGAAAAAAGAAAAATCCTGTCGCTCATGGCAATTGCTTCACCAATGTCATGAGTGACAAGCAAAGCGGTTTTCCCATATTCATGAAGCGTGAGCTGTACGAGATCTTCAAGCTTGAGTTTCGTTTGATAATCTAAAGCTGAAAACGGCTCATCCAGGAGCAGAAGGTCAGGTTCGGTGGACAATGTCCTAATCAGTGCCGCACGCTGGCGCATCCCTCCGGATAACTGCCGTGGATATTTTTTTTCGACTGATGAGAGCCCCATCTCTTGAAGGAGCGATAAAGTCCTTTTTTCAGATTCCGGAGTCAGCTTTTTCTGAGTTTTAAGACCGATTAGAACATTTTCTTCGATGGTTTTCCAGGGAAAAAGATAATCCTGCTGCAGCATATAACCAATTTTCCTTCTCATTTCCTTAATTGGCTCTTCTCTGATCAGGACCGTTCCTTCAGTTGGATGAAGCAGACCTGCGATAATGGTAAGAAGAGTGGTTTTTCCGCAGCCGCTTGGGCCGAGAAAGGAGATGAACTCTCCTTCTTCGACGGTCAGGCTGATGCCCTCTAGGGCGGTTGCGATGGTGTCTTTTGTAAAATAAGAATGAGACAGATTTTGTATGGACAGGAACGCCATCCTTTAACCTCCTTACTATTTTGGAGCTTTTTCTGCAAACTGTGTATTCACAAGTTTGCTGTGATCAATATGCTTCGGAAGCTCGCCTGCTTCATTCATAATGTTTTGAAGGTTTTCCCACTCTTTCTCGTCAAGGATGGGATCTTTAGCAAATGAATCTTGCTCCTTGTATCTGCTGACAACCGTTTCGATTAATGAAGGATCCGTGTCTTCAAAATGCTCGGTAATGGCATCGGCAATTTCTTTAGCAGAGTGCTTTTCTACCCAGCTCTGTGCCTTCTGAATAGCATTTGTGAATTTCTGGACCGAGTCGCCATTTTTCTTAATAAAGCTTTCCTTGGACATGAACGTGGTGTATGGGATTAGACCGGATTCAGTACCAAAGGAAGCGACAATATGTCCTTTGCCTTCTTTTTCAAAGATGCTTGCCGTCGGCTCGAAAAGCTGAACATAGTCCCCGGTCCCAGACGCAAAGGCATTGGCAATATTGGCAAAATCAATATTTTGTATCAAGTTCAAATCGGTTTGTGGATCTATACCATGCTTTTTCAAAACAAACTCTCCGGCCATTTGAGGCATTCCGCCTTTACGCTGTCCAAGGAACGTGCTTCCTCTTAAATCATCCCAATCAAACGAATCAGTTTTTTTTCTTGCCACAAGAAAGGTGCCGTCGGTTTGTGTGAGCTGCGCGAAATTAATGACCGGGTCTTTAGATCCTTGAGCTTCTACATAAATAGAAGTTTCTGAACCAACAAGAGCAACGTCGGCTCCTCCAGACAGAAGTGCGGTCATGGTTTTATCACCGCCGAATGCGGTGGTCAGTTCGACATCAAGACCTTCGTCCTTAAAGAAGCCTTTAGAGATAGCGACGTAAAGAGGAGCGTAAAAAATAGACCGGGTCACTTCCGCTACTCGAATTTTCTGGACCTTGTTTTGCGTGCAGGCTGAAAGTGGTAATGCTATTAGGACAAGCGCCATTAAGCTGATGAACCATTTTTTCAAATCCGGTTCCTCCTTTTGGTCGGTTTTGCGCCTGAGAATAGGCCGCATACCGCAATAATCTGATCTAAGATAAACTATGAAAAAGATAAAAATGTGTGAATGCCTATATAAGAAAGTGGGATGCAGATGAGAAATGGAGATATTTTAGATAAACAGAAATATCCATCACCACACCCTGATATTGACCTGCACCTTGTCACCTATTGGTCAGGAGGTCTGAAGGTGAAAGGACTGCTGGCTGAGCCTAAAAAAGAGGGAACCTATGATGGGTTTTTGTATTTAAGAGGCGGAATAAAGGGAGTAGGCATGGTTCGGCCAGGCCGAATTGTCCAATTCGCCTCAGAGGGCTTCGTCGTAATGGCTCCATTTTATCGGGGAAATCAAGGTGGAGAAGGAAATGAAGATTTTGCAGGAGAAGACAGGGAGGATGCTCTTTCAGCGATTGATCTTCTGATGAGGAATCCCAAAACGGATGAAGAAAGAATCCACGTATTTGGATTTTCAAGAGGCGGAGTTATGGCGCTAATAGCTGGAAATGAAAGAAGTGATGTCTGTTCGGTCGTCACATGGGGTGGCGTCTCAGACATGCTCCTCACCTATGAGGAACGCGAGGATCTAAGGAGAATGATGAAAAGGGTGATAGGAGGCAGTCCAAATAAACGGCCTGACGCTTATTCCTTTAGAACACCGCTCAACAATCTGGAAAAATTACAAGCTCCGCTGCTCATCATCCATGGAGTTAAAGATCATAACGTGTCCGTTGAACATTCATATCTTCTTGAAAAGCGGGCACTTGGATTGGGAAAGAGAGCTGAAGCGTGGTACTTTGAGGAATTTACGCATTACTTTCCTCCGCATATAAACAGGGAAACGGTTGAAAGACTGACACAATGGATGAAAAGGCAGCCGTCTGTCTGATATGGTAAACTAATACTAATTGTGCAAAAGGAGAGATTTGAGATGGGAATGCCCCTTGAATTGAATACGATGATTGTAACGAAGGGCAGAGAAAAGCGGATGGAAGAAAACGTATTTACCCTCCAAAAGGATGGATACCGACTATATCCGCTGGATCTTCCAGTAGAAGTGAGAAAGACAAAAGAGGGAGAAGTAAGCGGGAGAGCGGTGATCAATAAAGTAGAATGGGAAAACAGCAAGACCATTCTTACCTATCAGCTTATAAAACTAAATTCAACGAACTAAGGAGTCCTTTTAATGGGACTCTTTTATTTTTAGACTGACGGGCTCTGGAGCAGCGGAAATCAAAGTAAGAAAAAAATCCCGTTTTTTTATAAAAAAATGTGAAATAATACCGTAAGTTAGTCGATATGTAATAGTGAGAAAGATACAAAACTTCGGAGGTAATGACTTTGACTTTTCGACCCTTTAAGGGTGTTCTTTTCGTATTGTCCCTGCTGCTTATCCCTCCCACATCCGTTGCCGCTGCATCAAATCCTGATTCAGGAAGGCTGAACGAAGCGTTCGTCCATTCCTCTGGCTATGAGTCTTTAGTTTCAGCCAGAGCAGAAAAGTTTAAAACAGCTCCGATTCGCTATACAAAACCAGTAAATCATCCCGGTTCATCAACCGCTGCCTCAGGGTATACTCCAGTTATGAACACTCAACCTGCTAATCCAAGACCACAATCCTTTATCGGTGCATTAGAACTTCAAACAGCAAAAAAGAGAGTTGTAAACGATACATGGGCAAAAAATTATTTAAAAAGACTTGAAAGCGAATCAAATTCCTTTCTTAAGCTTGATCAAACCATCCCCCGAAAACCTGCAGGCTATGCTTCATGGTATGTGTGCAAGGATGGAACGCCGCTCGAATACAAGAATGGACAAAACTATTGCCCGAGCGATAAACAAATATATGAAGGAGAAAAGATTGAAGCCGGACGGCTAGCCTACGAGCATAATGAAAGAGTCAGACAGATTAAGATTTTCGCAACAGCTTTCGCTCTGAACGGCAATGAAACCTATGCAGAAGCTGCACAGCACCTATTGCTTCAATATGCGGACATGTATAAAGATTTTACGAAGCAGGATAAGGGCGGAAGATGGTACTATCAATCTTTGGACGAAGCGGTTAGTGCCGTGGATCTGGCATCAAGCTATGACCTGCTTTACAGCAGCCGATCCTTCACTGCGGAAGAAAAGGAAAAAGTTGAGAAAGAATTGCTTTTCCCGATTGCTGAAACATTGAAGCAAAATCCGTACAGCAAATCCAACTGGCAGGCATGGCACAATGCAGCCATTGGAATGATTGGTGCTGCGGCGGGTAATAAGCAGCTTCTTGATGAAGCCATTAACGGAAAGCGCGGATTTTACTTCCTAATGGATGAAGCCGTTCTCGAGGATGGATTCTGGTGGGAGGGGTCCATGGCCTATCACACGTATGCACTGGCTCCGCTTAGTATACTGGCACAAACCGCGTCCCATTGGGGCTACGACTTGTACAGTATTGAAAAGTTTAAAAAAATGTTTGATATCCCGCTTTTATACAGCTATCCGAATTTTATTCAGCCTGCGAATAATGACGGTGGAAAATTCGGGAGCACGATAACGAACTATACATCCTCCCGCGGATATAATGACTATGAGCTTGCCTATTCAAAATATAAAGATACGGGCTATGCCTGGTTTCTCCATACAAAATACGAAAAATTAAGCCGGACAGGTGATTTTGCTCTGTTTTTCGGAAGCGACAGCATTGAAGAGGCCGCTGAAGTGCCAACAGAATCCCTTCAGCTTACGAGCATTGGCCAGGCTATATTAAGACACCCGGATTCCAGAGACGAGCAGTCCTATGTTTTGATGGATTATGGAGAACATGGAGGCTCTCACGGGCATTATGATAAGCTGAATATCGATTTATATGGAGCAGGGATGCTTTTGGCCCCTGACTTTGGCACACCTGGATATACTCATCCGCTTTACAGGGGATGGTATAAGCAATCCATCAGCCATAATACGGTTACGATTGATGGAAAATCACAAAGTGAAACAAAGGGAGAAATGCCGATTTTCTCCAGCAGTCCGAATTTTAAATATATGTATGCAGCGGCAGATGGCGCATATGAAGGTGTCACGTATGAAAGAAGCATGTGGATGGAAGATGAATTTATGCTGGACTGGTTTTTCGTTAAAGATGACGCCAAAACCCATCAGTATGACCTGGCATTGCATGGCCTGGGGGAATTTGAAACGGAATTGCCTCTTCAGCCGCTTGGCAGCCCGATCGGAAGGGGAGGAGGCTATGAACACCTGAAAAACCCAAAAGGATCTGGGAGCATCGAGTCTCCTTGGAGAAGCTCCTGGGATCAAAATGGAAAAGGGCTTCGCACATTCTCCATCCCATTTGAAAAATCATTTGTATTCACAGCAGATGGTCCAGGTCCCTCTACATCGCCAAGTCAGCTGACTCCAACGATGATCCAAAGAGTAACGGGGAACGCAGCACAATTTGTCACCATTCTCCAGCCTTATACAAAGCCGAATACACCAGCTGTAACTGGAAAGAGAGTCGGACAATATGGCATAAGAGCTGACAGTCCATCCGGAACGTATCATTTTTTCCAGAACCATCAGGAAAAAACAGCAGGAAAATTAACGGCCGCTAAGGCAGAATCAAGGAAAAGAGCAGATTATCGTTTTGATGATAACCTGAGCGCGAGTATTGCTGCAAACGGAGAATTAAAAGTAACCTTGAAAGAAGCAGAAATACTTGAAAACACGACATTGGTCTTTAACAAAGGAACGATCACGTCTGTTTCAGTTAACGGAAGAGCCTGGAAAACGGCATCCCAAGGCCGTTACATCATGGCTTTTCAAAAATGAACGAAGAAGAGGAGCATCCGGGGGTATCCGGATGCTCCTCTTTTAGATGGATGTCCTTATTAAACGAGTGGTCCTCCAAGTTCAGCGATATCTTTTCTGATGGAAGAAAACTTCGTAAAGTTATGGTTGAATTTTTCAGCAAGCTGTTTTGCTTTTGCTTCATATGCCTTCTGATCTGCCCATGTTTTGGATGGGATAAGCACTTCATCCGGCACACCGGGAACATGTGCAGGGATTTGAAGGCCGAAAATCTGATCCGTCAGCATTTCTGCTGAAGCAAGATCTCCTTCAAGAGCAGCCTGAACCATTGCTCTCGTGTACTCAAGCTTCATACGTTTGCCTGTGCCGTATTCCCCGCCAGTCCAGCCTGTATTAACAAGGTAGACATCGGCATTATGCTCTTCAATTTTCTTGCCGAGCATTTCAGCGTAGCGCTGTGCAGGAAGCGGCAAAAACGGAGATCCAAAGCAGGTAGAGAACGTAGCCTGCGGAGAGGTAATTCCGCGCTCAGTTCCTGCAAGCTTGCTTGTATAGCCGCTTAGGAAATGGTACATGGCCTGCTCCTTCGTCAGCTTGCTGATTGGAGGGAGCACACCAAAGGCATCCGCTGTCAGGAAAATAATTGTATTCGGATGACCGGCAATGCTTGGCAGCACGATATTATCCATGGAATCAAGAGAGTAGGCTGCTCTCGTATTCTCCGTGTAAAATGCATGGTCATAGTCCGCTATTCTCGTTTCCTCATCCACTACAACATTTTCAAGTACAGAACCGAAGCGAATCGCATTGAAAATCTGCGGTTCCTTTTCCTTGGACAGGCTGATGCATTTTGCATAGCATCCGCCTTCAATATTGAAAACACCGCTTGAAGACCAGCCATGCTCATCGTCTCCGATCAGCTTGCGGTTCGGGTCAGCTGACAAAGTCGTTTTCCCTGTACCGGACAATCCGAAAAACAGGGCCACATCGCCTTCCTGGCCCACATTTGCTGAGCAGTGCATTGGGAAAATGCCGGCTTCAGGAAGCAGATAGTTCATGATGGAGAAAACAGACTTTTTCATTTCTCCTGCGTATTCCGTGCCGCCAATCAGGATGGTTCTTTTCTCAAAAGAAATGATAATGAACGTCTCTGAATTTGTTCCATCTACAGAAGGATCTGCTTTAAAATTTGGTGCTGATACAATGGTAAAAGGCTCGATATTGTTTGAAGCTGTTTCTCCGTCCGGACGGATGAACAGCTGATTTGCAAAAAGATTGTGCCAGGCGAACTCATTGACTACCTTGATCGGCAGGCGATACCTTTCATCTGCACCTGCAAACCCATCAAACACAAACAATTCATTCTGCATTTTTAAGTATGAAAGAACCTTATTGTAAAGCTTATCGAATGTCTCGCTTGAAATTGGCTGATTCACATTGCCCCAATCAATTTTGCTATTTACGCTATTTTCTTTTACAATAAATTTATCTTTAGGCGAACGCCCTGTATAAGCTCCAGTCGTTGCACGGATGGCACCGGTTGAAGTAAGAACGGCTTCGTTTCTTGATAGAATTTTTTCAACTAGCTGCGGTACCGATAAGTTTTGAAAAACATTCTCCCCTTCAAGTAAAAGCGAAAGCCCGTTTGTTGCCGCAAGTGAATTCATCCCCATACCTTCCTTTGCTTGTGATTAAGTGGTTTTCATAATTAGTATAACACATTTAAGTTAATAGTCTATACTAATTGATGTATTTTACGCTCGAACTTGGAAAGTGCCACCGCGTATAACCAGATCCTGATAAATTTGGCTTGGAAGCGGGATTGATTGGGCTGGACACGGAGCGGGAACGGCTGGAAAACGGGGCTGAGTTGCCGGAACATGATCGGAATCGGCTGGAAAGCGTGCTGATTGGCCGTAAATGAAGTGGGATCGGGTGAAAGGGTTTTAAATCGGCTGGGAAACTAGAGTGGTTGAAAAGCATTACACAATATATCGACCGAAATATGAGTATATCGACCGAAAAAAAATTATATCGACCGAAATTTAAATATATCGACCAAAAAAAAATTATATCGTCTATTTTCTCAATATATCGACTATCCGACATGGTTTGATAAATTTCGCAGGTGCGTATACGCAGGTTCGGATAGTACGCCATGCTGGAAAAAATAGTTTGGCCGGAATAGCGGGAGGACCGGCTGGAAAACCGCGCTGACCGGCCGGAAACGAAGCAGGACTGGCTGGAAAACGTACCAAACCGGCTGGAAAAAATAGTTTGGCCGGAAAAGTGCCGGAATCGACCGGAAAACCGATCTGATCGGCCGGAAACGAAGCAGGACTGGCTGGAAAACGATCCAGACCAGCTGGAAAAAATAGTTTGGCTGGAATAGCGAAGGGATTGGCTGGAAAACCCGTCTGACCGGCCGGAAACGAAGCAGGACTGGCTGGAAAACGATCCAGACCGGCTGGAAAAAATAGTTTGGCCTGAAAAGTGGTGGGACCGGCTGGAAAACCGGTCTGATGGGCCAGAAACGAAGCAGGACTGGCTGGAAAACGTACCAGACCGGCTGGAAAAAATAGTTTGGCTGAAAAAGTTGTGGGATTAGCTGGAAAACCAATCTGATCGGCCGGAAACGGAGTGGGACTGGCTGGAAAACGTACCAGACCGGCTGGAAAAAAAAGTTTGGGTGAAAAAGTATTGGGATCGGCTGGAAAACCGATCTGACCGGCCGGAAACGGAGCGTGACCGGCTGAAAAACGTACCAGACCGGCTGGAAAAAAAAGTTTGGCCGGAAAAGCGAAGGGATCGGCTGGAAAACCCGTCTGATCGCCCGAAAAGCGACCGGGACCGGCTGGATAAGAAGCTAAACCCGCCAGAAAACGGCCCAGATCCGCTCGAAAAGTGCACCGCCGAACAAAAAGTAAAATTCATCCCCAACTAAAATAAATCTATAACTGAATCCATCATAAGCCCATCTTTCCTGCTGCCCTGTCTTTTTTGGGAGAAAGCTTGTCATTTTTTGTTGACATTTGCGGGAAATTTGGGGTAATATATGTCCTTGAACGGATTCTCTTATCCCGAGCTGGCGGAGGGACAGGCCCTATGAAGCCCAGCAACCTGCAAGACTTGAAAACGTAATGTTTTCACTCATGCAAAGGTGCTAACCTGACGCAAGGCTGTAGTCCTTGAGCGATAAGAGTGAAAGGCTGAAAATCAACTCCTTTCCTCTATTAAGTGGGAAGGGTTTTTTTATGCAGTCTGGAATCTTTTCCCTTTATGACTATTGTTAGGGAAGATTCTTAAATAAAGCGAAAGATAAGTAATGGGAACGAGTTCCGTCTCAAAAAAAGAGGGGAAGTACATAACTGAACCTTACCAATAGAACAGCTGAATTTTCAGAGGAGGAATTACTATGTCGATTAAACGCCATCTTTTCACATCAGAATCCGTTACGGAAGGACATCCGGATAAGATTTGTGACCAAATTTCAGACTCCATTTTGGATGCCATTCTTGCCAACGATCCGAATGCACGTGTAGCTTGTGAAACATCTGTTACAACAGGACTTGTTCTTGTAGCTGGAGAAATCACGACTTCGACTTATGTCGATATCCCTAAAATTGTTCGTGAAACAGTTAAGGAAATCGGTTATACACGCGCAAAATACGGCTTTGATGCTGAAACATGTGCCGTTCTTACTTCGATCGATGAACAGTCAGCTGACATCGCAATGGGAGTTGACCAGGCACTTGAAGCACGTGAAGGCCAAATGACAGACGCTGAGATTGATGCAATTGGAGCGGGTGACCAAGGGCTGATGTTCGGATTTGCATGCAACGAAACGAAGGAGCTAATGCCTCTTCCTATTTCACTTGCACACAAATTGGCGCGCCGTCTGACAGAAGTACGCAAGGAAGAAATTCTTCCATACCTTCGTCCAGACGGGAAAACGCAAGTTACGGTTGAATATGATGAAAACAACAATCCGGTTCGTGTAGATACAATTGTTATTTCTACACAGCATCACCCTGAAATTTCTTTGGAGCAAATTCAGCGCAACCTTAAAGAATTTGTTATCAAACCTGTCGTTCCTGCAGAATTGATTGATGAGAACACGAAATATTTCATCAATCCGACTGGCCGCTTCGTAATCGGAGGACCTCAAGGTGATGCAGGTCTTACTGGCCGTAAAATCATCGTTGATACGTATGGCGGATATGCTCGTCACGGCGGTGGAGCATTCTCTGGTAAGGATGCTACAAAAGTGGACCGCTCTGCGGCTTATGCAGCTCGCTACGTTGCGAAAAACATCGTTGCTGCCGGGCTTGCTGACAAATGTGAAGTTCAGCTTGCGTACGCAATCGGTGTAGCACAGCCGGTATCCATCTCCATCGATACATTCGGAACAGGTAAAGCAAGCGAGGAAGTTTTAGTTGAAGCGGTTCGCAATAACTTTGATCTTCGCCCTGCAGGCATTATCAAAATGCTTGATCTTCGCCGTCCAATTTACAAGCAGACTGCTGCATACGGTCACTTCGGCCGTACAGATGTTGAGCTTCCTTGGGAGCAAACAGACAAAGCAGAAGCACTTCGCTCTGTCCTTTAATCAATTCCCGTATGGGTGCCTATAAAACAAAAACGTCTGGAACGTAACCGTTCCGGGCGTTTTTTTATTTTCAAGAGATTGGAGATAATAAAAATGATCTTTTTATCCGTTTATCACGTTTTCTTGTTAGAAAGATCATGCCAGTTTAGGGTTAAACAGAGCTGAAGCATTTCCATAAAAAATGAATTGTTCATACTTATTTAATCTTTTCCTTATCCTTTCATAATTTTCCGGGTTTATGATGCGATTAAGAGCAGAGAGCATGATTCTTAGGCGAGATTGGCTGGCTGGGATATAGTAAAGAGAGGGCTTTTTTCCAAGACACTCTGTTGGATAAAGAAAGTATAGATCAAAGGGGTCAATACACATGCAGAAAATATTACTTGTTGATGATGAACCCGCTATTCTCGATGTTTGCCGGCGCTATCTGGAAAGAGAAGGCTACAGGGTTGATTCAGCGGTCAATGGATTTGAGGCGGTCGAGCAGTGGAAAAGGGGACGGCCAGATTTGATCGTTCTTGATCTCATGATGCCTGAAAAGGACGGCTGGACTGCTGCGGAGGAAATCCGAATGGAGGACGAGGATGTTCCAATTATTATGCTCACCGCTCTGGGACAGGAACGGGACCGGCTCCTTGGCTTAACCTTAGGGGCGGACGATTACTTAACCAAACCGTTTAGCCCCAGAGAACTTGTATTAAGAGTGAAGAACATGTTAAGGCGGACCTCGAAATACAAAAACGCAGAAAAGCAGTCCATTACAGTCGGCTCTATTTCCATCGAATTATCGACAAGACAAGTTAAAGCGGGTGAAAAAATCATAGAGATGACCGCCAAAGAGTTTGATATGCTCTGGCTGCTTGCCAGTCACCCGTCTCAAGTATTCTCCAGGTCCCAGCTGCTTGAAAAGGTGTGGGGATATGATTTTTCAGGAGATGGAAATACCGTCAATGTACATGTCCGGAGACTGAGAGAGAAGCTTGAACTCAATCCAGCAGAACCTCAGTATATTAAAACAGTATGGGGAATCGGCTATAAATTGGAGCAGCCGGTATGAAAATCAGAACGCTTCTCATCTTGGCAAATTTTTTAAGCACACTGCTGATCCTGATGTTTTTGCTGATTAGTTTTGTGCAGATGTCGATCCCTAACGAATCCATTTTAATCTTGACGATTATTACTTTCGCTGCGGGTTCCATTTCTGCTCTGGCTCATTTTTTTCTTACGGGTCCTCTTATGAAAGCTGTGAACCAGGTGAAAGCTGAATCGAAGAAAATGTCAGAGGGCCAGTTTGCGGTCAGGGTTTCTGAAAAAGGTCCCGCTGAAATTAAAGAGCTTGGCAGCCATTTTAATGAAATGGCAAAGAAGCTGGATCACATGTTTCAGGAAGTGAAGAGATCGGAGGCTTACAAAACGGAGCTGATTGCCAATGTATCGCATGATCTGAGAACACCGATTGCCTCCATTTTGTCCTATGTTGAAGCTCTTCAGGATGGCGTAGTGAAAAGTGAGCAGGAGAGAAATGAGTACCTTGAAACGATTAAAAAGGAATCCAATCGTTTAAGCAAGCTGATTCAAGAGCTATTCGAACTGTCTCAGCTTGATAGCAAGCAGATACCATTCCGTCCTGAAACCGTCCATGCTGATCAGCTTGTTCTGGATGTTCTCCAGCAGTTTGAGCTTATTTTTAAAGAAAAACAAGTGCAGCCAGAAGTCCGTATGGAGAATGGAATACCATCAATCCCAATTGTCAGAGATCAGATTATGAGAGTCTTATCGAACCTTATTCAAAATGCAGTTGCCCATTCGCCTGTTAACAGTGTAATTCTGCTTAGAGTAAAGCAAGTGGACCAATCCGTCCTATTTTCCGTGAAGGATCAGGGACAGGGAATAACATTATCTGATCAGAAGCGGATTTTTGAACGGTTTTACCGAGCAGAAAAGTCAAGAAACAAAGCGCTGGGCGGGTCAGGGCTAGGCCTTGCGATTGCCAAAGAGTTTATCGCTCTCCATCATGGAGAGATCGGTGTTAGAAGCGAAGAGGGCAAAGGAAGTGAATTTTGGTTTTCGCTTCCGCTAAAACAGAAAGGAGAATGACCATGAAAATCTGGGTGCCGATTATTGTCATAGCGGGTATTGCAGCTGTTTTGTTTGTAGTTGCCCCAAATTTAGGGGAATATTTTACAAAACGATCCTATGGAACACAGCCTGTTGAAGCTGTGGAGGCCGATTCAACAAAAGCGACAGCAACCTTTGCAGGAGGATGCTTCTGGTGCATGGAACCGCCGTTTGAAAAACTGGACGGCGTTTACGAAGTCATTTCAGGCTACACAGGCGGAGAAAAGAAAAATCCTTCCTATGAAGAGGTTTCCTCAGGCTCCACTGGACATGTTGAAGCGGTGCAGGTTGTTTACGATCCTTCTAAAATTTCCTATGAGGAGCTGCTTCAAGTATTTTGGAGGCAGATCGATCCGACAGACAGCGGCGGTCAATTTGTAGACAGAGGAGATCAGTATGTGTCCGCTATTTTCTATCACAGCGAGGAGCAAAAAGCCGCAGCAGAAAAATCCAAAGCAGATCTGCAGGCATCGAAAAGGTTCGATTCCAAGCTCGTGACTGAAATCAGAAGCGCGGATACGTTTTATCAAGCTGAAGAGTACCATCAGGATTATTATAAAAAGAGCTCGGTTCAATATAAATTTTACAGAAACAATTCAGGACGCGACCAGTTTTTAGATGAAGCCTGGGGGAAAGACCGTGAAGTGAAAATAAAGGAAAAATCAAAAGCTGTCTCAAGCTATGCGAATTTTAAAAAGCCTTCTGATGCAGAGCTGAAAAAAACTCTTTCTGCAGAGCAATACAAGGTGACCCAAAAGGATGGGACGGAGCGGTCGTTCAGCAATGCCTATCATGATTTGAAGGACGACGGAATATATGTAGACATCGTATCTGGTGAACCGCTGTTCAGTTCAAAGGATAAATTCGATTCTGGAACCGGCTGGCCAAGCTTCACCAAGCCGCTTGTTCCCGGAAATATCGTTGAAAAAGAGGATAACGGTCTGTTTATGACAAGGACAGAGGTACGCAGCAAGTACGCTAACTCTCATCTTGGCCACGTTTTTGATGACGGGCCAAAGCCTACAGGACTCCGCTATTGCATGAACTCTGCAGCACTGAAATTTATTCCAAAGGAAGATCTTAAGAAAAAGGGCTATGAAGAATTCGCAGATGAATTTAAGTGAAATGGAAGGCTGGCTTGAATTGCCGGCCTTTTGGATGCTTGATGCTCTGCATGAGGATTTAATATAGGTCTCTTGGGGTATTAATATTTGTCTATCTTAATGAAAAAGGGGATTGTGCATGAAGCGATTATTGGTCTTATTTATGATTATACTGGCACTAGCCGGCTGCTCTTCCAAGGCCGATACAGAAAAGGACAGCCAAAAAGTTCTTGCATCCAGCTGGTCTGATATTGAAAAAGAGGCTGCGGGGAAAAAAGTGAGGCTCTTCATGTGGGGCGGTGACCCTGGGATCAATGCTTATATAGATAAGTACGTTAAACCGGCGGTCAAAGAAAAAAACAATATCCTTTTAGAAAGAGTTCCAATGGATACCTCTGAAATTCTTCAAAAGCTGGAAACAGAGAAAAGAGCAGGACAGACAGAAGGAACAATCGATATTGTTTGGCTGAATGGAGAGAACTTTAAGAACGCCAAGCAAAACAATCTGCTTCTTGGCCCCATTACTGAAAAACTGCCGAATTACACGAAATACTACGATACAAGATCCCTTGAAAACCTTTATGACTTCGGTCTGGAAACAAAGGGTTATGAAGCACCATGGGGGAAAGTGCAGTTTGTCTTCCATTATGATTCATCTAAAATTATGGATCCGCCTAAAACGATAGAGGATTTAAAGAAATGGGTGAAAGCCAATCCCGGCCAGTTCGCCTACCCTGATCCGAAAGACTTCACAGGAAATGCTTTTATCAGACACTTGTTTTATGAATCAGCAGGCGGGGCAAAGGGTCTTCTCGATAAAGGATATGATGAAAAATTTGCAAAAACAGGCAGTGAACGGCTTTGGAAGGATTTAAATGAGCTGGAGCCCTATCTCTGGAAGAAGGGAAAGCTCTATCCGAATGATCTGACCGAGCTTGATAAGCTCTACGCTAATGGGGAGCTTGCCATGACAATGGGCTATAATGAGGCCCGCGCAGAGAGTCTTATTGAGAAAGGCGTATTCCCTGAATCGACCCGGTCCTTTGTTCTTGAATCAGGCTCGATTGGGAATACGCATTTCCTCGCCATACCAGCCAATAGCTCAAATAAAGAGGCGGCTTTAGCGTCAATTAATTTCCTGCTTTCACCGGAAGCACAAATCAAAAAGCTCTCACCGGAATATTGGGGGGAGAGTCCGGCTTTGGATTATTCAAAGCTATCCAATCAGCAGAAGGCTGAATACGATGAAATTAAGCGGGGAGACAGCGTGTTGAAGCCGGAGCAATTAAAAGATGCTTTCCTTCCGGAGATTGATTCACGGTATGTGAACTGGTTAAAGGAGAACTGGACGAATGAAGTGGTTCAAAAATAAATCGGTGCCGGGTGCGGTTATACCGGCTCTTGTTTTATCGGGAATCCTGCTCCTGTCCGGAATTCTTTTTTCACTGTATGAAAGTGCAGCAATGGATGGAAATATAAGTTTAAAAGCCTATGCAGAGATCTGGAATGGGAAAAGCTTTCGAATGTCCTTTTTATACAGTTTTTCACTTGCCTTGATCTCATCGCTGCTCGCCATTGCAGCAGGATTATGGATTACGAGAAAAATAGCCCCGTTTATGAGGCGTCCTTTTTTCAAGCTACTTGCCTGGTCCCCCATTCTTTTTCCCCATTTTGTCTGGGGATACATGCTTTTGCTCCTGCTTGATCAGACGGGCTGGATTCCTCAGGTGCTGACCGAGATTGGTTTTTTGCAGCAGCCCGGGCAATTTCCCGTCCTGATCAGAGACGAATGGGGGATAGGGATAATCCTTACGTACGTCACGAAGGAAATTCCTTTTGTGATTTTGATGCTCCTGCCCCTCTATCTTTCTATGGATGGCAGGAGGAAGGACGTCATTACCTCACTTGGGGGCTCGCGGTGGGACGTTTTTAAAACGGCAGAATGGCCAGTGGTGTTCCCTGTCCTTATTGAGACCTTTCTGATCTTGTTCGCTTTTATCCTGACAGCTTATGAAGTACCGGCACTGCTTGGGATCACATTCCCTAAGATGGTTTCTGTTTTGGCTTTTGACTGGTTTTACAACGGGGATTGGTCACAGCGCCCTTTGGCATATGCGGCGATGATCACCGTCACGGTTTTAATTATATTGGTGACTGCTATTTTCTATTTTTTATGGGGCAGAAAAAGAAGAATGGTACCGTCCAGTTCTGGAATCACCGTTTTTAGGAAAAAAGGCTCCGCCGCTGTTTTCAGCATTTATTTACTTTTCGTATTTCTTCCGATTGGTGCTCTAATTGCTAGCAGTGTGATGCAAAGGGACCGGAATCATCTCTTGAATTCGGAATTTACATGGAGAGCCTGGAGGGTGATTGCAGAGGATCCGCTGCTTGTACAGTCCATATGGACATCAGTCGGTATCGGAACGGCTGTCGTGCTGCTGAACTTTGCAGCAGGCATTCCAGCGGCACGGGCTTTGGCTTTCCGGCAATTTAAAGGAAAGACGCTCGCGGAGACAATTCTTCTTGCTCCAATCCTCATTCCCGCATTGCTAATTGCAATGGGATTGCATATAGCGTTTATCCGCCTCGGTTTGGCAAATGAGTGGAGCGGGGTCGTGCTGATTCAGCTGCTCCCGACCCTGCCGTATACCATTAAAATATTCAGAGCAGGCTTTGAACAAATGGGGCAAAGCTTTGAGCAGCAGGCTAAAACGCTCGGAGCATCAGGGCTGGAGATTTTTACGTCCATCCATCTTCCGCTCCTGCTTTCTTCATTCCGTTCCTCTGCATTCCTGATTTTTGTTATATCGCTTGGCCAGTTTATTTTAACAAGCTTAATAGGCGGAGGGAGTGTATTGACGCTTGCTCTTGTCTATTTTCCTTATTTTGAACAGGCGGATACAGCAGTTATGGCCGCTTTCTCACTGCTGTTTGCCATCATTCCCATCGGAGTTTGGATAGCATTTGAAGCGGTGTACCGGATCTTTGCTCCATATAAAGGGAGGTTTTGAGAAATGCCTTATTTAGTTTTTAATGGTACGAAGCAATTTCATAAGAAGAAAATCTTAGACGGAATTCAGCTCTCTATTCAGAAGGGGGAAATCCTATCTCTTATAGGGCCTTCCGGGACAGGAAAGTCCACCCTCCTTAAGTGCCTGGCAGGAATAGAAGCCCTGGATGAGGGTCAGTTTTTCCTGAATGGAAAGGACGTAACCCTTGTTCCTGCAAGAAAAAGAGAGGTGGTTCTCGTCTTTCAGCAGGCGCTGCTGTTTCCTCATATGACCGTTGTCGAAAATGTAGAGTATGGTCTTAAGATTCATAAAGTAAAAAAAGAAGCAAGAGAGCAGAAAGTAAAAAGGATGCTCGAAAAGACGGAAATGCTGCACGCGGCCAATCAGTATCCGGATGAACTGTCCGGAGGGGAGCAGCAAAGGGCTGCACTCGCAAGAGCCCTGGTGCTTGAGCCGAAGCTTTTGCTGCTCGATGAACCATTTGCGAACGTGGATCCTCTTTTGAGAGATAAATTGAGAATTTGGGTGAAAAGCCTGCTTAAGGAGCAGAACATTACATCCATTTTTGTTACACATGATATGGAAGAAGCAGCGATGATCGGCGACGAGATTGCCATATTGCATGAAGGAGCCATTCTTCAGAAGGGGACAGCACGAGAGATTTATTTGCGGCCGGCAAATGAAAAGGCGGCATCCTTTTATGGAGATGGCATGATGCAAAAACAGGAATTTATTCCCTCTCACAAGCTCTGGATATCTGAAGTCCCTTCTGAGCATGCTTGGGCAGGCAGGGTAGAAGGGGAATTATATAAATACGGACAGTCTTTTTTCCGGCTTTCAGTGGACTCCGGGGAACAGTGGATCACACTGCCATCATCGCTGCCTTTAAAAGAAGGGCAGACTGTTTACATCTGCAAAAACCCGGAGGAGGCTGCTTTCCTTGAAAAAAACAGCTAGACTGCTGCTGCTTGCTTTCGCGGCCGGCCTTCTCATATGGTTTAATCAGAGTTATTTGAACATAAGTCCGGAAATGATTAAAGGATGGATTTTATCGCTTGGTGCGGCTGGGCCCGTCGTGTATATTCTGCTTTATACAATTCGTCCTCTGACCCTCTTTCCAGCTTCGATCCTGTCACTGGCGGGAGGGCTCGCATTCGGTCCCATTTCCGGAATGATTTATATAATGGCAGGTGCAAGCGGAGGCGCACTGGTTGCATTCTTTCTCTCTCGTACCTTCGGCAGAAAAATGGTTCCAGATTCCGAATGGATTAGTTCTTTAAAAAAGATCATCGAAAAGAATGGTTTTCTGTATGTTCTCGTGCTGAGGATCCTGCCAATCGTAAATTTCGACCTGATCAGCTACGCGGCCGGCCTGACGACCATTCGCTGGGGCACCTTTTTGCTCGCGACCATTATTGGAATCATACCTGGTACGTTTGCCTACAGCTTCCTTGGATCGAGTTTTACATCAGATAATAAAATGATCATTTTTATTGCCATTGGCATTTTTATCATACTTGCCATCATTCCTATTCTCTTTAGAAAAAAAATGAAGAAATGGCTCTTTTCGAATGAAGAAAATGAGGTGAAGAAGGATGCTTGATACGCATGGAAGGAAATATGTGCAGCCTGCAATTGATGGGACGGCCTCTGTTTTACTGAGGTGGAAGCTCACTGCAAATCAAGTAACAGGAATCGCATTTCTAATCGGATTGTCATCTGGGGTTTTTGTGTATGTGGGGCAGCCTCTCCTTGCAGTAGCGTTTTTATGGATATCCGGCTTTCTGGACGCGGTCGATGGAACAATGGCCAGAAAAACGAAGCCTTCCGCCTGGGGAACCGTTCTTGATATTACGTTTGACAGGGTCGTGGAGATCAGTGTGATTTTAGGTCTTGCCTTCGCTTACCCCGAAGCGCAGTGGGCTCTTCTTTTACTCAGCGTTTCGATAATTATTTCCATGACCATCTTTTTGACTGTTGGTGCACTCAGTGAAAAACAAGGGGTGAAATCCTTTTACTATCAGGCAGGAGTGGCGGAACGGACAGAAGGGTTTATCCTTTTTTCACTGATGATTATCTTCAGCGGCCAGCTTGTCTGGATGACCTTGCTCTTCTTCGCTGTTGAAATGTTTACAGCTTTTCAAAGACTGTTTGAAGCGAAACGATTACTCAAGTAGGGGGAAGCAGAAATGAAGTATGATTTAATTGTCATTGGAGGGGGCTCCGGCGGATTAACTGCTGCTGCCGGTGCGGCTTCCTTTGGCGCAAAGGTTGCTCTTATTGATAAACGGGATACTCTCGGCGGAGATTGTTTGCATGTAGGCTGTGTGCCGTCTAAGGCACTGATTCATCAGGCGAATGAATTCTACAAAGGAAGGAATGCAGCTGCCAGACATGGATATGAGCTGAACGCAGATTTTAATCAGGTCAAGAATGCCGTGAAAACAGCTGTAGCAACCATTCAGCATCATGATTCGGATGACCGCTTTGAACAGCTTGGAGTGGACATTTTTCATGGTACTGCCGAATTTTCAAGCTCTCAAGAAGTGATAGTCAACGGCCAAAAGCTGATGGGAAAGCGGTTTGTTATCGCGGTGGGATCAAGTCCGCTCATCCCGGATATTGATGGATTAAAGGACGCTGGCTTTCAAACGAACGAAACCATTTTTTCCATGCCGGTTTTCCCGAAAAGGCTGGCTATTATAGGCGGAGGGCCAATTGGCGTGGAAATGGGACAGGCTTTCGCGAGACTCGGCAGCGAGGTCACCATCATAGACCGTTCTTCAAACATCCTTGCTAAAGAGGATGAGGATGTCAGAGATTTCATAACCGCTAAGCTGTCTGAAGAATTGGAGATCCGCTCAAATACAGAAGTGGAGAAGGTTTCTCTTTCAGGACAGAATAAGGTCCTGCATCTTAGATCAAATCAAAAAGAAGAAATGCTTGAAGCAGATGAAATTCTTTTAGCTATGGGGCGCGTTCCGAATACAAAAGGACTGAAAGCGGATAAAGCGGGTGTAGACCTGGATGATAAAGGCCATGTAAAGGTGAACGCTTATCTTCAGACAAACCTGAAGCACATTTTTGCAGCAGGCGATGTAATCGGACAGTATCTTTTCACGCACGCAGCAGGCCAAGAGGGGAAAACCATTGTACAGAATGCTCTATTTGGTGTAAAAGGAAAAATTTCATATGATCATATGCCGTGGAACGTTTATACAAGGCCGGAGGTTTTTCACCTCGGGTTAACGGAAAAAGAAGCAAAAGAACAGCATGGCAATGTGACCATTTATAAAAAAGCTTTGGATGAAGTGGATCGGTTTGTAACCGAACAGGAAACCGGATTTGTCAAATTAATTATGGATCAAAAAGGAAAGATCCTGGGTGCCCATGCGGTCGGCGAAGGGGCAGGGGATTGGATGCAATCCGTTGTTTTTGCAAAAAGCAGCGGGAAAAAGCTGAGAAGTCTTTCGGGAATGGTATACCCCTATCCGAACCGGGCAGCCGGCATCCAGTCGGCAGCAGATTTATATTGGAGGGAAAAGCTCTTTGACGGGGGCTTGAAAAAATGGGCGGCCAGATACATTAAGTGGTTCCGCTAATAAAGAAAGGCCACGGCTGGTGAAGAGCCGGGGCCTTTCTTTATGGTGGTGATTAAGCGTAGCGAACTTCTTCAGGATGAATGATAACTTCTTCATAATCGTTTAAAAGTCCATCGAATATGCTGTCCCAGGTCTGGGTTAAGGCATAGGCTCTTGCATTTCGGGACATTTCCTCCCGTAATCGGTGATTTTCCAGCAAAGAGGAAATGGCTTCTATAAACGCTTCAGGGTTTCGCGGCTCGCACAGCAGCCCGTTCTTTCCTTCAGAAATGATATTCTTTACACCCCCGGAGTTTGCACCAATAACGGGGGTTCCGCAGGCAAGGGACTCAAGGACAACATTTCCAAAGGTTTCGGTAGGAGATGGGAAGACAAACAAATCAGAAGAAGCATATATTTTTGCAAGATTCCTGCCGCTGACGTAACCGGCAAATGTCATGTTTTCAGGAGCGTCCTTCATCATTTCGAGCTTGGATGGACCGTCTCCCACGATAAGAAAGTGAACTTTTTCCCTTAAATGGGCAGGCATTGTTTTCGCTGCGGCCATCAGCGTCTGTATGTCTTTCTCAGGAGCGAGACGGCCTGCATAAGAGAGGATAAACGGTTCTTTAATATTGTATTCCTCATGGGCATCAAAACCCTCTAAACTTGGAGAAAACACGGAACAGTCTACCCCTCTTCCCCAAATACGCAGATTGGGGAACCCTTGTACTTTAAGCTGTTCTAGGGTTTCGGGAGACGGCACAAAAAGTTTTTTAAATGGTCTGTGAAACCAATGCATGTATTTCCAAAGTATTTTTGAAAAGAACTGAAGGTCGTAATACTCAAGATATTGATCGAAATCCGTGTGATAGGAACCAACGATCGGTATGTTTAATTTTTTTGCATAATGCATTCCGCATAAACCGATATTGAAGGGAGTAGCGATGTGGACGAGATCGGGCTGAAATTTTTGGAGCTCTCCTTTAACCTGAAGCATGTTGGGCCAGGCAACACGGCATTCAGGATACAAAAAGAAAGGGAAGCTCGTAAAACGGTGAATGTGACTGGAAAATAAACTTTCTTTCGTGCTCTCCGGTGCAAATACACGATATTCATGGCCGTTCGCTTCAAGGTAGTCTGTGAACCGTTTTAATGTACGGGCTACACCGTTGACATCGGGAGCATACGTATCAGTAAACAATGCGATTTTCATCGAACCCCTCCAGACATTAAAGTCGAACCGAATAATCAAGTGAAATGAATCAGATTCGGGAACCACTTGCTGACCATCATAAATGTCATGATGCTTGTAGATGTGCCAAGCAGGCATCCTGCCAGTACGTCAGAAGGATAATGAAGTCCAAGATAGATACGGGAAAGCCCCACACTAATTCCTAAAGGGATCAGAATCAAGGCAAGACTGGGCATGAAAAGCAAGAAAGGTATAATGACGGAAAAAATGGCTGTTGTATGTCCGGATGGAAAAGAATGATCTTCTAATGGATTGGCAGGCACCTTCGTCTCCAAAAGTGAAATATACGGCCGTTTCCTTGGATACATTTTTTTTACTATGGCAACTGGAATGTGGCTTAATGCTAGAGATGCCGCACTGGCTATCGCTACCCATTTAACAGGGCCCTGCGCAAATAAAATCATGGCTAAGCAGACTAAAATGGTTAGAGTCGCTCCTCCAACATGCGTGATATTCCGAAAGTACAAGTTGAGAAACTTGCGGTCAAAATGTCTGTTGACGCTTCGGAAGAGCTTGCATTCGAAATCATACATGTTTGCAATCAGCTTGGTTTTCATATAATCAGATGCTCCTTTACAAACGCCTTTTATACTATTCTAATTTAGAATTATTTAGTTAATAATAAGAATTTGTAAAGAAATTCAATCTTTTTTTTTCAATTCCTTTAAGAAGACGTGAAAAACCTGATTTTCCAATGGATGAGGGCATCATTCTTTTGAAGTCATGCCCCGCCATGATAAAATATAGTCAATCTACCGTCAGCGGGGGATTAAAAACAGCAGCTTACTTCCCTTTTTGAATAGGGGTGGCCTTTTTATAAATTTGCGCCTTTTCCGTGTATTCTCTGCGGATGCGGGCCATATCCTTCAAATCCTCGTGATTCAGGGGACGGATTACTTTAGCGGGCCGTCCGAAAGCCAGGGTATTGGGAGGGATTTTTTTTCCGGGAGGAACGAGACTTCCTGCTCCAATAAAGGCGCCTTCACCGATCTCAGCTCCGTCTAAAATCAAGGAACCCATGCCGATTAAAGCATTTCTTTTGATAATGGAGCTGTGGAGAATGACCTGATGGCCGACGGTAACATCATCTTCAATAAGTAATGGATTGCCGGGGCTTTGATGAAGGCAGCATTGATCCTGGATATTTACCCGTTTTCCGATAATGGTTGGTGCTACATCCCCCCGGATCACCGTATTGAACCAGATGCTTGACTCATCACCGATTTTGACATCACCGGAAATGGTTACATAATCAGCAATAAAAGCACTTTCTGATATTTCAGGTATGTATTGGTTATATGGATAGATCATTTACTAAACATCCTTTCACGTAATTAGGGAATTCTAATTACATTATAATAAAACAAAGGCTCCTTGTAAGGAGATGCAGGAAAATTGTGAGAAAGGGAGGGATTCTTATGTGGAAATGGGAAGCAGACCGTCCTAAGGGAGTAATTGTCATGATTCATGGCGCAGCCGAGCATCACAGACGCTATAAATGGCTGATTGAAAACTGGAGATGCGCGGGCTATAACGTCATTATGGGGGACTTGCCGGGACAGGGAACCTCAACCAGAAGAAGAGGACATATTCAATCCTTTAATGAATACATAAATGAGCTAAGTTTATGGCTGACGGAAGCAGATAAGTATGATCTTCCTTTGTTTCTTCTCGGACACAGTATGGGAGGCCTGATTGCAATCAGAGCCCTGCAGGAAAAAGAACACAATCTAGCCGGCGTGATTCTATCATCGCCCTGCCTTGGTTTAATGCATAAGCCGAATCGGGCATTGGATGTTCTTTCAAAGGGTCTGAATGTGGTATATCCCGCACTTCTGATGAATTCCAATCTGTCTATTGAAATGGCGACACGCAATAAGTCGGTTATTGAAATTGACGAAAATGATCCCCTTTATGTAACGAAAGTTTCGGTCCGCTGGTACAGGGAACTTGTACATGCAGTGGACCAGGCGAACGACAAACAAAATAAATTCCCGGATATACCGGTCCTTCTTATGCAGGGAGGCGATGATAAAATAGTGGATAAGAACGCCGTTAAATCGTGGTTCAACCGTTTGGATGCCACCGAGAAAACATACAAGGAATGGAAAGGGTTTTATCACGAAATTTTCAATGAACCTGATCGTGATCAAGTGTTTAAAATGGCCCACGCTTTTGCCGAATATCATCTTCCGGAGCTGCCGAAAGAAAATTGGAGTGAAAATACATGACCATCCCGACATCTCCCTTTTCGCTTATGAAAAAGGTGTACAAAAATGTATTTCCTCTTGTCCACCTTTATTTGGATGAGTGGAAGAAAAAGGCTGAATCCATTCCAAATGCAGAGCTGAGAAGTCAGGCTTTGGCAAGTATCACTGAAAA
Organism: Metabacillus sp. FJAT-52054; assembly: GCF_037201815.1. NCBI lineage: Bacteria > Bacillati > Bacillota > Bacilli > Caryophanales > Bacillaceae > Metabacillus > Metabacillus sediminis. The sequence goes on along the minus strand of NZ_CP147407.1, from coordinate 3,073,977 downwards.
ATCATTCCACTGTGAAGGCGGGGGCATTCTTGCGATATTGGCAGGGCCGAATATGAAAGAATGTGTCGAGTTTATTGTCGCCTACCAGACGATCAGCGATTACTTGGATAATCTATGCGACCGCAGCACATCGCTCGATCCAGATGATTTCAGGATGCTGCATCAGTCCATGCCGGACGCACTTACGGTCGGGGCGGAACTGAAAAATTATTATTCATTCCGGGAGGATCAGGATGATGGCGGGTATTTGCATGATCTTGTCATCACATGCCAAAGACAGCTGGGAAAGATAGATGGTTACCCTCATATAAAAGACACGCTGCTTGAGCTTTCCGGGTATTACTGCGATCTCCAAGTACATAAGCATGTCCAAATTGAAGAGAGAGTGCCGCGTCTTGAAACATGGTTCGAGCATCATCGAAGCGCACTTCCTGAGATGGAATGGTACGAATTCTCTGCCTGCAGCGGTTCAACCCTAGGCATTTTTTGCCTTGTCGCATACGGCTTCCAAAATTCCTACGATCAGCATTTGGCCAAGCAGATCCGTGACAGCTATTTCCCTTACATTCAAGGACTTCATATTCTTCTTGACTACTTAATTGATCAGGAAGAGGATCGTGCAGGGGGAGATTTGAATTTTTGCAGCTATTATCCAACAGAGGAGAGCATGATGAAGCGCCTCAAGCATTTTATTGAAAAGGCTGACAGCAGTTTAAAAGGAATTCCTCATGAAGGATTTCACAAGCTGATCAATAGAGGCTTGCTCGGCGTGTACCTTTCTGACCGGAAAGTAACGTCCAGAAAAGAGCTGAATAAGCTTGCCAGAACGTTATTGCGAAGAGGCGGCGGAACGTCTCTGTTTTTCTACCTGAACGGCAGAGCGTATCGCACGTTCCAGAAAATAACCGCTCAGTGAATCAAAAAAAGCTGCAGAATTTTGCTTCTGCAGCTTTTTGCTCTTAAATAGTTGCCTGTACCTTATTCAGAAATTGAAGGGTACGGGCATTTTTCGTTTGATCAAATACTTCCTGAGGAGAGCCCGTTTCCACAACCGCCCCATTATCCATGAAGATGACGAGATCGGCTGCATCTCTTGCAAAGTGCATCTCATGCGTGACGATCACCATGGTCATCCCTTCATTTGAAAGGTCTTTCATGACCTTCAGCACTTCACCGACAAGCTCAGGGTCAAGAGCAGAGGTAGGTTCATCAAACAGAAGAACATCCGGATCCATCGCCATAGCACGGGCAATTCCAACACGCTGCTGCTGACCGCCGGACAATTGATGAGGGTACATATCCGCTCTGTCCAAAAGGCCAACCTTTTCCAGCTGGAGGAGGGCCTTTTTCCTGGCTTCGTCTTTAGACAGTCCCTTAACCACGACCTGGCCTTCCATTACGTTTTGCACAGCTGTTAAATGCGGAAATAGGTTATAGCTTTGAAAAACCATTCCGGTTTGCTTTCTGAACCCTGCCACCGTGCTTGTCTTCAGCTTTTGCTTTTCGGAGAACTGAATGGTCTCCGTTCCAAGCTGAATCGTTCCTGCATTCGGTACCTCCAGCAAATTCAGGCAGCGCAGCAAAGTCGTTTTGCCGGAACCGGAAGGACCGATAATGACAGCTGTTTTCCCTTTTTCAATCGTCAAATCAATCCCTTTTAGAACTTCGAGTTCTCCAAAGCGTTTATAAAGATTGCTTATTCTAATCATGACAGCCCCTCCTTATTTGGCAATGCCGCGTTCAAAACGGCGTTCCAGTTTGGTTTGCAGCCAGGAAAGTACGGTGCTGAAAATAAGATAGATAAAGGCTACTTCGATATACAGCCAAAGCGGTTCATAGTATACGGCCGCGATTTGCTGCCCTTTTTGGAACATTTCCGTAACCGTGATGGTTGCTGCAAGCGATGTATCTTTAACAAGACTAATAAACGAGTTCCCAAGCGGAGGAATGGATACACGCACCGCCTGCGGAAGAATGATTCTCCGTATTGCCTGCGCTCTAGTCATATTAATTGAATAAGCTGCTTCCCATTGTCCCTTTGGGATAGACAAAATGGCAGCACGGATGATTTCCGAGGTGTAAGCACCCTTATTAAGGGTGAATCCAATGACCGCGGCTGTGAATGGATCCAGTGTAATCCCAACGCTTCCCAGTCCAAAGAATAGGATAAACAGCTGAACGAGCAGCGGTGTTCCCCGGAAAACCCAGACGTAGAAGCCTGATATGGCTGTAAGGATCCGAATATTGGACATGCGGGCTAGGGCAACGAAAAACGCTAAAATCAGACCAAGGGCAAAAGTGATTAGGGTCAGAGGAATGGTAAAGGCAATTCCTGCTTTTAAAAGCGGAAAAAAGGATTCGGTTAGAATCCCTATAATCCGCTGTGAACGTTCATCAGCAAACATATTCACTCAAATCCTTTATTTCGAGACATCTGTTCCGAACCATTTTTCGGAGATTTTCAAGTAAGTACCGTCTTTTTTCATTTCAGCCAATGCTTTGTCGACTTCTTCTTTTAGCTTTCCGCTGTCTTTGCGGAAAAGGAATGCATTTTCTGTCGCTTCTTTTTCTTCATAAACTTTCTTAATTGGAAGCTCAGGACGCTGTTTTTTCAAATCAAGGTATGAAAGACTGTCATTGATTGTCGCATCGATTCTTCCAGCAGCAATCAAATCAATGGATTGATTGAAGCCATCCACAACCGTATTAGTTGCACCGTTTTGTTCAGCAATTTTACGATAGTTGCTGTCCAGTGACTGCCCCACTTTTTTGCCTTTTAAATCTTTTAGGGATTTAATCTCGTTATTGTCTTCCTTTACGATAAGAACCGCTTTTGAAACGATGTAAGGCTCAGACATATCGTACTTCTCTAAACGTTCAGGGCGGATCGCTACTTCATTGGCAACCATGTCATAGCGTTTGGAATCAAGACCTGCAATCATTCCATCCCATTTTGCTTCGATGAATTTAGGTTTAATATCAAGGCGTTTAAAAACCTCTTTTGCAATCTCTACATCAAATCCTGTAAGGTTTCCCTGTTTGTCATGAAACGTAAATGGCGCGTATGTACCTTCCGTTCCAATCGTAACTTCGCCTTTTTCTTTAATGGAATCATACAGACTTCCAGCGCTTTCTTCTTTTTTCGAACCGCAGGCAGCTAATGCAAGCAAAGCAGCCGCTATAAGAAAAATGGATAAAAATCTTCTCATTTTTGTAATCCCCCAGTTAGTTGATAGGTTTAATTTATTTAAAAAATACTTTATAAGATTAAGGCAGAAATTGTCGAAAGTCAACGAAGAAATCTCGAATTTAGTATTTTATTTTTCGGGTGAATTTATTCTTCCCTGCAAACGAAAAAACCGGCTCATCGGCCGGCGCTTTTTTATCTTTTTTCAATTGCACAAATAAAGGGGGGATTATTCTTTTGATTAATAAACTGATACTGAATCACATGGGCTTCATCCTGTGGAAGGTTTTTTGCAAATTCAAGGACCGCGTTTTTTTCTATTTTCCCTTCAGGATGCCCATGGTAAATGACAAGAACGATGATTCCCTCAGGCTTAAGCATGCGGAAAAGCTGGCTGATGCCTGCAATGGTGGAGTCAGGGGACGTCACAATTTCTTTATTGCCTCCGGGGAGATAGCCGAGGTTGAAAACCGCTCCGGCAAGCTTTCCGTGGTATTCAGCAGGAATGGATTCTTCAGCGCACTCGTGGCCTTTATGAAAAAGGGTTACACGGCTGCTGAGATTTTTCTCCTTAAGGAGCCTCTCGGTTGCCAGGACGGCATCCTCTTGAATATCGAAGCTGAATACCCTGCCCGATTCACCTGTTAATCCGGCCAGAAAAGCTGTGTCATGACCATTCCCCGCGGTTGCATCCACTGCGATGTCACTAGGCTGAACAGCAGAAGAAAGCAAATTTCTGCAGAAGGGAAGAATCCGGGTTACCTTCATGTTATGTCCACCCTCTCTGCCTGAAAAAATTTCCCCTGAAAACTGCCGCGCCGCTCCATTTCCGCGTCAATCGCATTAATAACCGACCATTTATTTACGCTCCACATCGGCCCGATCATTAAGTCAATCGGACCATCCCCCGTAATTCGGTGAACAATCATTTCAGGAGGAATGACCTCCAGCTGATCGCAAACGAGCTGAACATAATCCTCGAATGACAGAAACTCAAGCATCCCTTTTTCATACTGCTTCACCATCGGAGTGCCCTTCAATAGATGAAGAAGATGAATTTTAATCCCCTGCACATCCAGTTTTGCCACTTCTCTTGCGGTATGCATCATCATTTCCCAATCTTCCAGCGGAAGTCCGTCAATAATATGAGTGCAAACCCGGATTCCATGCTTCCTTAATTTGTTTACTCCTTCAACATAGGAAGGATAATCATGGGCCCGGTTAATAAGCAAAGCCGTCCGTTCATGAACCGTCTGAAGTCCGAGCTCTACCCATAAATAAGTACGCTTGTTCAGCTCAGCCAAATACTCCACCACATCATCCGGAAGACAATCCGGTCTCGTCGCAATGGACAGGCCGACAACATCTTCAAATCCAAGCACGGTTTCAAACTTCTCTTTTAAAACCTCAAGAGGAGCATGCGTATTCGTATATGCCTGAAAGTAAGCCATATACTTTCCATCTTTCCACTTCTGATGCATTTTTGCTTTCACTTCATGGAATTGGGTTGTAAGATCATCCGCCCGGCTGCCGGCAAAATCTCCGGATCCTGCAGCACTGCAAAAGGTACAGCCTCCGTAAGCGACCGTTCCATCGCGGTTTGGGCAATCAAATCCCCCGTCTAACGCCACTTTGAATACTTTATGTCCAAAGAAATCTTTTAAATGATAATTCCATGTATGATACCTTTTTTTATCGTTCGCATATGGAAAAGGGTTGGACTGAATCAAATCAGAAAAGCCTCCCGAAAAATTTTTATCGTCATTAAGCCATTTTAGCACGCTCGTTTTTTGAATGACAAATTTTCTCGGTGTTAAAACGCCCGCCATCGTAAACCCTATAAAAGTGAAGCATCGAACCTGAATAATGGAAGGAGATTATACAATGGCCACAAGGCAATCGGTTGAAGAATATATGCAAATGTGCACAGACACATACAACTATGCAAAAGAGCAATTTGAAAGCGGAGCAAAGCAGGAGCATTATCATGACCAGGAATACACAGAAGCCCAATCCAAGCTCGAGGACGCCGTAAATGAACTAAACAAACTCACATTAAGCTGTGATGATCAGCAAAAAGAACAGCTGTATAGAATGAGGCTTCAATTGCAGCAGCTGCAAAACGAAATGATTCTTCAAAGACATTAAGGAGGTTCACACCCATGAAAAAACGTTCCGATCAGAACAACCCAGAACAAAAAACCGGCCAAAGCGAATTTTCCAATGAACTCGATCCAGTATCCAAGGCAAAACAGAAATACGCAAAGCAAGGCCAGCCAATCAAATCCAAACAGCATCCTTCTGAAAAGTAAAACAACGTCATCCCTCGTTTTCCTTAAATAAAAAAAGGGAAGAAGAATAATGGGAGGAGATGCGTTATGAAAACATATATCGTTCAGTATACAGACAAAGAAACAGGCGAGCGGGTCTTCGACGGACCCGCCTTCGGAAGCGAAGTAGAAGCCATGGAAATGCAGCGGGAGCTCGAAGAAAAAGGCCACATGGACGTAACCGTTGAAAGTGAAAATGACATCCAGCTGGACCGTGAATAGGGCAAGAAGTTATGGAGGGCACCCTGAGTTTTTGGGGGTGCTTTTTTGTTTGGGGGTTTATTGGGGAAGGGGGGACCGAATGCGTGAGGGACTTGGGACAGTGTGAGGATGCCGGGCAAAAGGCGTGGGAAACGTGGAACCGTGTGGGGATGCCAGGCAAGAATGCCGGGCAAACCGGAAAAAGGGTTCGATGCCAGGCAAACCGGAAAAAGGGTGCGATGCCAGGCAAGAATGCCAGGCAAACCGGAAAAAGGGTGCGATGCCAGGCAAGAATGCCAGGCAAACCGGAAAAAGGGTGCGATGCCAGGCAAGAATGCCAGGCAAACCAGAAAAAGGGTGCGATGCCAGGCAAGAATGCCGGGCAAACCGGAAAAAGGGTGCGATGCCAGGCAAGAATGCCGGGCAAACCGGAAAAAGGGTGCGATGCCAGGCAAGAATGCCGGGCAAACCGGAAAAAGGGTGCGATGCCAGGCAAGAATGCCAGGCAAACCGGAAAACAGGGTGCGATGCCAGGCAAGAATGCCAGGCAAACCGGAAAAAGGGTGCGATGCCAGGCAAGAATGCCAGGCAAACCGGAAAAAGGGTGCGATGCCAGGCAAGAATGCCGGGCAAACCGGAAAAAGGGTGCGATGCCAGGCAAGAATGCCAGGCAAACCGGAAAAAAGGTGCGATGCCAGGCAAGAATGCCAGGCAAACCAGAAAACGAGTGCGATGCCAGGCAAACCAGAAAACGAGTGCGATGCCAGGCAAATAAAATTATTCATCTCTCCCCTCCATAAAAATGCCGTTGACAAATGCTCCACAACTGTATATTGTAGTAAGTGTATTAATCATTGTAGTACACCTAATACAGTTCATTCAATATAAGAAAGTAGGGAGATCATGATACAAATTGATCCTCGCAGCTCGACGCCTATTTATGAACAGGTGGTTCAGAGTATGAAGGAGCTGTGTTTAAAAGGGGCTCTAAAACCGGGGGATAAACTTCCTTCTGTTCGTGAATTAGCGACCATTATCATTGCGAATCCAAATACTGTGGGAAAAGCATACAAGGAGCTTGAACGTGAAGGCATTATTGAGACGTTAAGGGGCAGGGGAACCTTCGTTTCGGAGAATGTCAAAATAAAACTGGATGAGGGGAAGATGGAAATGCTTAAGGAGCAGCTGAAGACATTGATTATAGATGCGGCTTATGCAGGGATAGATATTAATGAGCTCCATGAGTGGATTGATGAGATTAAGAAAGAGGTTGGGGGAAGGAAAGATGCTTGAGGTTCGGAATCTGTCTAAGAAGATGAATGGGGAGCTTATTTTAAGCAATATTTCTTTTACAATTCATGCAGGAGAAATATTTGGGCTTCTTGGGAGAAATGGGTCGGGTAAAACTACGCTGCTTCGCCTGATTGAACAGGTGCTCATACCAGATCAGGGTGAGATTTTGTTTAATGAGCTTCCTATTGCTTCAAATCCTGAGGTGAAAAGAAAGATTATATATGTGCCAATTCAAAATGGATTTTACGAGCGTTATTCTTATAAACAGCTGATTAGAATACTTAAGCCGATGTATCCGGATTTTGATGTTACGTATGCCAATGAACTGATGAACAGGTATGGTCTGTCTGAAACGAGAAAGTACCGTGATTTGTCTACGGGCTTGAAAAAACAGTTTGCTTTAATCATTGCTTTTGCTATGAGGCCTGATCTTATTTTGCTGGATGAACCAACGGATGGGATTGACGCTGTAACCCGCCACGATGTTCTCGAGTTAATGATTGATGAGGTGGCCCTCCGAAGCACAGCGATTGTGATCACTTCCCATAGACTTGAAGACATTGAGAGAATTTGCAGCCGTATTGCATTTCTAGAGGATAATACAATCTCGAACCTAGTGGATATGGAAGATGTAAAAGGGGATTACTTGAAGGTTCAGTTAGCTTTTGAAAACGACCATCATCTTCAAATTCGTGAGAAAGGGATTCCCATCCTTGATCATACAGGGGTATTCTATACAGTTTTATTGGAGAAAAGAAACAGCGGGCAAAGAGAGTGGCTTCAATCCCTGGAACCGAGAGTCTGGAATGAACTCCCAGTCAGCTTAGAGGAAGTATTTATTGCGAGGTTTGGAGGTAAACGGAGATGGTAATAAAGGGGCTCATACTTAAAGAATTAAGGCAATCAGCTGTTCTTATTGCTGTGTCGATGATTATTTTGATTGGAAATATGCCCTTTATTTTATGGGAGGATTACTCTTCGTTCATTACCAATCGTATTTCTGGTCCATATGAATTTGATTTTTCATCAAAATTTTTTATGGGGATTATTTTAATTATCTCATTTTCCCTGGCAGTCGGTTTTTTAGGCAGTGAAAAACAGCGCGGGAGCATGGATTTCACTCTGGCTCTTCCTTATTCCCGAAGCACAATTTTCTGGACGAAATGGCTCACTGGAATATGCGTCATTGTCGTTTCCCTGCTTCTTTCTTATGGAATTACTTTGCTGCAGTTAAGTTTATATCATGGCACGGCGATCAACGGCAGTTTTCTTCATTATTTTTGCATGACCGGCGTTTCGCTGATTATGGTATTTACATTAGTATTTGCTGCGGGCTGTATGACAGGTACATCGCTTGCTCAAGGTATAGTGGCTATTAGCACGGCAATGCTTCCTCTTTTAGTAGTAGGGGTAGTTGTTATGAATTTATATCCGTTTATGGAGCACCCGCCGTCAAGTCTGGTGAATCTTTCTGAAGAAATGGCGATATTCTTAGCTCCTTCTTACTTTGCTTATGCTAAGGAATTGTCATATACTCAGATGCTTGCTCCTCTATTTATGACTTTAGTTTATCTGATTATTGGATATGCTTCCTTCTTGAAGCAGCCTATGGAGCGAAACGGTTATTTCTTCAGCTGGAAGCAATTAAATTTACCTGTCTTTATTATCGTGGTATTACTTGGGACATTAGGATTTGGGGGGATTTCTTACGGCTCATCAAATTCTATTACCGGATATGTAATTGGGTTGTTAATAGGTGCCGGAATAGGTGGAACCCTGGGATACTTTCTAATATATAAAAAGGCAAAATTATAAAGCAGGGAGAGGACTTCATGATACAAATCAACGACCTATCTCATTCCTTCTTTGTCGGCAAAAAAGGGAAGGAGAGGGAAATTCCGGTGCTGACCGGTATTTCCCTTGATATTGAAAAGGGTGAAATTGCTTCAATTGTCGGCCGGAGCGGATCAGGGAAATCGACGCTGCTGAATTTGATTTCAGGATTTATGAAGCCGGTTGCGGGACAGATTCTTATTAATGGACAGGATGTAACTCAATTTAATGAAAAGAAGTGGGCGGAGTTCCGACTAGAGAACTTTGGGTTTATCTTTCAGAATTTTCAGTTGATACCGAGTCTGTCAACCTTTGAAAATATTGCTCTTCCTTTAACACTTAGAGGAGTTTCTGCATCTCAGCGGAAAATCAGAGTGAATGAAATGCTTGGCCGTGTTGGTCTTTTAGAGCAGGCGAACCATTATCCAAATGAGCTTTCGGGCGGTCAGCAGCAGCGTGTCAGTATTGCGAGGGCTCTCATTTTGAATCCTCAGATCATTCTCGCGGATGAACCGACTGGAAGCCTGGATTCAGAAACAGAAAAAGAGATTCTCGGTCTGATACAAGAGCTGAACCGTGAAAAGGGAATTACCTTTTTCATCATTACTCATGATGATGAAGTAGCGGAAATCAGTCATAAGCGCTTCAATCTTCATGATGGCGTTTTAGTGAACGGGGGTGTGCCGGTTGAAGCTTAAGGATCAGATCGGATTTGTCCGGCAAAATATTAAAAAGAACCGCCTTCGTGTTTTCATGACCATTCTAGCGACAACGATGGGCTGTTCCTTCCTGATTGTATTAGCTTCGGTTGGGTTTGGATTTCAAAAAACGCTGACAGATGAAATTCAAAAGCAGCAGATCCTTACGGAAGTGAAGGTTGAAGGAAAACAGGATGGAGAAGAATCTGCCAAGCCCATTACGAGCAGCTTAATAAAGGATATTGAGGAAACCGAAAATGTGAAAGCGGTCGTTACGAGAAACATGATTGAGGCCCCGGCAAAAGCTCAGTTAGAAGGAAGAACGGGACAAAATTTCACATCGATTGTTACAAATATGAAGCAGGAGAAAAAAGCGAATCTATCCCTGGACCGGGGGAAAATGCCAGAGAAGCCGAATGAAATTGTGGTTGGCTATCATTTTGGAAAACAGCTTCTCACTGAAAATGAACAGAAGCAGCTTGATGCATACAACTCAAATCCAGAAGGCAATGTGAAGAGACCTGAAGGATACAAAAAGGACTTGCTGAACAAAAAAGTAACTTTTGTGTATACCGATTTAAACGGGAAAGAAAAGTCTTATCCGTTTGTCATTACGGGAGTATCCAAAAAGCCTGCAAGAGATTTTATGGAAGACACAAATGTGATGATCGGGGACAATATGCTGAAAGAGCTGGCTCCGCTCGTCAATCCGGATTTTGATTATGAGAAGGAAATCACATATAGCAATGTGAACGCTTATGCGTCATCCATTGATCAGGTGGATGGACTGACAAAAGCACTTAAGGACAAGGGCTATCTCGTTTACTCGATTACAGAGGAGCTTGAAAGCATGAATTTGTTTTTCACTGCCTTTAAGGTTGGGCTGATCTTTGTAGGGACGGTAGCTGTACTAATCGCCTCCATTGGTATCTTCAATACGATGACAATGGCCGTAACGGAGCGAACGCAGCAAATTGGAATTATGAAGGCGATCGGTGCGCAGCCAAACATGATTAGAAGGCTGTTTTTAATGGAGAGCGCATGGATTGGGGTTGCAGGGTCTGTGATCGGGGTTGTCATTTCTTATGGAATAAGCTGGGCTGCAAATAAAATTGTACCGCTTATCCTGCAGTCAACAGCTGGCGGGGGTGAGGCCGCTCCTTTTGATATGCAGATTTCCTATATCCCGGTGTCACTCGTTCTTATTGCAGCCGCCATCAGCATTGGAGTGGCCATCCTATCCGGCCTGCGTCCAGCTGTAAAGGCGACGAATATTGATGTTTTGTCTGCACTTCGGCGTGAAATTTAATTAGCGCAAAAAACCAGTTAGGATCACCTAACTGGTTTTTTGCATGCCATTTATTCTATTTTCGATGCCTCTGCAGCCAAACTTCTTTTCAAAATCGTTCTAAAAATAACCCTGATGAGCGGGGGAACGGCAAGGAAGATAAATAGAATCCGGAATAGCTGGTAGCAAACTACGACTGAGAGATCAGCGTTTACTTCCTTTCCAATCAGCGCCATTTGGTCCATTCCCCCTGGGGATAGGCTTAAAAAGGCGCTAACAAAGGTGATGGGATGAAGCTGTGTAAGAAGAAGACTCAAGCCGATGGAGCCGGAAATCAGCAGCAATCCGCTTAGCAAAGCAAGGAAAGCAATTCTTACCTTATTTTTTAGTCTTTCAGGCTTCAGCATGAGTCCGATGTACGCACCGATCATCAGCTGCGAGATATTCAGGATGGATGGAGGAAGAGGCGGTCCGTCATACCCTGATAGATTCAGAATAATGGTCACAATCATCGGTCCGAGCAAGTAGGCCGTCGGCAGTTTTAATTTTTTTCCGATGATTGCTGCCAGTATACAGATGACTGCGAAAATCCAAATGTGAGGGAATAGCCCGTCCCAGCCGGCAGCCCTCTGAACGCCTGCAGCATGATGGTCCGGATTTCCAAACAAGGGACTGAAAATGAGCAGCGGTACACAGAAGACAATCATTATCAGCCTGGATACCTGGAGAAAGGTGACAACAGTTATGTCGATCCCCTTTGTTTCCTCTGCAAGTGGAATGATCTGGCTCAGCCCGCCTGGTATACTGCCCATTAAAATGGTGGGAAAAGAAATCCCGGATAGCTTGGAAACGAGTATTGAAATGATGGTTGAAAGCATGAGAAGCATCGCGGTCAGCAGGATCATGGCGGGAAGCTGCAGTCCAATTTGATGCAGTGCCTCCATTGTAAACGACAATCCAATCGTATAGCCGACGATCACCATGCCTGAATTTCGTATTTGCTGAGGCCAGTATAGCTTTGTGCTATGAAAAATGTTTGATCCGATCAGTACAAAAACCATGGAGCCGATCAGCCATGGTATTGGCATTGAAATAAGCTGAAATATGATTCCGCCGGTCACTGCAAAAAGCAGCGTGATCAGAAATGAAACCCATTTATTGTTTTGCATAGCTGCATTCCTTCTTTTCTGAAATTGCATGTTTGTTTCCATTATAAAGTCTTTCCAAATCATATGCGAATCACGCAAATTGATAGATTCCTGAACCGTTAAGAAAAAACCGACCTAAATCAATGGGATTTCTCTGATTGTAACTTCCAATTATCTGAAATGTTTTTTATTTAATCATCCAGCATTCTTCTATTGAAAAACGTGCCAAAACCTCATACACTAGCTAATGGAAATGAAAGATTTATACAGAAGGAGGGGTTCGTATGCCGCGTTCCCTATGGCTTCTCGTAATTGGGATGATCATAAATGTAACCGGGGCTTCTTTTTTATGGCCTCTTAATACGATATATATACACGATGAGCTGGGAAAATCGCTGACCGTAGCAGGCGTCATCCTTATGCTGAATGCAGGCGCTAGTGTAATTGGAAATTTAGCGGGCGGGGTTTTGTTCGATAAAATCGGAGGCTATCGCTCGATTTTGCTTGGTATCATCATTACGCTTGCAGCTTTGATTGGAATGATTTTTTTCCATGGCTGGCCGCACTACGTTATTCTGCTTACAATCGTTGGATTCGGATCAGGGATTGTTTTCCCCGCAACCTATGCTCTAGCAGGCAGTGTCTGGCCTGAAGGCGGAAGAAAATCATTTAACGCGATTTATGTAGCACAAAACGCCGGGGTAGCCATCGGTTCCGCATTAGGCGGACTGGTTGCATCCATTTCATTTCAATGGATTTTTATGGCGAACGGATTGCTGTATGTTCTCTTTTTTTTGGTGGCATTTTTCGGATACCGAAATATTCAAGGGCAAACGATTCATCCGACCGCCCTGGTAACAAAAAAACCAGGCATGAAGGACCGCACAAAATTCACCGCGCTATCCATCCTGTCCATTGCCTACCTGCTTTGCTGGGTCGCCTACGTACAATGGCAGTCAACAATTGCCGCACATACTCAAACGCTGAACATTGACCTGAAGCAATACAGTCTCCTATGGACGATTAACGGACTGATGATTGTACTTGGCCAGCCTTTGCTTTCTGCTTTTGTTAAACGCTTTGCAAAAACGCTCAAGTCCCAAATGCTGATTGGAATGGGAATCTTCATGGTATCCTTCGTCATCGCTGCAACAGCAGGCGGATTCTCCGGATTCTTGACTGCCATGATCATTTTAACCATTGGGGAAATGCTCGTTTGGCCTGCTGTGCCTACCATTGCAAATGACCTCGCTCCAAAAGGAAGAGAAGGCTTCTACCAGGGATTCGTAAACAGCACAGCGACCGCTGGAAGAATGGTAGGCCCTCTGTTGGGAGGTATTTTAGTAGACTTGTACAACATGCCGGTCATGTTTGCCGTGCTGATTGGCCTGCTTGTTATTAGCTTCTTCATTACGATGATATACGACCGCAATATAAAATATCTTTCAAATCAAGACCTTTCCGCCGAAACGGTGAAAGGGTAAATAGAAGCCTGAGATGGATGTTGGATCCTTCTTGGGCTTTTTTGATAGGCGATTGTTTGGGAGTAATGAAGTTTTATAGAAAATGGACAAAAATTTTTTGAAGGAAAACAACCAGGCTACAGCAAAGTGTAAACCTTGTCCTTTTTGAAATTAAATATTAATCGAAAATAAGGTTAGTTGATGGCGGCGGAAGGCAGGGAGACTCCAGCGGGAGCAGCGGGAAAGGTGAGACCCCGCAGGCGCAAAGCGGCGAGTTATCATGAACGAAACTAGCCCCTTACTCGTAAAATCGTAGGTTGATTTGGTTAGACTGTTTTTGTCAAACAAAACAAAACCAAATCAGAGCTACATTACGGAAGGAGCTAGCTATTATGCAGGATACCATTAAATACGTAGGTTTAGACGTATCAAAAGAAAATATTGCCGTTGCGGTCGCAGAAGAAGGACGGGAAGCACCGAGATACTGGGGGGTCATTCCTCATACGCCTGAAGCCGTAAAAAAATTGATGAAGAAGCTGGGCAGCCCAAAGTCCCTTCGTGTCTGTTATGAAGCCGGTCCTACCGGATATCCGTTATACAGACTATTACTAACATTGAACATTCATTGTTCAGTGATTGCCCCAACTCTTATTCCGAAAAGGCCTGGAGATCGAATTAAAACCGATCGCCGAGACTCTGTTCGTCTGGCTCAATTATATCGGGCTGGGGAGTTAACGTCCGTTTATGTTCCTACTCCAGAAGACGAAGCCCTTCGGGATCTGGTACGTTGCCGGGAAGATGTGAAAGAGGATGAGTTAAGGGTGAAACACCGGTTAAGCAAATTTTTACTACGCAACGATATTAAGCCACCGGCAGGTGTAAATAAGTGGACCAACAAGTACTTCAGATGGCTGGATACCCTTCATTTTGAGAATTCTTCTTTGCGGGTTACGTTTCAGGAGTACTATTATCAGCTTAAAGAAATCGGTCAAAGACTCTTAAGGCTGGAAGAAGAAATTCGGGTTCACTCAAATGAAGGGGTACATGCCCGGAAAATTCAGGCCCTCCAATGTTTGAGAGGTGTTGCCCTTGTCACCGCCTCGAGTGTTGTGGCAGAAATAGGTTCGTTTAAACGATTCCCAACCCCTAATCACTTCATGGGGTATGTCGGGTTGATTCCAAGCGAATATTCGAGTGGAGAAAGCAGACGGCAAGGAAATATAACCAAGACAGGAAATCGGCATGTACGACGGTTATTGGTCGAAGCCGCTTGGAGTTACCGATATAAGCCTGCGGTTAAAGGAGAATTGGCACGAAGACAAAGTGGACAATCTCCGACCATTCAGGCCATATCCTGGAAAGCACAAAATCGCCTTCATCAAAAGTATTACCGCTTACTATCCAGAGGAAAAGAGAGCAGTAAAGCCATAACAGCTGTAGCGAGAGAGTTAGCTGGGTTTATTTGGGCCGTGATGCAAGAAGTCGAAGATGTCCCAGAATCGTAAAAAGATGTCGTGATCCTGACGTGTTGTAGACCGATTCAAAATAGAATAGGGAGAATAGGGCTCGAAGGCAAAGAGTAAAACCGGAAAGGAAAATCCACGCGCCTCCTCTGTGCTAGTCCCATGTGGATGAACGCACGTCCCGAGTTTGTGGAAAAGTCCTTTATACGGAAAGATAAAATGTGAGAACCCACGAATATCAGAGTGCTAACCGCCGTTGAAATTTTTGCCTTCGTGCCGTGTCCTTCCTGTCTATTCTATAAACAAGAAAGGAATTATATTCAGTCGCTGCCTGTCAAATAAAACACAAAAAAAGAAGCGAAATACGCTTCTCTTCTTAAAGCTGTTCAAAAACAAAGTAAAACATTAGGTTGCAGGGGGCTCTTGAAAGTTTCGTTCATATCAGGAGGCTCACCGCCCGCCCCGCGGAAAGCGAGCAGCCTGGAGCCGCCATCAACCCCGTCGAACTGATTTCCAAACCAAAGATGTTTGCGAATTTAACATTTAGAAGATTGGCAGGTTACTTACGGAGTTGTTGTTTAAATCAGATATTTCTATCTGTTTAACTCGACTCCAGCTCATGGTATTATAATTAACAGCTTATAAACTTTTAGGCTTTACCTAATAAACGAACGGATGCCGAGAAAAGCCTCCGCTAAAATATGGAGGTGTAAGAGAATGAATAAACGATGGACAATCGATAAAATTAGAGATTTTGTTGAGAAAAATTCGGATAGCACCCTGCTGTCAACGGAATATCACGGTTTTTCTCAAAAGCTGCAATTTAAATGTGCATGCGGAAGTACCTTTGAAAAATCATTTACAAAATTTAAAAACAATAACCAGCGTAAATGTGACGCATGCCAGCCGCCAAAAGCGTCAAGATAACCTACTGCGAATATATAAAGTGCCGATTTCTATTAAAGAGAAGTTGGCACTATTTTGTTTTATAGCATAAGCTCCGGCATTTCTTTTCAATAGAGGCAGTCCGTATCCGCAGCTTTTGATCCTATAAAAAAGAGGTGATAGCTTGGAGCTCTACAATTGTATAGATTTTTGGGCTGAAGGCGAAGAACCTGTATCGGATGCAGATATTAGGCTTGCTGAGAAAAAGTTAGGAGTAAAACTTCCTCCATCCTATAAAGAATTACTAAAAGTAAAGAACGGCGGAACGTTAAATTACCCTAAGTTTTTTTTAGAAGAAAAAGATAAAGAACGAATAACTATTCCAGAGATCAATGGAATTGATTTTGAAGGAGAAAAAGGAATTCTTGCTTCTAAGCATTGGATTAAGGAGTGTGGTCTGCCTAATCATATAATCATTCTTTGGGGTGATTATCATAGTTGGATTGCATTGGACTATAATGAAACCAATCAACATCCCACAGTAGTTTATTTATATACAGATTATGAGAATTGGAATTGGAACCAGATCGAAATAGCGAAGGATTTTGACCGTTTTCTAAAAAAATTATCCCGTGGTTACATTTTACATCCTGAAAAATTAAAACCAAGCTATACGAGAAAGAAAAAGTGAATTTTACGTCTTTGAAATAGAGAATCCCATATCAAATTAGTACATTTGTTCGATATAGAAAATAATTCCAATTAATCAGGCGGTTTACCCATTCATTTTGTATAATAGAAATAAAAAAGCCTTTCCCATCCCCGTGGGACCGCCGATCTGCATTTTTTATTCAGCTTTGCCAGAATAAAAAAGAAGGAATGGTGGTGTAATTGACAGCTCAAATCTTAATTGCCAGTATCATCGGAGGCATAATGGGGATTGTTAGCCACATAAAAAAAAGGGGGCGTCTTGAAAAACCGAGAATGACGAAACGTTTTATCTATCTTGGATTCTATGAAGACTTTGCAGTTGGAACGATCGCGGCCATCATGCTGGTCCTCTCCTCAGAACCGCAATCCTCTTTTCAATTAGTCCTGCTATCCATCATCGCCGGATACAGCGGGGAAGCCGTACTAAAAAGCTTTGAATTTTCCGCTCAGCAAGAACAGCCTGAAGGTCCCCCAACCAAAAATTGTCCAAGTCACAAGCCGCCTCTCCCTTAAGCAATGCCTCTTTGCTGACAGCATTCCCTTAAAAAATCGCAACCAGCTTGCATATCCCTCAAATTTTTTATAAAATAGCATTAGAATGAAATAGTCGAACGGTGACAAGGAGCAGTAGTGAACAGGATGCACCATAGAGAGCTGACGGAAGGTGCAAGTCAGCAGCAAATGTTCATGAACTCGCCTTAGAGTTTGCAGATGCGAAAGAAATCAGTAGTGTCTGCCGTGCATTCACGTTACGAATGTCAAGCGAGTGTAGTTTGTATACACTAATTTGGGTGGTACCGCGGGAGAAAGCTCTCGTCCCTTTTTACAGGGACGGAGCTTTTTTTATTTTTCACGGCCGCGTACTCGATGTCCGTTCAGCGAAAACAAGGAGGATGTATATGAGTTTCAGTCATAAGAAAATCGAACAGAAATGGCAAAAGCATTGGCTTTCCAACAAGACATTTAAAACAGGTGAGGAACCGAACCGCCCTAAATTTTATGCGCTTGATATGTTCCCGTATCCGTCAGGAGCAGGTCTTCATGTAGGGCATCCGGAAGGATTTACAGCGACAGATATTCTTTCCCGTATGAAACGGATGCAAGGATACAATGTTCTTCATCCGATGGGATGGGATGCATTCGGACTTCCTGCAGAACAATTTGCACTGGATACAGGAAATGATCCGGCAGTATTCACGGAACAGAACATCAACAATTTCAGACGCCAAATCCAGGCACTTGGCTTTTCTTATGATTGGGATCGTGAGGTCAACACGACCGATCCTCATTACTATAAATGGACACAATGGATTTTTCTCAAGCTTTATGAAAAAGGCTTAGCCTATATTGATGAGGTTGCCGTGAACTGGTGTCCGGCACTTGGTACCGTTCTTGCGAATGAAGAGGTCATTGACGGGAAAAGCGAGCGCGGCGGACATCCGGTCGAACGCCGTCCGATGAAGCAGTGGATGCTGAAAATTACAGCCTACGCGGATCGTTTGATTGAAGATTTGGATGAAGTAGACTGGCCGGAGAGCATTAAAGAAATGCAGCGCAACTGGATTGGCCGTTCCGAGGGGGCTCACGTTCATTTTGAAGTAGATGGACATGATGAGAGCTTCACCGTTTTCACAACAAGACCGGATACTCTTTTCGGTGCAACCTATGCGGTTATTGCTCCTGAGCATGCGCTAGTGAGCAAGATTGTAACAGCTGATCAAAAAGAAGCGGCAGATGCTTATATCAATCAAGTGAAATCCAAGTCTGATCTGGAAAGAACGGATCTTGCAAAGGATAAAACCGGTGTCTTCACGGGTGCATATGCCATCAATCCAGTGAGCGGCGAAAAAATGCCGATCTGGGTGGCAGATTATGTATTGATCAGTTACGGTACAGGGGCGATTATGGCGGTACCTGCCCATGATGAACGCGATTATGAATTCGCTGTGAAATTCGAGCTTCCGATTAAAGAAGTCGTTCAAGGCGGCGATGTATCGAAAGAAGCTTACTCCGGTGATGGAGAGCACGTAAACTCTGAATTCCTGAACAGATTAGGGAAAGAAGAAGCGATTCAAAAAATGATTGAATGGCTGGAAGAGAACAGCAAAGGCGAAAAGAAGGTAACATACCGCCTGCGTGACTGGCTGTTCAGCCGCCAGCGCTACTGGGGCGAGCCAATTCCGATCATTCATTGGGAAGACGGCACCATGTCCGCTGTTCCTGAAGACCAGCTTCCGCTTGTGCTTCCGAAAACAACAGAAATCAAACCGTCCGGTACAGGCGAATCCCCGCTTGCCAACATTTCAGAATGGGTGAATATAACAGATCCTGAAACGGGCAAAAAAGGACGCAGAGAAACGAACACGATGCCGCAATGGGCGGGAAGCTGCTGGTATTACCTGCGCTACATCGATCCAACGAACGAAAACCATCTAGCGGATCCGGAAAAAATCAAACAATGGCTGCCGGTTGATACGTACATCGGAGGAGCCGAGCATGCGGTGCTTCACCTTCTATACGCCCGTTTCTGGCACAAGTTCCTTTACGACATCGGCATGGTTCCAACGAAAGAACCGTTCCAAAAGCTGTTTAACCAAGGAATGATCCTTGGCGAAAATAATGAAAAAATGAGTAAATCCAAAGGCAACGTCGTCAATCCGGATGAAGTTGTTGAGAGCCATGGTGCCGATACGCTTCGTCTTTACGAAATGTTCATGGGACCGCTTGAAGCTTCCATCGCCTGGTCTGAAAAAGGACTGGATGGAGCAAGACGTTTCCTTGACCGCGTATGGAGACTGCTGATTGAAGATGACGGCAAACTGACTTCGAAGGTTACAAACAGCGGAAATCAGGCTTTAGAAAAGGTGTACCACGAAACCGTGAAAAAAGTGAGCGAAAACATTGAAGGGCTACGCTTTAACACGGCGATTTCACAGCTGATGGTATTCACAAATGATGCATATAAGGCAACTGAGCTTCCGAAAGAGTATATGGAGGGCTTTGTGAAGCTTCTTTCTCCAATCGCTCCCCATCTTGCGGAAGAGCTTTGGGAAAAGCTTGGTCACTCTGCTACCATTGCCTACGAAAACTGGCCGCAGTATGATGAGTCCAAGCTTGTGGAAGATGAAGTGGAAGTGGTCGTTCAATTCAACGGCAAGGTAAAAGCAAAGCTTCTAGTTCCAGCCCAGGCTTCGAAGGAAGAGATGGAGAAAATTGCGCTTGAAGATGCAAAAGTAAAAGAGCAGCTTGAGGGCAAAACCATCCGTAAAGTAATCGCCGTACCTGGAAAATTGATTAATATCGTTGCGAACTGAAAAGGTATTAGGGGCTGTCTGAAAAGTCCTGAATAGAGGAAATAATGGAAACCAAAAACCCCCTGAGTGCTTCGTGAATGGAGCATCCAAGGGGTTTTTTTACACGTATTTCTGAACAATCCTGGTATGGCTGATTGGAGCGGAAGGTGCTTGACTCCTGCGGGAGCAGCGGGACAGGTGAGACCCCGCAGTGGCGAAGCCAAGAGTTATCATGAACGAAACTAGCCCCTTACTCGTAAAATCGTAGGTTGATTTGGTTAGACTGTTTTTGTCAAACAAAACAAAACCAAATCAGAGCTACATTACGGAAGGAGCTAGCTATTATGCAGGATACCATTAAATACGTAGGTTTAGACGTATCAAAAGAAAATATTGCCGTTGCGGTCGCAGAAGAAGGACGGGAAGCACCGAGATACTGGGGGGTCATTCCTCATACGCCTGAAGCCGTAAAAAAATTGATGAAGAAGCTGGGCAGCCCAAAGTCCCTTCGTGTCTGTTATGAAGCCGGTCCTACCGGATATCCGTTATACAGACTATTACTAACATTGAACATTCATTGTTCAGTGATTGCCCCAACTCTTATTCCGAAAAGGCCTGGAGATCGAATTAAAACCGATCGCCGAGACTCTGTTCGTCTGGCTCAATTATATCGGGCTGGGGAGTTAACGTCCGTTTATGTTCCTACTCCAGAAGACGAAGCCCTTCGGGATCTGGTACGTTGCCGGGAAGATGTGAAAGAGGATGAGTTAAGGGTGAAACACCGGTTAAGCAAATTTTTACTACGCAACGATATTAAGCCACCGGCAGGTGTAAATAAGTGGACCAACAAGTACTTCAGATGGCTGGATACCCTTCATTTTGAGAATTCTTCTTTGCGGGTTACGTTTCAGGAGTACTATTATCAGCTTAAAGAAATCGGTCAAAGACTCTTAAGGCTGGAAGAAGAAATTCGGGTTCACTCAAATGAAGGGGTACATGCCCGGAAAATTCAGGCCCTCCAATGTTTGAGAGGTGTTGCCCTTGTCACCGCCTCGAGTGTTGTGGCAGAAATAGGTTCGTTTAAACGATTCCCAACCCCTAATCACTTCATGGGGTATGTCGGGTTGATTCCAAGCGAATATTCGAGTGGAGAAAGCAGACGGCAAGGAAATATAACCAAGACAGGAAATCGGCATGTACGACGGTTATTGGTCGAAGCCGCTTGGAGTTACCGATATAAGCCTGCGGTTAAAGGAGAATTGGCACGAAGACAAAGTGGACAATCTCCGACCATTCAGGCCATATCCTGGAAAGCACAAAATCGCCTTCATCAAAAGTATTACCGCTTACTATCCAGAGGAAAAGAGAGCAGTAAAGCCATAACAGCTGTAGCGAGAGAGTTAGCTGGGTTTATTTGGGCCGTGATGCAAGAAGTCGAAGATGTCCCAGAATCGTAAAAAGATGTCGTGATCCTGACGTGTTGTAGACCGATTCAAAATAGAATAGGGAGAATAGGGCTCGAAGGCAAAGAGTAAAACCGGAAAGGAAAATCCACGCGCCTCCTCTGTGCTAGTCCCATGTGGATGAACGCACGTCCCGAGTTTGTGGAAAAGTCCTTTATACGGAAAGATAAAATGTGAGAACCCACGAATATCAGAGTGCTAACCGCCGTTGAAATTTTTGCCTTCGTGCCGTGTCCTTCCTGTCTATTCTATAAACAAGAAAGGAATTATATTCAGTCGCTGCCTGTCAAATAAAACACAAAAAAAGAAGCGAAATACGCTTCTCTTCTTAAAGCTGTTCAAAAACAAAGTAAAACATTAGGTTGCAGGGGGCTCTTGAAAGTTTCGTTCATATCAGGAGGCTCACCGCCCGCCCCGCTGGTCGCTGAGCAACCTGGAGCGGAAATCAGCCAAAGCAAACAAGAGGTAAAAAGGTCTAGAAGCTTTAAATCGGACTTACTGGACAGACACTTTTTTATTATAGATCTTATTCTCTGCGCTCGTTTCCCCGTTTAAAGTTACCAGTCACCTTTGCCAGAATCAGCTGAATCTCGTGTTCCTCCTTGGCGAGATTTAATCGGGCTAAAAACTTCTCCGCCTCGCCCCCCTTTAATATTTTCACCTGTTTTCCGTTATAGAAAAGAAAGACCGACTGATTCTTTGCAATTTGAAAACTGAAGGGCTTCTCATCCAAACGGTTTCGTTTATCTATTTCCTTCACATCATCCCCTCCTGTATAGAACGTCTATTCACCAGTAAGCTGCAGAATTCCTGCAAAATCCGACGATTCGCACCCCGCATGCCCGCCTGCTATAATAAAGATATTATGGATAAGGAGCTGAATGCAGTTATGATTAAAGAAATCTCACCTTCAGAAGTACAGGAGAAGCTTCAAAACGGAGAAAATATTGAATTAATTGATGTGCGCGAAGACGAGGAAGTAGCAGAAGGCATCATTTCAAAAGCGAAGCATATTAAAATGGGAGATATTCCGGCCAGAGCAGGAGAGCTTGATAAAGAAAAAGAGTACATCTTTATTTGCCGCTCAGGACGCCGCAGCGAAAATGTCGCTGCTTTCCTTCAGGAGCAGGGCTACAAAGTAGTTAATATGACAGGCGGCATGCTTGAATGGAAAGGCGAAACCGTACCGAAACAATAATATGAATTGGAAAACCCCAGGTATGCTTTGAATTGAAGCAAACCGGGGGTTTTCTTTGTGAAAGTCTCTGTTAAAGCCTGATGTTGATTTTTAACACCTGTTGATTGGAGTGGAAGGCGCGAGACTCCTGCGGGAGCAGCGGGACAGGTGAGACCCCGCAGGCGCAAAGCGGCGAGTTATCATGAACGAAACTAGCCCCTTACTCGTAAAATCGTAGGTTGATTTGGTTAGACTGTTTTTGTCAAACAAAACAAAACCAAATCAGAGCTACATTACGGAAGGAGCTAGCTATTATGCAGGATACCATTAAATACGTAGGTTTAGACGTATCAAAAGAAAATATTGCCGTTGCGGTCGCAGAAGAAGGACGGGAAGCACCGAGATACTGGGGGGTCATTCCTCATACGCCTGAAGCCGTAAAAAAATTGATGAAGAAGCTGGGCAGCCCAAAGTCCCTTCGTGTCTGTTATGAAGCCGGTCCTACCGGATATCCGTTATACAGACTATTACTAACATTGAACATTCATTGTTCAGTGATTGCCCCAACTCTTATTCCGAAAAGGCCTGGAGATCGAATTAAAACCGATCGCCGAGACTCTGTTCGTCTGGCTCAATTATATCGGGCTGGGGAGTTAACGTCCGTTTATGTTCCTACTCCAGAAGACGAAGCCCTTCGGGATCTGGTACGTTGCCGGGAAGATGTGAAAGAGGATGAGTTAAGGGTGAAACACCGGTTAAGCAAATTTTTACTACGCAACGATATTAAGCCACCGGCAGGTGTAAATAAGTGGACCAACAAGTACTTCAGATGGCTGGATACCCTTCATTTTGAGAATTCTTCTTTGCGGGTTACGTTTCAGGAGTACTATTATCAGCTTAAAGAAATCGGTCAAAGACTCTTAAGGCTGGAAGAAGAAATTCGGGTTCACTCAAATGAAGGGGTACATGCCCGGAAAATTCAGGCCCTCCAATGTTTGAGAGGTGTTGCCCTTGTCACCGCCTCGAGTGTTGTGGCAGAAATAGGTTCGTTTAAACGATTCCCAACCCCTAATCACTTCATGGGGTATGTCGGGTTGATTCCAAGCGAATATTCGAGTGGAGAAAGCAGACGGCAAGGAAATATAACCAAGACAGGAAATCGGCATGTACGACGGTTATTGGTCGAAGCCGCTTGGAGTTACCGATATAAGCCTGCGGTTAAAGGAGAATTGGCACGAAGACAAAGTGGACAATCTCCGACCATTCAGGCCATATCCTGGAAAGCACAAAATCGCCTTCATCAAAAGTATTACCGCTTACTATCCAGAGGAAAAGAGAGCAGTAAAGCCATAACAGCTGTAGCGAGAGAGTTAGCTGGGTTTATTTGGGCCGTGATGCAAGAAGTCGAAGATGTCCCAGAATCGTAAAAAGATGTCGTGATCCTGACGTGTTGTAGACCGATTCAAAATAGAATAGGGAGAATAGGGCTCGAAGGCAAAGAGTAAAACCGGAAAGGAAAATCCACGCGCCTCCTCTGTGCTAGTCCCATGTGGATGAACGCACGTCCCGAGTTTGTGGAAAAGTCCTTTATACGGAAAGATAAAATGTGAGAACCCACGAATATTAGAGTGCTAACCGCCGTTGAAATTTTTGCCTTCGTACCGTGTCCTTCCTGTCTATTCTATAAACAAGAAAGGAATTATATTCAGTCGCTGCCTGTCAAATAAAACACAAAAAAAGAAGCGAAATACGCTTCTCTTCTTAAAGCTGTTCAAAAACAAAGTAAAACATTAGGTTGCAGGGGGCTCTTGAAAGTTTCGTTCATATCAGGAGGCTCACCGTCCGCCCCGCGGAAAGCGAGCGCCTGCAACGGAAATCAACAGCCAAGTTTAACAGAGCTTTGTGAAAATAAGTTCGTTCTAAAGAAATCAGCCAAATCAATCAAATTGTAAAAAGGGGAGTGAGCATTAAAACGGACTTAATGGACACCCTTTCTTAAACTTTTCTCAAGTCAAATCTATAACGAATTATGGTTCTAAACAGCACGCTAAACTTATAGTTTATATGAAGGAAATAGATGTTTTTTCTAATCCTATTCATATAAAGCAGGTGAGATCATGCTGACTACGGTTCATTTTTTTGACGGTAAAAACGTTGTATTGAGCCAGATGCTTAAAAGAGTTCCAAGCGTTGGAGAAGACTTGAAAATTAAAGGGAAATTAGGAAAAGTTTCAGAGGTTATCCAAACCGATGACAAAAATGTTCGTGTTCTTGTTGCTTTTCAGAGCGTCATTAAAAGTAAAGCGGCTGCAGACAACTCCAAAAAGAAAAAAAGGTAGCATTGGTTGCATAGAACAAGATCATCCTCCTGTGAAATTAAAAGCCGGTATCGAGATGATCGATACCGGCTTTCTCCTTCTTTTAAAAGGATATGTTAAATAATTGCGTTTATATTTAAAACTAACGGTATTTTTTGGTCTTTAATTTAATTCCTATGAAGAAAAGTACGCGGTATTTGAGCAAAGATTTATTAAATATAAATTAGCTGCTACCACACGGATAGTCTAGTTCTTATATCGTTTTTGTCCGTTATATAGTGAAGATTATTAAAACATCTTAATTTTGCATTTTGATACAAGCTTTCAAGTCTTATATTGTCTTTACAATAAATTTCCACATATACAGAATCAAAGACTAAAAGTACGAGCTGACAATTGCTGTTTACAAATTCCTCATACGTCTCAACACGTAATGAACTTTCGCCTTTGGGAAAGGCTTGTAAATTTACAAAGATGAGATAATATTTATTTTCTTCTAAAAGTTCTCTAAGAAGTAAGCCATCCATCCTGCTTACCTCGTCTGGGAAAAGAGGTTCCTGTAACTCATCTCCCTTTACTAAATATGATTCTTCGCCTCCGCTAGTCCATACGAATTCAGATATTTCAAATGACATTAATGCATTCATAAGAAATCTTCCGTATTCATTGGGGATTTCGAAACTGATCCCTCGTTTCATTTTTACCTCCTGTCTTTATTTGAGTCTTGGTTGGTTTATTTTTTACTCAATTAACCCCTGCTTAAATGCATAATGGGTAAGCTGAACGCGATTTTCCAAATGAAGCTTGCTTAGAATATTCTTTAAATGGCTCTTCACTGTATGCTCCGATATGAAAAGCCTATCTGATATTTCTCTGTTCGGCAGCCCCTTTGCGACGAGCTGAAGGACCTCGAGTTCCCTGGAGGACAGAGGGGTAGGATTGACATCAGCTTCAGGCTTGTTTTGAGGAAACTCCTTTAATATACGAAACGCGATTTCTTTGGACATCGGCACTTCATCCAATGCGAACGCTTTAAGGTATTCATACCAATCCCCGGATTGTATATTTTTGAGCAAGTATCCTTGAGCCCCATGCTTTAATGCATCGAATAAATTCGTCACATCATCAGATACGGTAATCATGACAATCTTTACATATGGAAATTTTGTTTTGATGATTTTGGTTGCTTCAAGACCGTCCATCACAGGCATTTGAATATCCATCAGGATAATATCCGGCATTAGCTTTTCCGTCATTAGAATCGCCTCTTCGCCGTTCTGAGCTTCTCCCACAATGATAAAATCACTGTATTCCTCTAAGATGATCCGAATTCCTTCCCTGGCATGACTATGGTCATCGGCAACTACTATACGAAATGGCTGCATTTACTTATACTCCTTTTCAAGAAGAATCCTCGTTCCTTTATTTCCTTCCTCTTTTGAAAACCTCCAGTTCATTTCCGAAGCACGTCTTTGCATAATCTGCAGACCAAATCCATTCTCCATATTAATAGGCTCCGCTGGAAAACCAACTCCGTTATCCCGAATTTCACATGTCCAGCCCTTCAAGGATTCCTGTCCGCTAATCCAAACTCTATTTGTCTGTGCATGTTTTATCACATTCATGACAGCTTCTTTTATACAAGCAAAAAGTTCTATTTTTTCTTTAGCGGAAAGCTTCTCTTCCTTAATGTCCCATTGGAAATCTACTTCCATTGAGTGGTTTTTTTCAAGCTCTGATAAGTATTGCTGAATGGATTTTGTCCAGCTGAACAGTTCAGGATCAGGCAGCTGCTTTAAGTTTTCAATCGCCCGCCGTGTATCTTCATAAATTTCTTTCAATGTTTGGTTCGTATCCTGAAATTCAGAATGTTTTTCAATGCCTGTTTTCTTCCCGAATTTATTTAATTTTACCGAAAGAAGAAATAAAGATTGGGCAACACCGTCATGAAGCTCTCTTGCAAGGTTCTCCCTTTCAATCAGGGCTGCTTTTCTTGCCCTCTCCATCTTCAATTCTTCCTGGATCCCTTCAAGCATCGAAAATAATTTCAATAGAAAGAAAATGGTTGCTGCAAAAACAATAGCGGGGGTTAATAGATTTCCCATGTCCATCGATAAGTACGGTAATAAAAAGGCATGCCTAATATATTCCCATAGACCGATAGCGGCCGTCGGGAGAATTAGGATCATCCACTTGATTTGTTTGTATGTCAAATTTTCACCTTATTTCAGCAGAGTTGCTTCTATTTTAGCATTTTCGTCACATTTCAGTAGGGATATCTTATACAAATCACTCTTTAGAGTCATCATCCCATGGAAATAAGAATTTATAATTGGGAACGTATTCATTAGCGTAGATAAGGATGGAGGAGATCACATGAAAGAATTGGGACTTGCTGCATTTATTATCATCCTTTTTTTATCGGCAGCGGGTTGCAGCCAAGGGGGTTCACATGAGGAACATAAAAATCACCTGGTACATTCGGAGACAAAGCCTTAGGAATAAACCGCTGGAGGGAATAGGATGGAAGCTCTGAAGTTGGATCCTGGCAAAGAAAAAGAAAGTAAAAAAGAAAGAAGCTCTATTTATCAAACGGTTTGGAGATGGCACTTTTATGCTGGAATCATATTTGCACCATTCCTGATCATTCTAGCATTCAGCGGAGGCGTATATTTGTTTAAGCCTCAAATTGAATCTGTACTATATAAAGATCTTTATTATGTACAGCAAGAGGCGCCTGGAAAAGAAATAACGGCAGCAAAACAAATAAAACGCGTTCAGGACGAATATCCGGAAAGTACGATTACAGCGATTAAGTTCTATGGTGATCCTGCAAGAACGACTGAAATCAATGTGATGACCAAAGTATCGGCAAAATCGGTTTACATAAATCCTTATACCGGAAAAATACAAGGTTCTCTAGCAGCCGAGGAAAAATTTACGGAACTCTTCAAAAAACTCCATAGTGAGCTTATTGTCGGAGGAACCGCTGCAAACCGTCTTGTGGAGCTTGCAGCTTGCTGGGCAGTCATTTTGCTCGCTACCGGATTGTATATATGGTGGCCTCGGAACAAACAATCGATTTGGGGAACGGTTCTTCCAAGATTTAATGCGAGGGGAAGGACATTTTGGAGAGATTTGCATGCAGTCCCCGCCTTTTGGCTTTCACTAGGTATACTGGTTTTAATTGCAACAGGCCTTCCATGGTCAGGGGTAATGGGGGAGCAAATTAATAAAGCCGCTACAGCAACCAATACTGGCTATCCTCCCTTTGCATTCAGTTTTATGGGAACCCCTGAATCTGACATAAAAACAAAGGATGTAGCAGAAGATGTACCTTGGGCAACAGAAAATCAGCCAGTTCCCGCTTCTGACAGTGGAAGCAGAACCCTAACGGTTGAGGATATCCAGGCAATCGCGTCTCACAAGAAAGTTGAAAAGCCTTACAGCATTTCACTTCCTGAAGGAAAAAAAGGGGTTTATACGATCGCTGCGTCCAATCCGAATCCAATGAAGGATGCCACGCTTCATATTGATCAGTACAGCGGGAAGGTGCTGACAGATGTCCGGTTTGCTGACTACGGATGGATGGCTAAAGCTATTTCCATTGGAATTGCGTTTCATGAGGGAACTTTATTCGGAATCGCTAACCAGATAATCGGACTGAATTTATGTATCGGCCTTATGGTCGTTGCCTCCAGTTCTTATGTGATGTGGAAGAAGAGAAAATCGAATGGCAAGCTGGGTTTTGTGGCCCCGGCTCAAAATAAAAAAGTAACGAGAACCGTCTTTTTTATCATGCTGGTTTTGGGAATCGTGATGCCGCTGGTGGGAATCTCAATCATTGCTGTATTTCTGATTGATTGGCTCCTCATCAAAAGGATTAAGCCTTTAAATGCCTGGTTAAACTGACAGCGAGAATCTATAAAACTAAATGGAGATGTGAACAGCAATGAAAAAAATAGCCCTGATGCTTTTTTTAGCACTTTTATTTAATAGTAATGTGGCCAGTGCCCATTCAAAATTGGAAACCTCAACACCAAAAGCGGGAGAAACGATAACAGGGAAGCTTCCTGAGATTTCTCTTACCTTCAATACAACAATCGAGGAATCAAGCAAATTTATACTTCTGCACGAAGGAAAAACCGAAGTGCCTGTAAGTGATATAAAAATTGACGGCAGTACGCTTACAGGAAAGATTCCAGATGAATTGAAAAATGGTTCCTACACGGTAGAGTGGGATATCGTCGGTGCAGATACTCATGTAGTAAAAGACTCCATGAACTTCAATGTTCAAAGAGAAACAGCAGCGGCAGAGGACAAATCCCCGCAAACTCAAGAGGAAGAAAAGCCTCAAACGCAGGAGCCTAAGACCTCCTCAGAGCAGGAAAAAACCTCTTCTTCCTTGCCAATCATAATTGGCGGAGTGCTTGTGGTGTTAGTGATTGTGTTCCTGATCAGCATGTTCAGGAAGAAAAAATAAAGAAAATTCCTCATCGGTTAAAGAAGGGCATCCTGATTCAGGATGCCCTTCGGTGTTTGCTGAGTTAAGCTGTACTCTGCAAATCAGCAGCAGTTCCATAGATTTTGTGATTGGAAGCTAGTCCTCAAATACGTTCACCAGGGCTTTCGTATAAGGATGACGGCTCTCTGCAAATAAATCCTCTCTATGAAATTGATCAACGATCCGTCCATCCTTCATGACGAGGGTGCGGCTGCCCATAAAATTTACAGCGGCTAAGTCGTGAGAGATGAATAAATAGGAAATCCCCAGGCTTTCCTGCAAGTCCTTCAATAAATTGAGAATTTTCGCTTGAATAGAGACATCCAGGCTGGCAGTTGGCTCATCTAGGATAATGAGAGAGGGGCGTATACTGATGGCTCTTGCAATGCTTACTCTTTGCTTTTGCCCGCCGCTTAGTTCATGAGGATAACGATGAAGATAGGAAGAAGAGATTCCGACGATATTCAGTAGCTCGGCCGCGGTGCGCTCCCGGCCCTCTCTTCTCCTTGGTACAAGGGAAAACGGATTTCTTTCCTGAATATCCAAGGGTTCCATTAATGAATCCATAATTTTTAGTTTTGGATTTAAGGATGCAGCAGGATTTTGAAAGACGGCCTGAATGTCCTTTCTCACTGCGCGAACTGTTTTCCTATTTAATGAGTTGAGGCGGTTTTCCCCAATCCAAATCTCTCCTTGTTCGGGCTTTTCTAGTCCGAGAAGACACTTGGCGAGCGTACTTTTTCCGCTTCCGCTTTCTCCGACTATGCCGACACATTCGCCTTTTCTGACCGTTAATGATATCCCGTCAACAGCTTTTTGAAGGGGGTTATATTGCTTTGAAATTTTTCTTGCTGCAAGGATTTCCATTTCAGTCTCCTTTAATAAAATGTATGATCCAGCATGATTGATTTTGAATAAGGCCCTGTTAGCAACCCGCCTGTCTTATTAAAGAAAGCTTTAGGAATCAGCAGTCATCAGCCGCTCCTGATGACTGCTTTTTAATTTGGGAATAGCGGAAAGCAAGGATTTTGTATATGGGTGCTCAGGCCTATGGAACAAGGCTGTTTTTAATCCTGATTCTACAATCGTTCCATTATGCATGATCGCTATTTTATTCGCATATTTTTTCGCATGCCTTAAATCATGAGTAATAAATAGTACGGCGCAGTTTGTTTTCCTTTGCATTTTTTCAATTAGCTTCAGAACAGATGCTGCAGTGAGGCTGTCAAGTGCGGTGGTTGGTTCATCTGCAATCAGCAGTGTCGGCTCCAGGATCATGGCCATTGCGATTGCCGCCCTTTGCAGCTGCCCTCCGCTAAGCTGAAAGGGGTAACTCGCGTACACCCTTTCTTCAGGAAGTCCGACTAGCCTCAGTGCTTCATATACCCGTTCATTTCTTACCTTTTTTGAATCGCCTGTATGGGCTTTTAACATTTCATTAAATTGCTTTCCAATGGTCAAGAAAGGTGTAAAAGCCCCTTTATAATCTTGGAATATATAAGAAATCTCTTTTCCAAGAAGTGGCCGCAGGTTATTTTCTTTTATAGTTAACAGGTTTAAGCTGTTGAGTAAAATGGTTCCTGCTGTAATGGTCAATTCAGAAGGAAGAAGCCTGCCAATTGAAGCGGCCATAACGGTTTTTCCGCTGCCGCTCTCACCAGCCACAGCCATCCAATCTCCTTTTTCAATGGCAAGGTCTAAGCTGTGGATGATTTTCTGATTTCTATGATGAATAGAGAGATTCGATATTTCTAGGACATTCATTCCTTTCCTCCTTATCGATTTTTAACATCCAGCTTGTCTCTTAGCTGATCTCCCATTAAATTGAATACCAAAACAACGAGCATGATGGCTAATCCGGGAATAATCATCAGCTGCGGGGCATTGTAAAAAAATGCTTTTGATTCATTCAGCATGGCTCCCCATTCAGGGGAAGGGGGCTGCGGTCCAAGTCCGATATAGGAGAGGGAGGCAATCATTAAGATTACTTTTCCAATGTCGAGCGTTACCATCACTAGTAGATGGCCAAGAACATGCGGAAGCAGGTGTTTTCTAATAATCAAAGCTGAACTGGCCCCATTAATTTTAGCCATCTGAACATAATCTTTTTCTTTTTCAGAAATAACGACGCTCCGGACAAGCCTCGAATATCCCACCCATTTCACCATGACAATGGCCATAATCAAATTAACCAGTCCAGGTCCAATTAGACCCGTTAAAATAATGGCGATGATATAGTCGGGAAATGCCATAAATGCATCGGCTATTCTCATAAAGAAGCGGTCTGTTATTCCGCCTGCATATCCGGCAATGAGGCCTATAGGAAGTCCAATAATAAATGAGATAAACAGAACCAAAAAAGCGGTACCTACAGTGCTCTGTGCTCCTGCCAGTATTCTTGAAAATAAGTCTCTGCCCATATGATCGGTGCCTAAAAAATGCTCGCTGCTAATAGGCAAAAGACGGTCACTCATATTGATTTTTGCGGGATCAACCGGATCAAGGAATGAAGCAATCATTAAGGCTGCAATGAACACGAGCATCCATCCAAATTTATCCCGTCCGTTAAGAGGCGATGGCATCATCTTTTATTCGCCTCCTTAATGCGTAATTCCGGATTGATATACCGGTAGGAAAGATCGACCAAGATGTTAATCATACAGACCAATGCTCCCATTAATAAGATATATCCTTGAATAATTGGGTAGTCTCTTTTTAGAATCGCATCTACCACGAGCTTTCCTGCTCCGGGATACCCAAACAAAACCTCAATAATAACAGTGCCTCCCAAAAGACTTCCAAGACTAATCCCAAATATCGTAATCACAGGTGTAAGGCTATGACGGAAAGTATGATGAATGAAAATTCGGGAGTTTGACAGTCCCCTTGCCTTAGCAGAACGGATAAAATCCTGGCTCAAGCTTTCTAGCAGACTGGATCTCAGAATTCTCACATACACTGCTGCCATAGCAATCCCTAGAGTCAAAGAAGGCAAGATGAGGTGGGATATTGATCCCTTGCCCATCGAAGGGAAGATGCCTAATTTCACTGAAAATAACTGAATAAAAAGAAGCCCCAGCCATAAGCTTGGAACAGCAGCCCCTGCAAGAGCAAATATCCGGCTAAGATGATCCTGCCATTTTCCCTTATAAAGAGCGGCAAGCGTTCCAAGAGGAACAGCAATGACAGTCATCACCAAAAGTGAAGAAAATGTCAATTCGAGAGTGGCAGGGAATGTTTTCAATAGCTCATCTATGACAAGCTGTTTTGTCATATAGGAATGGCCAAAATCCAGCTGAAAAAAGCGGATCAGCCACTTGCCATATTGAAGAAGTATGGGATCGTTCAATCCCAATTCCTTTCTGAGGCTATCCATCTGTTCTGCTGATATGGCTGTATCATCTGTCTTCATCATAGACCTTACTGGATCTCCCGGTGCTGCTTGGATCAAAACAAAACTCACAGCGGATAAAATCAGCAGGAAAAGGATGAATTCACTTATTCTTTTAACTATCATTGGTTTTTAGTTTTCACATCAAGGTCTTTAGTAATCATGTAATACTCACTTTTGGAAGTTTCCCAATTCAAGACGTCATCTTTATACGCTACGAAATTTTTGGGGTGAACGATAAAGGAATGCAGGGTTTCTTTATCAATGATTGCTGAAGCTTCTTTAGCCAGTTTGGCACGCTCTGCTTTATCAACTGTTTCATTAAGCTTTTCAATAGCCTTTGTTAATTCTTTATTCTGTAAATTACTGTGATTCATGGCTCCGCCTGGCATGTAAACAGCATTAAAGAAGTAGGCGGCATCTCCACGGGGGTCAGAAATCATACTATACGTAGCGATGTCCCAGTCGTCTTTTTCAGCCATATATTCATCAATATTCTCCGCTGTCTGGATTTCGATATCCAGTCCAAGCTCTTTTGCATTGGCCTGAAGAAGCTGGGCCATTAATGGAAGCTCTGGACGGTAGGAATAGGTCAGGACTTTTAAGGACAGCGGTTTTCCATCATTAAATGCCTTTCCATCTTTCATGTCAATTCCAGCTTTGCTAAGATAGCTTTTTGCTGAACGTATACTAAATTCCTTCTTTGCGTACTCAGGCGAAAAGAGAGAGTCCGGCACAAAAGGTCCTTCGGCAGGAGAGGCTTGTCCAGCCAGTGTTTTTTGTGCAACTTCATTGCGATCAAGGAGAACGTCAAACGCTTTTCTTACGTTTGGATCCTGTAAAAGCTCATTTTTAAAATTATATAAGAGAAATTGATCCCTGAGGCTCGTTACGAAATCCGTTTTAATGGCTGGATCTTTTTTTAGCGCTTCCATGCTTTCGAGGGCAGGGCGATAGGAGATGTCTGCGTCACCTGATTGAAGGGCGGCTGTCCTTGCATTCGCATCCTCATTAAACATCATCGTTACCTGATCAAGTTTCACATTTCCGTCCCAGTAATTACTGTTCTTTTGGAGCTTGAGACTGCTGTTAGCATCAAAGGACTGAATTTTAAAAGGCCCGGTTCCTACAGGTTTTTCCTCGATGTTTTCAGCTTTGCTGTCTATGATGGCTGTGTTGGGATGAACCAGTTCAGAAGGAAACTGAGGGAGCGGCTTCTCTGTAATGATTGTCAGAATTTGTTTATCTGCTTCCATCGATTTAATTTTCAGGGACGCCTTCATGGCTTCACTGACCTCAATATTCCGTTGGAGAGAATCTTTAACAGCTTCGGCATCTACTTTTTTCCCATTTTGAAAATGAATGCCCTCTTTTATTTTCATAACCCATGTCGAGCCATTATCTTTAGATTCCCAGCTTTCTGCAAGCCATGGCTCAAGCTCCTGGTTTTCGTCCACTTTGATCAGTGTCTCACTGATCCCTGCTCTGACGGGAGTGAAATTCAAATGAGGATCCAGTGTTTCACTGGGGAAGTTAGACAGAAAGGTAAGCTCTTTCTTTTTCTCGTTACCTTGTGATTGCTGAGACGTACATGCAGTTGAAAATACCAATAAAAGACTAATGATTAGGCCAAGACTATATTTTTTTTTCAAGTAGTGCTCCTCCTTTGATCCTATGAAACTAGGTACAGCTGACAATCGTTTTTACTTGTTAGAAAGTTGTAAATTCGTATGTATTAAAATTCAGACTCCTTTCAAAAGTTATACAAGTAGTAACCATTACGACTTATAAATAGTAACCATTACGATTTATAAGTTGGATTTTAGCATTATATTTTAGGAGAGTCAATTGCAATTTTAACTTCGGTAGAGACCGAATGCTGCATAGGAGGATTTAGAAAGAAGTGCCACGGTGATGATTTGCAAGAAAGAGAAAGATGAAAATTGCTGGGGTAAATCGTCCGTTTAAATTAGGAAATGCAGGCTCTTGTCGGTTATTCGAGAGCATGATATGATTCCTTGGTAAATCGTAATTATTTCGATTTAAAAAGGAGGGTGATTGCTTTGAAGGATAAATACGAGATTTTATTAACTTTGAAAGTAAAAGAATATGAAATGAATGAACTTTTAGGTTTCGCAAAAGAGTGCCCGGATTGCTTTGAGCTTTTGAAAAAGAAACTGGATGAACTTCCTGCTTTCATACAAAACGGCAAATATGAAAAACAGTGGGAGGCTTGCAAAAAAGATGAAGAGGTAATCAAATATACAAACCGTTTGAGAAAAGCATCTGTACAGGCTGTATGCGATATAGAGAAGTACCACTCATCTCATGCAGGGGTCTCGAATATTTCCTCTTATATCAGTCAGTTGTCTGGCAGCGTAATGAAGGAAATGACTGCGTTTGGTATAAACAGAGATTCTAAAGTGCTTATTATCGGGTCAGGAGCATTTCCTGTCACAACACTTACCATCGCTAAGGAAACCGGGTCAGAAGTTGTTGGTGTTGATATCGACCAGGAAGCAGTCCGTATGGCACGGGAAATAGCGCTTACAGCAGGTGTCCAAGCCGAGTTTACAAGTGAAAAGCTAGCTCTTCTGCCCTTTCTTAAAAAAGCAACACATATCGTCATTGCTTCACTGGTAGAGGATAAAAAAGGTGTACTGAAGGATCTGTATCAGCATGCAAAAAGCAATGTGAAAATCTTATTGAGGTATGGAAATGGCTTGAAATCTGTTTTTAATTATCCATATATGCCATCAGGCTCTAAAGAATGGATTCAAACATTAATCAATGAAGATGAACCTGGCTTTTATGACACAATCCTCATTGAAAAAGCAGGCTGTCATCAGTCCTCGGGCAGTTCAGAGAGGACTTATACATATGAATGAGTTGAGGGTACATTCAAAATTCGGCCGGATTTTGATTGCGGGAGCGGGTCCTGCAGCTGTCCAGACCGCGGTCGTTTTGAACAGCCAATGGGGAAATCCAATTGGAATGGCAAACCGTGAAGGATCCCGATCAATGGCGTTTACTGCAGAGCTTATGGAAAATAACTATACCATTCAAGCAATGGCCGAGCTTGAACGCTTAAAAGATTTTGCCGGTTCGGCTGTTCTGGAAGCATTTTACGAGGGCTATCCATACATAGAGGGACAATGGGAAACCCTGATTTTATGCACTCCGAGTGATACTTATTTATCGATATTAAAAAACATGAAACCAGCAGCCCTTATATGGATCAAAACAATCGTTTTGATCTCACCTAATGCGGGTTCGAATTTGCTGGTCAGAGGGTATTTGAAAAAAGTTAATTTGAATGCAGAGGTCATCAGTCTTTCATCCTACTATGCGGCAACTAAGCTAAAAGAAAAGGATATGCTTACAATTGCTCTGACCAAGGCTGCCAAGAAAAAAATTTATGCTGGATCGAGCATGCAAAACAGTCCTTCTCTTTTAGCCATTCAAAATTTGCTGGAAGAAATAAAAGTTACATGTGTTCTTGTAAAGGATCCTTTGGAGGCGGAGTCAAGAAGCATTACAACCTTTGTGCATCCTCCTTTTTTCATGAATGACTTTTCTTTGAATGAAATACTTACTGTGAATGCATCTCATAAATCGCTCTATAAACTATTTCCAGAAGGACCCATTACAAAGGATACGATTCAGATTATGGTTAAGCTTTGGAAAGAGTTGAATGGATTATTTACAAGGTTTAATATTGAACCGGTTAATCTTCTCCAATTTTTAAATGATGATAATTATCCAGTGCTCCCGGAGTCACTTTCCAGAGAGGACATCGAAGGATTTCTATCCTCTGAACAGACCAAACAAGAGTACCATCTGTATGTCAGGTATGCCTCTTTATTAAATGATCCGCATTCGGAGCCGGACCGGAACGGACGGTATTTTGAATTTTCAAAAGTGCCTTACCCAAAGGTATCAAAAGAACCGGATGGCAGATGGAGGTTTCCGCGTATTCCGTTTGAGGATTATAGAAATTTGAAAAGGCTGACGGGTCTCGCCCGGTATGCAAAAACTGATATGCCAGCTGCAAAAGAACTCATTCAGCTATTCGAAAAACGAGTGGAGGAATTTTGTGATTACCATCAAGTGGATAAACACTTGATTATTCCGAGGGAGACTTCGATTGCAGAGGAAATACTGATGATTGTATCAGAATGGGAGGGGCGCCAAAATGAATAGAGGTATTCTCATGGCTGTTTTGTCATCTCTCATTTTCAGTGTCATGAATGCTTTTGTTAAGGCTGTAAGCTTAAATATTCCTATCGGTGAAATCGTTTTTTTCAGAAGCGCGATAGGTGCCATTTTAATATTCTTTATGATGAAAAAGAAGAAGGTAACTTTTTCAAAAACAGGCATTCCGATGCTTGCACTAAGGGGGGCATTGGGAGCATTATATTTGATCGCCTATTTCTATACCATTGCAAATTTGCCTCTTACGGATGCAAGTATACTGGCTCATTTGTCGCCGTTCTTCGCCATTCTGTTTGCCTTTATGTTTCTTAAAGAAAAGCTTTCCAAAACAGTGTGGATGGTCATCCCAATCGCGTTTTTAGGGGGGATGCTGGTGATCAAACCATTTGATTACAGTACTTATTCCATTTACGCCTTAGCAGGTATTTTAAGTGCTGTTTTCGCAGCAGGGGCAGCTACTTCTATAAGGTATTTAAGTTCAAAACATCATTCCTATGAAATTGTATTCTACTTTTTGGCGACGGCAGCCGTCATTTCCATTCCTTTAATGTGGAATCAGTTTGTTATTCCATCCTCATCAGAATTGTTTTTTTTGATTTGCATAGGAGTGGTTTCTTTGCTTGGACAAATTTTTCTAACGAAAGCTTTCACGCATGAAAATGTGGTAGTAGTGGAAGTAACAAGGTACATCGGAATAGTGTTTAATGCTCTATGGGGCCTTTTGTTCTGGTTTGAAGTGCCTGACATCTATACGATTGCAGGAGGTGTTTTAATAGTAGGGTCCTGTATCATGCTGTCTAGTAGAAGAAATACCACGCACCCTGGAGTGGAGCATAAAAGGATTATGAACAGGAAGAAATTTTCCCGGCAATGAATTTGACAAAGCAAAACGTTAATATTACGATTTGAGGAAATCAAAAAGGGGGCGGATGCAAGTGCAGGCGATTCCTGTATATGTGATAAGCGGATTTCTTGGCAGCGGTAAAACAACGGTTTTGCTGAAGATGCTTGAACGATTAAAAGAGCGAGGGAAAAAGACCGCCGTGATCTTAAACGAGCTGGGGGAAGTGAACCTGGAGGCTCATTTGTTTCAGGGAGAAACTATGTATGAGCTCTTGGATGGCTGCATCTGCTGTACCATTAAAGGGGATCTATCTGAAACGCTCATAAGAATTGCCGGGGAGCTTCCGGATGAGCCGGTCGATGTCCTTCTCATTGAAGGAACAGGTGTTGCAAATCCAGCTGAAATCAAAAGTGCTTTGATGGATCCTTCAATAAGCCGTACATTTGAGCTTCATTCCATGATAGGCATTGCAGACGCTGCTCATTTTTTAGAATATCAGAGCATCTTTACTAGTTCTAAGGAAATCAGAATGCTGATGAAGGAACAGATTGAAACAGCGGATTTGCTATTAATGAATAAGGTAGATCTTATTCAGGATCATAAAAAAAATAAGATCCGCAGGAAACTGGAAAAGATGGTTTCGTCTGAAACGTCTATTATTGAAAGCATTTATGCTGATGTCTCATTTTCTGAGCTTGAAAAAAAAAGGAGCAGAATTGGAGAGGCAAGGGGTGCATTGCATCACCATGGAACGGCCATTAAAACATTCAGGATTTCTCCGGCCCAGTGGACGATCCGAGAGCTGGAAGAGCGGTTGAAAGCGAAACCTGGTTTGCTTAGAGCAAAAGGAATCGTATCGGTGGAAGGGGGACAGGCTTACTCCTTTCAGTATGCTTCAGGAATAATGGAACAAGAAGCTATAAGCGGAACAGCAGAAGAGACGGCTGTTATCTTAATCGGAACAGGTGATGACTTTACTCCAGAACTATAAAAAATCCGCGAGCCCATCAGGCTCGCGGATTTTTTATAGGGATGTCAATCATTAATCCTGTATGGTGAACGGAGGGATAGGATCTTGGAGCAAAGTCCAATCTG
This sequence comes from Metabacillus sp. FJAT-52054, assembly GCF_037201815.1. NCBI lineage: Bacteria > Bacillati > Bacillota > Bacilli > Caryophanales > Bacillaceae > Metabacillus > Metabacillus sediminis. The sequence continues at coordinate 3,035,177 of NZ_CP147407.1, read as the reverse complement.
AATTCATCTCCTTATCGGAGAGAAGGCAGAGATCCAGTGATTGAATCAGTTTATCCTGATTAAAATGGAGTCCGATAAATACCATTTCCGTCATGCGGTCACCAAACTCCTCATCCCATTTGACTAATAAATCCGGATCTTCTATTATCGCTGCTTCCCTTCCCTTTCCTTATCCGGATAGGAAGCTACCCACTCGCCGGCTCCCTGAATCATGATGGAATTGCCTGCTTGTGAAATGAGTCCAGCCATATGGTTTCTCGTAGGAAGCCAAAAAAAGCCTTTAGCTCTTACAATCTCAAGCGGCCAATTTTCAAGCCAATTCATAAATCTCGCGGGATGGAACGGCCTTTTCCTTCGATAAACGAACGATGATATTCCATACTCCTCCGTTTCAGGTACATGCTCCTCATTTAATTCCTTTATCCAGCCAGCCCCCTGGCTCGCTTTCTCAAAATCAAACAGCCTTGTATCCATAATTTCTGAAAGGGAGACCTTGCTATAGGAGACAGGCAGGATTTTTGCCTCAGGATTCAGCTTTCGCAGCAGGGCGCTGAGCTCGGTCTGGTCCTCTTTTTGAAGGCAATCGATCTTATTGAGCAAAATGACATTAGCGAATTCGATTTGGTCAATAAGCAAATCAATCACTTCCCGGGTATCCTGATCATCCGTTCCTTGTTTACGATCAAGAAGGCTGTCGCCGGAAGCATAGTCATCCCAAAAGCGATTTCCATCTACAACAGTTACCATGGTATCAAGCCGGCAGATTTTTGATAAATCGATCCCTGTTTCTTCATCAGAATAAGTGAAGGTTTGAGCAACGGGTATGGGCTCGCTAATACCGGAAGATTCAATCACAATGTAATCAATGTCACCGGCCTTGGCAAGTTTTTCAACTTCGATGAGTAAATCCTCCCGCAATGTGCAGCAAATGCAGCCATTCTGCATTTCTACCAGCTTTTCTCCCGTTCTGGAAAAACCGCCTTGTTTCACTAAACTTGCATCAATATTTACTTCACTCATATCATTAACGATCACCGCAATTTTCTTTCCCTCATGATTGTTCAGCAAATGATTTAATAATGTCGTTTTCCCAGCTCCCAAATATCCGCTGAGAACCGTAACAGGTATTAGCATAGTCAATTTGTACACTCCTTATAAGGTTTAAATAGTAATTATTACGATTTGAAGGACAGAACTAAGTTCTTCTGGCGGGGAGCAGCTTACTCTGCACCAGCAAAATCATACAAATAGAGGAAAGTTAAGATTAGAAATATATAATAATCGTAAGAACCGCTAAAGTATGTCAAAAACATTTCACGCAAAAATAGAAGCAATTCTTTCAGCAGCCTGCCTGGCTCCTGTAATATTCCTCGCAACGGGACCAACTTCAAGCTCCGCCAGTGCGCCCATTACAAACAAATCCGGAGCCCATTCTAATTTATTTGAAACGATTGGATACCCGCAGGGAGCACATGGAAGGTTTTTATTTTTTATTAAAGGCTTCAAAAGCTGCTGACCGGGAAGCTGGCTGTCAAAACCGGTTGCCATTAAAATCGTTCCTGCGGATACAGGGGCAGGACTCGATTCCAGCTGCATCTCGTAGAAGCCGTTTTTATTTTTCGTTAGCCCCTGAATGTTCGAGTTTAGTATTTTTATTACTCGATCTGTCTTCAAACGATTTAACTTAAGAGCGATTTCCCTGGGCATTGTCCCTCTGTGCCGGGCTTCTTTTATTTTTTTACGGCGGATCGTGTAATCAGAAATCTTTCTGAAACTGGATTGGTTTTTATCTCCTATCCAAGCTGGATCGCTATCAAAATCTTTTATCCGGATTTTATGACGTGAAACCTGGGTGACCTTTCCGGGGAAAGATTGAGCAAGTTTAATTAACAGATGAGCAGCGGTAATTCCTCCGCCTACGACAGTAATCGGCTCTTTTAATTCTTCAAAAGGAGGAAGGTGCTGATCAAATACGTGATAGACTTCTTCGTCATCGCTCTCCCTGAAATTCCTCGCCCATTCTGGAATATGAGGCTGCCCTCCAATCCCTAACGCCAAAATGACTCTTGCTGTGTGAAAGCGTCCGGTGCTTTTTGTTTCAACCTGCCATCCTGTCTCTTTTTTGGTTATGGAGACTGCCTCATCTTTTATCCAGCAATCTTTTACATTCAATTTTTTGATGAGTTCATCGCAGTGTTCATTAAATATCGAAAGAGAGGGGCGTTTATAGCGTCCATAAAAACATAATGAATCTTGCTTTTTTTTTGAATACTTCTGCAGCCCGAATGGATCAGCCTCTAAATGATGAACAGAGGGAGAACGCAAATAAGGCATGGAGATAAGGGACGTGCATGTTTTCCAATTAGCAAGAGGCTCTGAATGAGGATCCATAATTTTAATGCCTTTACTGCTGAATCTCCCGCTTTCTATAAGAAAGGAAGCAGCGGATATACCTTGTATGCCGCCTCCAATAATAATCCAGTCAAACATAAGATCCTCCTTTCTTTAAAACGAAACAATTACGATTTATATTAAAGGAAACCATTCCATTTTACAAGCATACTTGCTAAACTGATTAAGAAAATCATAAAGATGCGAAAAATTACATAGAATGCAATAAAACAACTAATAGGAGTTTAATAGAATGACTAAACAAAAAAGTACATGGGTCAAAGAAACGGCTGCCTTTGGATTAATCGCCTTGTTCCTCTACCTGTTTTTCTTTGTTGATTTGCAGCAGGATCAATGGAATGTACCGCCTAATCTATTAACAGTCAACACGATCTTCCTCAGCATTGTCCTTGAAGCCATTCCATTTATTATGCTGGGAGTATTTATATCGGCACTTATTCAAGTTTTTGTGTCAGAAGAGACGATTCGCCGGGTTCTGCCGAGAAATGCCTTGCTGGCTCTTTTCCCCGCAGCCCTGCTGGGAATTATTTTCCCTGTATGTGAATGTGCAATCGTTCCGGTTGTGAGACGGCTCATAAAAAAGGGAATGCCCCTGCATATAGGGGTCGTGTTTCTTGTAGCAGCGCCTGTTCTTAATCCGGTTGTTTTTGCGTCTACTTATTATGCATTTCAATCCAAACCGGAAATTGCCTATGCGAGAATGGGTCTTTCTTTTGTCGCTGCTATATTAATAGGGCTGGTAATCTGGCTGCTATTTAAAAAGACGAATCAGCTTAAGTGGTCGAAAGAAGAATTAATGGGAAAAGGACCTAAACATGAAGCTTCACCTGATATTGGAAAATGGAAATCCACGTTTTATCATGCTGGAGATGAGTTTTTTGATATGGGGAAATATTTGCTCCTTGGAGCCTTGATTGCAAGTGTTTTTCAAACATTTCTTGATCGGTCAATCCTTCAGACACTCGGTTCGAATGAGTTTCAATCACCAGCCATTATGATGGGACTGGCCTATATCCTTTCACTATGCTCGGAGGCGGATGCTTTTATCGCGGCCTCGTTTGGCAGTACCTTTACAGCTGGATCGCTATTAGCTTTTCTTGTTTATGGCCCCATGATTGACTTGAAAAATACCATTATGCTGCTCGCATTCTTCCGCACGAAATTCACACTCGTTTTAATTGGCGTCATAACAGGTGTTGTCTATATTTTAGTGCTGATTTGCCAAGCACTTATACTTTAAGGAGGAAAGGCTATGGAGGAACCGGATTACAGGTATCATTTATTCATCAGAGGAATCATTCTGACAGGCTTTTCTATGCTGATCTTCAAGCTGATTTTGACTGGAAATATTCAAAATTTTATAGCGCCAAGAATGGTGCCCTTTATGTATTTCGCTTCCGTTTCGTTTCTTATTCTGGGATTTGTGCAAATGTGGAGGAGCGGATCAAAAAAACAAGAAGAGGTTGTTTGTGATTGCGGATTTGATCATGGAAATAAAAAAATTCCTGTGCTGTCAATAGCTGTATACCTTGTATTCATTTTTCCGATTGTCACGGGGTTCATGTTTCCAAAGGTCATTCTGGACAGCTCAGTTGCTGAAAAAAGGGGATTCAAGTCGGGAACTGCCCTAGCAGCCTCGGATGATCCGGGAGAGAAACGTGCAAATGGGACAAGCCGTGCTGAAGAGTATCTCGAAAATCCAGAAGAATATATGAAAAAGCTGGATGAGCGCACCAAGGGATCCGATGAAACCGATAAAGTAATGGAGGAAATGGCGAAGGAAAATCCTGATGGTGTTATCGTTGAAGACGAAGTGATTGAAAAGGCATATAACAAGATGGAAAAACAAATGAAGGAAAAGGACAAACTTATCTTTACTGACGATCATTTTATTAAAATGACAAATATCATGGATGAGAATCCAGGATATTTTGAAGGAAAAAAGGTTGAAATTATAGGTTTTGTTTATAGAGAACCTGGTTTTACAGATGAACAGCTGGCCATTTCAAGGTTTGGAATATCATGCTGCGTAGCGGATGCCAATGTTTATGGAACCATCGCTGAACATAAAGGTGCTAAAAAATTCAATAAGGATCAATGGGTAAAGGCAGAGGGAGTGCTGTCAAAAAATGAGTTTAATGGAAAGCAGCTCCCTGTTATTAAAATTACGAAGATTGTGTCAATAAAGCAGCCCGAAAATCCTTATGTATATGAAAGTTATTGAGCAGCGATAGAGTATTGATGATATTTTTCAGCTCCTTTTAAATGGAGACAGGAGGCGCTGAAAAATATGGTATAAACTGAAAGCGTTAACATAAATAACCCCTCCTTTCATACATTGAGGTAAAGGGGGAATGGGCGATGAGTGAATACCATATGCTCGACATCACAAAGCGCGTAACAGCGAAATTAAGTGACGACCTCATTGAATTGTACTGCGGAAAAGATTGCATCGGACTGCTTGTCATAAATGAAGAGGGCAAGCAATATGATTTAATGGAAGGTTTTATACTGGAAGAAGGCAGGATTTACAAATTGTATGACCGAAACTGCGGCCAGCAGCAATATGCGGAGGGCTGCGACTTAGGGTGGTGCTGATTCAATGAAAGTAGCTCTGTTTGATGAAGAGCATGAAAAAGACCTGGAGAAAGAGGTAAACCGCTTCTTATCCTCCATCGATGATGAACAGCTGGTGGATATAAAATTTTCTGTAGCAGCCTCATGTGATTCCGGTGGTGAGCAAGTGTACTGTTTCTCAGCTATGGTCATGTACCGGGCATGAGGAACAGTGTGCTTGCTTTTTTTTAGGCGGGGGCTGGACTCGATCTATTTAGTGAGGCTTGATATAAAGGGATCGAACTGGAGTGGCGGTGGAAACTTATTTAGGTCGGGTGCAACTGGAATGTTGGCCGAAACGGTGTTATTTCGTGTGAAATTCTTATATAGCGGGATGGAATACGGATGTCTTGGGTGATATTAAGATAGATCTCGACCGAAATATGGATATCTGGACCGAAATACGGATATCTCCTAGGCGAAATTCGAATATCGACCGAAATTCGAATATATCGACTGAAATTTAGATATATCGACCGAAATTTAGATATATCGACCCAAATTCGAATATATCGGCTATTTTTTAAGAATATTGACTTTTCGACAGCTTTCGCTAATGCCCGCAGCCCCATATGCAGCCCCTTATAAAAAGCAAAAAAGCCCGGCAAATTCACACCGGGCTTTCCTCTTTATATTTCGCGTATTCTGCGGCATTGTGTCCTGCAAGTTTTCCGGTAATGAGGGCGGCCGTTATATTGTACCCCCCTGTATAGCCGTGAATATCAAGGATTTCACCGCAGAAATAAAGACCAGGCATTAGCTTGGAGGCCATTTCTTTCGGATGAATTTCCTTTACGGATACACCGCCGCCTGTAACGAATGCTTTATCGAGCGGCAGGGTGCCATCGACCTTAAACTCAAATTGCTTGCATGATTTAGCGAAAGCTCTGAGCTTATCATGGGGAATCTGGGCATACGTTTCACTCGGATCGATGGATTGCTGTTCCAGTAAGAATAGCAGATACCTCTCAGGAAGCAGCCCTTTATAGAGATTTTTAAGGGCTTTTTTCGGTTCATCTTTTCCAAGCTTCACGAGCTCCTGAAAAATTTCCTCTTCTTTTCGGCCAGGCAAAGCATCAATGGATACTCTGACATACTGCGCATTGAACTTCTTCATCGTTTTCACGATATACTGGCTGCAGCGAAGGACGGCTGGTCCTGAAATGCCAAAATGAGTAAAGAGCATGTCCATTTTATGGGTTATGACTGTTTTTCCTTTAGGATTGAGCACGCTCAGAGCCGCATCTCTTAATGCGAGTCCCTGAAGTGATTTATTTTTGATAAAGGGTTCGCTTGATGTAACAGGAACTTCGGTCGGGAATAGGTCGGTGATGGTGTGCCCGGCTTTTTCAGCCCACGCATATCCGTCGCCTGTGCTTCCTGTGTGAGGCACACTTTTTCCGCCGACGGCTGTTACGACGGCATCACAGGAAATAAACTCGCCGGTCTTCAAGGTGACGCCCTTCACCTGTTGATTTTCATATTCAACCTGATTTACCGGCTCGTTGACCCTGATTTGAACCTTGAGTCTTTTAAGCTCCTCAAGCAGCGAATCGACGACAGACTGAGCTTTATTGGAAACGGGAAACATCCGTCCGTGATCTTCTTCCTTCAGTCCGACTCCAAGTCCTTCAAAAAAGGAAATGATATCTTCATTGCTGAATTCTGAGAAAGCACTATATAAAAATCGGCCATTGCCGGGTATATGCTTAATAATTTCATCCACAGGCAGCCTATTGGTCACATTGCAGCGTCCGCCTCCGGAAATCGCGAGTTTCCGGCCAAGCTTGCTGCCCTTATCGATGAGCAGAACCTTGGCGCCCCTGCTGCCGGCAGATATTGCCGCCATAAGTCCTGAGGGGCCGCCGCCGATTACGATTACATCATAGTTCATCTTTTCACAACCTTCGTTTTCATTCCGCAAATCTCCATTCATTATAGCCGAAAGCAGGAGAAAGAAAAATGCCAAATCCGAACAACTTTTCCTCTTCGTGCATTCGTGTGTTAAAATAGAAAAGTTCAATTAATAGAAGAACCCTATCTTTCACAAGAATGGTGATAACCTTTATGTCGGATAAATTGTTAAAAGGCACGTTTATATTAACTTTAGGTACATACATATCGAGATTGCTCGGGATTATTTACATGGTACCATTTTTTGCAATGGTCGGTAACGAAGGAACCTTTCTCTATCAAATGGGATATACTCCATATGTTATTTTTCTAAGTATTGCAACAGCAGGTTTTCCAATGGCTGTCTCCAAATTTGTATCGAAATATAACTCTATGGGCGATTATCAGACCAGCCTGAGAATGTTCCGTAATGGAATGATTGTCATGCTTCTTATGGGCTTAGCCAGTTTTGCAGCCTTGTATTATCTTGCTCCGGACATTGCCCAGGCCTCTCTTGACTCTAAAAAATCTCCAATTGAGGACATTGAGAATGTTACGTATGTGATTCGGATGCTAAGCGTTGCACTGATAATCGTACCTATTATGGCTCTCATCAGAGGTTTTTTTCAGGGGCATCAAATGATGGGCCCGACATCCGTGTCTCAGGTAGTCGAGCAGCTGTTCCGGATTATTTTCCTGCTGGCCTCCGTGTATGCAGTGCTTCATATTTACGATGGCTCACTTGTCACCGCTATTGGATATGCGACTCTGGCTGCGGCAGTTGGAGCGGCTGGGGGACTTTTGGTTCTGTATGCATATTGGAGAAAGCGAAGACATACCCTTGAGGCGATGAAAGAAAATACAATACCGCCTTCCGATATCAAAATGAGAAAGCTCTTTAGAGAACTCCTCGCCTATTCGCTTCCTTTTGTATTTGTAGGTCTCGCGATTCCTCTTTATCAGTTGATTGATCAGGATTCGATGTATCCTGCTTTAACGGAAAAAGGATATACGCTTAAAGAATCCAAAGATATTTTTGCTTATGTGCAATTTCAAGGCAGATCTTTAATTATGATTCTGGTTTCATTAGCTACTGCATTTGGTCTAACTCTTGTTCCATCTATCACAAGAGCCTTTACAGCAGGCGGGATGCGTCAGGTGCACCAGCAGATCAACCAGGCCTTTCAAATCATCATGTTTTTAATTTTGCCGGCCTCAGCAGGAATGATCATTCTCGCCGGACCGATTTATAAACTGTTTTTTGATTATTCTCAAGAAGCAGCATGGCTCCTCCAATGGCAGGCACCATCTGCCCTGCTCTTTTGCTACTTCACCGTAAATGCTGCGATCCTGCAGGGGATTAACAAGCAGAAGCTTGCGGTTATCAGCCTTGCAGTCGGGTTAATCGTTAAAGCGGCAGTAAACTATCCGCTGGTGCTGTGGCTGGGAGGAGAAGGATCAATTCTTGCGACTTCTCTTGGCTTCGCCGTTTCCATTCTGTACGGGTTTGCTATGATTAAAAGACATGCGAAGTTTAGTATGAATAAATTCTTTAAAAGAACAATCTTCATTCTGATTTTGACTGTTATGATGGGTATTATTGTTTCGGTTGTACAGTCATTTGCCGAAATCTTTATTAACTTTAAAGCTGGAAAAGTACAGGCTGGTTTCTTGCTTGCATTGACGATTGGCGGGGGGGCGACAGCTTATCTTTATGGAGCTTATAAATCCCGCCTTCTTGAAAAACTCTTCGGCTCACGGTTTGCATTTTTGAACAGAAAAAACAAAGGAAAGGCCTAAGAGCCTTTCCTTTTAAAATGAGGTGGAAGTAAATGAGAATAGATAAACTTCTGGCTACAATTGGTTATGGAAGCCGCAAGGAAGTAAAGAAAATGCTGAAAACAGGCGCTGTGCTTGCGGATGGTGTCGTCATTAAGGATGCCAAGACACATGTGGATCCTGAAAACCAGATGGTGACGGTAAATGGTGAACAGGTAGAGTACAGGGAGTTTATTTACCTGATGATGAATAAGCCTCCCGGCGTTTTATCAGCTACAGAGGATATTGCACAGCATACGGTAATCGATCTGCTGACTCCAGAGGATGCGGTCAGAGAGCCTTTTCCAGTTGGCAGATTGGACAAAGACACGGAAGGCCTGCTTGTGATAACGAATGATGGACAGCTTTCCCACCAGCTTCTTTCTCCAAAAAAGCATGTTCCGAAAACGTATTATGCGGTTATTTCAGGTGAGGTCACGGAATCTGATATCTCTGCTTTCAAAATAGGAGTAACCTTGGATGATGAATATGTAACAAAGCCTGCGAGACTCATTATTCTAAAAAGCGGGGAAACCTCTGAAATTGAACTGACGATTACAGAAGGGAAGTTTCATCAGGTGAAAAGAATGTTTGAGGCGGTCGGTAAGAAAGTGACGTACCTAAAGCGGCTTACGATGGGTGATTTAGAGCTGGATGAGGATCTTGAACCTGGAGAGTACCGGGATTTGACCGATGAAGAAGTGGAGATTCTGCGAAATAGCAAACCGGCAGATTTTATATAAAAAAGAGGAGCCAGAATTTTTGGGCTCCTTTTTTATGTATAGGTTCTTACCATGCTTGCGTTACGAAGTGAGTTTTACTTTCTTTTTTGTAGTCGTCCACTTACCTCTGCTGGGGCTCTTGACAAGCTCGTTGTATGCTAACACATTTAAATCACGCTGAATGGTTCTTGGTGTTATACCAAACTCGTCAACAAGCTGCTGTGTTGTAACTGTACCTCTTTCCATGATGTACATGTAGATAGATTTGATACGGTTTAGCATACGATTAGTTGAAGGTTTCAAAAAACCACTCCTCATTATTGGATTGAACAGGTCTAAAGACCCGAAGCAATCTAGGATGTCAACCACTGAAAATGTCTTCGTATTACCCTATTTAGTTGGTATAGTTGATGCTACATTTATATTTTACACGATATCGCTGGAAAGATTCTACCTTGAGGCTTGAATTTACACAATATTAACATATTCATATTTAAAAACATACTTCAGTTTACTATATATGCTATTTTCGATCCTTTATGCCAGCTGGCACACATATTATGAATTTTTCTCAAATTCGACTTCTGCCTAGTTCTATAGAAACAGAATGTTAATATGAAATATGATTTTCTAAGCTAAGGTTCAAATCTTTGGATTGCCTGCGGCTGGGAGCATTCCTGAAATGGTTCAGCATCAGGTAACCGGACTAGTTTATTCCAATGAAAATGATCTGGCCAAAGCAGCAGGCAAGGTCATACTATGAGACAAAGCTTGGTCAGCCAGAATACCTTCCTTATGGAGGATTGATTTATACCGTACCTGAGGACAATATTCCGTTTTATGTGAACAGAAGGACGTGGGAATCCAATTAAGAATTCACTCCCGCAAAATTGCAGCTTACCGAATCTATCGCTCTGCAGCATTTAACGTTGTCCATAAAAAAAATGCCGCCAGCTCTGTATACAGAGTATTGGCGGCATTTTTTTAATGTGACCCAATAACAACAAGATGAATAAAGAACAAAACGGCAAAGATATAAACAAAAGGATGAACCTCTTTCCATTTGCCCTTAGCTGCTTTCATGAGCGGGTAAGAAATGAATCCCAGGGCAATACCTGTTGCAATGCTTGAAGTAAGGGGCATGCTAAGAATAACAAGGAATGCAGGGAACGCTTCGTCCAATTCTCCCCAGTTGATGTTCGCAATGGATCCCATCATCAAGCTTCCGACAATGATCAGGGCAGGAGCCGTAATCGCCGGAATCCCGGATACTGCGCTTACTAGCGGAAAGAAGAAGGAGGATATTGCGAACAGAATGGCGACTACGAGCGCAGTAAGACCTGTTCTTCCTCCAGCGGCAACACCTGCGGATGATTCAATGTATGCTGTCGTAGGACTTGTACCAAACATGGCGCCGATTGTTGTAGCGGACGAATCTGCAAGCAATGCTTTTCTTGCATTAGGAAGCTCTTTGCCTTTCATAAGGCCTGCCTGCTGGGCAACCCCGATCATCGTTCCGGTTGTGTCAAAAATCGTCACAAGCAGAAAGGAGAATACAACAGCGTACAAACCGTAATGAATGACATCACCAAATGCAGTAATAGGGTTGATGATGATTCCTTCAGGCAGATGCGGCAGTGCCATTACTCCGGTAATCTTAAGCTGACCGGTAAAATAGGCAATGAGGCCGGTCGCGATCATTCCAATAAAGATTGCGCCGTTAACATTGCGTGTCATCAGAACGAGTGTAATAGCAAGTCCGACTAAGGTGAGCACGACAGGTGCTGAATGAAGATCCCCCAGTGCTACGAGATTTTGAGGATGATCGGCAACAATTCCGGAAGTACGGAGTCCGATAAAAGCGATAAATAATCCAATTCCGGCTGTAATTCCATTTTTCAGGTTTGAAGGGATCGCTTCAATCAGCTGTTTTCGGAATGGAGTAAGGGAAAGGATGACAAAAATAATACCAGCAACAAACACGGAAGCAAATGCTACTTCATAGGAAATGTTTGCTTTTCCTCCAACGACGGAAAAAGCAAAATAGGCGTTCAGGCCCATTCCCGGAGCGATTGCGATAGGGTAGTTCGCGAAAAACGCCATCCACAGGGTTCCGATGATGGATGCGATAATGGTTGCAACAAATACTTGCTGAGGAGGTACTCCGGCAGCAGATAGAATTTGCGGGTTAACTACCACGATGTAGACCATGGTAAGAAAAGTCGTAAAGCCAGCGATTATTTCAGTTCTTAAAGTGGTTTGGTTCTCTTTTAGTTTAAACATGGGAAACCTCCAAATAATACGAACATTATTTCAAAACCTTAATAATAATATTCGTTTTTTATTAAAAATGCAAGGGGTATGTTTCTTTTTTGTGCCCCGTTCTTTCATAGAACCTATTCGTTTGGTATCTTATCATATATAGAGCAAAATCATACATAGAGCAGAAGAGGGGTTTAAAGATGTTTAATTGGATTGAAGAAACAGAAAAAAGACGGGAACAGATCATTAAGGATACTCAGGAATTTTTGCGCATTAAAAGCGTATTGGATGAGGAAGACGGACAGGAAGGAGCTCCTTTTGGGAAAGGAATTCAGGAAGCGTTTGAGCACTTGCTGAATAAAGGCGAGAAGGATGGCTTCATTTCAAAAAACCTGGACGGCTATGCAGGTCATTTGGAAATGGGCAAGGGGGATGAACTGCTTGGTATCCTGTGCCATATTGATGTGGTTCCTGAGGGAGACGGATGGACTTCAGATCCTTATGGAGCGGAGATACGGGACGGAAAAATATTTGCGCGCGGCGCACTGGATGATAAGGGGCCGACAATGGCAGCTTATCACGCGATGAAGCTTGTTAAGGATTCAGGTGTGGAGCTGAATAAAAAAGTCCGCATGATTATCGGAACGGACGAAGAGAGTGACTGGCGCTGTGTAGATCACTATTTTAAACACGAGCAAATGCCTGATATCGGATTTGCACCAGATGCGGATTTCCCGATTATTCATGCGGAAAAAGGGATTATTGATGCGAAACTCCAATTTAATGGAGAATCAGCTGATTCCGGTAGCTTAACCCTTGTTTCCTTCTCCTCGGGCCGCCGCTTTAACATGGTGCCTGATTTTGCGGAAGCTGAAGTAAAAGGAACCGATGAACTCGAGGCTCAATTTTCAGCATGGCTTGAAAAAGAAGATGTAAAGGGTTCTGTTAAAAGAGGAAGCGGACAAACGGTCCTTCAGGTTGAAGGGGTTTCCGCACATGCGATGGAACCGAACAATGGAAAGAATGCCGGAGTCAGCTTAGCATCATTCCTTGAAACACTCGATTTGGACGAAGCCGGAAAACGATTCGTTTCTTTTATTAAAGACCATTTTGATGGGGATACAAGGGGTCAGGCTCTTGGAATAAAAGCGAACGATGAGGTGAGCGGAGATTTAACGGTTAATCTTGGAACGATGAAATTTTCAAATCAGACCGGCGAGCTTGGAATCAACGTCCGCTATCCGGTTACCGCATCATCCCAGCCAATCAAGGCTGCTTTTGAATCCATTGAAGGTGCGGAACTGACCATGTTCAATGACTCACCATCCCATTATGTAGAAGCGGATCATCCGCTTATCCAAACGCTTTCCAAAGTGTATGAAGAGCAAACCGGGGAGAAAGCGAGCCTGATTTCCATTGGCGGCGGAACATATGCCCGCTCACTGAAAGCGGGCGTGGCATTCGGTCCGCTGTTCCCTGGCAGACCGGATATTGCTCATCAAAAGGACGAGTATATTGAAATAGAGGACCTAATCCGCGCAACCGCAATTTATGCGCAGGCGATTTATGAATTAGCGAAATAAGTTTTTGATTAGATTTTTAACTAAATGAAAAGCTATGTTAAACAATCATGTTGATTTTTTAAATAGCTCTTTTAAACTTGGCTGTTGATTTCCGCTGCAGGCGCTCAGCGACCAGCGGGGCGGGCGGTGAGCCTCCTCTTCGCTTCGCGACTGCGGGGTCTCACCTGTCCCGCTGCTCTTAGCACGGAGTCTCACGCCTTCCGCTCCAATCAACAGGTGTTAAAAATCAACACCAGGCATTAACAGAGTCTTTGAAATAAAGAAAAGGAACTCCGTTATTTTGGAGTTCCTTTGACTAATTAAAGCCCCCTGATAAGGACCAAGTATTATGCTTAATCTCATATCACAGATAGTGAAGAGGTTTCTTCAATGGATTTTTGTTAGGCACTGTTCAATACTTTTCTGAAATGATAGTAATTTAGAATTACCGTTTATTTTAATGTGAAAACTTTTTAAGAATGTTTTAATATTAAACACTAAGAGCCAATACTTTTCATCCTCAAGCTGCTCCTTTTGAGCCATTAATTCAATCGGTAAGTGTTGCATTAATTCTTCTATTTCTTGAACATCCAATCCTCTTTCCAGCATTTCAAGTATAGGTATTAATATCCTTTCATCTTCATCGTGGACATAGACACTGTTAGATATTAGAATCTTACTCCACAATGTCTTTAGTATTTCTGGATAAACTTCTGTGTCTAATTTTGGATTTTTCACCAATTCTTCAAAAGTGTCAGCTACGTGTGCAATACTGTGTGCCCACCCTTTGCCAGCGACATATCCTCTTAAATCTCTCTCAAGGTTGATGTACTTAATTAACTTCTCTTTAATGCTATAAACTGTGCTTGGTGATAAAAAATTTGCTTGATTATCTCTGTTCAAGATTATTGCTATTAAAAGTGTAGTAAACGCTCTTGTGAATACAGTATCCGTTTCTTTTTCACCGATTCCTTTAAAAAGAAGGTCATTCAAACAAGTATCTAATAATTCATTTAAAATTTCAGGTTCTAATTGATTACTCTCAATTATCAATCTATAAAAAGAGGTATAAATCAACTGGTCGCGGAGTTCACCATCTGTTGAACCGATATGCTCTATCATAGATTTTAATATAAATAACCTATCCGCCTCTTGCCAGTCACTTTCTCCATATTTTATTTTAGTTAATATACTTTTTAGTTCACTTTCATCCATAGAAACTTTACCTAATAATAAACTCATAACTATCCCCTTTTACTATGTAATATTATTTATTCAAATTAGGAACTTAACTTGTTCCATATAACTGCCCCTTGATGATCAATATCGCTTTGATATTCCTTTGGAAAATTCTGATAACCTAAATTTATCATAGGTGGCATCTATTGAGAACAGGCAGCCTTCAACAATCATCTTGCTAACGGTTGTGTCGTCATTTCGGTGCCTGATTTGGTCTAAAAATTGAAACCAGCTCAAATAATGCTCGAGGTATTTCACTGCCGCTCCATTAACCCGATTTATATTTTCCTTCAAGAGATTGTGATAACCATTCAAATTTTGAATATGGTACACACCTCTAACACGTTCCTTACCATCTGATTTGAAATCTGTAATGCTCCACACTTTTTTCTTTTGCGTACTATCAACAGAGTTATTTAACATATCTAAATCAAAAAGGGCACAGAAACTGGCGGGACCTATGCCTGTCTGTGCCTTTCTGCTTTTAAAAGATTTTTGTTAGCCCCCACATAATGATTGCCGCAACGGGAACAAGCACCCAAATGTTCGATCCTATATTGTGTGGCTGCTGCAATTTTGACTCCAGTCTTTCGATCTTTTTGTTCAGCTCATCGATTTTTTTCTCGAGTTCATCCTGATTTAATCCGGTCATCTCTCATCAGCCTCTCCATATTTTCTTCTTTATCTGTATTGGCTGAGGCCGAAAAATAGACCCGGTATGTCATTCAGTATCGGTAATGACTAAAATTTCAGATTATCGGTTGTAAGATTTAGAATATTTAGTATATGATATAGATATGTTACATACCAACCGGTTAGTTAGCTGACCGAAGGAGGAACCGATATGAATTTTTCGTATTCGGAAAAGGTTCAGGATCTGCAGAAGCGGCTCAATGAATTTATGGATGAGCACGTGTATCCGAATGAAAAACGGTATGAAGAAGAATTAAACAGCCAATCATCGAGATGGTCAGCTGTTCCCGAAGTCATGGAAACGTTGAAAAAAGAAGCTCAGAAGCAGGGTCTGTGGAATTTGTTTCTTCCAGACAGTGAATATGGAGCAGGCTTGACGAACGTTGAATATGCTCCTCTATGTGAGATTATGGGACGGTCGCTAATCGGTCCTGAGGTGTTTAACTGCGGGGCTCCTGACACAGGAAATATGGAAGTGCTTGTCCGCTATGGAACAGAGGAGCAAAAAAAGCAGTGGCTTGAGCCTTTGCTTGCCGGAGAAATCAGATCCTGTTTTTCAATGACAGAGCCTGATGCTGCTTCCTCTGATGCTACGAATATCTCATGCCGCATAGAAAGAGATGGCGATGAATACGTCATTAACGGTACGAAGTGGTGGTCTTCAGGGGCAGGTGATCCTCGCTGCAAAATTGCGATCGTGATGGGGAAAAACGATTCGGATGCACCGAAGTATGAGCAGCAGTCGATGATTCTTGTTCCCCTGGATACAGCTGGAGTGAAAATCGAACGGACATTGCCGGTTTTCGGATATGATCATGCCCCGCATGGCCATGGGGAAATTTCATTTACGGATGTCCGCGTTCCTGCATCCAATATGATTTGGGGAGAAGGAAAGGGGTTTGCCATTGCCCAAGGGAGGCTGGGACCCGGGAGAATTCATCATTGCATGAGATTAATTGGAGCTGCTGAACGTTCGCTTGAGGAGTTATGTAAGCGTGTACAAAGAAGAGAAGCGTTTGGCAAACCGCTTTCTAAACAGGGTGTTGTACAGGACTGGATTGCTGAATCACGTATCGACATTGAGCAGGCCAGGCTTTTGACGCTTAAAGCAGCCTATATGATGGATACGGTCGGCAATAAAATAGCGAAGCCTGAAATTGCGATGATTAAAGTAGTCGCACCGAACATGGCTTTACGAGTGATCGACAGGGCCATTCAGGCATTCGGTGCAGCAGGAGTCAGCGAGGATGTTCCGCTTGCTGCACAGTGGGCGAATGCGAGAACGCTCAGACTTGCAGATGGACCGGATGAAGTGCATAAAGCACAGCTTGCAAGGCTTG
The DNA here is from genome assembly GCF_037201815.1 of Metabacillus sp. FJAT-52054. NCBI lineage: Bacteria > Bacillati > Bacillota > Bacilli > Caryophanales > Bacillaceae > Metabacillus > Metabacillus sediminis. The sequence goes on along the minus strand of NZ_CP147407.1, from coordinate 3,018,620 downwards.
AATTGAAAAAATACGACGTCTCCCTGCAGACGGTATGAGGTGAAGCGAATGCATGTAAATGAACTATTCAACTTAAGAGGCAAAACCGCGATTATTACCGGCGGGGGACGAGGGCTTGGTGAGCAGATTGCGGAGGCGCTTGCCGAGGCAGGGGCGAATATCGTGCTTTGTTCAAGGAAAAAAGAAGCCTGCGAGCAAACGGCTTTAAGACTCGAGAAAGAAACAGGCTGTCATGCGATGGCCCTTGCTTGCGACATTACGTCACAGGAAGATGTAAAAAGGACTGTTCAGCTTGCGTATGAACGGTTTGGCGCCATTGATATTTTAGTTAACAACAGCGGTGCCACCTGGGGTTCGCCTGCTGAGGATATGCCTCTTGATGCTTGGCAAAAAGTATTGAATGTAAATGTAACAGGCACGTTTTTAATGTCGCAGGAAGCTGGCCGCTACATGATCCGGCAGAGAAGCGGAAAAATCATCAATATATCATCCGTTGCGGGTCTTGGCGGTGCGGATCCGAAATATATGGATACCATCGGCTACAATACGAGCAAGGGTGCGGTTATTACGTTCACGAAGGATCTCGCAGCCAAGTGGGGTCAGCACAACATCAATGTCAACGCCATTGCACCAGGTTTTTTCCCTACTAAAATGTCACAGGTCATCATAGAAAAGGGGAAGGAAGGTCTTCTTCAGCGTACTCCGCTTGGCAGATTTGGATCTGATCAGGAGTTAAAAGGAGCAGCTGTTTTTCTGGCTTCGCAGGCGTCTGATTATGTGACAGGTGATGTACTGGTGGTAGATGGAGGCACGCACGTTTTGTAAAAGCAGGTTTGGAGACTGAAATACAAAAGAGAGCAGGGAGACCAGTATGAAGCTAGCGGGGAAAACAGCGGTCGTGACCGGTGGAGCCGGCGGAATTGGCCGGGCGGCGGCTCTCCTTTTTGCAAAGGAAGGGGCAAGGGTAGCCGTAGCGGACGTAATGGAAGAGGGGGGCCAGCAAACGGTCTCTCAAATCCGCGACGATGGCGGAGAAGCCATTTTTATTAAGACAGACGTAACGTCAGAGGATGAAATCAAGCAGCTTATGGAGCAAGCGGCGGAAACCTATGGATCTCTCGATATATTATTTAATAATGCCGGTGTCAGCAACGAGAGTATGAGACTTGCAGAGATGTCCCTTCAGGAATGGCAGCGGGTCATCGATATCAATTTGACGGGTGTTTTTCTTGGGATGAAATATGGAATTCCGAAAATGCTGGAGAGCGGTGGCGGAAGTGTGATTAACACCTCAAGCATCCTTGGGCTAAAAGGGAAGAAGCTCCTTGCGCCTTACAATGCTTCAAAAGCAGGCGTGATTATGCTGACGAAAAATGCTGCGCTTGAATACGGGAAGAAAAAGGTCCGGGTAAATGCGATTGCCCCGGGAGTCATTGATACAGATATTATTAAAGACTGGAAGCTGGATGAAAAAAACTGGCCGATTATTTCCTCCGCTAGTGCTCTTGGCAGACCGGGAAGACCGGATGAAGTCGCAAAAGCCGCACTCTTCCTCGCAAGCGATGATGCCTCATTTGTAACGGCCAGTACGCTCCTTGTTGATGGGGGCACGTTAACTTACTGACAGATGGAGGGATGAAGGATGGAGACAACGAATCAATGGTTAGCAAGCTACCCGCCAGGCATTGACCATGATTGCCTGATACCTGACATACCGATTCATGAAATGCTTCGCTCAACTGCTGAGGTGCACGGGGAAAAGACCGCGATCACGTTTTACAAAAAAACATTCAGCTACAAGGAACTTGCAGGATTGGCCGGGAAATTCGCTGCGGCTCTTCAAAAAAATGGTGTGCAAAAAGGCGATCGGGTGGCCATCATGCTGCCGAACTGCCCCCAATATGTCATCGCCTATTACGGTATCCTGGCTGCAGGCGCGATTGTCACTCAAGTGAATCCGATGCTGATGGAGAGAGAGCTTTCCCATATTTTAACGGACTCCGGTGCGGAAACGCTCATTGTGTATGACCTGCTTTATCCGAAAGTAGAAGCAGTTAAGGAAGAAACGAGTGTAAAACAAGTGGTCACGGTAAGCCTTACACCAGGATACACCGAAAAGCCTGCAAATGCGGCCTTCAGCTTTGATTCCTTTCTTGCAGAAGCAGCAGAAGCTCCCATTCATGTTCCGATTGAACCGGAGCATGACATTGCCGTCCTTCAGTATACCGGCGGAACGACAGGAAGATCGAAGGGAGCGATGCTTTCCCATCGGAATCTTGTCGCAAATGTTTACCAGTCCTATGAGTTCTTTAAGAATGATATTGTAATCGGAGAGGAAAAAAGCTTATCGGTTATCCCGTTTTTCCATGTCTTCGGTATGACTTCCTGTATGAATCTATCTGTATTAACGGCAAGCTGCATGGTTTTGCTGCCGCGATTTGACCTTGAGGAAGTTCTTGAAACGATTAAGGAAGATCAGCCAACGATGTTCCCTGGTGTACCGACCATGTATGTAGCGCTCACAAGCCATCCTAAAGCGGAAGAGTACGATCTTAGCAGCATCCGGATCTGCAATAGCGGCAGTGCACCCATGCCGGTTGAGCTTATGAGAGAGTTTGAACGAAAAACAGGGGCGAAGGTACTCGAGGGGTATGGCTTATCTGAAGCGTCGCCTTGTACCCACTGCAACCCGAACTTTGGGGAGCGCAAACCAGGCAGTGTTGGAATCGGTTTTCCTAAAACCGCTTATAAAATTGTCGATGTTGCTACAGGCCTTGAGGAACTTCCGAATGGAGAGCTTGGAGAAGTGGTCATCAGCGGACCGCAAATTATGAAAGGCTATTGGAACATGCCGGAGGAAACGGCTGCCGCATTAAGGGACGGATGGCTTTTTACCGGTGATTTGGCCAGGGTAGACGATGAGGGCTATCTTTATATCGTAGACAGAAAGAAGGACCTGATTATTGCGAGCGGCTATAATATCTATCCACGCGACGTGGAAGAGGTGCTGTATGAACATCCAGCTGTACAGGAAGCTGTAGTGATAGGTGTTCCGGATCCATACCGGGGTGAAACCGTTAAAGCGATTCTGGTGTGCAAAGAAGGCAAAAGTGCTTCGCCTGATGGAATAATTGAATTTTGCCGCAATCAGATGGCTGCCTATAAAGTGCCGCGCGAGGTAGAGTTCCGGGGAGAGCTGCCGAAAACAAACGTTGGGAAAATTTTAAGACGTGCTCTAAGAGAAGAATCAGCAAAGAAACTCTAATCTTAAGCGGCTATGCTATAATCGGAGCAAAACCGGCTAGATCGAGAGGACATAAGCATGAAAGAACAAATCAGACAAATGAGTATTCAGCTTTTTGCTGAAAAAGGGTTCAAGGAAACATCGATTCAGGATATCGTCAACGCGCTGAATGTCACAAAAGGAACATTCTATTATTATTTCACAAGCAAAGAACAGCTGCTGATGGACATTCATTTAAGCTATATTGACAGTCTTCTTCAAAAGCAGAAGACCATCCTCGAAGATCCGCAAAAAAGTTATAGAGAAAAATTGCATGAGGTCGTTTATTTGCTCATTCACGATATAGAAAAAGAGGGATTGAGCGCGAAGGTGTATTTCAGGGAAATGCGGAATTTGAGCGAACCCCATCTTAGCCTCATTGCCTCTAAACGCGATTTGTTCCGCAGGCAAATTGAAGAAATTCTGCGGTCCGGGATGGAAAAACAGGAATTCAGAGATGATCTGCCAGTGGATATTGTCGCCCTCGGAGTACTGGGAATGGCCAACTGGAGCTACTTCTGGTTTGACCCATCCGGCCGTGAAACGGATTCTAGCATCTCAGACATCTTTATTAAAATACTGCTTGAGGGATTGAAGGGAAGCACTTGATGCTTTCTTTCCTTTCAGCATACCAACCGGTCAGTAAGGTGTAAAAGCATGAGTGCCTAGAGAAATACATCCGTTCTAAAAATCAGGCTAAATTAAAGAATGTTTTAATTTTCTAAACACCTGTTGATTGGAGTGGAGGGCATGAGACTCCTGCGGGAGCAGCGGGACAGTGAGACCCCGCACGCGCAAAGCGCGGAGGAGGCTCACCGCCCGCTCAAGGATAAGCAAATGCCCGCTAACTGCAATCAACAGCCGAGTTTAACAGAGCTAAAAATTAAAGAAGGAGAGCTGTTTATGAAAAAAGAAGACATCAAAACGATCGCCGTCATTGGCGCTGGACAAATGGGACATCAAATTGCCATGCTGTGTGCGCTTGGAGGATATAAAACCATTTTGCAGGATGTAAATGAAAACGCTTTATCAAATGCCGATGCCGTCCTCCAAAGATTAATAGACAAGCGGGTGCAGAAAAACAAGCTGTCAGAAGAGGAAGCGAAAAAGGCGTTCTCCCTCCTCACCATGACTGCAAGCTTAAAAGAAGCTGCCGCAAAGGCTGATTTTATTATTGAAGCCGTGGTGGAAAAGCTGGAGGTAAAAAAAGAAGTGTTTGCACAGCTGGATGAATATGCGAAGCCTCATGCGATTTTAGCCACGAATTCTTCAACGATTATGAACTCTTATATCGCGGGAGCTACGAACAGACCGGATAAAGTGATCAATATGCACTTTTTCTTTCCTGCCCTTGTGATGGACTGTGTGGAAGTGGTGACAAGCGAAAAGACATCTGAAGAAACAGCGCAGCTGACAATGGGCGTATGCGAAACCATTAACCGGACAGCGGTTCTTCTGAAAAAAGAAATTTCAGGCTTCATCGCCAACCGGATTCTTGGAGCGCTTCAAAGGGAAGCAGTTTACCTTTATGAGAACGGCTATGCAGACTATAAAGACATCGATACCATTTGCCGGAAAGCCCTCAATCATCCTATCGGACCGTTTGAGCTTATGGATTTATCCGGTATTGACGTCGGTTATTATGTTATGCAGCAGCGGTATGCAGAAACGGGAGATCCTGCCGACAAGCCATTCGGCTGCATTGAAGAAAAAGTAAAACAGGGCCATCTTGGAAGAAAAACCGGCAAGGGCTGGTATGAATACGCGAAGGAAGAGGTGAATCAATAATGGAAAATGTGATCAGAAGAGATAAACAAGGTTCGATTATGATCCTGACCATTGACCATCCGCCGCTAAATGTAATGAGCCAGGGTGTTCTGCGAGAACTGGATCAGCTGCTTGATGAAATGAGAGATGACCAGGAGATCGTTTGTGTCATCCTGACCGGTGCTGGGGACCGTGCGTTTATGGCAGGAGCGGACATTAAGGAGTTTCCGAGTTTGATAGGGAAAAAGGGAATCAAATCACAGTTCATGGAATCCCACGCTGTTCTGAATAAACTCGATGATTTTCCAAAGCCGGTGATTGCTGTATTAAATGGGCTGACGTTCGGTGGAGGCTGCGAGCTTGCGCTGACGTGCGATATACGAATTGCAGAAGAACACGTTCAAATCGGATTGCCTGAAATTAAACTCGGTCTATTCCCAGGAGGCGGCGGGACACAGCGGCTTCCGAGAGTAATAGGGGAAGCGCGGGCAAAGGAAATGATGTTTACCGGAGATCCGATTGATTCAGCCAAAGCGAAAGAAATCGGTTTGGTGAATGAAGTCACGCCAAAAGGTGAGGGTCTTCAGCATGGCTTGAAGCTCGCTGCGAAAATCAGCCGTTTTTCATTGCCTGCCCTCTCAAGGATTAAACGCTCTGTTGATGAAGGATTGGGTGTTTCCTTAAAGGATGGGCTGGAACGGGAGGCCGAGCTTTTTGAGGAGGTTTTCCAGACGGATGATATTAAAGAAGGCGTACAGGCGTTTATTGAAAAAAGGAAGCCGGAATTTACCCACCGCTAAGGAGGCATAACGACATGCATGATGAGATAAAGGTCAAAGTCAGATTTTGTGAAACCGATGTCTTAGGGCACGTGAATAATACGAGCTATTTCATCTACATAGAGGAAGCGAGGGTTCAGTTTTTCGGAAAACTGGGCTCCCCGCTAACGGCGGATAATTGGCCGTTTATCCTCGCTTCTGCTTCCTGTGATTTTATGGAGCAGGCCTATTTCAATCAGGAGCTGATTGTGAAAACGGCGATTTCAAAGGTAGGCGGGAAAAGCTTTCATCTCGAACACATCATTGAAGATGCAAACAGCGGAAATATGATTGCAAAAGGAAAAGCAGTGATTGTCTATTTTAATTTTACACGGCAGAAGAGTGAAGAAATCCCGGATGAGCTTCGGAGCGTGCTTGAAAAATATTTGGCTCACGCCTAAAAAGGGAGGCGTCAAGGATGTCCTATACAATCCCTGTAAGAGAAGGGGAAGAGCTTCAGCTGCAGAAGCTTGAGCGGTATTTAAAAGAGCGGTTTCCGGTAATGTCGGATCAGCCGCTGCAAATTGAGCAATTTGGAGCGGGTGCTTCCAACCTCACCTATGCATTAAAAGCGGGAGACTGGGAGGCGGTGCTGAGAAGACCGCCGCTCGGTCCTGTTGCACCGAAGGCTCATGATATGAAAAGGGAGTTTAGTATATTAAAAGCGCTGCATCCGCTGTTTCCTGAAGCGCCTAAGCCTTTCTTATATGAAGAAGATCCTTCAGTGGCAGGCAGTTCGTTTTTCCTGATGGAGAGAAGAAGAGGGGTCATGGTGGATACCGTGCTTCCAGAAGGTATGGAAATGACGGAAGAAAAGGGGCGGATGCTTTCTGAGCTTATGGTGGATAAACTCGTACAGCTCCACTCCATTCCTTATCAGGATTCAGACTTAATCCATCTAAGCAAGCCTGAAGGATTTATGGAACGTCAGGTGGGCGGCTGGATTGAACGATACCACCGGGCAAAGACTGAAGAAATTGAAGCGGTCGACTCCTTGACAGGGTGGCTCGAAAAGAACCTTCCTGCGTCCGGTTCTCCATCTGTCATTCATTATGATTACAAGCTGAACAATGCTCTTTTTACTGAGGACTTAACAGGTATGGCGGGTTTATTTGATTGGGAAATGGCGACGATCGGCGACCCGCTTGCTGATCTTGGAGCAGCTATGAGCTACTGGGTAGAGGAGGATGACCCGGATTCACTCAAATTCGGCTTTGGGAAGCCCTCTATTACCGTTCATCCCGCCTTTTATTCAAGACAGCAGTTTGCAGAACGCTATGCAGAGAAAAGCGGCCGCAATTTAGAAGAATTTCCTTATTATCTGGCTTTCGCTTATTTTAAACTGGCCGTAATCTGCCAGCAGATTTATTACCGCTATCAAAAGGGCCAGACAAAGGATAAACGCTTCGCTAAGTTTGCGCCGTTTGTCTGCACTTTAATCGATCAGGCAATGAGAACAGCAAATGGGACGTTTCATGGGTAAAATCCATGTTTTATTGAAAAAGGAAGAGATTGAGCAGGAAAAGATTGCCGGGAAAATCGCTGTCGTTTTTGATGTGCTGCTTGCGACAACGACCATAACGAGCATCCTTGCCAACGGTGCAAGGGAAGTTATTCCGGTGCTAAACGGAGAAGAAGCACGAAATACAGCCGCCGCACTTGAGGGGAATTCGTTTGTCCTGATTGGGGAGTATGAGGGGAAAACGATTGAAGGCTTTCTTGATCCAGGGCCTTCTATGTTGAAAGAACATGTTTGGGGAAAAACGGCCATTCTCTCAACAACGAATGGAACCGTTGCAATCAGAAATTCAGCATCTGCAAAAGCGGTGTATGCGGCCAGCTTCCTTAATGCAAAGACAGTGGCAGCGCAACTGAAGTCGGAACATTCTGAAGAAACTCTGATTCTCATTTGCTCCGGATCCTCCGGCCAGTTCTGTGTGGAGGATTTTCTAGGGGCCGGCTATCTGATTGAACTTCTTACATTGGGTTCAACATGGGATTTGACCGATTCGGCGCTTGCGGCAAAGCTCTTTTATTCAAGTCTTAAAAGTCAAAAAACAGAAATACTGTCTGCCTCAAGAGTCGGAAAGATGCTCAGCCAATACGGATTTGCAGAAGAAATTGCCTATGCGGCCCAAACAGATGTTTATGATGTCCTGCCCATTTTAAAAAACAGATCGCTGAAGCGTTTTAAGCAGATACCCTGAAAGCCTGGGCTTCATTCCGATGAGTATGGGGTGAGGTATGCAGGATACGGTTTTTAAAAAGGCTGCGTTAAAGCATGGTGCTGATTTTTTAATACCTGTTGATTGGAGTGGAAGGCGCGAGACTCCGAGCTAAGAGCAGCGGGACAGGTGAGACCCCGCAGGCGCAAAGCGGTGAGGAGGCTCACCGCCCGCCCCGCTGGTCGCTGAGCGCCTGCTAACTGCAATCAACAGCCAAGTCCAACAGAGCTATTAAAAAAGGAGAGTGAAAGAATTGCAGACAGCCTCTGTAAAAATTAAAGGCGGAAGCTTTATGTATGAAGCTTCAGATTACCGCACCATCTTTACACCTGAAGACTTTACCGATGAGCAAAAAATGATGGCTTCAACAGCGCGGGCTTTTGTTGAAAGGGAAGTGGATCCATACCGTGAAGAAATTGAAGAACAAAATTTTGAGCGGGTTGTCGGGCTTTTGCATAAAGCGGGAGAGCTTGGCCTGCTTGCCCACAGCATTCCAGAGACATACGGCGGACTGGGATTAGACAAAATCACGAAAGGAATCGTTGGAGAAGTGATTGGGAGAACGAGCGGCTACGGGGTCGCCCACTCCAATCATACGTGTATTGCGACCCTGCCTATTACGTATTTTGGAACAAAGGAACAGAAAGCTAAATATCTCCCGAAGCTTGCATCCGGTGAATACATCGGTGCGTACTGCCTGACTGAGCCCGGTTCTGGATCGGATGCACTGGCTGCGAAAACGACTGCTGTTCTGAATGATGCCGGAACGCACTATGTGCTGAACGGATCGAAGCTGTACATTACGAACGCTGCTTTTTCGGACACGTTTATCATCTACGCTAAAATTGATGGCCAGCATTTCTCTGCCTTTATCGCTGAAAAAAGCTTCCCAGGTTTAACCTTAGGACCCGAAGAGAAAAAGATGGGGATCAAAGGCTCGTCAACTAGAACGGTGCTGCTCGAAGATTGTCTTGTACCGAAAGAAAATCTGCTTGGGGAACCGGGAAAAGGTCATGTGATCGCTCTGAATGTTTTAAATCTGGGCAGGTTTAATCTAGGTTCAGCCTGTATGGGTGCATCCAAGCATGCACTTAAGCTCGCACTTGAATTTACGAAAGGGCGCTTTCAGTTCGGGCGCAGCATCGCAGACTTTCCGGCAACGAAGGAAAAACTTGCCCTCATGGCTTCAAGAATTTATGCGGCGGAGTCGATTCAGTATCGAACAGCAGGTCTCCTTGAGGATGCGCTTGGTGATTTATATGAAGCAGAGGATCACAGGCTGATTGGAAAACAGATGATGGAGTACGCTGCCGAATGCGCAATCTGCAAGGTGTTTGGTTCAGAAACCCTCGATTATGCGGCAGATGAATCCCTGCAGCTGCATGGAGGTGCGGGCTTTATTCAGGAATATCCGATTGAGCAGGTGTACCGGGATTCACGGATCAACCGGATATTTGAAGGAACGAATGAGATCAATCGTCTTTTGCTGCCTACCCACTTTTTGAGGAAGGCTGCAAAAGGAGAGGTTGAATTTGAAAGCATGGTATCGAAGGCGTATAAAGCCCTTCAAGAGGATATAAAAGGCATCGGCAGGCTTCTTGAAAACGAAGAAATGATTGTTTCAGCACTCCGGAATACCCTGCTTGTCTGCTTTGGAGCTGCCTTTGAGAAATACGGCGGGAACATGAACGAAGAACAGGAGACGCTTTTGAAACTGTCCAATCTGGCAGCGGCTTTGTTTTCTGCAGAATCCTCTCTGCTCCGCGCTAAAAAGACGCTGGATGCAAAAGGAGAAGAAAAAGCAAAGCTAATGGTTAGCCTATGCCAAACGGCGGCGGAGGAAGCATTGTATGAAGGCGAAACTCTAGCCAGGCAGCTCGTTCATCAATTAGTGGCCGATGACCGGAAGAACCTTCTTCTTTCCCGGATCAGCCTTAAATTTGCTGAACTCGGTTCAGCAAACCGTGTAGAAAGAAACCGTTTTATAGCGGACGCTCTTCTGCAAAAAGAATCTTATACCGTTATGTAGGGAGGAAGAAACTTCATGCGTTTTTCACAGCGGACAGCAGTAGTAACGGGCGGCGGCGGCAGCGGAATCGGGATGGAAACGGCCTGTATGCTCGCCAAAGAGGGAGCCAGGGTGATCCTTGTCGGACGGACCGAGGATAAGCTCTCAAAGGCGGCAGCGTATATAAATGAACAGACAATACAGGAGAAGGCCGTGTTTTTTAGGGCAGATGTGACGAACGAAGAAGAAATTCAAGCCTTAGCTCAATATGTAAAGGAAGCCGGTTCGCTCGATATTCTCGTGAACAATGCCGGAGGGTCCGGGCAATCCAAAATTCTTGAAACGTCATTAGAAAACTGGGACGAGGTCCAGTCCCTGAACCTGAGAAGCGTTTTTCTTGTGAGCAAGGTACTTGGGAAACTCATGATTGAGAGCAGCAAGGAGAAAAGGATGGATCGTGCGATTGTGAATGTGGCATCCCTTTCCGGCTATAAAGCAGGTTCTCATATTCCTCATTACAGCGCAGCCAAGGCAGGTGTCATTAATTTTTCTAAGGCCCTTGCTCTGGAGCTTGCCCCATATGGAATCCGGGTCAACTCCGTTTCACCTGGATTTGCGGAGACGCCTTTAACCGAAGAAGGACTGCAAAATACTCAATTTGCCGCTGCGATTGAAAAAAACACGGCATTGCGGCGGGTGGGCAAGGCAGAGGAAATCGCTCATGTCATTGCTTTCGCTGCATCTGAGCAGGCGTCCTATATGACAGGCTCCGATTTACTTGTTGATGGCGGATGGCTCATTAAATAAAAGGAGGAAATATAATGTCTCATTTATTGGTTGAACAAAGCGGACCGGTTTTATCGATCACGATGAACCGTCCGGAATCGTTAAATGCATTCAGTGCAGAAATGATTGTTGGAATCACCGAGGCGCTTCGTATGGCAGAGGCAAATGAGGAAATAAAAGCCGTGATTTTGTCGGGGGCTGGCCGCTCATTCAGTGCAGGCGGGGATGTCAAAACAATGGGCCAGGTTAACGGACAGCAAATATACGAGCACCTTGGAAAATTGAATGAGTGTATTCTTGCTATTAAAAACCTTGGCAAGCCAGTCATTGCTGCGGTTCATGGTTTTGCAGCAGGTGCTGCGTTTAACCTGGCGCTTGCCTGTGATTTTATCTTTGCAGCGGAGGACAGCAAATTCGTCATGAGCTTTGCCCAGGTGGGGCTGATTTCCGATGGAGGAGGCCTTTATTTTCTCCCGCGTTTGATAGGGCCGCAGCGGGCGAAGGAGCTGTTTTTCAATGCAGAGCCAATCGATGCAGTGACGGCAAAGTCCTATGGCATTGTCAACCGGACGGTCCCGCTCGAGCAGCTAAAGGACGAGGTGAGCTCCTATGCTTTCCGTCTTTCCCAGGGACCGCTTCAGGCATTCGGCCAAATGAAGCGGATTATTGAACAAGCCTCCTATTCCCGATTAGAGGACATTCTTGAGCAGGAGAGGCTGACACAGCCGATGATGATTGAAACAGCTGACCATCAAGAAGGAGTCTTGGCATTTAAAGAAAAAAGAAAACCGGAATTTGAGGGAAAGTGAGGAGAAGAAGATGAAAGCGATTCAGCTGAATGAATATGGCGGGCCAGAAGTGATGAAGGTCGTCGATCTTGAAACACCAAGCCCGGGGGAAAAAGAAGTATTGATTAAAATTGAAGCAATCGGAGTGAACTATGCGGATACAGCAAGACGAGAGGGACAGTATGTCATCGATACTCCGCTTCCATTTGTTCCGGGAGCTGAGGTGGCTGGAACAATCGTTGAAACAGGGAGTGAAGTAAAGAGGTTCAAACAAGGGGATAAAATCGTTACTCTTCTGGGAACGTCAAGAGCTACCGGCTATGCGGAATATACAGTAGCGGATGAACGCGGTCTTATTCCCGTGCCGGCAGGTGTTGATCTTCATCATGCGGTAGCGATGCCGCTGCAGGGTTTAAGTGCATATCATGTCTTGAAAACAATGGGCCGGCTTGAAGAGGGAGAAACGGTTCTTATCCATGCGGCAGCGGGAGGAGTAGGCTCGATTGCAGTTCAGCTTGCCAAGCTTTTTGGAGCAGGGAAAATCATTGCAACGGCCAGTACAGAAGAAAAGCGTCAGGCTGCATTAAGTCTTGGTGCAGACGAGGCTGTCGATTATACGATGGAAGGCTGGGAAAAGGAAGTACTTAACCTTACGGAAGGTAAAGGGGTGGACGTGGCGCTTGAAATGGCCGGAGGGGATATTTTCAGAAAAACTCTTTCCTGCATGGCACCGTTTGGACGTCTCGTCATCTACGGAGTAGCAAGCGGAGAACAGGCAAAGCTGTATCCTTCGTCGCTTATGGGGCAAAACCTGTCTGTCATTGGCTTCTTTCTCCCGCAAATGATGCGCAAGAAAGAGCTTTACACACAAAGCCTGCATGAACTGCTTGCCTTTTTAAGCGAGGGGAAGCTGCAGCTGACAATAGGAGGCGTCTACCCGCTTGAGAAAGCGCCGGAAGTTCACCGGATGCTTCAAGGGAGGGAAACGAAGGGGAAATTAATTTTGGTGCCGTAAATTTAAAAAAGCCAGAGGAAAGAATCCTTTGGCTTTTTGCGCTCTCATTTTCAGGAAGTAAAAAGGGCCTGCCTCATTGAGACAGGCCCTAATCATTAATTCGTATTTTTGCCCCCGCCATTTAATCCTTCTTTAATAAGTTCGTTAACTTGAGTGTTCGCAAGCATTCCAAGATGGCCCGGTCCGCTGATTTGAACATTCTTCGCTCCTTGAAGAGGGGATAGCCATTTATTTACGACAATGTCATTCGTACTGTAGATAGAAGTATAGAGAATTTTATGGTTAGGATCATCGCCGGCAGGCGCCTTCGATGTCACCATTTTATTTGGCGATCCGAATGTAACAACGTCGTCAACCTTGCTTCCGCCGCTGTTCAGAATATAGGTGAGGGCATTCGGTCCTCCCATGCTGTGTCCCACAATATCGACCTTGCTTTTCCCGGTTTTCTCAAGAACTTCATCTACATATGCAGCAAGCTGCTTCGCGTTATTCTTGTTATTTCCCGACTTATCGCGCATTTCAATCGCAAAGAGTTCATTGTCGGACCAGCCTTGTGCTTTTAAGTAATTTTCAATGCTGTAGAAGCTTGCGCCGATTCCGCCTGCACCATGAATGAAAATAACAGGATTACGGTCACCGGTCTCTGCTTTTGATACAGATGGCTGGATGGTTAGAGCTGAAAAAAAGATAGCCGCGGACATGATGAGTGAAAGCATCAATCTATAATTCTTCATAATCTCCTCCTAATGGTATGGCTGTATTTTACTAACTTAAGTGTCTTTTATATTGGGAGTACATTCAAGCGGCAATTTTTACTAATAAGAACACCTTCCATTGAATGTCGAATTTAAGGGAAGAAAAAAATACGATGCGTAAGAGGAAAACGGAGTAATGCCTCGAAAATCAAAAGAGTAAGCGTTTACAAAACATGGGATGAGGTGGATAAATTGAATCAGGATCATTTTAAATTTTGGCCGGTAAGAACTTCCACAACACTGACTTTGCCGGAAACTACTCTATATCACAACCTTGAGGTAACGGCTTCCAGATATCCCAGTAAAACAGCGATCGATTATTACGGAAATGAAATGAGTTTTGGAGATTTATTAAAAGAGGCCGATGAACTGGCTGGTTTTCTGCAGCAAAAAATGAATGTGACGAAAGGGGAGAGCGTTCTCCTCTATATGCAGAACTCACCTCAATTTATTATTGGATTTTATGCCATTCTTAGAGCGGATGCAGTGGTCGTTCCAATCAATCCAATGAACACCGCAGATGAACTCCGTTTCTATGTAAAAGACTGTGAAATAAAAAGTGCCATAGTGGGACAGGAATTATATGACCGGGCTGCACCGCTAATAAAAGAAGGCTTGATTACACAGGTCGTCGCTGCTGCCTATTCTGATTATGCCGGAACTCACGAGTTGAATTTGCCGGAAGAGGTTCGTGCAGAAAGAAGAATGTTTAATGAAGAAGGACATTTTTTATGGAAGGAGGCATTAGGTGCAGGGTGCATACCGCTTCCGTCCGCTTCAGGACCGGATGATCTAGCTGTTATGCCTTATACGTCCGGGACTACCGGATTGCCAAAGGGCTGTATGCATACAAATCGGACCGTTCAGGCAAATACATTCGGTGGATACCACTGGCTTAATGCAACTTCCGATGCCGTCAGCCTTGCAACCCTTCCGCTCTTTCACGTTACCGGCATGATCCATAGTATGCATATTCCGATCATGTCAGGGGCGACCATGGTGCTGATGACAAGATGGGAACGTGAATACGCGCGCAGCATCATCCGTGAGAAAAAGGTAAGCAACTGGGTCAACATTAGTACAATGCTTATTGATTTCCTGGCGAATCCGAAGCTGAAAAAGGAAGATATGGCGTCACTTCAGGGACTTGCAGGCGGAGGAGCGGCCCTCCCGGCAGCAGTAGGAGAAAAGCTGTTTGATCTGACAGGTCTCCATTTTGTCGAAGGCTATGGGCTTTCTGAAACGATCGCCCAAACTCACTTTAATCCGCCGGATCGTCCAAAGCTTCAATGCCTCGGCATTCCATCCTTTGATGTGGATGCGAAAATTATCGATCCCCTCACTCACGAAGAGCTGCCGATAGGCGGAGAAGGAGAAATTGTTGTAAACGGACCGCAGGTTTTTCTTGGCTACTATAACAGACCGGAGGAAAATGAACAGGCGTTTATAGAAATTGATGGAAAAAGATATTTCAGGACAGGTGATATCGGCAAAAGGGACGAGGAAGGCTATTATTTTATGGTCGACCGCGTAAAGAGGATGATTAATGCATCCGGATTTAAAGTATGGCCGGCGGAAGTAGAATCGCTGCTTTATAAGCATCCGGCTGTTCAGCAGGCCTGTGTAGTAGGAATTCCGGATGAGAGAAGAGGAGAGACCGTAAAAGCCTTTGTCGTTCTCACACAGGACGGGCTTGGCACCGCGCCTGAGGAAATCATAGACTGGGCGAAGCAGAATATGGCAGATTACAAGTATCCAAGAGTGATTGAATTTAGGGAATCTCTGCCGATGACTACAAGCGGAAAATTGCTGTGGAGACAGCTGCAGGAAGAGGAACGCCAAAAGGTGAGCGGAGGAATCGAGCGATGAATCAGGGGGTAGAAACGGTAACTGGAGCCATAACTGCAGATGAGCTGGGGAAAACACTCATCCATGAGCACTTTCTATTCGGCTATCCAGGATACAGCGGAGACTTGACGCTGGGCGGAATGAATACAAAGGAAGCTCTGGAAACGGCTGAAACGATTGCGTTGTCCTTAAGAAGCTTTGGAGTAGAAACCGTTGTTGATCCTACTCCGAATGAATGCGGGCGAAATCCGGAATTTTTAAAAGAAGTATCAGATAGAACCGGACTGCAGATCGTATGCGCGACAGGCTACTATTACGAAGGAGAAGGCGCCACCCCCTATTTCAAATTCCGGCAGCAGCTTGGAACAGCGGAGGATGAAATTTATGAAATGTTCATGACGGAGCTTACTGAAGGAATTGGCGAAACAGGAGTGAAAGCAGGAGTGATCAAGGTGGCTTCAAGCAAGGATCACATCACCTCTTATGAAGAAATGTTCTTCCGGGCAGCAGCAAAAGCTCAAAAGGAGACAGGAGCTGTCATCCTAACCCATACACAGGAAGGAACAATGGGACCGGAACAGGCAGAACTCCTTATATCGGAAGGAGCCTCGCCGGAAAAAATAGTCGTCGGTCATATGTGCGGAAATACGGATCCTGCTTATCATCGAAGGGTCTTGGAACGAGGCGTCTATATCGGATTCGACCGTTTTGGCCTGCAGGGGATTGCGGGGGCAAGGCCTGATGCAGAAAAAATAGAGACGCTCAGCGTACTGCTGAAAGAAGGTTATGGCAATCAAATTCTGCTCTCGCATGATACGGTAAATATCTGGCTGGGCAGACCGCCTGAAATCCCGGAACCGATCGCTGTACAATTGAGAAACTGGCATCCGGTCCATTTATTTGAAAACATTTTGCCCAAGCTGAATGACCGCGGATTTTCTGAAGAGGAGCTCGAAGACTTATTCACTAAAAATCCGCAGCAGCTCTTTTTTCAAAAGCAGCAGGCAGACATCCGCTAATTGAAACAGACGCCCCGGGAATCCCGGCGGCGTCTATTTGTTAGTTCTTAATATATCCGACTTTTTCAACGAGCTCCTGCCCCTGAGACCCTTTCATCCATTCAAGAAACGGCGGGATTGTTTTCTTTTTGTTCGATTTTAAGGTAATCGCATAAAGAGAGGCGGTAAAAGGATATTTTTCACTCGCAATATTTTCCGGACTTGGGCTTATCCCATTAATGGAAAGAAGTTTAATCTTTTCATTTTTTCTCATTCCAGTAGCGAAAAAACGGAAGGAAAAGCCGATGGCATTATCAAAATTCCGGTAATCCGCAACCTGCTCAATGATACCGCCCATCCCAGCAGGGGTTTCTTCCTTCAATGGCTGAATAATCGGTTTATCACCCATGATTTTCTCAAGCAGCGTCTGGCTCCCTGAATCTGCTGGCCGCTGGAATGCAACAATGTTTTTAGATTTGCCTTCAAGCTGAGACCAGTTCTTCAACTCACCTGAATAGATCGATTGAATCTCGGAAACCGTTAAACGATCAATCTGATTCTCAGGATTGACAAAAAAGACAAACGCCTCTTTTCCTATCGGGGTCATAACGAGCTCTGCCCCGGCTTTTTTAGCCATTTCCCGTTGTGCAGAAGACGGTTCAGCCCCGAAATAAATATCCACTTCCTTAGAGAGTAAGCGCTCAAAAGCATAGATCGTATTGGTAAAGCTGATAATCTCTTTTTGATTATTAGCTGCTTTAGCATTTTCGTAGACGGCATTGGCAAAAGCTGAATAAACAGGATAGGCGGCTTCTGCCCCGTCCATGACAGGCATCTGCTTAGGATCTTTAATCACATATTCTGAGGCTTCGTCCAATTTTGGGAGTACATGATCAGGATTTGACACACGGTATGGGGACAAATCAGTGCTTGAATAGCCTCCACCGTATTTAAATCCGTAGGAAGGAAGAACACTCTTGCTTCGCTGCCATTGAACGGCCATTCCAGAGCCAATTGCCAAAAGGACAATGGAAAACAGGATAAGGGTATTCCTTCTTGAAATCATATGTAATTTTTTCAACGCGGCAAACTTAATCACGATAGGCAGAACAAACGCCAGTTCAAATGCAAGCGGAGCCCATAGGAAAATCCGTCCTTCCCCTTCCATGTTAGCCATGAAAAAAACGGGTAAAAAAGGAAGGTGAAGAAGGGAATAGAACATCCATGGGCTTTTTCCCAATGCCCCCCAGGTAATAAAAATAAATATTGCCCAGAGTGAAGCAGTGTAGGCGATGGGAAGGATGCAGTAAAAAGTATTTTTTTCTTCTAGCTTCCGTGATGTCAGCCATCCGAACAATAGCCCGCCGATGAGTAAAGAAATAAGAGATGCCTGCAATGTACTATTTATGGCAGACGTAAGAAACAATGCTAAAATTGAAAAACCAAACTGAGCCAACCCTACTTTTAAAAACAGTTTTTTCACGTGAGAGTACTCCTTCATTATTCAACTAATGAAATTGTACCTCTTCATCACAATTGGAACAATAAGGAAAATTAATTATTTTGTTTATTCAGTGAGAAGTCCCCCGCTTCAATTTTTCTCTATGTCTTTTTGAATGAGTCTCGATAGCTGCAGCATCGTAACAGGAAGAGCGGATCTGGAGCTGAAGGCCAAATATTTTGGTTCCCAGCGGCTGGCAAATTTTTCTTTGTATTTTCGAATTCCTTCAAACTGGTAAAAATACTGGCCATGCCTATAGATTCGTGCAGCTGCTTTTTCACTCCAGAAGGCATACTTATTTTGGCCGACATTTGATAACGGAGCCATTCCTAAGTTAAACCACTTATAGCCCTGTTCTTTCATATGAAGCATGGTTGAAATGAAAATCATATCCATCGTGCCGCTCGGAACCTCCTGTGAATACCTCATCAAGTCAACGGATATGGTCTCGCCGTCATATACCGGAATAATGGTTGCGAATCCCATCATCGTTCCGGCGGAGTTTCTTAATACAGCTACCGGAGCCCGCTGAATATAGTCCCTGTCAAAATAGCCTAAAGAGAACCCTTTCTCTTTTCGGCCGTTAAGCCAGTCTAAGGAGACAGCCTCTAATTCCTGAATAAAAGAATCTGAAAAAGGAGGTTCGGCAATCGTAAAGTCATATCCTTCTCTCTCAAATTTATTTCTGACGGTACGCAGATTTGTTTTTTTCTTTCCTGTCAGCGTAAATTCTTCGAGATTCACATACGCTTCTTCTCCAAGCTTAAAAAACTGATAGCCATTTTCATGGTATAAGGAGAGCCAATCCTTTTCTGTTTGATAGAAAAT